>JACDOD010000002.1 GCA_017656265.1 Bacillaceae bacterium | reverse complement strand
ATCTATAAAAGGGAAACATTGCAGACAGAATTTACACATAATTAAGGACTTGACTAGCATATCGACTGGAACAACCAGGAGGACTGGATTGAGAAAGTCATCCAGAGAATGGAAGAAGTGGCGTTTCCGGGACTGACTGATTCCATGGAATGGATGGAAGTACGGACACCACAGGATGCCTATCATTTTGGACTGTATCAGGGTGGTATGTTTGGGATTGAACCTTCTCTGTTTCAATCCGGCGTTTTTCGGCCCCAGGTAAAACCCCTTTCCGTCGATAACCTGTATGCGGTCGGGGCTTCCATTCACCCGGGCGGAGGCATCCCCATTGTCATACAGGGCGCACAGTTGATGGTTCGCCAGCTCGTTCAGGACTTTCAGATCACATCAGCTTCCACGACGGCACGTTCAACATAAGCTGGTCTGGGTTTTTCCGATACAGGTTTTTCCTGGCCTAATTTAAAAAGGAGTGAGGATTCTTGCTGAAAGTGAAAAAAGCGTATCAGGCATGTGAAGAGGTAATTCAGCTGCATTCCCGAACGTTTCATAAAGCTTTTTCTCTACTACCTGATGAAAAGCGGCAGGCTGTCTGGGCGATCTATGCTTTTTGTCGCACGGTGGATGATCTGGTGGATGAAGGGGTACAGCCCGAGAAGGATATCGCCAGATTCAAAGGTGAGTTTGAGCAGTTTCTGGCTGGAAACTACGACCGGGAACATTTTATGTGGACCGCACTGGCAGACGTGTTTAATCGCTACCCGATGAATCAGCAAGCCTTTCACGATATGATCCGGGGACAGGAAATGGATCTGACTGTCAGCCGGTATGAAACGATGGAAGAACTGCTCGACTACTGCTATCATGTAGCCAGTACTGTCGGACTCATGCTTTTACCTGTGCTCGCTCCAGAAAAAACAGAACGGCTCAGAGACGATGCCATTTATCTGGGTCTGGCCATGCAGATCACCAATATCCTGAGGGATGTGGGAGAAGATTTGGGAAGGGATCGCATATATCTGCCGGCAGAATGCATGAAGCGCTATGGACTGACCGAAGAAATGCTAAAAGCCGAAACCGTCAATCCTTCCTTTATTCTCGTCTGGGAACATCTGGCTAAAGAGGCGGAAGAGCTATACAAAAAGGCCCTGCAATCCATTGATGAGTATCCCGTCTATTCCCGAACCCCAGTGAAAGGTGCACTGTATCTCTACCGGGCGATTCTTTCAGCAATTCGGAGGAATCATTATCAGGTATTTGGCAAGAAACACAGCATTTCCCTAAAAGAAAAGAAACAAATTCTCGCACAACTTTGAAGAGCTCAGTCAAAACGCATGTGAAACAAAGCAGATTCACATGCGTTTGTTTTGCTTTCCTGTAAAAATATTTTGTCTCTATGAAATTAGCTTTTTTCAGAACATAAACGGCAACCCAGTTAAAAAGAGGAAACCTTATTCTATCTCTTTTTGAATGATCCACCGGGCAACATTCTGACCACTGATCGTTACCATCGGCGAACCGCCCCCGGGGTGGGTGGTTCCTCCCACAAACAGCAAATTCTCAATGTCTCTGCTGATTGCTGGCGGGCGCAAAAAAGCATTCATCCTTCGATTGGAGGATACCCCGTACAGCGCTCCACGATAAGCCCCGAATAAGTGGGAGATATCCTCTGGTGTAAACACCTTTTCGGTTTCAAGCACTGATTGGATATCCAGGCCTGAACGGGCCAGCTGCTCATAGATGAGTTCTTTGTACTGTTCCGGATCGGCCTGCACCCTGCCATCCAAAGGCAGGGCAGGTGCATTGGCCAGAATAAAAAGATTGTCTCCACCAGGTGAACGATCCGGCTCCGTTCGTGATGAGCTACAAATATAAATGGTCGGTTCTTCCGGATACCGATTCTCCTGGAATAATGCCTGAAATTCCCGAGGGTAATCCGAAGAAAAATAGACATTATGATGCTGAAGCCCAGAATGGCGTCCACTGATGCCAGCCAGGATCACAAAGGCAGATAGTGAAGGCTCCATTGACTTTATTCTTAGATCGGCAAAACGGGGCCGGTACTCCTTTTCCACCAGCATTGGATAGGATTCCAGAAGATCTCCATTCACAAGCACATAGTCCGCTTCTATTTTTTCTCCGTTCGCAAGCTGAACCCCACGCACCTGCCGATTGGATACAAGAATTTTTTGTACTTCTGTTTCCGCAAAAAGATCTGCTCCGAGCTTTCGGGCCAGCTTCTCAAACCCTCCGGCAATTCGCACATTACCGCCTTTTACATAATATACCCCTTCCACCAGTTCCAGATAGGCAATCATGGCAAAAGTAGCCGGCAAACGGTAGGGGGAGGAACCTACGTAAGTGGCATAGCGATTCAAGGCTTGAATGACCCGTTCATCACAAAAATAGCGGCGGTGAAAGCGGTCCATCGTCTCCCACGGACGCACTTTTGCAAGAGAAAGGGCCAGACTCGGAGACAGATAATCCCGCCAGGAATGAAAGATTCGCGGGAAAAACTGCTTTTCTGCGAGATGAAAGATCCGGCCTGTTTCCCTGAGAAAATCGCCATAATTTCGGGCACCCTTGGAATCGAGCTTTTGAATCTCTTCCTCCATCATTTCAGGATTGCTGGAAAACTTGAACTCAGACCCATCCGAAAAGACATTGCGGGTATGAACAGGGAGCTTCACAAACTCGAAATAGTCCCCTGCCTTTTCTCCTGTTTGCTCAATGACTTGTTCAAACACGTTGGGCATGGTAATCGTATTGGGGCCGAAGTCAAAGGAATAGTCCCCGAGCTGAACCGGCATCAGTTTACCGCCGAAATGTTTATTTTTTTCAAACAACTGAACCTGAAAGCCCGCATGCTGGAGGGTAATTGCTGCTGATAAACCGCCGAGGCCGCCGCCAATGATCACTGTTTTTTTCATGAGTAATACCGTCCTTTCCATTGATACGTTCGTTTGCGTAATGACCGCCACATGGATGCATGCATTAAAACAATCAGAGTCAGAGCCGACAGAGGCATCAATAAGGAGTATATTTTTCGTTGTCTGGATATCCAGTCTGTCCATAGGCGCTGTAAAACGCCCAGAACAAAAGGCAGAACATAGACCATTTGCAGGGTTATAAGCCCATAAAACAGCCAGTACAGAGGCCACACATAAAACAGTCCATAAAATCCGCTCAACATAACTACGAGCCATGGCGAACGCCCAAGTCCTGCATAAATATTTTTCAAAAAACCCTGCCACACTTCAGTGCTCGTCTCATACATCCGGCAGGTTACCTGTTCCGTCACATTGGCCAGCACCACCTGATGTCCATGTTCTTTCATTTTTCGGGCTAGATGAACGTCCTCCACCAGTGAAGACCGCACCGATTTATGACCCCCAATTACTTCATAGGCCCTTCGCTCAAAAAACATAAAAGCTCCATGGGCTGCAACTGCAGAAGGAAACAAGGTTTTACCGACCAGCATGAGAGGAAGGTGAAAGTAAACCACAAAATGCTGCATAGGAATAAGGAGTGCACCCAGCCAGGATGACACCGGAAAGACCGGAAAACCGGTGAGCAACTTTGCGTCTTTTTTCTTCATGAGAGTAAGGGCTGCTCCTATGGCTTCCGGCTGCAGCCGGGCGTCAGCATCCAGAAATAGCAGAAAGTCGCCCTTCGCATAGCCGGACAGCTGATAGCAGGCAAAAACCTTCCCTACCCAGCCTTCGGGAAGATTATTTCCCTCTATCAGACGAAATCGGGAATCTCCGGCTGTCTCCTGCTTTAAACGATCTAGAGTGTCATCTTCTGACCGATCATCCAGAAGAATAAATTCCAGGTGAGGATATTGCAGCTTTTGAAGGGATTGAACCAGACCTTTCACATTCCTTTCCTCATTTCGCAAAGGCACGAGAATGGAACAGAGGAGCTGTTCCTCCAGCTTCGCCCGCTTCGGAAGCCGGGGCAAATACCGTGTATTCACGATGTTCCAGATGAAAAAAATCAATAATAGATTGATAACAGCAATGATCACGTCAATCCTCACCTTTTATAACAGGCTTGAAAATAACTGAAGCTCTTCGGCGACCACATAGCCTTTTAATTCATCAAGCTGTGCGGTGAAATCCATTTCCAGCGCAAGGGTTTTCTCTTTCCTTGTACAGCCGTTAAATGCTGACCAGAATTTTTGATTCCCGGCCAGCAAGTACACTTCGGGCTTTCTGTTATGGCCAAAGGAATAATAGATACTGATCGGAACCACAGGCACATCGGGGCACTTTTCCAGAAGATACATGGCTCCCATCAAAAAATTCAACGGCCGCTTCTCCAGGTGAAATTCATCTCCCTGGGGAAAGAGCCACAGGGATTTTCCACCTTTTAAAAGGTTTTCAGCAAATGTTAGCGAGCGCAACACATCTCCGGGGTTTTGTCGATTGACGGAAAATGCGCCCAGCTTACGAAAAAAGGGGTACTTCCGAAGCCCCTGTTCATGCATCATGACATAACTGTCCTGTTTTATCAGGGCTTGGTTCAGCTGAAAAGCAAGGAGCCCATCCCACCAGGAACTGTGATTCATGACGTACAGAACCGGCGAATCCGGAAACTCCTCCTTTGCCAGCCATCCGATACGGTGAAAGGAACGCCTGAGAAGCCATGAATTGTAAATTGAAAAAAGACGGGAAAAACTGGAACGTTTATCGGGCTCAATCATGATAAGCCCCCCTTTTTCCAGCAAGAAAAAGTACAGTTGCCGCCAAAATGGCCGTCACAGCTGTGGCAAGCCAGAGCTCGGCGAGGATCCCCAAAAACAGAAACATGACAATGACCATGTTATATACATAGACCATGCGACGTTCCCAGAGACGATCGGCTGAACTTTTCAGCGTTTGGGCGCCAATGGCTTCGACCACCCCATGAAAGATGAAAGCAAGCAAAAACCAGCCGAGAAAATTCGACAAAGGAATTTGATAATATATGCCTGGTCCTTCCCAGATCCAGTACTGTTTGGAATGAAACGCTACAGGATCGATGATCAAATCATAAGACAGCGCGATCAGTGCTCCAGTCATAACCCGTTTCCAATTTGAATCAGGAAAAATAATACGGGCCAGCGCATGGGAGGTGGCGATCACCATCAGCCAGGCAAAACCGATGGCAATCGGCACACCAGCTATTAAGGGAGCAAACTTTTCGGTATAATCATAATGGCCAAACCAGAACCCATACCGGGCACCGGCGTATTCCACAGCAAGGGATGTCAGCGATATGACCGAGGTGATAACCAGCCCCTTTTTCCAGCCAAATTGATGAACAAAAAATATGCCCCCCAAAAGACCGGCCAGAATTAGAAACACACCATTGGCCCATTCCAGCCATGAAGGAAGCCAGTTCATCCCTACAAGAATAAGTCCACAAACATACCAGAAAATAAATAATCGATACAATAAGTCCGAACGGGACATGTCTTCACCTCAAATATTAGACAAATATTATACAAACATTATACAATATTCTTAACTATTCTGAAAATAGTTTAACGTTCAAAACGCGAGTTTTTTGAAAGCAGGTGAACCTATGGGAAATCAAATTGAACGGCGAAAAGCTGAGCATATTGATATTGTGCTGACTCAGGATGTGGAAGCAGCTGGAATTTCTACAGGATTTGAAAACTACCGATTGATCCATGAAGCTCTGCCGGAGGTGAATTTTCAGGACATTTCTCTGTCCACCGAATTTCTCGGTAAAAAAGTGAAGGTCCCATTTCTCGTCAGTTCTATGACCGGGGGAACTGAGAAAGCTGCTACCATCAACCGCCATCTGGCCGAAGCTGTTGAGGAAAAAGGCTGGGCCATGGGACTTGGCTCCACACGTGCAGCGCTGGAACATGAAGCCTATGCCCATACTTTTCAAGTGCGTAAATATTCCCCTTCTGTCCCGCTGTTCGCCAATCTTGGGGCTGTCCAGCTGAATTACGGCTATGATGAAACCCATTGCCGGAAAATTGTTGAGATCACAGAAGCTGATGCCCTGGTGCTCCACCTCAACAGCCTTCAGGAAGTATTTCAAGATGAAGGAGATACTAATTTTAAAGGGTTATTGAAAAAAATTGAACAGATAGCGAGTCGGCTGGAAGTTCCCCTGGGAGTCAAAGAGGTGGGCTGGGGCATTCATGGAAAGCTGGCCAAACGGTTATTTGACATGGGAGTTTCTTTTGTTGATGTAGCTGGTGCCGGCGGAACATCATGGAGCCAGGTGGAAAAAAACCGGACAAAAACACAAATTAGAAAACAGGCCTCTGACGCTTTTAGAGACTGGGGAATCCCTACTGCGGAAGCAATCGTCGATGTCCGAAATCGCAATCCCGGGAAGACTGTCATTGCGAGCGGTGGATTGAAAAACGGCGTGGAAGCAGCCAAAGCCATTGCCCTTGGAGCGGATCTGGCAGGGTTTGGACGTGCCATTTTAAATGAAGCCATCGAGTCTACGGAAGCCCTGATACAGGCATTTGATCGGATTGAATTTGAACTGAAAACAGCAATGTTTGGGATCGGAGCGGAAAATCTCCTTGATTTAAAACAAACCGAAAATCTTGAAAACATTCGTTTATACGCAAGATAAATGCATCATATTTCATGATGACAAACGCCCTGGAAAGCGACTTTCACCTGGAAAGAGGGTTACATTCAATCCCTTATTCTTTGGACACCTGATGATTTTTTATGGCAAAGTTGCGGCATCCTTATCAACGTGGAGGAAGGGCGTGTCTGTCTGAACGGAAATTTTTTGATTATTAACCGTGAACCATGTCTATCACGTGACGGGACTCTGACGGTCTCAAAACGACTGTGGGCAACGAGCTTTTTTTTTGGCCAGCACCCGGAGATCAAACGAAATAGCTTCGCCGATTTTTGGATAGCTGCCAATGGGCTGCTGGTCCGCATCCTGAATCAGTGAATGCATCCCCGTCTTTTTTTGAATACCTATGAAAAATCCTCACATTTTTCAAATACTCCCATGGAAATGGGGACAAATTTCACCTGGTCTCCGAGTTGGAGAACACCCGGGGGATGAAGGTTTGCCGAAAACAGCGAAAGAGACGTCTGCCGATAATCTGCCACCCTCCCGGTGTTCAATTTATTAAAAAAGGATATAAATCACGTTAGGATTTATATCCCCCTATCATTTACCAGTGATTATGGCTTTTGGTGTTAAAATGATACCCGTTCTTCCATTGCTGAAACTTCTTTCTCAATTTCTAGCTGCTTTTTGTCCACAATGGAGAAATCCACCGCTTCTTTGTAGATTTCCTCCATTTTTTTGTGGTGGGTATTTGCCGCTTTAAGCCACCCGGTGCCTTCCTGCATTTTGGTTTTGTAGCGATAGGCAACATCTTTCAGTGATTCTTCATATCTTTCGTCAGTTCCCGGTGTGATCAGTTCTTCATACATATCGATAATTTCGTCCCCCGTACGGGAGGGAAAATGTTCATGGGGACTGGTGCTGTCGAAAATGGCGATGTCCAGTTCCCGGAAGATGACCATGTCCAGACTTTGGGGGTCAAAGCCGCAGTGGTAAATTTCCGCATCTACACCACGTTTTTGAGCTTCCGTAGCCAGTTTTTTCAGCATGGTGGATTTGCCGGAGCCCGGCCGTCCCTTTATAAAGTAGCGACTGGCCACATCCTCGGTTAAATTAGGAATGAAATCTTTGGGGCCCTCGGGGGTTGCCGCTCCAAGAAAACGGTGGCGAACTTTTGGTCTTTTATTGATTTGAATGGAGCCAAAAAATTGCTGGATAAGCTGTTTTGTTAACCGATTGGCTTTTTCACGGTCCAGTTCATCAATATAAAATCTCTCCCATTCATCATGGATGGAGAGAGCCTGGCTAAATGTGTGGTAGGCATGATCGTAACTGTTTTTGATCTGTTTTTTAAGAAACTGAATTTCGTCTTTATTCATTTGAAGTTTCCGGGAATCCCAGGCTTCTCCCAGATTGATGTATTCTTCGACTGCACCCGGTAATTCAGGTTCCAATACATGTGGAGCAGTTCCATCTACTACCCCGACGCCAATTCGTGGGATGATGACCCCATCAATCGACCCCCAGTCCGACGCACAATGTATATATTCCACCTCATACTGATTTTCCCACCTCTTCCCGATCGCTTTCATCATGGTTGACTTTCCAGTTCCCGGTCCGCCTTTCAGAATAAACACCCGCTTAAGCCCCGAAAGATTAGATGGAAAGAAGTGATGAAAACCTTTAGCCGTGTTTCCGCCAGCATAATAATTGCGAATCATCTTTGTCAAAAAACCACCTCTTTAAAAAATGTGGTATTAACAGTATATGCAGCTGGCGAAAATAGGTGTACGCCCAGATAAAGAAAAAAAGGTGCCTGTCACTTGTCGAATTCGACAAGTGACAGGCACCCCGTATTTTTTATACAATAGATGGGAGGTGGGATGATGATGTATCAGGATATTGACGTGGATGAGTTATTTTCAAGAAAAGAGAAAGAAAGTGTCATCATTATTGACGTCCGTTCTCCTTCTGAATTTAAAGAAGGCAGCATACCGGGAAGCATCAATATTCCCGTATTTGACGATCAGGAACGGGCGGAAGTGGGTACTATCTATAAACAGGACAGCCCTGAATCAGCCAGAGAACGGGGCATCGAGATATTTTCTAAAAAACTACCGGCCTTTTTAAAAGCATTCCAGTCCATTGACGGCCAAAAGGCGGTCTACTGCTGGCGGGGTGGCATGCGCAGTAAAACAGCAGCTACGGTTGTTGATCTAATGGGCATGACGATTCATAGGCTCAAAGGTGGTTATCGGGCATACCGGAAATGGGTGGTCCATACACTGGACGAGCTTGATCTAACGCCAACCTTTTTTGTGCTGAACGGCAACACCGGCACCGGAAAAACCAAAATTCTTACCCAGCTAAAGAAAGAAGGCTTTCCAGTTATCGATTTAGAAAGCATGGCTAATCACAGAGGATCCATTTTCGGTCATATTGGCAAGGAGCCTTACAATCAAAAAACGTTCGATTCGCTTCTGGTCCATGAGCTGCTTAAATACCAGGACTCACTTTTTATCATCATAGAAGGAGAAAGTAAACGAATCGGCAAAGTCGTCCTACCGTCCTTTTTAATTGAGAAAAAAGAACAGGGCATGCAGCTGTTTATTGAACTGCCTGTTGAGGAACGGGTTAAAAATATTTTAGATGACTATCAGCCCTGGAATCGTGAGGAAGCCTACCTGCAGGCCTATGAACGGATCAAGCGCCGCATTCATACTCCAGTGGCTAAAGAAATTGAAGCGAACTTAAAATCCGGAAAATTTGAGCAGGCCATTGAACAGCTTTTAACGTATTATTACGACCCCCGATATCAGCATGCTTCCAGGCAGTATGACGAAGGGCGAAAAATAGTTATTAAGGCCCAGGACGTGGATGATGCCGTACATCAGGTAAAACAGGTGCTGCCAACCTACCATCCAAATTTACAAGGTAAACGTTTCTAACTTAGTAGAAAACGCCAAAATATATGGTGTACCCTAACGTCAGTTGAAACCCAATGAAAAAACACCAGGATCCGCTGACAGAATAGCCATTCCTTCTGCCAGCGCAGAACCTCGTGTTTATTTTACTTTTGCATAGATGCATGTATTCCGAAGACCGCTGCCATCTTCGGCAAGGTCATCATTTTTCAGAATCCCTTCCAGCGTAAATCCCAGCCGTTCAGGAATACGGCGGCTCTTTGTATTCCTGGAATCCACTCGAATTTCCACACGGCGAGCCTTCAATTCCCGAAAAGCAAAATCGGTAATCCCCTGTACAGCCTCACTCATATAGCCCTTTCCACTGTGGCGGGTATCAATCCAGTAGCCAATTTCGAACTTTGGCACATCCCAGTTCATCCGATGAAGGCCAGACGAACCGATGAATTCCCCTGTTTCTTTATGAAAAATATGAAGGCGCAGGTCTTCGCGTTTGAGAAATTGAGCATGGGCCTCACGGATGTTGGCCTCCAATTCCTCTACTGTCTGTTCTTTTTGGGCAAAAGGCATCCATGGCTTCAGTTCCTCCCTTGATGCCTGGATCGCTTCATGAACAACTTTTCCATCACCAGGCTTCGGCATTCGTATGTGCAGTCTCTCGGTATAAAATTCTTCTGGGAAATCTAGCAAAATTGGATTCATAGAACTTTCTCCTTTTTGTTTTTAAGGAGATATTATACAGGGTTCTCATGATTTTGCAATGGTTTTTATGCATAAAAACACCATTTAAATGATGAGTAGTCTTTTTTCAAAATTAAGATCCCGCCAATTAACAGTATATTGCTAATAAAAAATAATTGAGAATTGTGTTTCAGAAGAGGTGCTTAAGTTGAGGTTTTTTCAATTTTATATGATTAGAAGTAGTACATGCTGGTTAAACCCTTAAGAATTCATAAATACTCAATACTTATCTAAAATCCATATAATTGCTGGAGGTGAATATTTCCAAATAATCTTTAAATAGCACTTCAGATAATTGCTTATCGCTATCCCATTCATAAAACATAATGTTGGAGATAAATTTATAGAAATCGGGTATTTTCAACAATTCAATCGTCAATTGCTGTTTTTTTGCTCGTCCATGTATCTTTTGTTCCTTCAATTCCTGTTCTGAAAGGTGAGGAGGAACGGATTCGTTCTTTATTACCTGCCTGATTATTCCTAGCAGTAGGTCTACTAGTTCAACTCCTATCATCCTACCTTTTGGTACTTGTTCACAACTATTTACCCAATACTGTGCTGCCCGGTACAGTGATTGTGTATTAAGGTTTTCCAGAAGTCTTTTTTCTAAGTCATATTTTGTGTATTTCCCTTGTCTCTCAACATAAATGTTAGTTTTTATGTAAATATCCTTTCCATAGTGTCTCAATAGTCCATAAAAAATTCTTTCAGGTATTTTTGTATAAATCATAAGGGTTGAGAACTCTATTGCTTTTTCTCTTCGTCTTTTCTTCGATAAGCTCCCCTCATGACCAGACAATTTATAACGTTGTTCTAATAAAGAAGTATTATAACTAATTACGTTCATGCGTATATATCTGGAGTATTTTGAAAATACCTTTATTGTATTCATAATATTATCATATAGGGCATCCTGTCCATTATAATCCGTCCAGTGAAGTGTTAACTCACCTTTCGTAAGCAGTTTATTTAATTCTTTAAATTCATAAGACTGATATATTTTCTCAGGAATCAATAACCCCCCCCATTAAAGCCGGTCGATTAGATTTGTCACCACTTTCATCAAAAAAGATTTTCATAATTTCAGTTCTTAATGGTTGTGGAATACTCATAGAATTTCAACTCCAAATTCATTTGACAATGATTGTCAAATATTATATAGTATTATTACATCACACCCCCGTGCATTCTGTACGGTTAATGTGATGCAGGATTGGCAGAGTACCCATGCAGTTGTATGGTGAAAACAATCCGTCTCAACTAAATTTATATAATTTAAGCACCTTAACTCTACCAATCAGGTAGAGTTTCTTTTATTTTACCAGATAGGTTCATTTTTACAATATATCTAATAAATGTTAATTGACTAGCCTCTGCTTAATACTTCTTGTCTGAACAATTTTCATGTTAATAACACCCTGAATTTACCCCATGCTATAATGAAAAAAATGACAGAGAGGAGTGAGAAAAATGGAAAAAAAGCGGAAGAAAGATGAAGTCAAAGAAGAAGGTCTGACTTATGAAGATTATGCCAACCTTCCTGACGACGGACAGCGCTATGAACTGGTAAACGGCACATTAGAGATGCTGGCCCCAGCCCCTTCTTCCGAGCACCAGGTGATCAGCAATAATCTGAGCGCTGTTATTAACCAATCCTGCCGCTTTGATTACTTTATTTTAGACGCACCCATTGATCTAATTCTGTCTAATCATGAAGTCCGTCAGCCGGATCTTGTCATGATTCACATGGAACGGCGGCACATCATTACACGCCGGGGGATAGAAGGAGCACCGGATTTAGTGGTAGAAATCCTTTCGCCATCGACAGCCATGAATGATAAGAAAAGCAAATGGGAGACCTATGCCCGATTTGGCGTAAATGAATACTGGATTGTGGACCCTGTGCATCGGACAGTTGAACAGCATGTATTACATGGGGAAAAATCAAAATACGACCTTAACGAAGTTTACGGGAAAGAGGAAGACACGATCACTTCTCCTCATATTTCATGCCTGTCCATACCCGTTAAAGAAGTGTTTCTTCACCTTGATTTGCTTGAGCTGGATTAGTCTCTGATGTTTTCCCGGGAATGAAATTCTCATTCATACATCTAAGCTTGTTTTTCCATTCCTGTATTCACGATCATATCCTCAGAGTTTAAGTTAGAAAAAGGTAAATCATGCGCTTTTTCAACTAATGTTTGCTCCCCCCGTTTTGTAGCCTAATAATACCTTATTCTCCTGCCTATTCTTCAAAACCATTGAATTGAACAAATGTGTATATATTATATTCCATATTGTATATACTAAGTATATACAATTTTGGCATTGAGGTGATAAAATGGACTCGAAACCGAGTTCTAAAAAAGGAGGTCAAAGCCAAATGACTACCCGGCTTCAAAAATGGGGAAACAGTTATGGTATTCGGATTCCCAAGAAAATTGCAGAGCAATTAAACCTTGAACCAGGTTCAGAATTAGAATTGACTGTGAAGGAAAATTGCATCCAATTAGAACCGAGTAAGAAAAAGCCAACATTAGAAGAGCTGCTGGAAAAAATCTCACCCGAGAACCGACACACTGAAATTGATTTCGGATCAAAAGGAAACGAATTATTGTAAATATCAAGAGGTGAATGAATGATGCATATCCCAAAGAGAGGCGATATAGTATATCTTGACTTTCACCCACAATCTGGTCATGAACAGTCTGGGAGGCGTCCGGGTATTATTTTATCTCCTGAAGCTTTTAATCAAGCAACTGGATTTGCTGTTGTCTGTCCAATTACCCGACAGCAAAAGGGATACCCTTTTGAAGTGCCTCTTCCAGCAGGACTAAAGATTGAGGGGGTCATTCTTGCTGATCAGATTAAAAGTCTGGACTGGAAAGCAAGAAATATCTGTATTGAGGACGAAGCACCTTCATGGGTGATTGACAATTGCCTGGACAAGATTCATACCTTTTTAACATAAACAAATTACCCACCAGGTGGCACCCCTCAATAAATTTTGAATGTCAGAATCAGCGTAGCATTTGGAAGCCATCATACGATAGAGAAGAATTAAGCATAGCCTCCATTTCATATAAAAACTTTAAAATTCATGAAGCTTTCTATACTCCGTTAAATGATTCCCATATCCCTGCAGTCTCTCAAGCAGATTTCCCCAACTTTCCTTCAGCTCAAAATATGTAAGCTGAACCAATTTTTTAGAAGAATCTCCTTTATTCAATTCAAACACTTCAGCAAGAACTTCTGCATCATGCCTCAGACGCTGTGCTGCTTTCAAAGCCTCATCCTCCTGACCGTCCCGAATCAGCCTTCGTATATCTTTAACATGTCCTTCGTAGAACCGAAACAAGTCGGACATAGGAAACATGGAAACGGGTTCATCCGACTGCAATTCATAATGCGGGCCAAGAGTATCCATCATATTTGCAGCCAGTTTTAAACTGCTTAAAATGACAGAAGTATGATCTATTTTCTCCTCTCGGGAACTGCTGTCCCATCGGCTGACCAGATGGCCGGACCAGAGATATACATCATGCAGCCCGTCATACATTCGATTAAGACTTAAATGAAATGAACTTTCTTCTTTGCTTTTGTACGAAGTCAGCTGCCAGAAGGTCAAAATGTTTGTGACTGCAAAAATAGCGATGATGACTAAGAGGATCTTTTTTGTCATTTTCCTTGCCTCCCTCTGAATTGAACTAAATGATGACGATGTGACCTGAAAGCTGTTCTATTTGTCTGAGCATTTCAGCGGGTCAAACCTTTGATACAGGTATTAATGAGCATTTAACTAGGAACGTTTATACAGTACATAGTAGTTTTCTTTGGAGAGCCTTTATTTTTTTCGAAAAAAGGTTGTATTAAAGTGTGCTTTTTTGCCTTTACATAGTAAGAAGAAAAGGAAGTGGGGGTTCCTTTCTTCTTCCCCCAAAGAATTATAGGAGGGATTACAAATGTCTTTTAAAAGTTATAATGAAACATTGTCTAATGTAGGACAAAACAAAGGTGCATGGGCAAGTGATAACACAAGTTGCGGAGGGACTATGGCTGCTGAAGGTTGTTTCGTAACAGCGTTTGCAAATTTAGTTAACGCTCATGGTAATAGTGATGATCCGGGAGATGTATTGAATGCTTTAAAACCAAATAGATGGGACTGTCCTTTCGCTTGGGCTCAAGCTGGAACTTTATACAGTCTTTCTAACAACTTGATGTATGGCGACTTCGATACAGTTAAAGGTTATATTTTTGATGAGATTGTTAATAATAATCGTCCAGTAATTATTGATGTAGGAGGAAAACACACTGTAACCACTGATGGTTTTTCAGGTACTTTAACTGTATTTCCTGAACCAGATGGCACAGTGTACCCAGATACTTCTCAAATCACCACTGATATGATTCATATTAGTGATCCGGGTTCAAATTACCGCTTCACCTTAGATGAAACAATCGCTCACACGGCGGCTCGGATGTGAAAAAAATAGCACTTTATATTTAAGAATCGAGTAGGAGGGGGTGACTAACACCCGTCCTCTTACACCACCGGGCGTACGAGCCGGTACACGGCGGTTTCACTTAAGTCCAACGTTGATCTTTATATCGTTTATACGGACTCTTAAGGCCCTGGATGACCAATATTGGTCATCCAGGGCCCTATGCAAGATGTGGCTTCTGGCGATTCGCCAGTAGCCTTTTCTTGTGTTGGCCCATTCCCAGGCTTTAGATACTTGAATGCCAAGCTTCTTCAGATTCTTAAATTTCGTCCTGACCTTTTTCCACTCTTTCCAGCAGATCGCTCTCAACCTTCTCCTCATCCAGGGAATACAGCCTCGTATGAGATTCGTGTTCCTCAGGCCGGAAATTTGCCTCCAGCTTCCTTCAGATTCCAGGTCACCCCCGACACCCTTACCTTCGGCTAACCGCTACAACGACCTTCGCGGTTTGGAACTTGAACCCTAAAGCCTGTGCACATGCCGGGCGCAAATAAAAAAACAGCACTTAAAAAGTTCTGTTGTTTTATTTGGATAGCGCCTTTTCTACTACGTCAATATCATCCCTGCTGTTAGCTAGTTCTTCCCAATCTTTAACTTTGTTTTTTGTTAATAACACTTGATGTAAATGCTTTAGTTTTTTTAACCCTTTTACTGATGTGATTTCGGTATTACGGATATCTAGACTATCTAACTCTGTTAATGTTTCTATAACACTCGTATCGTCAATCAGTGTGTTTTGGAGCGACAACTGCTTTATTGATTTCTTTCCATTCAATGCAGATATATCGTGGATAGGATTATCATTTAAATCCAAAGATTTCATTTGAGTTAAATTACTTAATGGTGCTATTTCTTTAATCTTATTATTTCCTAAACTGACTATTTCTAGATTCTCTAGTTCTGAAAGAGCGTTGATGTTCGATATTTCGTTAAATACCAAGCTCAACTGTCTGATGTTTTTAAGGTTTTTGAGCGGTTCAATACTTTTAATCTGATTATTGTTAAGGCTGAGCGTTTGAAGTGATTTTAAATTTTTCACAAATTCAATATCCTCTATTGAACAATTATCAACATTCAAGAATATTAGCTTTTGCAAATTAGTAATGTCAGGTAGTTCATTAACATTAAACAAGCTTAACCGTTCTAAATTAGGAGTTATTACTGAAAGGTTACTATTTTTCTGAATCGGAGTATTAATGGTTAATGTTTTTAGGTTTTTTAGTTTAGAAAGATAGGACAAATCTATATGTTGGTTTTCATCCTCCTGACCATTTAGTACCAACATATCTATTGTTGATAAGTCAGTTTCTGTTGCGTCTTCGAATTTTTTATGTAGAGAGTTTTCTATTGCCTTTTTTATAACATTTGGCACATCATCTTTTTTTGAGCATCCAGCAATAGCAAACAGTAACACTAAGAAAATCACAAACCAATTAAATTTCTTCATTTTTTTACCACCCCCTATAACAAATATTTCCTTTTATAATAACAAGTAGAACCTATTCGTTATATAGGATAATGGACCTAAGCTTTTGTGATGATGTTTTTTAACGACTTTCACAAAAAAATTAACTAGATTGGTCTGCATTTTTTCCTGTTTACGGAGCTTTTGCACAGTACATAGTAGTTTTCTTTGAGTTTTTCTCCAGTTTTTTTAAAAATTGACTCCTTTTGTTTCATCAATTGAAATCCGAACGATTCCATAGATCGGCATGAATTTGTATTTTCGGCCCAGGCTTGAGCATGAACCTCTTCTGCTTTTATTCTTCAAAAGCGAAACGGTATACTAGTTGCCTTGCCTCCCTGGTGAAACCTTTTCTCCAAAACTTTTTCCCTATCCGCTGTGCTTCAGAAATAATAATCATTTCCCCGTTGGTTTCTGCGGGAGCAATCCAGTATGTTCCTACAAATTCACCGGTTTCTATATTATAGATACTCCATGAGATTATATCTTCATTATCACGGTAGTTTTTCAATAATTCTTTTGCCTCATCAACATTTTTCAACATATGATTACCTGTCTATACATGCATCTCAGGATCAGAAAAAATTTGATATAATCCAGTAGCATCTCGATCTGGATCAATGCTTTTCATGATGATGTTTTGACCTCTTAACATAGGCGCCTTTATGGCATATTTCATTTCACTTCCCCCAGTCGCACATAAAAGCACGTTCCTATCATTCCCTTTTCTCCTTACTATCATTTTTTAAAAAATCCTTATTAAAAAGTTTTAGAGATATGAATTGCAAACCGTAAATGACAGCATAAGCTATGACCACTAAAATCAGTAAATGTACTAGTTCCAGCATCATCAATCTGAAACTAAAATTTCCGCTAAATAAATTTGAAATAAACCCAGTGTCTTGCAAATTTAGTGCATTGTAAATAATCAGAACAATACCAAAAACGAGAAAGAATTTAAGACAACCCACAACCAAAACTCCCCTTTATAGCTGAAAACAAGCTATATTTAGATTTTTTTAGGGATTGGGAACACCAAATCCTGATTAAATTTCATCCCTATAAAAGTGATTTCAGTTCACCTTTTTTTATAAAGATTTTTCGACAAGTGACAGGCACCTGAACCCAGGCACCTGAATCTACTTTTCATGCTTCGCTATGGAGCGGGAAATTAATATTCCTGCAATGACGTCGATGAATACCTGTATTCGGCCGGTTGACAGGGCTTGCCATATCGTTCCCTGTGGAAACCGGCTGATCCAATAATACTCCGGAATAAAAGCAACAATCAGAACAATGATGGCTGGCGCAATCTGCCAGTCTATTTTTATGTTTCCATTCACAACTGATTTCAAAGATTTCCATTCTAGCAGAATACCTATTAATATGCTGTAAAAGGTCATTTTTATATAAGGAAACGGACTAGTATTCATGCGATTAATATGCGTCATGAACTCACTCTGGGCTTCACCCTCGGCATTGTGAATCAGGCCCAAAAGTATGAGAATCCCAATAACAGCAATCCATCTGTACACCCAATCCTTAATAATACATCACTCCTCTTCGACAATATGTGACAAGTGACAGGCCACCGGGTATGGACAAGTACCTTTGCATGGGCTCCTGTATCATGTTTCGAAGGTGCCTTTTACAATAGGCTCACCTTCCTGGACCATGATTTTGCCTCTGGCGATTACTGTATCTATATGCATGTTTCCCCGGTCGAGAATAACAAGGTCGGCATCTTTTCCTTCCTCAATACGCCCTTTTTGCGCCAGCTTCAAAACCTTTGCTGGGTTGGAAGTCACTACACGGACGGCCTGTTCGAGCGGAATCCTCTGCTCAATAACGGCTTCACGTACTGCATCAAACAGTGAACGAATTTCCCCCACCTGCAGTCCAGTAAAATTCCCCCTGGCATCAAATTTCGGAAGGCTGCCCTGGGCATCAGAAGTAAACGTAATCTGTTCAATTGGAACTCCAGCCTCCAGCATAATAGCGAGTGCTTCACTGCTTTTGACGGTCTCACTTCCCTTATGTTCGGGAATGGTACTGGTGGTGAAATCGACGTATCCGCCCCGTTTCGCAAACTCAATTCCGGCTTTTAACAGTTCCTGATTCCGGTTAATATGCGTTGGGTAAAATTGAGTAATCGGAACATTGGTAGTCTCGACTACTTCCTCAATCAGTGCCAGCCGGTCTTTACCTCCCCCTACATGGACATTCACTACACCCGCTTTACCTGACAGCATACCCCCGACTCTGGCTTGCGAGGCAATTTTCGCCAGTTCTTCTCTTGTAGGCTGGGATGAACGGTGATCGGCTATCGCAATTTCCCCGGCCCCAATTATTTCTTCAATTAACATAATGTCATCATCAACTTTTCCCGTTAACGTCCGCACCGGAACCTGGTAGGATCCGGTTAATGCATAGCAGCTGATCCCTTCTTCCCGAAGTGCTTTTGCCTTTGCGACCAGATCTGTCATGGTACGGGTCGTCCCATCGGTTCCAATCACACCTACAATCGTTGTTACCCCAGCCATTGTAGCATCGGTCAGCTGCAGCTCAGGAGTACGGGTATGAAAGCTTCCTTCCCCGCCACCTCCAGTAATATGTACATGACCATCGATTAATCCGGGAATTACGAATTTGTCAGCTGCATCGATCACTGTTACATTGGGAAGCTTCGCAAAATTATCCGAATGATCCAATATATATCCAATCCGTTCGCCAACCACAACGATATCCTTTTTCCCCAGGCAGTCCGGGGCGTATACTTCGCCGTTTTTAATGATGGTAATCACGCTAAATCATCCTTTTTGATTTTTTAAGATAGTAGCCCAATTTTGTTACAAAATAGTCAATCGTATAATCAATATGAAAAACACAAGAAATGTATGGATATTTGTGATGGTGGGATTCTTTTTAAAAATACCCAAAAAAGAGTTTGGCTTTGCCATAACATCGTGTAATAAAAGAAATACACTTCTAATCAGGAACAGCCCAAAAACAGTCATCAGCACTCCCATCATCCATTCTTTTTCAGTGAAAAAGCCTATGGCGAGGAGAAGAATCCATATATTAAATAGGACATTCACCAAATTCTCATATATGTCCCCTAACATCCCTTTGAGCATCCAGGCATCCCTCTCATTCCATAGCTCTGTTCTACTCTGCTTATTGCTATAAGCTAAATGACTTGTTTGAAATGCCAGAGTAATAATCAGCATAATCATAAACACATACCCAAAAACAACACTGAAGAGAAAGGTTTGACTTTGAGCTAAAAAATAGATATTTAATGGAATGGGAAGCCAACATATAAACACAAAACAAATCAATAGGTGAAGAAGAGCAGTTTCTCCTTTTTTCAATAATTTTTGGGCAAATAGAAAAACAGAAATGTACATAAGAATACCTATCCAGCCAAAAATAATCGTTCCTTCGGTCATTTTAAACACCCGCTATTGTCACTTTTTTCCTTCATCCTTATTTTACCATAAGATGCCAGCAAAAAAGACGCCCTCTCCTGTCAGGCGTCCAATTTTTCACTCCTCATCCCTTTTCTCATCGGTTTTCTTTTTAGCCACCCAGAAGGCTAAAATAATCAATGGAATCGCGATGAAGAAAGGTATATTAATATGACTCTGGGTTACGATGGCAAGCAGCATTAGTACAGCTATCCCAACAATAATATAAAAACAGCCTCTCCCGAATGTTTCCATGCAAATACCCCACTTTTTTAAGTTTCTCAAGCATTTCCTTTATTTTACCAGATTTTATGGAATCATAGGGAATACAGCCGGTCCTTTTTTAATTTCCTTTATAGTCATGATTCAATTCCTGATTTTGTGCTTTTTTGCTCTCTGACACCTTAAAACTCATCAGAAACAACATAAAGATAACACCCAAAGAAATGACCGCTGCAACTTCACCTGTTCCCAGTAAAGACAATACCTGACGACCAATATATAATCCAACTCCCCAGATAATTATTGCTGAAATTTTATTTAACCTTTTGATCCACAGACCCTGTGTATCCACCTTTCCAACAAGGTGTCCGGAAACAGCCAGAAAAACAAACCATAGCCAGGAGACAAGTATGCACGCGAGGCTGAAGGCCAGTTTGTCTGTTCCTGAATAACTCAGAGAGCTGGTTCCAATCACGCCTATCGTATCCAAAATGGCATGAGGGTTCAGTAGAGAAACGGACATAGCAAACAAAATCTGCTGCTTCATGCTCATCTGATGCTCTGTATCATGATCGACAGAAGGATCGCTGTGCCAGATGCTCCAGCCAAGATAAAGCAAAAAGAAAAATCCAATAGCAAAAATGGTCAGCTTCAGCCAGGCGAACGTCAGAACAATGACCGATACTCCCAGCACCGCCAGGGTAATCAGCAACGTATCACATAAAGCAGCCGTCAGCACAACAGGGAGTGCCCTGATCAGGGGGCTTTGCACCGCTCCCTGATTAAAGACAAACACATTTTGCGCACCTAGTGGCAATATTAATCCAAAAGCCAGTATGATCCCGTGAATAATAGGTTCCATGTTCAAGACCACCTTTGCTGTTTCAAAACCTGCGAAATGTTTCCTGATACTTTAATCTGCTTGCTTCATCACAATTAAACTGCCATTATCTGGAGTAAATCCAACCACTTCTTCATGCAGTCTGATAGTAAACGAATATTCCTTTTCAGGTGATACAGAAGCTAGAACATACTCGTCAATATTATTTTCGTAGTCTACCGATTTTTGGTAAATAAACTGATTTCCTTGAGAACTCCAGATAAATTCACCTTGATTTAGCGGTTTTACAAGCTCATCACCTTTGTATATTCCTTCATTATAAACAAATCGATATGTTCCGTCGGCTGAAAACACTCGATTAAAATAAGGAGCAAAGGTGGTTTGAACCTCTTCCGCAGATCCATTTCCCATATCAAAAAGATATAGACTGCTGACCGGATCGCCTTGTGCTGTGAAGGCAATCTTATTTTCAGACACAGCACTAAATATAACGGGTTCAGGGCCTCCATGAATCTGGTTAGACCTTATACCTGGAATCACATCCTCAAAAACCTCCTCTTTTCCTGTGGGCATATGGAGAATAACAAGGTCCAGAGGTTGATCCTTTTCACTTTCACCGACTGCCATCACCAGGTTTTCCCCGTCACCTAACACTTTTGCACCGCCAACAAATCCATTAGGCTCGATCCGATACCGGGTCTCAGGATCAAAATTCGGGGAATCTCCAGGCAAAAAGAATCCCCTTGGATCGACGATAAAAGGCTCATCCGTAAGCAAGTTGCTCTGGATTCCTTCTGGATAATAAACAGGTTCCTTCCCTGTCTCATACAGATAAGTGGAATGATCATATTCCCGGTCACACTCACAATATCCGACCGACCGATGCAAAATAAACGTATCCTGATTTAGAGGCTCTATATTAAAAAAATATCGGTCAAAGGAACTGAGCTTTTTAGGTTCGGAGTTTAAAGAGTATCCCCAGAGCTGTCTCGGCTCGGATAGGATAATGCTAAAAGTGTCCTGGTCCACCATTTTCTTTCCAGAAGCTGTCAACGCACCGTTAACATCAATGGTGAATTCTCTTTCAAACGTTCCACTCCATTCAATTGGAGGTATTTTTAGTTTAAGGTGCTGATCATCCGCCCAGCTAAATTCCGTTTGATCAGGGAGCTTTGATTCCAGCTGTTCCTCCACGCTTTTTTGATTTACAGGCTTAAGAAATTGAACAGAGAATTGATGGGATTTAGCGGAAGACACTATAATTCTTCTCGGTGACTTCAGCTTAGTCTCATCTTCCAGTTGAAT
Source organism: Bacillaceae bacterium (assembly GCA_017656265.1). Taxonomy (GTDB): domain Bacteria; phylum Bacillota; class Bacilli; order Bacillales; family Alkalibacillaceae; genus Melghiribacillus. Next base: position 258,766 of record JACDOD010000002.1, on the reverse strand, counting down.
TGTTGTAATATTGGCGCTAAAAGTGTCTGCCTGAGGTTTTTCTGTTTCCTGATCCTGATCCACTGGCTGGTGTGTCTCATTGTCCTGATTTTCTCCGTTTTCTCCACTTTCACTCTTTTTTTCTTCCCTTTCTTCCTGTGACTTATCCGGCTGCTGAGTTTCTGCTGTATCCTGCCCCTCTGTGCAGCCCATGACAAAAACGAACAACATTGCCGTAAAAGCCATACATAACCTCTTCATCCGAAAAACACCCCCTGGAAAAGATTTCTGGTAATTATTAGACGATGCATCCTTCTAATTTGCTTCCGACGTATTCGACAGGTGCCTGTCACTTGTCAGTTTTGCTCGGTTTTTGTTATATTTTGTCGAACACACTCTCTCCTACAGCCGGCTAAAATCAGCCACCATTTGATCAAATAATTCCTGTTCTTCCAGAAACGGCACATGGTTGCTGTGTTCAAAAACATATAGCTTTGATTCCGGGATTAAATCGTGGATTTCTTTTGAACAATCAAGCGGACATTGGGCATCATGCCGGCCGCAGTAAACGATGGTAGGGACGCCAATGTTTTGAATATCATCTCTAATATCGTATTCAGGAAGCTCCTGAAAAGAATAATAGTCCAGCCTTCTGTTCACTACTCTTCCGCTGCTGGGCTTTGCATAATATTCATCAAACTTTTCCGGCTGATGCAAAGACATCTCTGTCCATTCTCTGCCCGCTTTTGCTTTTTCCTCTTTTGATGCTTCCTTTGATTTCAAGATTGAAAAAATTTCTTTCAGTCTTGGATTCAGCGGATTTTTTCTACTGTATATGCTCCCTGGATGTTCCATATACTCCCTGGATGCCGCTGCCCCACCAACCATCAGTTTTGTCAACGATTCCGGGTATGATGACCCATAAACGAGACCGATCATGCCTCCGGTAGAATGCCCGGCAAATCCCCATTTCCCAACGTTCAAAGCTTTCCTCAAAGCCTCCAGATCTTTGACGGTTTCTTTCATGCTTAATTCGTTATCATCCTTCACCCGGCTGGAGGCCCCCGTTTCTTTCAGGTTTACAAGATAAACCGTAAACTGATGAACAAACCGATCCGAAAAATAATCCCCCCGCTCATTGAACTCACTGTATAAGTGAGTAACGCATAAAGGCTCTCCTTTTCCACACACAAAAACTTCAAAATTTCCCCGTTCGGTAGAAACCATTTTCCTTGTCCACATGCCACTCCCACCATTTTGTAAATATTTCCTAATAAAATTTTCTATAAAAGTCGGTATGTTCCCTTTATTGTTTCTCTATAATTTACAGATCTTTTTGGAAGAAAAGAAGTTAATAACCTATATGAGGAGGCAAAACATGTTGAAGTAATTTTGAACGCGAATATATAATGAGGAGGATTTGCGGGCCAAATCAGATGAAATAACTGCGCTTCCAGAACCTATATACGTTCACTTTTTTCATCGGTATACGCTCTAACAGCCTCAATCAAAACCCACTGTCCAGGAAATGCCTGCTGTACATCTTCCCATTTCATATAGTTTACCTCAAATAAATGGCTTATTTGCATTTTATTATTTAAATTTCATCGCAGCCAATTTAACAGTTCATCCTTTTGATCACCAGGTATAATTTTGATATCTGTAATCTTTGGTTTCCCTTTTTCTTCAATAAACATAATCAGCAACAAATCTCCACCATGATAATCAATCACCTCAAATCTGAGAATGGACGAGCCTGGGTGTTCATTAATATTCTTACTGACTCGTTCCTCCAATTTTCGGAAAATCGGTTTCATTGATGTCCTGCTTAGAACTGTCAGAGAGCATTTCCTGAAAGGATTCATAATCCTTTTTTAGTATAAGTTCCTCTGCATGAATGGACGGATAAAAGTCTTTTATGCTTGAACTTTCCTGCTGATTACAGGCAGTTAAAAACAATAACCAGCCAATGAGAATAATAAGCCCTCGATTAATCATGAACTCCATCCCCTCCATAAACTTCTACTCTTATAAACTTGCCTTTAATTAAAAAGAATCTACTTAAAAACAGACTTCAGTTCTTCCGGAGCAAGGACAATATCCTGAATTTCATATGTCTGGTCCGTAGTTAACTGAAGCAGCACCTCTCTCCGTTATCAAAGGCTAATAATTCATATGTATGGAAACTCGCGCCAGGGCTCATGATTTCATGTACCTTTTCTAAAATATGTTCCGGTATTTGTTCATTTCTCCCTTCCGCTATAAGTGTTCTGGCCAGTGAATAATCCTCGACTCTAACGGCTTCTTTGAAAGCGAGCCCAACGTCAACTGGGTCTTTTTTAGCTGTCTCATTATAAAACGAAACGCCCAGCACAATATTTATACCAATGGATAATACGATCACAACATTTTTGACTTTCATCCACGAACCCCCTATCTCTGTTAAAAAATCTTAGAACTGCCTGAATGTGAACATATAAATTCTCCTTAACCTTTTACTAGTTTGATAATCTTGCCAATAACCGACTCAACTTCATCTGGATTTTGAATCACCAACAAATGATCGGCTTCATCTTCTCGAGGAAAATTTGCACTTCCCTCATTCATCAGCTCTTGTTGTCTTGCGAGCAGTTCTTGATAGGAGATGGGCACTCTAAAAATGTTTTTGCTGCGCTTACTTTTCCCAACCCGCTCCTCAAGAACATCATCAGGCAAATCAAAATGCACCAAAACACGGGTAAACCCTTTACAACGATAGTATTCAAGCCACTTGATTCGATCCTGCCGATTGAGGTTAGAATTGCATACAATAAGATGGTGATTGGTTTCACGAACCGCATAGTCCACAATGGTCTGGGTGAGGGCATATTTGATTTTATTTGGCCCCTGTTTCGGCAATAATGCCGGGTAAAACGTGTTGAGGAATTGAGCCTGATGATCCTGGTCAATTACCACGGAGTTGGACAATTGTTTTTCTAAGGATTTTGCAAATGTCGTTTTTCCGCTATGGGTTTTTCCGACGGTCATAAAGACAAATCTGTTCATGACAGCAGCTCCATATCCAATTTCATTTCAGATCTCCCCGAGACAGTATTTAAGTTCTCAAAAAAACTCTATTCCCCTATGATTTCTTATTGATAAGCAAAGATTTCATAAATGAAGGGAGTGTTCTGCAAACGATAAAAAAACTGCCCTACATAGAGCAGTATGGTTAGAGCAAGGACCCCCTTTTTTATTGATTGATTCCATCAACATCGCTAGAAACCTGGTTTTCTGTTAAATCAGGATTTTCTGCAAAAAAATGAACTAACTCATCCGATGACAAAATTTCCTTTTGACCTTTAAAAGACACTAAATAAATTTTTCCATCTTTTTTCGAATAAAATAAATCGATTGAACCGAAATTTTGTATCTGTATTCTTCCCAAATATTCGCCATTGACGTGATCTTCCAGAGTTTCAGGAGCCTGATTGATCCCTTCTACGATATTTTGAATAACTATTTTATTGGTTAAATTTATTGTTTTTTCTGGGTCCGCTGTTTTAATTGTAATCTTTGAAACATCTGTATCGGCCCAGACCTTTCCCTCTCCATCGCCTGAAAAGGATGGACTGAAGCTTGAACAGCCAGCCAGAAGTATAATAAACAAAATGGTGGAATTGAGCAGCCTCATAGCTAACCCTCCATAACAAAAAGTCATCCCTGAACGATGTCCAAGAATTGCAGTCCTGTTTTCCATATTAAACCATTAATTGGCTTGTTTTGCAATACAGTGATGCGTATTCTATTATTTATGATTTTTTGATTTCCCAGATATCATCATATACATCATCATGGCCTTATATTCCTATTTTGATCATTCAAATGCCTTCAGTACAAGTGGAGAAGGCGTTTCTCTGAGACACCTTCGTCATTTGCCTCAAGAAAGTACAGAGAGCTGTCCTCTTTTTGTCAGGGACAACCGCGTGTTTCTGTTAATATTGGTATAATTGTATTATTCCTATATTATGGTAATATTTTATTGAAAATATTTTCATATTTTATAGCTATTATAGACGTTTAAAAAAGAAAGGAAAATTCACTTGATAAACAGAAACTTTAATTATTTTTGGTTTAGTCAAACTATTTCTCTTTTTGGATCCCAAATCTCAATATTAGCCATACCGATTACTGCAGTATCTGTTTTAAACGCTAACTCCATTGAAATGGGAATTCTCCTAGCAATGAGCACTCTTCCTTTTTTCCTATTCAGTTTGTTTGCAGGGTTATGGATAGACCGCACAAAAAGGAAGCCATTTTTATTTTTTACAAATATCATATCAGCAATATTGCTGCTCATCATCCCTGTTATGCATGTTCTCGAAATACTAAATATATACTTTTTGTATGCTGTAATATTTTTAACCGCTACAAGTAGTATGATCTTTGAGTTGGCTTATTTATCTTATATCCCTTCTATAGTGAAACAAACAGAAATCTCATCTGCAAATAGTAAGCTTGAGGCAAGTCGCTCAATATCTAGTATTGCTGGTCCTTCTTTAGCTGGTATCCTAATATCAATTTTCACAGCTCCGTTTGCAATATTAATAGATTCAATCAGTTTTATTGTCTCAGCCACCCTAATTAAACGAATTAAGTCCGAAGAAAAAATTAGTTCGATATCTAAGAATAAGAAAATATTTAAGTCAATTAAAGAAGGTATACTTGTCATTTTCAAGGAGCCTATTTTTAGATCAATCACGTTATGTACTGCTGTTCTTAACTTCTGTGGAAGTGCTTTTGGAGCTATTTATATCTTGTATTTAGTAGACACTTTACATATTTCTTCCTCCTCCTTGGGGTTGATATTGGGATTAGGAAGTGTTGGAGCATTATTTGGCTCCTTTATAGCAAACAAACTAATTAAAATAGTCGGATTAGGTAAATCATTAATATACTCATGTATATTAATGATATTGGGTTCATTAGCTGTTCCAAGTATCCCATCCAATTTATATTTTTGGTTGACGTTTGGAGTATTATGTTTAGGGCAATTATTTTCTAGTATTGGCAGTACAGTTTATTTCATTACACAAGTTAGTCTGAGGCAATCAATCACCCCTAATCACCTATTAGGAAGGGTAAATTCAAGTAATAGATTTATCTCTCGTGGGCTAATGCCAATAGGAGCGCTTTTAGGAGGAGCATTAGGTGAACTAATAGGATTGAAGTTAACTTTATTTATATTTTCAGCCGGATTTGCTATTACGATCATTATATTACTTATGTCTCCTGTAGCTAAACTAAATAAAATCCCGGAGAGTTATGAATTATTGTTGCAAGCGGAATAAATCAAATGGGATTCATATCTTTCTGCAGTCAATTTGAGTTCAATTATCAAGCACACAAGGATAGCAACGAGAAATATATCAAAATACCTATTGAGCAACTTGGATGAAGCAGTACCCGGAACTTCCCAATGGAAACAATTCTCAATGATTTTATTCTACCTGCTCCCAGATAAACTCATGATCTTTCAAACGGCATATATTACAATTATTCATCTGCTCAAAGAATCGAATTCGTTCCTCAATGGTTTTTCCATCAGCTTTCGGAAATAAATCTTCACGATCGTAATGGGGAAACACAATTTTATCTGTTAACTCCAACCCCCTAAAGTCATTTACGTTCAATTCATTCATCCACGGAGTAAAATGATTCACAATTTGAATATGAGGGCCCAGAACCATCGCTCCAGCACTTGCTCCAACTATGATCGATTTTTTGTTTGCCACCTGATTGAATACTTTATCTGCTCCGCTGTTCTTCAAATGATATAATAACATATATGGGTTTCCCCCATTGATATAAATAACCTGATAATTGTTCAACAACTCGGGCGAATCAAATTCAATATCAATAAAGTCCACTGTTTGAATACCTAACATGACAAAATCATTTATGGCTTTTATTGCATGTTTGTTCCGCTCCTTCTCCGGTGAAGCAGTCGTAATAATAGCCGCTCGAACCGAAGATAGATTGTAGCCAACGAGCTGCACAAACTGTTCTTTAATATCATCTGTATATAATCCATTTGAAGTTAACAACAAATCTCCCATTTTCATCATCCCTGTCTACCAATCTTCAAAAATAAGATCTTTTGCCTGGATAGTGTCAAAGCATTAGATCTGTTCCTGTAACCAAACGATGATGGATATAAATACAAATAGAGTCTCCAGGTTTGTGATCAATGGATTCCTTTTAAACTGTTAGGCAACGAAAGAGGTTTCTACATAACGTCAATTAGAAGAATACATAGCCCCCTGATCAAAAGTAATGATAACAAAGCCATAATCGTACCCGTAAAGAGACTGCATTCCATGAAGAAACCTACAGCCAAAAGGATAATCCAAATGTGAAAAATGATATTCACTATACTCAGCAGTTGACTGTAAAATAGTGTATCACTTGTTTTCGTGCTCATAATTACTTCGAGCCCAACAGCCTATCCAAATATATTTTACCATAATATGTTAAACTAAACAGATGCTTGATTGATTAGCACCTAGTAAAAAAACTTCATCTTACAAAAATTATATTTTCATATTTAATAATCAATTATCATCATTTTGCCTGATGAGGCATTCCCTTTCCTTCTTCCACGTACCCTTTTTGCTTATAGGAAGGCAAGATCTCTATATGACGCACAAAGATTTATTCCGGGAGAAAGTCTACTGATAAATATCCAATATCTGTTCCATGATCAGTAATCATGTAATCAAATATGACCTGTACGAGTATACGGCAAAGAGGAAGAAACGATTACTTCTCCGCATATCCCACGCCTGTCCATACCCGTTAAGGAAGTATTTTTCATCTTGATTTGCTTGAACTGGATTAGGCTCGATGGTTCCCACTTATCAAACTTCACCCCTCAAATCAAAAACCCATCCATTTCACTACTACTTGAACAAAGTCCCAAGGAGATACCCTTATTTTGTCAATTATATCGCACCTCAATTAATTCCTTTGCAAAAATGCGTTCAATACGTGTTTTATACGTGTTATAATCATTATGTGATAAGGATTGTGATGTTAATGCCAAAATCGTCGCGAGAAGTAATTGAAATCATTCAAACAGACGGCTGGTATATATGCCGCACTAAGGGTAGCCATTATCAATTTAAGCACCCAATAAAGACAGGAACTGTGACCATTCCCCATCCTGTTAAAACTTTGAAAAAAGGAACGATTAAGAGCATTGAAAAACAAGCTGGCGTGAAGATTTTAGATTTTTAGCAAACCAACACGGAGAGGAGGATTGTACATGGAAAACAAAGAAATTTACCAAAAAGACCTTCATATTTATCCCGCCATTTTTCATTACGATGATGAGCCTGGAATTGGAGTCACCTTCCCTGATCTTCCAGGTTGTACAACTCATGGAGAAAACGAGGATGATGCCTATAAAAAAGCTCAGGAAGCTTTAGGACTACATCTTTACGAAATGGAACAATCGCAGATTTCCATTCCCGAACCATCTGCGCTAAGTAAGTTAAAAATGGAAAACTACTTAGAAGAAGGAGAAACAGGTGCATACATTTTAGTTTTCGTTCAGATGCGTGATGTCAGAAAAGAACTGAATACAAGAGCTGTGAAAAAGACACTTACCATTCCTAAATGGCTAAATGATCTTGCGAAAGAAGAAAAAATAAATTTTTCCGAAGTTCTAAAAGAAGGGTTGAAGAAGCGCCTGGACAGAGATCGATATTAAATGAGTTGCACGAAGAATACTGAGACAGGCTTTAGTTTTTCGGATTCAATGAAATATTAACATCTTTAAGTGGTCCATTTTCCATTCATCTTTATCTCCCATGTATCATATGTAACAGTTTCCATGCCTAATATTCCTATTTTGGTCCATTCAAATGCCTTCAGTACAAGTGGAGAAGCAGTTTCACCTGTGACATCTCCGTCATTTATCCATAGAGAACCCAGAGAATCCTGGCCATCAAATCGCTCTGGTTCATGGAACTGACCGCCAGTAATTTTTACGTGATAAAATACTGCAATATGATGAACATGGGTAAAGCTACGCCACTTCCAGGGCAGTATAAAATCCACCGTGCCAGCGTTGCTAAGTACTTCAATCTCAAAGCCTGTCTCTTCGTGGAATTCTCTTTTAAGGGCTTGAAGCAAGCTCTCACCCTCTTTTAGACTCCCACCCAGCAAATCAAATCGGTTGATATAAGGACCGGTATTTTTCTTTATGACTAGCAGACGGCCTTCATGTTCACAAATTCCATACACACCAAAAGCTCTGTGAAAGTTTTTCGCATTTTTAACCACATTAGATTCCCCTTCTGAACTGCTTTAACTACATTTGAATAACTTATCATACTCCTTTTTCAAAAGCGACATCACATGGAGGGACTCATACCCCTCATCACTCTTTAGGCATTCCCTTAATGTGCCTTCTAATCGAAATCCCTGCTGTTTATAAAGGTTGATTGCCCGGATATTATTTGTTTTGACATCCAGCCAGAGACGGTTTGCTTTTATATGATCAAACACCCATTCTTTGATTAATTTAAAAGATTCTTTCCCATACCCCCTCCCTTTTTCATGAATGGTTATTCTTACTAATTCAATACTTTTATTTTCATTTTTTAACCCGGCTAATATGATATACCCTGCTGCTTTATTAGTGATTTTTTCTTCGATCATTAAATGGAGAATGTCCTCATTTTCCAGAGCCTGCTTATGCTTTTCCTTTGTCCAGGGAATGATAAACTGCGAATTTTCTTTCAGAGACTCCAGATGGCAGACAAAATCCAGGTCCTCAATTTTAGTTTTGCGGAGTTTAATTATTCCCGATTCATTTACCATAAAACATCCCTCCGGTTACCATTGCCTTTTGCTTTCACCAGGTTTCTGGTGGAAACCTTATTATTTATCTTACATAGAAGTTCTTCATGAAATCCGCTATACTCTCTTTCAATTCCTGCTGGTTTTCCAGGTATGGATGGTGTGCACCGTTCATTTTCTTTATTTGAACACAGGGGAATTGAAAGCTTTGATAATGCTCAGGGCCTATTGCGTGATCATGTTCTCCGGTGATCACTAAAACCGGTTTTTCTATTTCTCTAGTTAATAGGGTGAAGTCCTGAAAATATTCGTCTGATGAAAAAACATATGTTTGAAAGGAAGGCTTCATATCCAATGACTGGTCAATACGTTCTAACAGTTTTTTATTTTCCGGTTTCATGAATTGAAATGTATCATAAGCTTTATGTTTCCGAAGCTCCTCTAACACGCGATTGAATAAGGCTGTCAATTGTTCAATATGATCACCTGATAGTTCCGCAGAAGGCTGCTTTAGTGTCTGGAGTCCCTTCTGGATCTGATGTTTTATTGAATCCATCATGTTTAACGTGGCATTGAATAAAATAACCCCTTTTGTATATTCCGGATATTGATGCGCATACGCTACAGCCAGAATTCCACCAAAGGAATGTCCCATAACGATCCATTCATCGATATGAAGCTGCTGCCTGATATCCTCAAGATCTTCCACAAGTTTTTTTAAGGCGTAATCTTCATTAGGGTCCTGATCCGATCGTCCGCAGCCCCTTTGATCGAGGTAAATCATATCCAGGTGTTCTTCCAAAATACTGCCGGCCGTTACTTGAAAGGATTTGCTCCAGTACCCCGGCCCTCCATGCAGATATACGCACGGAATCCCTCTGCCGCTTCGTTCCACGTATAATTGAACTCCATCTCTTACGGTTAATTTCATGTTTTCACCTCAACCATTTAATCCACAATGGGAATGTCAGCACCTCTTGCCCAGTCCTGGATAAACTTCTGCTGACGGGGGTTTAAGTTTTTTGGCAGTTCAGTGCTGGTAAAAAACCGATGCTCTCTTGCTTCTGGACCTTGCTGTTTCAGTTCACCTTTGTAGTTTAACACCTTAAAAATAATCTGCACGCTGTAAACTTGATCTTTATTTGGGTATTCGACAAAACATTTTTCCCCTGAATAGATCCCGAACAGTTCGAAGTCTATGATTTCAATCCCGGTTTCCTCGAAAGTCTCCCGTTTAACGGCTTCTTCAAAGCTTTCTCCGATTTCCATGACACCACCGGGAACACACCAGTTATCCTCATCCATCCGATGCTGCAGCAGGATGGAGTTATCTTTTTCTATGATCGCCCCGCATCCTACTGTAAAAAGTACATCATGGCCAATGTATGTTCTCATTTGTTGAATGTAATTCATCTACGTATCTCCTTTCACCGTGTAAACAAGCAAACTATATTCAGCTGTGTTTAAATGTATAGTATACTATTTCCAGGGAGGCTGGCAGAAATGACTAATCTAATCGATGTTCTATTTCAACTGCTGTTTTTTGGGTCTTTTATTATCGCTGTAGCACTAATTATCTGGCTTTTCCGCTCAATTTCGAACCTGCAAAAGCAACTGCACCGCATTGAGAGAAGGTTAGATGAGGTTACGGAACCATGTCAAAGGGATCATGAATTGGGGGAGCAATAAAATCCACTGGACTATTGGTTTAATCTGCTTTTTTCGCCTATATGAGAGAAAAATTTCTCGATGCCATACATTGGAATCTACAAATGTTGCAATAGCATTTCAGCTATAAAAGTTTTCCCGCTCCCCGGACCATCTATCATATGGAGTTTGGTCACCACTCATCATCCCTTAACCACTCTATTGACCCTTGCAACTCTCTTACCATCCCGTTAATCAAACATCTTCGTTTAATCGCTGCTGCAGATATTCTTCAATATCAGGACTACCTTTAGGATTGTTGAGTATGGTTTTTACCCAGCTATCCCTCTCAAAACACATCACTTTCAAATCCCAGCAGCAGGCGATTAACCCTTTACTATTAAAATATTCAAATTGATCGGGCGTTTCGTGCGGTGCTACATATACATGGTGAATTAGCTCGTTTTCATTTGTCCACCAATCAATGAATATAAAACTTGCCCCTTCTCCATCGTGTACACCTATAAAACCAACACCATAACGATTATCAGTTACTGCCGGAACCGGCAAATGTTGAGCCGCCAGCTCTTTCGCTTTGGGAATCAACTCTTTACGCGGCAAGTCTCCACCATAGGAGATTCCATAGACTTTCATCCTCCACCCTTTATGTTCCCAGAGGTCAAGAAATCGAATGGGCCGCTTTTTGTACTTCTCACGTAATTTAATCATAACGATACCCCTCTCTTTTGATTTACTTAGTATGACGCATAAAAATTGACAAAAGTTTCTTGCATCCATCGCTTTTTGTCAAACTTCTTGACTTTATAGCACATAAAGATACAAAAAAGCTGACCTGCATAGAGTGTTTCAGGTCAGCCATCACACGTAGAATTATTATGGAACAACTGTAACCGGACAGGTTGCTTCATGGAGCACGCTGTAACTCACACTTCCAAGCACCTTGCTTTTCATCATTCCCATACCGCGGGACCCCATAATAATACCATGACAATCGGTGATCTCCTCGGCAAGTTTGAGAATTTCTTTTTCTGGAAGCCCGATTAACATTTTCTTATCTACATTGACTTCAGTATCTTTTATATATGGATCCATCTTTTCGAATACTTCATTTGCCATCATTTCCCGATACTCTGCAAGCTGGTTCTCTTTTATAAAACGTTTTACGTAATGAACGTTTTGATAGCTCGGCTGGACATTTACAAGCAATATGCCTGACTTGGTTTCTTCAGCTATGCTCAATGCATATTTCAAAGCTTTTATAGAATGTTCAGATCCATCTACTGGTACAATAAATGTTTTTCCCATACGATTTCCTCCTTCGTATATACATTATTCTACAAAAAATGGTGTAATCCTATCATAGAATTGATCTTCCTGTGAAATTTATATCGCATTTTCTCTTTCGTGTTTTCGCCCTGGTGATGACAAAAACCATCCAGCTGCTGCAATCCCCACCAATACTGCATAGAATATCAATTTCCAGGCAGTAGAATGGGCAAAGTGTTCAGAAATGAGTCCAATGTCAGGATGCGCCAGCGTGATGACAGCCAGTTTCACACCAACCCATCCGACAATTAAAAAGGCAGCCGTTTCTAGTCCTGGCCTGCTTTGTAACAGATTCACAAACAGATTGGCAGCAAATCTCATGATAATGACACCAATCATTCCACCTGCAAAGACAACCAGGAATTGTCCCCCATCCATGCCCCCAATTGTAGGAAGTGGGGTTGCCGGCAAGGCTACAGCCAGTGCTACAGCTGCAAGGATGGAATCCACCGCAAATGCAAGGTCCGCGAATTCGACTTTTGCTACCGTCGCCCAGAATCCAGATGGAGCTTTTTGTGGCTTTTTGCTCTTATGATGATCTTCTTTACGCACATATTTTTTCATTAAGTAATTGATGGCAATATACAGAAGATAGAGCGCACCAATCGCCTGAACCTGCCATACATCAACCAGGAATGAGATAATAAATAAAGACCCAAGACGCAAAAGCAGGGCACCAAACAGTCCATAAAATAAAGCTTTTTTCCGTTTGTCTTCTGGAAGGTGCTTCACCATGATGGCGAGTACCAGCGCATTGTCCGCTGCCAATATTCCCTCCAGTCCGACTAAGACAAGAAGTACCCATCCATATTCCATTAATAATCCCCAATCCATTTCATTCAACTCCCTTGTTTAAATATGTGATACGGCATCGTTCATATCGAGTCTGCTTTTTGACTGAGAGGTGTTGTTTTTACATTTGCAATCATCTTGCTAATAAAAGTGTGATGACGGCCAAACATGGACCCAGATTGCTCATAATGTGTATGTTGCTAATAAATAAGCCCAAAATACTAAAAGCGATGTACCAAACCTCACTATTGCTAATAGATCGGAATAGGGGGTAATCACCGATTGTCCATAATCGGTTGCTGCCCTTATCTTTTGCAATCTGTTCCATTTTTAGCCATTAAAAAAGCCTTTACCACGCATGCGGTAAAGGCCCATAAAAAAGACCTTTACGCATTCCGCACGTAAAGGTCTCGCTAACAACTTATCGTTGCCAATAAAGCCGGAGAGGAATATCTCTCGTAGTGACGACTTTATTGTCCAGCTACTCCCCTTTAGAAGAGAAGAATATCATTCTGTTTTCCAGTTTTTATTATACATCATTCGTTATGAATTTACGAATGATTTTAATTCTGGTTTCATAATTTCCGCAAATTTTTTAACCGGGAGCATTTCTTCATCTAATCCGTAGTCGCCAAGTAAATGATCAATCATTAATTTTGCAATGGTTTCATCCCGCTCCGTTTCAATCCGTTCGATGGCATGGGCAGCTAAATAAATGTCCGTCATCATATTGGCCAGGCGTTTGGCATGATAAGTCTGGGCATCTTCGTCTTGACCCTGTAAAAACTGAAGGGCTTTCTGCAATTTTTTCATTTTCTTTTGAATCGGCTGGAGCCAGGTTTGATCGATGGTGCAGCCATCAAGCATCTGATGGATTTTTTTGGAAAAGAGCTCGTGGACCTGATATTTTTTAATCAGGCGAAGCACTTCCAGCCCGAGTATGTTGGCGGTTCCTTCCCAGACGGTCAGCACCTGGGCATCACGCAGCAGCCGGGGAGTGACAAAATCTTCAATATAGCCATTGCCCCCGTGTATTTCAATGGCTTCATGGGAAAAGTCTATCGCTTCATCTGCTGTTCTTGCTTTTAATAAAGCAATCAGCAAACGGTTCATGGCCACTTGTTCATCTGTCACACTGTCCCGATCGTTCATTACCTGGTCAAAAATTTCAATCAGCTCATATAGGGCAGAGAGCTGAATTTCATAACGGGCCTGCAGATTTGTCAGGGTTTCCTTGACCATTGGATATTGTAAAATTTTATTTCCAAATGCTTCCCGCCAGTCCGCATACTCGTGAGCTTCCTTCAAGGCCCGCTTCATGATGCCGACGGAAGCAATGGCGTTACAGACCCTGGATAAGTTCAGGGCCTCCATCATGTAGTAAAACCCTTTTTTCGGATCGCCCACCAGATAAGCTTTTGATCCTTCAAACACAATTTCCGCTGACGGAACAGCCCGAACGCCGAGTTTATCCTTCAGCCGGCGCACCTGAATGTCATTAATGGAGCCGTCTTCTTTCCGCCATGGAACCAAAAAGAGGCTCAGTCCTTTTGTCCCCGGCTCACTGCCCTCTATCCGGGCGAGAACCGCTGCCACTCCACATTGCCCGGCATTGGAGGCAAAATATTTTTCCCCGTACAGACGGCATCCATCACCATCCTGGACAGCCTTCACCTCATTGGCCCCTACGTCAGATCCGCCCTGACGCTCCGTTAAAAAGGTCGCCCCTTCATAAAGCTCCACTTCGCCAGTGGAAAGCACATGGGGGAGGAAGGTTTCCCGCAATTCATTATCGGCAAAATGATCGATTAAGTATGCCACGGCCATGGTCAAGGTTACAGGGCAATAAAAGCCAGGTTCCACCTGTGAGAGTAAGTACCCCTGGGCATAGCTGTACAAATAATTCCCTTTCCGGCCCAGTTCGGGAATCGGTTTATGGACATACCCCACAATTCCCGCATTGTACGTATCTTCAACCGTCTTTTTATAGCCTTCATTCACCCAGATTTCCGATACATCGTCACCAAAGCGGTTGTATTTGATCAGCTTTGGCTGTCCTTCCCGATCGGTGTGCACCGCCCGGGGGTCAAATTCTTCGTAGCATTTGTCATAAAACGTTTCCAGTTCCTGGACCGCATATTCGTACAACTCAGGATCCAGTTTATCCTTTAAAATTCTTAGCAGTACCGCTTCCTGATCATAAAAGTTACTCATTGCACATGCTCCTTTTCCCGAAGCTGATGTTTTAAAATTTTCCCGGTGGCATTGCGGGGAAGTTCATCGATTTGCTCATACACCCGCGGAATTTTGAATTTCGCCAGTTTCCCTTTCAGGAAGTCTTTGCATGTCTGTTCCAGGTTTTCCATCGGCTCACTTGCCACCACGAAGGCTTTCACCGTTTCGCCCCAGTCCGGATGTGGTGTTCCGATAACGGCCACATCCTCAATGGCCGGATGGGTTTTCAATGTATCTTCAATTTCCTTTGGATAAATGTTGACCCCACCGGAAATAATCATGTCTTTCTTTCGGTCCACAACCCAGATATAGCCGTCTTCATCAAATTTAGCCATATCACCGGTATAGAGCCAGCCTTCCTTTATCGCTTCCTTCGTTTTTTCGTCATCTTTGTAATAGCCGGCCATATTGCCTTCCCCGCGCAAGATGATTTCCCCGATTTCGCCCGGTTCAACATCCTCACCTTCCGCATTCACAATTCGCACTTCACAGTTCAATGCAGCCCGCTTGCCAATACTTCCGGCTTTCGTTTGATGATCTTCCGGGCTAAGGAACGTGCCGTTTGGTCCGGCTTCGGTAAGCCCATATACACACATGAGCTGATCTGTCTGGAATTTTTCCTGAACAAATTGCACTTCCATTTTGGACAGAGGAGCTCCCCCATAAATCCATCGTTTTACACTGGACAAGTCATATTGTTCAATCTCTGGGTGTTTTGCAGTCAGCAGGTAGGCTACAGGTGCTCCGAAAAAGTGGGTGATTTTTTCTGTAGATACAAGCTGAAGCAGCAAATCTGGTGTGAAGGTTGGAGCCAATACATGGGTTGCGCCCACATACGTTCCTGCGACGAAAAAGAGGTGCAGCGGTGCTGAGTGGCTGAGAGGCATCATGTGCAAAATCCGTGAGTCATCGTTCATTCCGGTTTCTATGCACATCATGGTGGCCACCGTTAAGGCACTCCGCTGGGACAGCAGCACACCCTTTGGTCTGCCTGTAGTACCGGATGTGTACAGCATGGTGGAAAGGTCATCTTCTTTTAAGGCACTTTCAATTGGCGCATTGGAACCGCTTTCAATTACGTCATTTAAAATTTCCACTCCGGGGTGACTCGGTTTTCCTGTGGTGATCCAGAGTATCGGATATTCTTCAACAAGCGGGATCACCTGTGCCCAGAGCAGTTCATGACCAATCAATGCTTTTGCCTCACTATGTTCCAGAATATAACGGATTTCTTCAGTGGTGAGTTTGGCGTTTATCGGCACAATGATGGCACCAAGACGCTGCACAGCAAAATAACTGTACACAAAGTCCATCGTATTGGGTGAAAATAAAATCACCTTGTCTCCCTGAGTAATTCCTTTTTCATTTAAGGCGTTGGCCAGCTGATTGACCTTTTGATCGACGTCTTTATACGTGAAACGTTCCTTCCCGGAGACAAATCCCTCTTTGTTCGGAAACTTTCTCGCATTTCTTGCCAGCAATTCGGAAATATTCAACGTGATTCCTCCCCCTTTATTTGTTTTAAACGTGACTGAAAATCTTGAAGCAATGATTCCATTTCGTCCCTTAGCGCTATCATATCCTGAATTTTATCATCCACCTCCTTGATTTTTTTCCTGCCATACTGGATCGTAACCTCCAGCTGCTTTTTCCCGGAGCGATCCTGATCAAACATATTGATCATTTCAGCAATTTCCTCAAGGGAAAAGCCAAACCGCTTCCCTCGCAAAATGAGACGAAGCCGCGTCCGGTCTTTTCGGGAATAGGTTCGCTGACCGCCCTCTGTCCGGCCGGGATGAATCAGCCCCCGCTCCTCGTAATAGCGAATGGTTCTGGTACTGATATCAAATTCATGGGCAAGATCGGATATAGTGTAGGTTTGCTCCATTTTGTTTCACAACTTTCTGAAAATTTTATGTACTTATATTCTAGTTTACGTTAACGTTAATGTCAATGATGAAAAAAGCTTTGCACCCCTCATGACTTGACGGACAAATTTAAAGGGGCCTTCGTGTCAAATACAAAAGCACTATTCAGCATGAACAGCCATATTATTATTCAATATTAGCCCTCTTATGGTATTATTTGTTAAATAATGAGGGGAGTAAAAAATTGTTATGAAATTTAAAATCGAAAGGGTGTTGAGGTTATGGAATTTTACCTTAACAAATTAAAAAAGCATGGAACGACTATTATTTTATCAATTATACTCGTCTTTACTGTAATATGGGGGAATACTAAACATCATCAAGTCCAATCTTTAGAACACCAAATGTCAGTAGCGATGGATAGAATATATAGGAGTAATGCTGTTTTTGTATTTCATGACTTTGATCATGTGATCGAACAGCCCAATGATGAAAACCTTACGTTGCTTTTTTGGGCAATAAATGACCAGGAAAGTAAGCTCAGAGCCTATATCACTTTATATTTATCGCCCGATGAAATAAAAAACCTCTTAAACGGGAAGGACTTGTTTTCCTATCCACTCATAGGGAATATATTATCCATAAGAGAAGGATTAAATGAAAATGAAGTTGAAATTATTAAAAAAATGAAAGATGACTGGGATTCATTCTATAGTAACCTGGGAGGGGGCCTGGTAAGAGATGGACGTTTTATACTTGGTGAATATGTCAAATTATCGAAACGCATGCAAAAACATTATGAAAAGTTAAAATAAGTGTTAATGAAAAATGAAGCTAAAAATCTATTTGTCTGTGAAAATAGAAATTGATTATGCATTTTTTATCAAAAATACCTATTATTCAGGTTTTGTTGTTTTAAAAAAGAATCGCAGACAAGAAAAGCGCTATATTTCTTCAGACATAATGCAATTCCAGTGGAGCATTATTTTGCATACGTTTGGATTAACTCCTGATCAATCCCTTTTTTTCTTCCTTTCTTCGCCAGATAATTAAGCAGCAATTTTAACAAAAATGGCAGCTTGACCACACGTGAATCCTGCATATCCAATATTAAGGCTGCATGGATTTTATTGTGTGGCAATCCTTCTTCATTCGTTTTACCGTCTTCAATTAAACCGTACAGAATTCTCATCGACTGCTCAAACTGATGGGCAGGCTCAATTTTTACCCTAAATGTAACGGTGTTTTCGTCAGATGCATTCAAAAACGTATGATTGGTTTCCTTTGGAACAACAAGCGTGTCTCCTGCTTTTAATACTTTTTCTCCTTCCCCAAAAAGAATCTTCAACTCACCTTCAAGTACCTCAAAACTCTCTTCAAAATTCCTGTGGTAGTGCAAAGGCGGGCCTTCTCCTCCCGGCGGCAAAAATACTTCGATATACTCATATGCCCCGCCTGTTTCATCACTCGTTTCTAAAAACGTAATTCGTTCACCTGTAAATTTGTGAGTGATCGAACGGCCTTCTTTTCCATCAGACATCCGCACCCTCCTCGAATTTTCATTTCATTGTTTTCTCATCACCTATTACAGTATTCATTTTACCATATTTATCATATTTTTATGAAATTTCAGTTAATTATTGTTTTAGACTCCATGCTGTGGGGGATAATTTTCTAAACAATCACCGATGACTTGCTTGAGGTATAATAATCGGCTATTAAGAATTTCAAAACTAATTCACCCTATATTGTCCAGGTGAGCAGCCTGTCATGTTTTTAAAAGCTTTGTAAAAACTTGATAAATTTCCGTAGCCAATTTGAAAGCATATTTCTGTGCTGCTCAAATCGGTAGTTTTTAACAACAAAACTGCTTTACTGATTCTTACTTTTTCAAGATACTGCCGGGGCGTGAACCCTGTTTTTTCTTTAAACAGCCTGTTCAGGTAAAATGGACTCAAACCCACATCCTGAGCCAGTCTTTTTAATTGGATTGTTTCATAATAACGGTTTTCCAGTATCGTTTTGACATCCTCCACAATTTCCTGTGATGGATCGTAATGCTTAACGTAGAGGTCGGGACGACATCTCTTGCACGGGCGGAACCCTTCTCTCATTGCCTCTCGAGTATATTTAAAAAAACGGATATTTTTCAATTGCGGGGTTTTTGATTTGCAGGAAGGTCGGCAAAAAATTCCTGTTGTTATTACGGCATAAAAAAATTCACCATCATAACGGACATCACAAGTTACTGTGGCTTTCCACATGACTTCTACTGTAAGTTTATCTGATATCTTCATGCGCATCCATCCTCCCGGGTTCAGAACGTTCCTTCTGTAGGAACAACATATATCCAAAATAGAGCCCTGTTACGAAAATCGGTACCGTGATAAACCATTCAAAAAATGGAAGTACCAGGATACAAAGAATAAGGGAAAGCGACGAACACCACCGCGGTAGTGTTTGCCCTTTGAAAAGCTTGACTCCAGCAGCCATTGAAAAAATATAGACAAATATCCCAAGGGATGTAGGAATAAACAATAAGTCATCAAAGGTTATAGAAAAAGAGTCTGAAACAACAACACCTGCTGAAGCAAACCCAATGACAAAAACCACCATCCGTCGGGGAATATGCTTAACCGGATGCAAAACTGACAATGTTTTTGGAAAAGCTCCATCCCTGCTCAGGGAATATCCCAGCTGAGCTAAGCTAGCCACAAAAGCGTTGGATGTACCTGTACAAATCATAAAGGCCATAATCCCTGTAGTCATTTTCGCCCCTATTCCCAGTCTTTCCCCGATCATCACGCCAAGGGGAGAAAGATCACGTTCAATACTTCCATATGTACCTGTTCCAATGGTGACTAAGCTTAATGCTAAAAACAATGCTCCAATAATTACCGCACTAATGATGGTACTCCGCACAATATTTCTTTCGGGCTTTTTAAAATGATCGGCCAGATTCGTTATCGCTTCCCAGCCAAAAAAAGACCATAAAATTAAAGTCATAGCTGTCCCGACAGAAAACCACCCATGGGGAAGAAAAGGTGAGAACTGCGCCCACTCAATCATCGGAAATGCAGCGAAAACAGCAGTCAACAGTAATAAGAGCAAACATGCACTGAGAATTAATGCCACCTTCCCGCTTACCTGGACCCCATAATAATTCGTTATACCGGCAATGGTTAGTATCATTATAGCAATTAGAGGTGTGGCTCGCAGTGGCAAATCAAAGGCCTGACTGACATAATATGCCCCGGTCAACGATACAATGGTCTGTCCCACGGCAGCAGTGACAAAATAAAACCATCCCACCAAATTTCCTGAATGAAAACCAAATGCCTTTCTTACAAATGTTGCAGCCCCGCCAGCATCAGGATAATCACGTGCCAGACAAGCAAATGAGTAGGCCAGAGGAAAACTGAGAATGATCACAAGTAACCAGGACAATATAGATGCTGGACCTGCTATCGAAGCCGTTACCCCTGACAAAAACAGAACCCCAGAACCTAATATTGCGGCCATATAAAGAGCAATACCTTCATATAAACCTATGGACTGTTTTTTCATTTTATTCCCTGCTTTCATTTCTTTTGATTTAATCCTAACAGTCCACTGAAGAATTATTCATTTCTTTTTTTGCTCTTTAATTTGACCAATGTATTAAAAGTTTTTTATATCTATTACTCCTCTGTCTGCATCTTCAACAAGTTCGATGCCCCTAACAGGATCTCCCTGTATCAGAGTGAGGGATTTTTTTTAAAAAATATGGAATACAGTTTTTCAAATAGCCTGGGTACTAATCGTTTTTGGGAGAATTTCTGTGAGTAAGAACAAAAACGTTAATCATTATCCTAGGTGTTATTTTACTTTTTCCTTGACTTTATTAATCAATTCAATTTCATAAAAAGTTCCTTGCAAACCCTTTATTTTAGATTTAAACTTACGGTTCTTTTTTGGAACAATAGATACATTAGTTAGTTCGTAGTAATATCCATCTGAGTCTTTTGAAAGAAACATTAAATACTCTTTACCTTTATCCACAAAATTAAGTGCTTGACTTAAAATGATATCTTTACCCGGTTTACCTTTTATGACCTCTTTTATTTTTAATGTAGAATATTGCCTTTTTAGCCCTGCTTCTTTTTCTCCTTCTTTCATTTTTTTATCTTTTACTTTAACTATCGCTATTAAATCTGAATCTTTAATTAATTCATCTATATCTTTGTCAGGCCAATCACCTTGAACTTCTGGAGGTTCACTGTCATATTTTATAATTAACCCAACAGATACCAATGATCCTATAGTAAATAAGCATGCTAAAAATATTAAAATACTTTTTTTCACTAAAATTTACCCCCTTTCATCAAGTAAAAAAATAATTCCTCTATCATCTGAGGACATAAACCATATAAAGAGAGGAAGAGTGATTTGTTTAAGGACCGGGAAAGCTTAATTCTATAAGTGATCAAAATGCTAATGGTGTCATGACCTTTACTGTTTAATTTTTCGATGGTGAATGTTTGTATCTCCTCGTTCTAACTAAATACTTTTTGTGTTGTATCATTCTCTTAAGTAGATGTCTTCCTTTTATTCTGGATTTTCGTATGATTTTGCGGCAAAAGGATTGGCGAAACTAAGGTCATAATCATCTGTAATCTGAACATCGCTGTTTAAAGCTCTCCTCCAGTAAATCAGGGTGGGTATTTTCCGATTTACTGGACAAACGAACCTCCTTCGACTGCCCGATGCAGAACTCCAGGATACTAAAAACCTATCAACTCATCTTTTTTCTAAACCATTATTCACCCCTGATACCTGCATTTGCTGCACCAGCTTTGATTTACAGTCCTGATCATCCAAAAAGCTGATTACTGTAACAAGTCCTTTATCACTTCCATATAGTGTTTGGCTGCTTGCCTAGATGGAAACTCTATGAAAAAGTTGTACGACTGGTCCATGTTTGCAATTGGGATGAGGACATAAACCATATAGAGAGAAGAAGACTCATTTGTTTCAGGATCGGAAAGACTTAATTCCAGCTGATAAATATGCCCTTTCCCCAGCTTTGTCTGAATCGCTTCTTTCTCTTCCGATTCAATATGATTGGGCAGGAAACCATCCGGCTGATCAGGTGACTGTCCAACAATCGACCATTCTCCAATCCGTTCCCCCTGCTCATTCACTATCGTATACGCTCCCTCGTATTGCGTCGTAATGGCTCCCCATTCATCAGGAAGAGAAATGCTAAGGGTGTCATGACCTTTACTGTTAAAATTTTCGATGGTGAAAGTATGTACCGCTTCTCTCCAGTCAAATATTTTTTGTGTTGTATCATTCCTTAAACTAGATGAGCTGTCCATATTTTTCATATTATTAGCATTTTTATCTACTGTACTAATCTCGTTAGTTTGATAGCATGCCGTTAGAAACAAAAATAATATGATGAACCAAATTTCCTTTAACATTATAAGCCTCCACATTTTTTTAAAAGATTTTACCCTTCTTAATAAAAAAAGCAGCCCATCCAACATCCATATTTTACCTTAATTATATATGATCATCTTTGAATTTCCTATTGGTCATTTGCCATATCTTCACCGTACTGTTTTAGGCGAAACGTGTGTCCATCAATTAAGCAACAAAGGTGTCTCTTCATTTAAGTTTTTAAAAGCTACGGAAATTGTTAACACGGGAATGATGACTCTCGAAGAAGGAATGACAACAAGTATTTATAGTAATGGATACCTTAAATTTACCAGGGGGATTAACGCAAAAAACATTCGAGCAAAAGGGAATATACAAGCTGTCTCTATACAAGCAGATCATATTGAATTAAGTATTTCTGGTATTTGTCATATACGATCACTACTAGGTAACTTTATTAACGTTCATGCAGAAAGAAAAACATTATCTTTAAAGAGACAATTAGAATGTAGCGAAATTATTGGTGAAGAAATACTTGTTCATTCCACATTTGCTAACTACATTAAAGGTACTTCTGTAAAAATTGGGCCTGCGTGTATTGTGGAAGAACTGGTCTATTCAGATACCTGGACTATACACCCCACTGCTAAAGTAGAGAAAGTAATAAAAATACAATAGTAAATGAATGTCGAATCTATAAGACTCCCATATTCCGACAATTGAATTTTACCTTTTGATAAAAATTACATTTTTTGTAAAACCCTTTTTCATAGGCAAATTTCGATAATTGTGCTATGGTTTGTATATGACAATAAAAAAGTTGATGAAATCTGTCGCCCGTTTGTCTTTTTTGACCAATCGGGCGGCATTTTCTAGTTCAAGATGATGTTTACATAAAAGGTGGAGAACGATATGCAGCAGAATGCAAAATTGTGGACGTTGCCCTTTGTCTTGTTAATTTTGGGGAATGGATTTACGTTTATGAGCTTTCAGATGCTCATTCCAACCCTTCCTCCTTACATTGAAGATATCGGAGCTACGGCGACACAGGTCGGGCTGGTGACAACCCTGTTTTCCATAGGGGCGATTATTATTCGTCCTTATATCGGCTTTTTACTGGAGAGCCAGACCCGAAAAAAACTCGTTTTAATTGGTTCGTTGTCGTTACTCTTATTAACGATGGTGTACCCGTTAACGCAAATCATCTTTCTGCTTCTGTTTTTGCGTTTCATTCATGGGGTGGCCTGGGGCTGGTCTACAACGGTGAATGGGACAGCAGGCGTGGACTTAGTTCCCAGAAGCAGAATTGGAGAAGGTATGGGATACTTTGGTCTTTCCGCTACAATCGGAATGATTATCGCCCCGAGTCTTGGCATTTTTATCTTTCAAAACTATTCCTTTAACCTGTTGATTATGATATCTGCAGTTTTAGGTACAGTAGGATTCATACTGTTTTCTTTGACGGCTTTTCGCACGCCCGAGGTTGTTCAGAATACTTCTATAAGCGACACAAAGTTTTCTTTTTTTGGGTCATTGATTGACAAAAACAGCTGGTACCCTGCCTTTGTGACGCTGATGACCACCTTTGCCTATGGATCTATTATTACGTTCCTTGTCATCTTTGGGGAAAACCGGAGCATTGAGCATATTTTTCTCTTTTATCTGGTGAATGCCATTATGGCAACGATTTTCCGTCCGCTGTCCGGAAGGTTTTATGACTTAAAGGGGCCATGGCATCTTATTCTGGGTTCCTCGTTGATTGCGTTCGTGGCCATGTGGATTCTTGTGTATGCCCATAATTCCTGGATGCTCGCCATTGCTGGAGGTCTATTCGGAATTGGGTTCGGTTCCATGATGCCTGGACTGCAGGCCTGGGTGATTTCTAAAACCACTCCTGAACGCAGTGGAGTGGCCAATGGTATGTTTTATTCTTCAATCGATCTGGGGATTGGGATGAGCGGCATTTTATTCGGTTCCATTGCTCAAGTCTTCGGTTTAGATCTTGGAACCGTTTTTGGAATGTCCAGTTTCTTTTTCTTAGTTGTTTTCTTGCTTACCTGGGTGGATTACCAGAAAGAAAAACAAAAAGTTGCAGCAGGTTAAACTTATTTTTTTCCGTGTGCATTGATTCACACGGTTATTTTTTTCTAGATGTTAAGAACGTTCATTTTTCACTATTTGGGACATATAATCAAGTGACAAAAAAGGTTTCAGCCGGCCATAAGTCGAACAAAACTATAGGGCATGATGAAGGGAGACGTTTCATTTGAGTGAAATTCTATCAACTATTATTATCATCATTTTAATTATTCCAGGTTTGTTCGCAATTTATTTCTTTTTCTTTGACCGCCGGCAGCAAAGCCATTCCGTACTCCGGAATTACCCGATCATCGGGAGGATTCGATATTTTTTGGAGCATATCGGACCCGAATTGCGCCAGTACTGGTTTATCAACGACAATGAAGGCCAGCCTTTTTCGAGAAAAGACTATCAGGATATTGTGATTCCGGCCAAATACAAAAAACGTCTGTTAGGTTTTGGATCGAAACGAAATTTTGAAGAGCCCGGCTTTTACATAAAAAACACGATGTTTCCAAAGCAATCTGAAGAACTCCGGATAGACCAGGAGCCAAAAATTAAGACGAAAGTGTATGCGATTGATAAGGAATTGCTGTTTTCACGTAAAGAACACCGGGAAGACAGGTTAATTGATCCCTTTCTCTTAACCGATGGAGATGCCGTTGTGATTGGACCGAACTGTCGCTATCCATTCCGGCTAAAAGGGGTAATCGGCATGTCTGGAATGAGCTACGGAGCACTCGGGGACCGGGCCATTACAGCATTATCCACCGGGCTGGGGCGTGCCGGGGGAACCTGGATGAATACCGGTGAAGGAGGCATTTCCGATTATCACTTGAAGGGAAATGTGGATCTCATCATGCAAATTGGCCCGGGATTGTTTGGCGTACGGACGAAAGATGGCGAATTCTCCTGGGAATTATTGAAGAAAAAAAGCGAACTGGAGCAGGTGAAAGCGATTGAGCTGAAGTTTGCACAGGGAGCTAAAACGAGAGGCGGACACATTGAGGCAGAAAAAGTGACGCCGGAAATTGCAGAAATTCGAAATCTCGAACCCTACAAGTCCGTCGACAGCCCTAATCGGTTCAAGGAATTTGCGGATGCAGCGTCTATGATCGAATTTGTAGAAGAAATCCAATCGGTTACTGGCCTGCCAGTAGGAATCAAAATAGTTGTAGGGCAGCGTTCAGAAATAGAAGAATTAGCCCGTTTGATGAAGGAAACCGGAACAGGACCTGACTTTATAACGGTCGATGGCGGTGAAGGGGGAACCGGTGCCACCTATCAGGAACTGGCTGACAGCGTCGGGCTTCCGCTCCGTTCTGGCCTGCCGCTGGTTCATGATGTGCTGACAGAATATGGGGTACGTGATCGGGTGAAAATCATCGCTTCTGGAAAATTATTTACTCCAGACCGAATTGCGGTTGCGCTGGCCATGGGAGCTGACCTTGTCAATATTGCCCGTGCCTTTATGGTGACCGTCGGCTGCATCATGGCCCAGGTGTGCCACACAAATAACTGTCCGGTAGGGGTGGCAACCACTGATCCTGATTTACAAAAGGCTTTAAGCATAGAAGAAAAATCGTATCGGGTAACCAACTACCTTGTTTCTTTACGGGAAGGGCTGTATAACCTGGCAGCAGCCAGCGGAATTGAAAGCCCTGTTGAATTTTCCCGGAAGCATATCGTATATAAAGATAAGTATGACCAACTGCATGAAATGGATTCGATTCAGCGGAATCCAGGTGCGCAGGCTTAATGAGCGTTTAGGATCCTGGTGACATACTCCCACCCCTTACTCTAATGCTAAGAGGTGGGGGGCTTCTCGGGTAATCCCTTCTATTAAAAATCTATCAGCACTGCATGCTCGAGGAACGTTCGAGGCCAGGCTATTTTGGCATTTAAAAGCCTTTGCCCTAGTTTTTTTACGTAAAAAAGAAATAACCTCCCCTGCTATGGCATACATGACTGTATGGGGAAGGTTATTTCTTTTTTAAATTTGTCTGCATCCGATCAGATCTACTGTTATCTTTGTGTTAGGAAGTATTGGCGGCAGCCGATACTAATGTTTAAAATATTTTCTTCTGCTTGTAGCTTATATGTTTTGTCAGAAATAAAATAGCGCAGATTTTATGTTGTGCAAGCACAGTGTTCTTCTTTACGACTTTTGAAAACTGGCACATAGCATTTCCAGTTTTTCCTTTTAGTTTGGTTAGTTCGTTTCCAGGCATGGAGGTTGGTTTGTTCATTTCTATATTTGAATTCGCTTAAACGGGCATCAATTTCAGAATGAAACATGATTCAATCACCCCTTATTCTCTTGATACTTCTATGATAATTCAAAGGCAAATCAATATCGTCAAGATGAAGGATGATTTCATGTAAGACTAGAGACCGATATTTTGTCTGGACTATATATGGATGATTTTTTGCTATCAATTTGAACCTGAACCCATTTTTTTAATCCCGGGCGGATATTCAACAGCTCCGCTTAATACTTTGGCAAATGCAGCTGGAAATTCTACAAATCCATATGGTCATTCTACAACTGTACGTGTTTATTCTACAACCGCACTCGTTTTTTCTACAACTGAACTCACTTTTTCTACAACTGCATTCGCTTTTTCTGCAACTGCATTCATTTTCTCTACAACTCCACTCGCTTTTTCTACAACTACACTCACTTTTTCTACAACTGCATTCGCTTTTTCTGCAACTGCACTCACTTTTTCTACAACTACACTCACTTTTTCTACAACTGTAATCTTTTTTTCTACAACTGCGTTCATTTTTTCTACAACTGTAATCTTTTTTTCTACAACTGCGTTCATTTTTTCTACAACTGTAAGCGTTAAGGCAGGCTCGTGGAAAGCGAAGGATGTTGACGTAAAAAATCCGAACTCGTTCATATGATTATGAATGAGTTCGGATTTTCATTTCCTTATGCATTTTTTACAAAGGGGTTTTGGAGAAATCCCTAACCCTTTGGTTAATTCTTTTCTGCTGCTTTTTGAATGTAATGTTTCTCGTATTGTTCCCTTCTCCGTTTCGCTGCTTCGCTTACCTGTTCATCTGCATGGTAAGAAGAACGGACAAGTGGGCCGGCCTGACAATGCTTGAATCCTTTTTCACGGGCAATCCGGCTTAACTCCGCAAATTCTTCTGGACGATAGTAGCGCTCAACCTTTAAATGTTTTCGGGTTGGCTGCAGATACTGACCAATGGTTAAAATATCTACATCATGGGCCAAAAGATCATCCATAGCCTCCAGGATCTCTTCTTTCGTTTCCCCCAGACCTACCATAATGCTGGATTTCGTCGGAGTATCGGGGGCAATTTCTTTTACCCGCTTCAGAAGCTGAAGTGAACGGTCATAGGTCGCCTTTGCACGGACTCTCGGTGTCAGGCGGCGAACCGTTTCAATGTTGTGATTAAAAATATCCGGCTTCGCGTCCATTAATGTATGCAGGCTTTCGTAATCACCTTTCATATCTGAAGGCAATACCTCAACGGTACACCCCGGATTGCGGCGACGAATAGCCCGAATGGTTTCGGCAAAAACAGCTGCTCCCCCATCTTCCAGATCATCCCGGGCTACCGCTGTCACCACCACATGACGTAGCCCCATTATTTCAACCGATTCTGCCACGCGTTCCGGCTCCTGCCAGTCCAGTTCCGTCGGTTTTCCAGTCTGAACGGCACAGAAACGGCAGGCACGGGTACAGATTCGGCCTAGAATCATAAAGGTAGCGGTTTTCCGAACAGCCCAGCATTCATGGATATTCGGGCATTTTGCCTCTTCGCAAACGGTATGTAACCGTTTTTCCCGCATCATTTTCTTCAGGCCTGTATAGTTTTTATTGGTGTTTAATTTAATTTTGAGCCACTCCGGCTTGCGCACATATTCTTCTTTTTTGCTCATGTTAAACCACCCCTTCTGCTTTCTCCCGTTTATAAGTCCACGCATCACTGCTGTAACGGGATTCAGCCAATTTATGAACCTCATCCAGCTGCTCACTGGTTAACTCATAAGGTTTAAGCTCTATATCCAGTCCGAGTTCAAAACCTTTGTAGAAAGCGTTTTTGACTTCATCAATGGAAACGCTTCTGCCCAAAGCATCCTCAATGGTAATGGCCCGATCAGCAAATTTTTCTTTAGCCCGCTTTCGGACCTCCTCACTGGAATACTCAAACAGATCAAAAAGAACATCGGTATTCATGCTGATAGGTATAGAACCATGCTGGAGGATGACACCCTTCTGTCTCGTCTGAGCACTTCCCGCTGCTTTTTTCCCTTCGATCACAAGCTCATACCAGGATGGCTCTTCAAAACAGACAGCTGAACCGTTTTTTCCGAGTTTTCGCTCTGGAATCGCAAACTCAGCCTGAATGCCAAGGTTTCGATAGCCTTCCAGAATACCCTGGGAGATTACCCGATAGGCTTCGGTGACCGTTTTTGGCATTTTTTCATGCTCTTCACTGACTACCACACTGTAAGTCAGCTCATGATCATGGAGTACGGCCCGTCCGCCTGTCAGCCTGCGCACCATTCCGAATCCGTGCTTTTTCACGGCGTCCACACGTATTTTCCCTTTAATTTTTTGAAAATACCCCAAAGACAACCCTGCCGGCTCCCACTGGTAAAAGCGCAATACCGGAGGAATCAGCCCCTGGCTATGCCAGTTTAACAGTGCTTCATCCAGAGCCATATTAAAAGCAGGCGCTTGAATATCCGAATCTATAAAAAACCATGTTTCTCTCATCATGTATCCCTCACTTTTGTTGAGAGCCTATACACCTGTCAACTTAAGAACATCAAAAACATTTTAACAATCATGTGACAACTTTACAAATATATATTAGAATAATACTTTTTTGGCATTTTTCTGAATATAACTTTTTTTCTTTATTTATTGCTGGTGACATTGAATAAATGAATTTTTCGTGGGTTTGAAGAACAGGCATTGAAAAGGAATCATTTCTTTTGCGTGGAATTTTATTGGGGCTAAAGGAGGTTACTCGGGTATTGTCGAATAAAAGGTATATACATTGTTTTATCCAGGTGGCATAAAAAATTATTGGGGGGATGAACATGAAGTGTCCAAACTGCGGTCAGGAAGTGGATGAAGGTCTATTTTGTTTCAATTGCGGAAATTCATTAAAAGATGTAATGGGGGAAGATGATGACCAGCCCACTGGCAATCCCCCTTCGTCCGAAACTTTGAAAACAAGCTATGGGCAATTTTTTCTGGCCCACGTAAAACAGCCTTCCAGTGCTAAGATGCTAAATGATGAAGGATTTGTACACGGGATCATCACTATGGGACTGTTTGCACTCATCACTTCATTATTTATGTTCATATCCCTGAATCATCCGATGTTCAGAAATGTACCTTTCTTTCAATTTTTCGTCATGCCGTTTCTGGGATTTTTCGCTATGCAGCTGGTGGTAGCAGGTGCTACATTTGGCGGACTTTACATCAGCAAAGCGGATGCCAGCTTTAAAACGGCAGCAGCCCAATTTGGGGGTTATGTCATCCCATTTCTGCTCATATACCTTTTCGGACTGCTATTAGGCATGATGCAGCTGAATACCCTGTCGGTAATTGCCGGCCTGATTGGAACACTGGGGGCTCTTTTTGTCATCCCCGCATTCATCTTAAAAGAACAATTACCGGAAGAGCCAGACCGTTCCATTGATTTCATTTATCTGTTATTCGGTATTTACGCTCTTTCATTTTTGGTTCTTGGTCTGACCATGCGGGTATATATGCAGCTGCTAATTCCTATGTTTATGGGGTTATAACCAGCACACTCCCATTGGAATATGATAAAAAGTAAAAGGAGATGAAGATGATGCACTGGATGGTGTATGACAATACAGTCGAATTTTATCGTAGGGTTAAACCTTTATTATTAAAAAATGAAGCCTGTCATAATCTTCCCATCGGTGTGTTAAACCGCCTACTGAATCAAAAGAACCATTCGGATATACTGATGGCCACTGTCGAGGATCAACAAAAAATCCTCGGCTCTTTTTTAATGACGCCTCCCCATCATTTGATCGTTACATTTCATGATGCAGAACAAATAGTCCAAACAGCTGAGTTTGCAGCCAAAAACCTGGCTGCTTCTAAAATCAAGATCCCCAGCCTGATCGGAGAAAAACATCAGGTCACGGTATATGCAGAAGCCTGGAAAAAGGTTAACAGACAGGATTACAAGGTAGGCATGGAGCAGCGGATTTATCAGCTGACGGAAGTTAAAGATATTCCAGAAAGTAAAGGAATCATGCGACTGGCAAATAAAGAAGATCTGTCATTTTTAGGGGATTGGGTGCTGTCATTTAATAAAGAGACACTGGAACGTTCCCTCTCAAGGGAAGAAGCTTTACAATTAGCAGAAGAAAAAGTGAGAGAGGAATCTCTTTATTTATGGGTAGTGAATCATAAACCTGTCGCCATGGCTGCACGAACAAGAAAAACGGATCATGGACAGACCGTTACACTCGTATATACTCCCATTGAAGAACGGAAAAAAGGGTATGCTTCTTCTCTGGTCAAACATTTAAGCCAGGAAATACTAAACGATTATACCTTTTGTTTCCTATACACAGATTTAGCCAATCCGACTTCAAATAAAATTTATACCAGGATCGGATATGAGCCGGTATGCGATTCTCTGGTTTTAGAAATTTTGTAACTCAAAAATAAATAAACGGTCTGGCACCTCCAATCAGCAGGTGCCAGATTTTTTTATAGCTAATGTTTGAGGTTCATTGCCCGTTTATAACAATTGCGGCATAATTTCAATTTATATTCTTCCTCTGAATTGAGTCCCCTCCCGCAGTTTCGGCAAAAGCCTTTGTGATGTTCAATAAACTGATGGTGGACAAGCCATTCGTCTCCCTGATACACCACCGGATACCCCTTTCTTAAATGTTTTTTCATTTCTGTTATTCCCTTAAGATTCATGATTTATCAGGCCGTTTTTTACAAAATAATGAACCTCTCACCTCTCTTTCACGACACTTTATTTTTTATGTTGAAATTGAGATCATGTGCAGGCATAATGACCAAATTTAAATGAATCAGTTTGTCTCCCCATCCCCTGTACCTGTACCTTCATCCTTTTCAATCGGCCAATCATCTACTAGAATGAAAAAGACAACGATAATTGAGGTGTATAGGATGACACGAAAAGAACTAGAAGACAAAATTTCTCAGCTGAAAATGGATTATATCCGCATTCAGGGCGATCTTGACAAAATGGAATCTGTGGGAGGAAATGTTTCCCCATTAGAAAAAACACTGCAGACCTTGGAGAACGAGCTAAAGGAATTAAGGGAACAGCTGGCTGCAGCAAAGGAATAAACTGGCCGGCTATTTTAAGAGGCTGGGACTCAGGAAATGAGCGGTGAGCAAGACGAACCGATTTACTAAAAAAATACGGAGACAACATGCGTAGACTCCCGATCGACTAAAACCGGCCACGTCTGTGGCCAACGTCGACACTAACACGTCCTGTGCGTTACGGGAACAGCACGAGCAGAAAATCCCGCAGGCAGCGAAGGAAGAGCTGTCGAGGAAAGCTTAGGCCGTACCCGCGGAAAGCTAAGAATTTTACCGAATTGATAAAATCCGAACTTATTCATGTGACGATTGAATAAAGTCCGGATTTTTCATTACTTTTTGCGTTTTTGCCCCAGCCTCTTAACTTTTAACCCGATGAATGACTTTCATCTAGCTAAAACTTTTTCGCATGATATAGATTGCCCACCCGGTATACTCTCTCTCAAACTGCAGATAATCAGCCTGATGTTCATGTAAAAAATCGATTACCTCCTGCTTTTCAGGATGATTCGGGTGTTGTTCCAGCCATTTGATTAACCCATACCAGTTGTCACAAATATATCGATCCCACTCATCCTGAGAGGAACGGACGATATACTCCAGTTCGAATCCTGATTTTCGAATATCCTGTAAGAGTTCAAATTCGGTCTGAACTTCCTTTTTCAGTGATTCTGGTGCATCACTTCTTGACAAATACCGTTCACCGATTACTGCCCGTCCATCCTCCCTCATCATGGCAGCCAGGCTTTCAAGGGTTCCTTTAAAATCACCATAAATAAAGGTAGCTCCAAGACAGGCGACCACGTCAAACTTTTCATCTGTTTTAAATTGTTTTCCGTCCATACAGACAAATTTCAACCGTTCCTCCAGGCTTAACTCTTTAAACCTTGCTTCGGCTCGCTCCCTGGCATATGGCCGTACATCCACTCCAATACCACTTATTTGAAAATGGTTTCCCCATAAAGCAAGTGTTTCGCCAAAACCTGCTCCTACATCCAGCACCCTTGAAGACTGGTCAACATGAACCATTTCTCCTACTTTCAAGATTTTTTCTGGAGATGAAGGGTTAATCACCTTCATATACTTCTCTGAAATAGTTACAAGGTCAAAAAAATTCATTTGAACTGATCCTCCTCATTCATTTTAAAAAAAGACAGGAACAGAACAGCATTTGTTCCATCCCTGTCTAAAAGGTGTCAGAAATTTATTAAAGCGTGAAAAAACCGTGCAAAACAGCACGGTACCATGACGCAAACTAGATTTTTTAAGATCAATGGAACTTACCGCTGTTCTTAACCATAGCTTTGTCCAAAAACCGGTCCCTTCCTAAAGCCCTTCACCTGTTTTGGGCATAGAAAGACCTTGTCCTTGCTGCACAAATTTTTACAGGGACATATCGGGAGTAGCAAAGCCTAATTCAATTCATTTAGTCAGTTAAGAACAACGACTTTCAAACAAATTTCCTCCTAACATGGATTGCCTATATATAATCAAGTAATGAGCAGGATGTCAAGGTTCTTTCTGCTCTTTTTTTCCTTTTTCATCTTCTTCAAATATTCCTGTCTTTTTTCTGGAGGAACAATGGAACAGCCGGACTGACAGCTGGCTTTTAATGAACAGGTTCCACAGGGCCCTTCCTCACGGCTCTTTTTCCAGAACCGGTACAAGTGCCAGGCTGCATATCCGAATATCATAACCCCAAGGAAAATACTGATGAACATTTAAAAACCCTCTTCTCTTTTAAAATCCTAGCAGTTGTCCAACTTGATAAATCACCAGGGATACCAGATAGGCCAGAACGAGCCCGTACACGAGAGAAAAGAGCGTCCATTTCAGGGAATGGGACTCTTTTCGAATGACTGCTACGGTGGCAATACATGGCATATACAGAAGCACAAATGCCATAAAACTGTATGCCTGAAGTGATGTGAAGCTGGCCATAATCACTCCCTTAAGGGTATCCACGTCTGGAACAAAATAAATGATGTTCATCGTGGATATAATGACTTCCTTAGCCAGGGCACCTGTCATTAACGCAACTCCAGCCTCCCACGTACCAAAACCAATGGGGGCTAAAAGGGGGGCAATCCATTGACCTGCCACTGCCAGAAAACTTTCATCAATCGATACATCCATGCCAGTTGGTCCGCTATATGATAACAGCCAAATAAAAACAGTTCCTGCAAAAATAATGGTACCTGCTTTTTTGATAAAGCCTTTCCCTTTTTCCCAGGTGCTACGAATTAAAGATCTTACCTGCGGCGCATGATATGGCGGCAATTCTACCACAAAAAAAGACCCTTCATTTCTCAAAATCGTTGATGACAGCAGTTTAGCCAGTGCAAAGGCTAGGACAATTCCCAGCACATAGAGGGATAGGACTACGATTCCCTGATTCTCGGCAAAAAAAGCACCAGCAAACAAAGCATAAACTGGCAGCCGGGCTGAACAGGACATCAGCGGGGACAGCAGCATGGTAATCAGCCGTTCCTTTGGTTGTTCAATACTTCTCGTTGCCATTACGGCTGGGACATTACAGCCAAAACCAATAATCATTGGAATAAAGGCTTTTCCGTTCAGCCCGATTTTCTCCATCATGCGATCCATCAGCAAGGCTACCCGGGCCATGTAACCCGAATCTTCTATCATTGAAATGAAGAAAAACAAAATGAAAATCTGCGGGACGAACACAAGTACCCCGCCTACACCTGCAACAATCCCATCGATGATTAACCGATGAATAAATACGGTGGTATCCATAGCTCCAAGAAGTCCTTCCAGCCACCCTGTCAGCGGTCCGGCAAAAAAGGTATCCAGTGCATCCGATAAGGGCGTACCCAGCCAGTCAAACGTAAATTGAAAAATCAGAAACATGAGTCCAAGAAAAATAGGAATACCAAAAATCCGATGGGTAAACACATGATCCAGCAGTTCCGAAAGGGGGATCTTATGAGCAGTGTCCCCTTGTTGGACCGTATTTCTAATCACATCTTGAACATACTGATGACGAACCGTTTGGATATGCTGATATAAAGATCGCCCATTCAGCAGTTTTTCTGCCTGCTGTTTAAAACTATTTAAATCATCTAGCGATACCTTTTCAGATAAATATTTTTCAACAATCGGATTCCCTTCCAAAAATTGAAGAGCAAGCCAGCGGCGGTTATGGGTATCATCAGGTATATTTGCCTCGATGTTTTCGATTGCCTGTTCTACAGCATCTCCATAGTTTAGCTTCAGAGCCCGGTTAGACTTATCCGATAGTTGTGCCAGAGATGTCTGAAGCTGATCTAAGCCCTGTCCGCTTCGGGCAATAATGGGAATGACAGGGGCACCAAGTTCTTTCCCAAGCTTTACAACATCGATATGAATGCCCCGTCGTCTGGCTACATCTATCATGTTTAAGCCAATGACGAGCGGTCTGCCAAACTCCAAAAGCTGCACGGTTAAACGCAAATTTTTTTCCAGATGGGATGCATCCACAATATTGACGGCACCTTCAAAAGACTCCTGCAGCAGAAAGTTCATCGCAACCGTTTCATCTTCAGATAAAGGATTAAGGGTATATATGCCAGGAAGGTCAATGAGTTCTCCCTGGTTTCCTTTAAGTTTTCCGATCTTTTTTTCGACCGTGACACCAGCCCAGTTTCCCACAGTCTGATAAGATCCGGTCAATTGATTAAACAATGATGTTTTCCCTGTATTGGGATTTCCAAATAGCGCATAGGTTATCATGATTTCCTCACCTGTATACAGGCGGCATCCTTCCGGCGAATCCCAATTTTTTGATTCTCTGTTGCCAGAATACATGGTCCGCCAAAGGGAACCTTGCATTGATAGCAAATTTCTGAACCTTCCATTAGCCCTAAATGCTGCAAACGGCGGCGAACACTGTCATGGAGTCCGTTCATGCTGATAATGGTCACTTTTTCTCCTTCTTTTATGTCAAAGAGATTCATGCCGTCCCTCTCCTTATCCATAACGTTCAACAACCTCTATTGAAAATCATTATCAATGGTTTTGTTTTTATTATACCCCCTACCCTATATATTTGTAAACCTTCCTACTTCGCTACCATGTATCAAAAATCCACTTTCCATTGTGAGTTGCCAGACATGTCGCTCATCATTTCCAGATATTGCAGCATTTATATTGTGAGCGCTTTCATATACGTATATAATAGAATAAATATTCTGACTATTAGGAGTGGTGAGATGTCGAAAGTCGAACCGGCTGGTGCTGAAAACTTATGGAATGAGAATCCGAATCCCCTTTATACCGAGGAGGACATCGGTTCCACCCGCCTTCACAGCAGTTTTCGTGCTGAATTGCGCCCGAATTTTTCGGAAAAAGAATACAACAAATTTGTCCGGCTAAACACGGTGCGGGACTGGTCGCTGTTGACATGGGATGACGTCGGGAAGCCTTATGAGGTCAAAAAATTTTCCCGGGACCGCCTGGAGTGGGAAGAACAAGAGGGCAAGGATATGGACCCTCACACATCCTGGCAATTTTTTAACAAAGCGTTTCATGAATGGTTCGTTAAGGATGTTCCGGCTGAACTGGATAAAAGCAAGAAACAGTTTATGCGGAGCCTAAAGCAGTTTAAGCCTGGAGAAATTAAGTCAGCCCTCGGGGATATGGTGCGGATTCACCTGTGGAATTATGCCCATCGAATTGAAGATGGCATCTGGGATCCCAGGGGCAAGCGTGCCCTATTTGAAGGGCTGGACGTGGAGAAGCCAAAAATTTTATTTCTGGGTGCGGCTGAAGGATATGAGGCCATGCAGCTTGCTGCGATGTATCCAGGCGCTGAAGTCGTGCTGGTCGATTATGATGAGTACTGTAAAACAACACGGTTTGAGGAATTTCCAGACAGCTATCCGTTTTTAGGAGAAAACCCTGCCACTGGACAACCGAAAGTCTATTATAAAGATGATTTTCAGATTGAATATGTGGTGGAAGATATCCGCAATTTAACGTACGGAAAGGAGTTTGATATTGTCCTGTCTGTGGGCTTGCTTGAGCATTTTCCTGATGACTATAAGCCTGAGGTTGTGGACTGGCATCGGCGTTTTTTAAAACCTGGCGGCTATGCAATCTTTACGACCCCGCGGAACCAGGTACGCTCTCGCCTGTATTATCACATTATGGCTGATGTGATGAACCATACGTACCGGGAACTTATGACCGTCGAGCAAATGGGACTGTATATTTACGAAAACGGTTTTGACATTTTGCAGCATGGATATATTAAAGTTCATAATGGTGTAGTGGCAAGAGAGCGATAAGTGGTTTTGTGTGAATTAGAATTCGTTGGCTCATGTAAAAAATAATAGAGACCATTAGACTGATGCCACCCGTATACAAAAAATCGACATCCCGATCAAAAGGGATGTCGATTCTTTTTATGGCGCTGCCTGTAATTCTTTTTGCAGCAGCTGAATGGATTTTCTGACTTCCTGAACATGTTGTTCACCATTCATATGTTCTCTTGCGTGGAGCAGAACCGGACGGACTGATTCCACTGAGCGGCCAAATTCATACATCCACTCATAACGGGGAACCATCCAGGTGTGAAAATGATGGGTGGTATCTTCGTTGTAAAAATAGTACACACTCTCGATTCCCAATACGTTTCGCTGAGCTTCCCTGATTTTGCGAAGAATCTGGATGTAGTCTGCCGCTTCTTCATCTGTGAGCTGGTCAAAGGTTTTAATATGACGTTTGGAGGCTAATATGACTAGCCCTTTAATGGGGTACGCCACATCCTGATGGGCATGGAAATGGGCTGACTCCACTATGGTCCCTCCATCAGGCTCCACGTTCCCGCTTACAATTGCACAGCTCAGACACTCTACCTCCACTACCTTGCCATTTGATAATTTTATTTTTCGCATTCAAACCCCCACATTTCGAATTCATTTTTTAAGAACGTCTCAATGCGGTTCTTGATTTGATCACGTACTTCTTTAAATTTTATCATAATTTCTTCTTCTGTACCCGTAGCTTTTGCAGGGTCTTCAAATCCCCAGTGCATGCGGTTGACGTGAGGTGGTGTTGTCGGACATTTGTCATTGGCGTCCCCGCACAGTGTAATAACATAATCTGCCCGCTTTAACAAATCCAGATCAATGAGTTCTGATTGGTGTCCGCTGATGTCTACTCCGGCCTGTTTCATGGCTTCCACAGCACGGGGATTAAGGCCATGAGTTTCCACACCTGCACTGTAGACCTCTGCTTGATCCCCAGCCAGATGTTTCGCCCAGCCTTCCGCCATCTGGCTCCTGCATGAATTCCCCGTACACAGAAAATAAATAACCGGCTTCTTCATTAAATACTCCCCTTTCATGAATCAAGTGGTGCCTGTCACTTGTCGAATGAAATTTGCATTTATTTTGTGCGCTTTCCCCAGGCGGTGCCTGTCACTTGTCGAATGGTCTTGTTGGCCTGAAGGGATTGAGCCTATTGTCTACCTGCCAACCCTCGTTAAATGTGCCTGTCACTTGTCGAAAAATATTTGCGCTGCAGCCACAACGCTACATTTACCAGTGCAATCATTACCGGCACTTCTACCAGCGGCCCAATGACTGCAGCAAAGGCAGCGCCTGAATGGATGCCAAATACTCCAATGGCAACCGCAATGGCCAATTCAAAGTTGTTGCTGGCTGCGGTAAACGATAGCGTAGTGCTGACAGAGTAATCCGCACCTGCTTTTTTACCCATAAAGAATGAAATGAAAAACATTACCACAAAGTAAATAAGCAGCGGAATCGCAATTCGAACTACATCAAGTGGCAGTTCTACAATCATATCAGCTTTCAGTGAAAACATTACAACAATCGTAAATAAAAGTGCTACAAGGGTTAGAGGGCTAATTTTTGGAACAAATTTTGTTTCATACCAGTTATGGCCTTTTGTTTTGACAAACGCAAACCGGGTAATCATGCCCGCAATGAACGGAATCCCTAAATAGATAAGGACACTTTTAGCCACTTCCGCCATAGAAATGTCAATAACCATGCTTTCCAATCCAAGCCATTTCGGGAACAGCGTGACAAATAAGTAGGTGTAAACGGAATAAAAAAAGACCTGAAAAATAGAGTTAAACGCAACCAGACCTGCTGCATACTCCGTACTTCCCTTTGAAAGGTCATTCCAGACTATGACCATCGCTATACAGCGAGCGAGCCCGATAATAATCAGTCCAACCATATACTCGGGATAATCACGCAAAAAGATAATGGCCAGAACAAACATAAGGGTTGGACCGATCACCCAGTTCTGAAATAAGGATAACCCCAGGATCTTAACATCCTTGAACACTTCCCCTAGCTTTTCATATTTTACTTTAGCCAGGGGAGGATACATCATGATAATCAGCCCGATAGCAATCGGAATGGACGTTGTGCCAATTTGGAACTCATTTAGAAAGTCTACAAATTGTGGAGATAGATTACCGATGATAATTCCTGACGCCATGGCTGCAAATATCCATAAGGTCAAGTATCTATCCAAAAACGACAGCTTCTTTGCAATTGGTTTAGCCATATTAATCATCCTTCCCACTTCATCTGGTGTCTTTTCTGATTCTTTTCTGGCACATCATCTCTAGCCACCCTTCCCTTGGGTTGCCTTCTTTTATGGTGGCTGTCACTTGTCGAAAAATCTTTACATTACTCGGGTATTTCACATTGCACACTGATACCTTGCTCTTCAATGGATTTTATCTCATGCGAAAGGTCCGGCAGCCGGGTAAGGTCAAAGCCCATTTCCTGAAATACATCTTCATTTAAAGAATAAAACACCCATTTTCCCTGACGCTCTTCCTTCACAAGACCTGCAGATTTAAGCCGAAACATATGTTTTGAAACTGCAGGCTGGGAAATCCCAAATATAGGTACGAGTTCACAAACACAGCAACTTCTCATCTTTAGCAGAGCAATAATTTTTAAGCGTGTGGGATCGCTCAATGCTTTCATTTTCCCTGCCAGCACATCAAATTCCATATGCTCACCACCTCTCGCTTCGACAGGTGCCTGTCACTTGTCGGTTTTTGTCAAATGATTCATATCATTTTATCACCAAACCCATTATAATATAACCATATGGTTATTTGAATATGTGAATGATTTTTTACATATAATTTACATGACTTACTTGTCACTTACTTTTGAAAAACTGGCAATCTCTTGTCCTTTTTTGTTGTCTAATGAAAACGAAACGTGTCGAACTTCTTTACTAAGCAACGTTAATTTTCTTTAAAAAATTCTGCAATTTTGTCATTTTTGGGCTCAGTTTTGTCAAAATTCCTATAGAATTTTGACAAAACTAGGGTCATTCGACAAAAATTTTTGCATTTTACGCATTCGCATTCTTTTTTGCACCATGGTATAACATAATCAATAAGTGCACGTCTTTCGACGAACCTGTATGGTGATGTCAGAGACGCAGCAGGCGAGGTTAAAAAGCCTGCCAGACAAGGAGACGTATCGACCCCTTTCACCCTCATATAAAGAATAACCGGTTTATTCAACTGGTTGAATCTGACTGATTGTTAACTTGAATCTCCAATTTTGAAGTAGTTTTGCATATCACTTATCCCCCAGGTACCCTTCGATCATCATACGTCTCCATAAAAAAAGCTGGAACCGCTAAGCGTTCCAGCTTTTTTATGTAATCTACAGTCTGAATAACCAACATCACTTACCATTCGATAATTGACATAAATCGACAAGTGACAGGCACCTTAAAGACAAAGGACTGGCACTTTAAAGAGAGCAGGTACCTTAAGACAGGTACCTTAAACACTAATTTTTAGCTTTTATATACGCCAGGATGACGTTGGCGGCAACGCGGCTTGTCATATTGCGGAAATCAACCGTTGGATCAATCTCGACAATATCCATAGCCCGAACCTTTGGGTGTCTGGCAGCATGATACACCCCTTCAAGCAGGGTCCAGCTGTCCATGCCCCCGGGACCGATCGCCGGACATCCCGGGGCAAAGGCCTGATCGAGCACGTCCATATCGACCGAAAGATAAATCACATCCACCTGATCTTCCAGCTGCTTCAGGGACTGATCCACCAGATCCTCAATTGTCTGCTTTCTTACATCTCCCATCGTAAAAACCGTTACGCCCTTTTCCTTCGCGAATTGATCATAAGCTTTGCCATTCGTAAAATCCCGAATCCCAATTTGAATTAAATCCTTGCCTTCCAAAACCTGATGCTCCAAAAGACTCCGAAATGGGGTTCCATTCGTCGGGCCGCCGTCCTCCAGATTCCTTAAATCATGATGGGCATCGAACTGAATGACCCCAATACGGCCAAACGTGTCCCGAAAGGCACGAATGGAAGGAAAACTGATGGAATGGTCTCCGCCCAAAACCAACCAGTGATCAGCGGCTTCGGTATCCAGAACTTCCTTTACCCCTTCGTAAATCTGCTCCTGACTCCCCGGAATATCCGTCGGGTGCAAATCTACATCTCCAAAATCCACGATCACCCGATCTTTCAAATCGACCCCCATTTCTCCCGAATACGTCGAATATGATTGCATCGCCGCCCGAATGGACCCCGGGGCAAAGGCAGAACCGGAATGACTAATGGATGACTTAGACAGAGGAGCGCCAACCAGGCCAAACTCCCCTTTCAGCCCTTCCTGCCACGGCATCATCAGCTCTTTTATTTTCGTAATATAACGATCCTTGAAAATGGCCTCCCCCGCTGGACGGACATGTTTAAACTCAGCCAATCAGATCACCCCGCTCGTAAATTTTTCGACCGCCTTTAAACACCGTATTCACATGATTGACCCCATAATGATATGGAACATACAGATAATTCGGTGCATCCCAGATCACGATATCCGCTTTCCGTCCCTTTGCAATCACACCGGCCTCTTCCCCCCGGTTAATGGCATACGCCGCATTAATGGTAACTGCATGCCAGATTTCTTCCGGTGTCATTTTCAGTTTCAGCGCTGCAAGGGACATAATCAGCTGCAGGTTTTCTGTCACACAGCTCCCCGGATTGAAGTCGGTGGACAGAGCAACAGCCGCCCCGGCCTCGATCATTTTCCGGGCCGGTGCATACTCATCTTTCCCTAAATAAAAGGTCGTTCCCGGGAGCAGCACTCCGATCGTATTGGATTCAGCCAGCAACCTGATGCCTTCTTCAGATGCCACCGCCAGATGATCCCCGCTTACGGCCCCGAGTTCGACTGCTAATTCGGTACCGCCTAACGGAACAATTTCATCCGCGTGAATTTTTACATCAAATCCTTTTTCCCTGGCCTCCGATAAATATCTTCGGGATTGTTCTACGGTAAAAACTCCTGTTTCACAAAAAATATCCACAAATTCTGCGAGATTTTCTTCTTTAATTTCATCAAACATGCCAGCCATCTCATCTAAAAGGGCATCCGGGTTATCTTTGTATTCCCACGTAATGGCGTGAGCACCCAAAAAGGTAGACACCAGATCCAGGGGATGGGATTCGTTGGCTTTTTTCACCACCTGCATCTGTTTCAGTTCTGTCTCCCGATCCATCCCATAACCGCTTTTCGCTTCCACTGTGGTAATCCCATGGATCGCCATCCGGTCGAGGTGGAAAAGAGCCTTTTTCAAAAGCTCTTCTTCAGACGTTTCGCGGGTTGCTTTGACAGTGGATAAGATTCCCCCACCCTGTTTCAAAATTTGTAAGTAGGGTACACCTTTTTGCTTCAGGGTCATTTCATGCTCCCGGGACCCACCAAATACCAGATGGGTATGGGGTTCCACCAGGCCCGGGGTAACCAGCTTCCCTCCTGCATCTACCCTCTGAGAAGCCCCAAATTCAGGAGCCTCTTTTTCCAGCCCGGCCCAGACGACCTTTCCATCTTTCACAGCAACCAGTGCATTCTCAATGACTTCCAGATTCTTCATTTCCCTCCCTTTTACGGGTCCAGGCTTATCCATGGTCAACAATTGCCCGATATGATGAATCACTAAGTCTACCGATGTTTCCATCACTATTCCTCCTCTGTATGTCTTCAATGGAGATGATTCAGACTTTTTTAACAAATTATCTATAACACAATCAGTCCGTCTATCATTACGAATAGACAAGAACAGGCATGGCGTTCTGCAGCCTGTTCTTTTTACTTTAAAAATTT
Source organism: Bacillaceae bacterium (assembly GCA_017656265.1). Lineage (GTDB taxonomy): Bacteria > Bacillota > Bacilli > Bacillales > Alkalibacillaceae > Melghiribacillus. The sequence goes on along the minus strand of JACDOD010000002.1, from coordinate 216,037 downwards.
ATTGCCAGCATATATCCCAGCCTATTTAATCCAGCATCGGAATATGAACACCTTTTTCCTTTGCCGTTTTGACGGCAAGATCATAACCCGCATCCACATGACGGGCCACACCCATGCCTGGATCAGAGGTGAGCACCCGCTCCAGGCGCTTTGAAGCAGCTTCTGTACCATCTGCCACAATGACCATCCCGGCATGAATGGAATACCCCATGCCGACACCGCCGCCGTGGTGAACAGATACCCAGCTCGCTCCATTCACGCCATTAATCAGGGCGTTTAAAATCGGCCAGTCGGCAATGGCGTCACTCCCATCTTTCATCCCTTCTGTTTCCCGGTTTGGTGATGCCACTGAGCCGCAATCGAGATGATCCCGGCCGATAACAATAGGAGCAGAAATTTCTCCGGATGCGACCATGTCATTGATAATTCGTCCAAATTTCGCCCGCTCCCCATAACCGAGCCAGCAGATTCGGGAAGGAAGTCCCTGAAATGCCACTTTCTCTTTTGCCATGCGAATCCACTTGCACAGATGTTCATTATCCTCAAACTCCTTCAACAGCACATCATCAATTTTATAAATATCTTCCGGATCTCCGGACAGGGCAGCCCAGCGGAACGGACCTTTTCCTTCGCAAAATTGCGGCCGAATGAAAGCAGGAACAAACCCCGGGAAATCAAAGGCATTTTTAACACCAGCATGATAGGCTTCCTGGCGAATATTATTTCCATAATCAAAAACAACCGCTCCAGCATGCTGTAAATCCAGCATGGCCTGCACATGTTTAGCGATGCTTTCCCTAGCTTTCTTGAGGTATTCGTCCGGGTCAGACTTGCGCAGCTTTTCCCCTTCTTCCAGGGACATTCCTTCCGGCAAGTACCCGTTTAATGGATCGTGAGCAGACGTCTGGTCCGTTACGAGATCTGGCACCTCGCCCCTCCTGACGAGCTCAGGCAAAATTTCCGCTGCATTCCCGAGCAAGCCAATGGAAAGAGGTTTCCCCTCTGATTTTGCCTCTTTCGCCATTTCCAGGGCTTTATCCAGGGAATCGGTCATCACATCTAGATATTTCGTCTCGATCCGGCGGCGAATGCGGTGTTCATCACACTCTACTGCAATCACAACCCCGTCATTCATGGTCACAGCAAGTGGCTGGGCACCTCCCATGCCTCCAAGACCTGCTGTTACTGTCCATGTCCCTTTTAAGGAGCCATTAAAATGCTGGCGGGCAGCTTCTGCAAACGTTTCATAGGTTCCCTGAAGAATCCCCTGGGTACCAATATAAATCCAGCTCCCGGCAGTCATCTGGCCAAACATAATCAGACCCTTTTTCTCCAGTTCACGGAACGTTTCCCAGTTGGCCCAGGCCGGAACGAGATTGGAATTGGCCAGCAGTACCCGTGGTGCATCCTCATGGGATTTAAACACTGCTACGGGCTTACCTGACTGCACAATCAATGTTTCGTCATTTTCAAGTTCCTTTAACGTCTCTACAATTTTGTGATAGCTTTCCCAGTTTCGGGCAGCCTTCCCGATTCCGCCATAAACCACAAGCTCCTCCGGTTTTTCAGCCACTTCAGGATCGAGGTTATTCATCAGCATTCTGAGAGCTGCTTCCTGAATCCACCCTTTTGTATTCAGCTTTGTGCCCCGTGGTGCACGAATGATTTTTGAACCTTTTGGCATAATCCTATTCCTCCTAAATTTTTATTACCAATCATTTATGCTTCAGTAGTGAAAATCATTAGGAACCACAGAAAACATCCGGAAAATTTATTTCGCCATTTAACTTTATCTCTGTTAAAAATTTCATTTCCTTCCGCTTCCTAATTGATTTGAAACGACGATGGACATAAATACTCATCCATTTGTTCGGTGCTCAGTCCCTTTAACCATTCCGTCATTTCTTCTATATCTCTGGAAAACATCCGATCCTGCTCAAAACGGGGGACGATTTCCCGGGCAGCTTCAAAAAATCTCCGGGTGACAGATGACATTTTTTCAACACCTCTGTATTCAACCGCCTGCATGGCACATATAAGCTCAATCGCCAGTACCCTCCGTACATTTTGAATAATCTGGAAGGCATGGCGGGCAGCGATGGTTCCCATGCTTACATGGTCTTCTTGATTAGCCGATGATGGGATCGAGTCCACACTGGCAGGATGAGCCAGAGTTTTGTTTTCCGATACAAGGGATGCAGCCGTATACTGCATAATCATGGCACCTGACTGCAATCCAGGATTGGTACTGAGGAAGGGCGGCAAGTCATTGAGCTGAGGATTCACCAGCCGCTCTACTCGCCTTTCTGCGATGTTGGCCAGTTCCGCCACACCCGTTTTCATAAAATCCATTGCCAGAGCCACAGGCTGACCGTGAAAATTGCCGCCGGACAGCACTTTTCCCGTTTCTGAAAAAATAAGCGGATTATCTGTAGCAGCATTGATTTCAATTTCCAGTTTTTCTTTGACATAGTTCAAACACTGCCATGAAGCACCGATGACCTGGGGCATGCAGCGCAAGGAATAAGCATCCTGCACCCGCAATTCTCCCTGTCTCGTAATCAGCTTGCTGTCCTTAAGGAACAGCCTAATTCTTCTTGCAGTCTCAATCTGCTCAGGATATCCCCGGACCCGATGAATGTCTTCATCAAAAGCATCAATGATGCCCCTTAAAGCTTCCAGTGTCATGGCGCCGATCCATTCACTTTGAAATGCAAGTCTTTCGGCTTCCAGATATGCTACCACTCCTGTTGCTGTCATAGCCTGTGTTCCATTAATGAGAGCTAATCCTTCTTTTGCTTTTAGCTGAACAGGGGAAAGTCCCGCAAGTTTAAAAGCCTGTTTGGTTGGAATTCTATTTCCCTGATAAAATACTTCTCCTTCCCCCATGATTACTTGAGCAAGATGTGCAAGGGGGGCCAGATCTCCGCTTGCACCCAGAGAACCCTGCTGCGGGATGACAGGGTGAATGTGATGATTAAGGAGATCCAGCAACCGCTGAACAATGATTGGTCTTACCCCTGAATAACCTTTTACCAGTGCATTGGCCCGAAGAAGAACCATAGTACGGCTAATCGTTTCAGAAAAAGGTTCTCCAACCCCACATGAATGGGAGTGGATCAAGTTTTGCTGCAGCTCATCAAGGGCATCATCATCAATAACGACATCACTCATCTTTCCAAAGCCGGTGTTGATTCCATAGATGACCTGCCTGGTTCGAATCATATGTTCAATGGCTGTTCGGCTGGCCCGTACCTTTCTCATACTCTCCTGAGATATGGTGACTGGTTCTTCTTCAAAAATCACCCGTCCCACATCTTTAAGTGTTAAATCATTGCCGTTCAGTTCAATCATGCTATCACCTCATGCCTTTAGCTTAATAAAGTGCGCAAACGAAAAGGGACTTGTTATCACCTGTATGACGATAAACAAGTCCCCGCATTTTTACTGATTTATGATTCAAGAGAGGTACTTTCATATAAATTGCCCCTTTACTCTTAACTAACTCACATCTAAAATGATGCGTTTACTTTATTCAATTTTCAGAATATACTTAATTTAAGTGTAAGCGCTTAACGAGGATAAGTCAATGAATAAATACCAAATTTTAGTAGATTAATATATTAGCAAATTAAAAGATCCCTGGAAATGCGTGGGGGGGAAATGGACTTCTAATTCTATCCATAATTAGAAAAATGACTATATCAGCTAAAATAATAACAATTTTAGTCGATATATATTCAAAAGTCTGTATTTTTAGAAAGGCGGAAAGATGAAGGTAAGTTAAAAACTGACAAAGGTGATTATGGATGAGCAACGAGAGAAACCAGATTATATTTAATGAAGAACAGCTTTTTGAAATGTTTACTAAGTTATTTGATATTGTATTTTTGATGAAGTATGTACCGCCGGATGATTTCCGTTACCACAGAGTGAGCTACACCGCCAAAAAATTAGCCTCTTTAAAAGATGAAGATATCGGCAGAACCATCAAAGAAGTGTATCACCAGGATGTGGCTGATCACCTGATTCTGAAGTACCTGGAGGCCATTCAAAAGAAACACCCGATTACATATCGGGATCGTTTAAATATTGATCAGGAAGAGCGGTATGGTGAATCCGTATTAATCCCAATAGAATATAAAAATGATACATATGTTGTTGGTTTAACCCGTGATATTACACAGGTTGTGCAGTTGGAGAGCGGAATGGCAACGGATCCCATAACAGGACTGCCTTATATAGAGACTTTCATTAATCAGCTAGAGAGCAAGTTGCGCCTCAAAGACTACCAGAATTCCGTCTGGAACTTAGTTTATCTGTCCTTTCCGCAAATGAGTTTTTTACATCATCCGGATTTCCACGGATCGGAATTGGAATGTCTTCATCACGTCGTCAATCGCATCAAACATGTATTGCAGCCCGAAGATCTGGTGAGCCGGGTTTCAAATAATGAATTTGTGGTGGCGTTGCACATTGAAACCCCATCAAATACCAGGCGAATCACCCAGAACCTCTTTGATGAACTGAACAAGCCAATAGTCATAAATAATACAGAAATCACTTTAACACCTGAGATAGGTACTGCACTAGTTGATAATGATCTGTCAGATATTCGTTTCACCTTAAAAAAAGCATTTCATCGTATGCTCATGTCCAAAGCTGCTGGTGAGCCATCCTCAAATGTAGGTAATAAGGATTTGAATAAAGAAAATAGACGTTACAGCAAGATTGCATCTGACCTGAAAGCAGCTATCGATAACAGGGAACTTTTCCTTGTCTACCAGCCCAAACTAGATTTACGGGATGGCCATTATAATGCAGAAGCCTTGATTCGCTGGAACCATCCGGAGCTTGGAATGGTTTCGCCTGGAGAATTTATTCCCATTGCTGAACAAACCAATCAAATTCAATCTATAGGTGAATGGGTCATCCGTCAAGTATGCCGGGACCTGCAATTTTTCAGGGCATATATCCCTGATTTGGTGGCAGCCGTCAATATTTCACCGCTTCAAATTAAGGACAAAGACTTCATTCCAAAACTGAAAAAGGCCTTAAAAGAATGCCAACTATTCCCTTCATCCATAGAGCTTGAAATTACCGAAAGCGCTTTGCTGGACATGCAGATGGCCAGGGAACAATTCCGCCGCTTACATAAGCATGGCTTCCATGTGGTATTGGACGATTTTGGGACGAGCTACTCATCATTAAGCCATTTAAAAGAACTATCGGTACAAAAAATTAAGATTGATAAATCCTTTATTATGAATATGGAATTTAACCAAAAGGATCAGCAGATCGCTCAGATGATGATCAGACTCGCAAAAAACCTGGATTTAGAAGTGACGGCAGAAGGTGTTGAAAAATATGAACATCTGCAAATGCTTAAACAGATGGGCTGTACCGAAATACAGGGTTTTTATTTAAGTAAACCACTGATGCGTGAAGAACTCATCGAATTTTTCCAGGAGAAGACAACGAACTTGTGAATACATGACGACAAAAAGGATAAGACAAAACTGAAAAAAAGAAATATCCGAACTAAATTCAATCGCCACATGAATTAGTTCGGATATTTTTTATTACATGTAGGTTGATTGAGGAAGAGGTCTGCATATTGTGAGAAGATTACTTGAGACTCCCTTCATGGGTAACTATAAACTTCCAATCACCCCTCTCATTCCTGACAGCATGGATCACCGCTTCTGATCCATTATTGAAGACAATCGTTGCCTGGACAACAGGATCATAAATGCAATTACAATCCCCATCTTTTATGAATGGAGAATCCCAATGAATATCCTTGACCGTCTGAATGGAATCAGATCTCCCTTTATAGTAATCCTCCATCACCTGACGTATCGCTTCTCCCCCGATAGGCTCTTCCTTTAAGATCGGATGAATCATTTCCCATACCTGATCAAAATTTTGATTGGAGATGTAGGAGAATATATTCTTAATACTATCCTCTAACCCATCAAACGTCAGAATTTCCTGATCCAGAATTTCACCTGTAACAGGGTGAAGAAAAATATTCAGCCGTTCATCGTTTTCGGTAAAACCAACCACTTGAAACACTTCATTTCCCTTCACTTCCTGAAATCCTCTATTTTGAACAAGAAGGGGATTTTTTTCATCAAATGGAAAAGTTAAATATGGATACTGGGTCTGAACCATTTCGATAATTTCCCTGTATGACAGGTATTCTTCCGGAATGAGCTGCTCGACAATACCATTCATACCAGGAACACGCCAGTAACTCCGGGTTTCAAAGTCATATACATTTATTTCACCATTTTGTAATAACACCAGAAATCGTTTGTCTTCCGCTGCCCGCTCTTCAAACTGCAGTTTTACAGTTATGACATCGCCAACCACATTCATTTCCGATCTTCTTCCGGCAAACTCGGCATTCCTCAATGCCTGTTTGATGTTTTCAAGCACATAAGAATCGGTATAAGTTCTGCTGGCTGCATTTTTTTCAATGACAATGGCTTTGATGTGATAAATATTATCTTTGTATAAATCTTTAGGGTACGGTGTTCCGGACAAATCGGACGTAATGACATCACCCGTTTTTCCATCAAGAAATACAGCCAGCTCTTCACCCGATGGTAGGGTACCTTTGACAAACCAGTAGCCATTCCGGTTAATGCCAAACTTGTCATGCCCTGTAACGAATTCAGCCATTTTATAGGTTGCATCTTCTCGGTATTCTCTGGCTAAATCCAGAGCTTCTTCTCGCTGAATATATTGATCCCGGAAAATCTGAAACTGTTCCTTTGACCATAATCGGTAACCCTGAACCGCCCATATTCCGACATCTGTCACTTTAACAGGCTGAATCACCAGGAATTCCAGCCTTCTTCCGTCATAAAAATAAAAATCAATAATATTCCCGTTGCTGCTCTGGTACTTCTTTACATCCATCAGGGTTCCCGAAATGCCTAATTCCCGATTCATAAATTCTGCCGCAACCTGGACCGGATCAAGGAGGCCTACTCGATGTCCCTGGTCCGCCTGATTTTGCAGATCCTTTACTTCTTCCCCAATTTCAACTTTCTGCCACTCCATATCTAGCTGAATCTCTTTGTTTTCATACGGATCAGCGTCAGGATTTTCGGTTATGTTCTGTTCAGATGGCTGTATTGGCGGAGATGAATCTTCTTGATCTGCCGGCAAAGGAGGGCTTCCTCCGCTCATGACAATCATGAAAATCATCGCTGCTGAAAGCCCACTGACTATGACGGCACCCAACCGGTTCCTTCTCCTCCGTCTAGACTTTTCCTTCTCGATACGATTTTTTATTTCATGTAATGGAACTTCTGAGGAAAAGTCGTGCTTACTGACTGCCTCCTTCAGCGCTTGTTTAATGAACTCATTCATGTTGTTTGCCCCCCTTCTAATTCCTGATTTTTCAGAAGTTGTGAGAGTTTCCTTCTTGCTTTGTGCAGCCTGGATTTAACCGTACCTTCTTTGATTCCCAGGATATCTGCTACTTCTTTAACATTCATTTCTTGAAAATAAAAAAGAATGATCACCGATTTATGCTTAAAATCCAGCTGCTGAATGGCCTGATAAATAACCCGGGTTTCTTCTCTGAGTTCCATAAAGTGCTCAGGCCCATGATCAAAAGAACGGAATAATTTTTCTTTAAAGGGCAAATACATTTTCACCTGTTTACGGTAGATTTTCCTGGACATATTGATGACGATGCTGTAAAACCAGGTATGGAACGGCCCTTTTTCAGGATCATATCTATGTAAAGACTGATAGGTTTGGACCAGTGCTTCCTGAACCGCATCTTCTGCAAGACTATAATCTCTGAGCAATAAATAAGCACTCTGCCTTGCTTTTTTGATATGAGGCTGAACCAGATTCTGCAAAGACACGTCATCCCCCTGCATGACCTGACGAATTAACATTTGTTCATCCAACCCTTCCTCCCCCTTTCACTATTTATTACCGATTCATGGAGATCAGGTTCATTTTTTTACTGATTTTTAGGACTTTAACCAAGTATAAGCTAATTAGGCTCTGGGCGGGTGGGCTTTCACATAAAAAAACAGAACAGGCCGATCACCTGTTCTGGATGCTTCGTTTTATTTTTTATTGGAGTCCAGACCTCGCTTCGATAATTTTCATCATTCGGGTTCCCCGAGTAGTAAACTTCAAGTTCCGGTGCATCCGCATGTTCATATCCTGTTGCAGGAAACCACTCAGAAAATATGCGCTGCTTAGGAATTTTTCAGCCTACTCATTTTTGTACGTCTTCACGTGACTTGTTTCGTTATTCTATTCATAAAAAATGGGCAGACTTTCATCAATCTGCCCGAAGTTATGCTGTGATGTCAAAAATCGTATTTGTCTGAACAGCCTGTTTATGTAAGTTTTGATGAAGCGAATAGGCGTTTTCGGCCTGCTTATAACGTGTATCTCCAAAAGACATGCCGGGGGATTTCCCTTTATTTTCTCCTGATGATTCAGCAAGTTCCTGCTGCGCCTTCATAATAGCCATCGCAGCATGGGCGGCCACTTTCAAGTCCTGAGGTGACGGGTCCGCCGGTGCAAGGGCAGCTTTTCTGACCCTCTCCATGATCTCAATCGTTTCTTCGGGCGTATCCCCCTTTGAAGCATGGATCGGAACTTCTCCCCCGACTGCATACTGCCTGCCGTCAGGACCTTCCTGATACTGGTACTGAATGGAACCTGCCAGTCCTCCGCCGGCTGATTGATGAGCGTGCTCATGCGCTTTAACTTTTTGTTCAATGGTTTTTAATTCAGAAATTTGCCTGAGTTCTTCTGGAGATAACTCCCTGTTCTTCTCCGAATCCTTTGCCGATGGATAAGATGGAAAAGAATCCTTTTGTTCCTCCAATGAACTTCTGGTATGATAATTTGGAGTAAATGGATTAATTGCCCTATGTATCGAACTTCCGATTACAGATGAAACGGCCACTTGAATCACCACCTTTTCAATAGTATATATCAGGAATCTGCTGCTTGTCGAATCGGTTCTATTTGGACAAGCAGCGGGGTTTGATTCCATTTCTCCGGAGGAATGAGCCATGATTTTAGTCATTGATAACTATGATTCGTTCACCTATAATCTGGTCCAATATTTAAAAGAAATGACCCCGGACGTGATCATCCGCCGCAACGATGCAATCACCATAAGGGATATTCAAAGAATGGACCCTGATATGATTTTGTTGTCCCCAGGTCCTGGAGCCCCGGATCAGGCTGGCATTTGTCTTGAGGTGGTTAAACAACTGCACACTACTTATCCCATCCTGGGAATTTGTCTTGGCCACCAGACAATCGTAGAAGCTTTTGGTGGAACAGTGACAAAAGCCGGAAAACCTATGCACGGCAAAGTAACCAATATTTTTCATGATAAAACATCGATGTTTTATCAAATCCCTTCGCCCTGTCCCGTAACCCGTTATCACTCCCTGACAGCCGATCGGGAAAAGCTCCCTGATTGCTTACAAATCACTTCATGGACGGCTGAAGAGGAGATTATGGGGGTTCGCCATAAAAATTATCCGGTGGAAGGGGTTCAATTCCATCCTGAGGCCATTCTGACTGAACATGGATTTGCCATGCTGAAAAACTATATTTTGAATCACACGAGTTTAATAGAAATTAGGTGAAACCAGATGGAACAAACACCCTTTTTACAATATAATTTTTCCAGTCAAGATGGAAACAAACAATCCTTTCTATTCACTGAACCTCTGCAGGTGATAACGGCAGAAACCATTAAACAAGTACGGCCGGCACTTGCTCAAATACAGGAGTATGTCCATCAGGGCTATTATGCAGCCGGCTATCTCTCCTATGAGGCTGCACCTGCCTTTGAGCCAGCTTGCCGGGTACATAAAGACTCCCAAATGCCTTTATTATGGTTTGGTGTGTTTAAACAGCCTCTGGAAGAGATTGGCCCCATAAAGGAGGGACCTTTTTCGGTATCAGAATGGAAGCCTGATACTTCCTTTGATGAATATCACAAAGCCATCACTGCGATTAAACGGGCTATTGAACAGGGAGAAACTTATCAGGTTAATTACACCGTCCGCCTTCATGCTGATTTTGATGGGGACGACTATGCTTTTTACCAGCGATTGGCCAAAAATCAAAGCGCTAATTATAGCGCCTATTTGAATACGGGACGTTTCCGCATCCTCTCTGCTTCACCGGAACTATTTTTCCGAAAAGACGGAAATGTGGTTATTACAAGACCAATGAAAGGGACAGCCCCGAGGGGGAGATGGTTTGAAGAAGACCGGGATCTTGCCGACTGGTTGTATCATTCAGAAAAAAACCGGGCTGAAAATGTGATGATTGTGGATCTCATCCGAAATGATCTGGGGAGAATGGCGCTTCCTGGAACTGTATGCGTTCCCCACCTATTTGATATTGAAACCTATCCGACGGTGCATCAAATGACATCAACCGTTCAGGCACAGGTCAAGCCGGACATAACGATTGATGAACTCTTCGCCGCTCTTTTTCCATGCGGCTCCATAACAGGGGCACCTAAAATCCGCACGATGGACTATATTGCAAGCCTTGAAAAATCCCCGCGGGAAGTCTACTGCGGAGCCATTGGCTACATAACTCCTACTGGTGAAGCCGTCTTTAATGTGCCCATCCGGACTGCCATCATCGATAAGGAACAAAACAAAGCCATTTATGGTGTCGGGGGCGGAATTACCTGGGATTCATCGGTGGACGGTGAATATGAGGAAGTGTTCACCAAAGCTAAACTATTAACAACCACACCTAAGGAATTTGATCTGATCGAGTCCCTTAAACTCGAGGATGGATCGTACAGCCTGATGGATGAACATATCAGCCGGCTGCAAGAATCCGCTTCCTATTTCAACTTTTCGTTTTCAGAACTAAAAATAAAAGGGGCCCTGGCAGCATTTGCCCGAGAACACCATCGCGGCCTTTATAAAGTTCGGCTGCTGCTCTCAAAAAATGGAGACGTGACCGTTGAAGGGCAGGAAACAACCCCAATCCGCGGCCCGGTTCAAGCTGCCCTGGCAAAAGAGCCGATTCATTCAGACAATCCGTATTTCTATCATAAAACAACAAATCGGAAAATCTATGAGATTCATACACAGGGGGCAGCTAAAGACATCTTCTCCGTCTTGCTCTGGAATGAAAAAGAAGAACTAACCGAATTTACATTTGGAAATCTGGTAGCAGAAATTGATGGGGAGAAAGTAACTCCCCCTGTTCATTGCGGGCTTCTTCCAGGTACATTAAGGAAAAAACTCCTCCAGGAAGGCGTCATAAAAGAACGGATCATTCGGAAAGATGAACTGGCCAGATGCTCAAAAATCTGGTTTATCAATAGTGTCAGAGGGTGGATTCCCGTCCATCTCACAGATGACGAAAGGGGCTAAAACGACGCCCCTTTTTTGTTTTTCTATTAATTTGATCCCTGTTTCCCCTAATAAACCATTCTGATTCTATTCATCTTCATACATATTGTCAATGACCTGGTTTTTACCAATTTCGAATAGCCCAATCGTCTCTGTATGGGACATATTGGACCAGCCAGACATAATATATCCGTCTTTTCTTCGGGCCACATAAGCGAGGGAATCAATATTTCCTTCTTCAATCTCTTTAGCGAGTATTTCAATAAGCATCTTTGGTGTCACTTTTCCTTCTTTGCGCGCTTTATATTCGTTCACATCATTCATTTTTTTCACTCCCTGATGAACCAAAAATCTTACAATCTAAAAAACAATGAAGCTGGGAAAAACGTGCAAAAAGACAATGAAAGATCCGAACTATATTCACTCTTTACATGAATGAGTTCGGATATTTTTACTTCGTCAAAACGCATCTCCTTCCGTGGGAACCGTGGGAACGGCATAAAGTTCCCTGAGGCAGCTCTTTCATCTGTCTCTCAGATTTTCGGCTGGGACTGTTCTCGGGACGCACAGGACGTGGCCGGTTTTAGTCGACCTGGAGCCTCTAGCTTTTGAGGGCACAAATTTTTTCTAGCCTATTTATTCGTCATGTTCCCTGTTCATATCTTTTTGCCCCAGCCTCATTCCTCTGGTTTATTTTCCTCTTTTCCAGGGCAGGTCTGTTCCAAATTTTTCGGCGAGCTCCCTGGAATCATTCCTTCTCTGTCTCCGGTATTCTGCCCGTTTTTTTGCACCCTCGTGGAGCCATTTTTCCTCCTCAGTTTCCGGATATACCGGTGGTACAGGTGTTGGCTTGTTGTTTTCATCAACAGCTACCAGGGTTAAAAAGGCGGTCGCACACATTTTTCGGTCTCCGCTGATTAAATTTTCCGTGACGGCTTTAACGAACACTTCCATAGACGTATGGTGGGTATAAGTAACAAATGCCTCTACGCAAATGGTGTCCCCCTCTTTTACCGGGTAGAGAAAATCCACTGAATCCGTAGATGCAGTAACAACAGGCTTTCGGGCGTGCCTCTCAGCAGCAATAGCTGCCACATCATCAATATAAGCCATCAGCTTGCCGCCAAATAACGTACCATGGCTATTGGTATCCGGCGGCAGAACATGGGATATCTTAACCGCAAGGGATTCAATACATGGTTTGGCTTCCATAAAAAAACCTCCCTTTCAGATTATGGTTACTGTTATTTTATCATGCATTCCTGATCTTCATACAAAAGTTTGAGTTAGACGAATTCATGAGATTGGAAAGATCTTTTGTCCTTATGTGTCATGCTTGTCCCATCATGAACATGATCAGGCAGAAGGGAACTTTTGCCTAGAAAAAAATCCGAATGATTCCGATGACTAAACCTGCTGTGCTAAACACAAAGGTGATTCCCCATTTTAATGTAGTGATATGGTACTGACGCATGACGCTCTCCATTTCCTCCCGGTCCACATAATCATGTTCTTCCATGACTTCATGAATGAGGGTTTTAATTTGTTCTCTGGACAAGTATTCTTTTTGATCCAGATAGTCGTTCAATAATACTTTAATATCATTTTCTGATAATACGTTCTGTAAGTACTCTGCTACGTTGTCATGCTGTTCCTCTAATTCACTGAGCCTCAATTCGATCTCTTTTAATTTGACATTTAGATCCCGAGTCATAGATCCTCACCATCTTTACAGAGTTTAATATATCTTAAGATAGCTTCTGTAAAAATGTATAGGCACTCAGAGATTTCAATCAAAAATAATTTAATCCCTCCATCCATTGGAAGGATTGTAACTGACTCAAATATTATACTTTGTTTCTTGTGACATACTCCCACCATCTCCGCTAACGCTAAGAAGTGGGGGACTTCTTTCGGAGGTATGTTAAAAAACCCTGCCGCCTTACTTAAAGGCAGCAGGGAATGATTTTGACTCATCCATATTAAACATGATTAGCATTTTTTAATTTGCTTTCTAGCTTTTGCAGCATATCTGCTGTCATTTTATCCAGATCATATTCTGCTTTAAAACCCCATTCTTCTCTGGCAGCAGAAGCATCGATGGAATTAGGCCAGCTTTCTGCAATCGATTGTCTTACTGGGTCCACCTTATAATCCATTTCGAAGTCTGGTATATGTTTGCGGATTGCCTCAGCAAAGTCCTCTGGAGCTGCACTAAAAGCAGTAACGTTAAAAGCGTTCCGATGCTTTAAATGATCAGGGTTTGCCTCCATTAACTGAATAATGGCATGGATGGCATCTGGCATATACATCATATCCATATAGGTACCTTCTGCAATATAGGATGTGTATGTTTGGTTTTTAATTGCTTCATAATAGATTTCCACCGCATAATCAGTGGTACCGCCCCCTGGAGGTGTCACATAGGAAATCAGACCAGGGAAGCGGACACCCCGGGTATCAACTCCAAATTTGTGATAGTAATAATCACAGAGCAGTTCACCTGCGACCTTGTTTACACCGTACATCGTGGTAGGACGCTGAATGGTATCCTGTGGGGTCTGATCCTTTGGCGTTGATGGGCCGAATGCACCGATTGAACTTGGTGTAAAAAACTTGGTATTAAGCTCCCTGGCTACTTCCAGAGCATTGACCAGACCGCCCATGTTCAAATCCCAGGCCAGCTGCGGGTTGTTCTCCGCTTTGGCTGATAACAAAGCAGCCAGGTGAATAATGGTGTCCACCTGATGTTTTTTAGCAATATCGTGCATTTTTTTAGCGTCCGTAACATCCAAGATTTCAAATGGGCCTGAATGGACAACTTTGCTGTCTGCCGTCCGGATATCGGAAGCGATGACCTGATCAGAACCATATTCTTCACGGAGTTTTAACACTAGCTCTGATCCAATTTGGCCTAAGGCTCCCGTCACTAAAATCTTTTTCATTTAAAAACTCCCCCTGTCCAGTCAAAAATCTTTGGTGTCTACTTGATAACTCCAAGCTCTTTTCCGACCTTCTCATAAATGTGAAGGGCCTGATCCAGCATGTCTTTTGTGTGGGCAGCTGTAGGCATGTTGCGTACTCGTCCGGTGCCCCGTGGTACAGTCGGGAAGACGATAGACTTCGCATAAACACCTTCTTCATAGAGACGCTTGCTGAATTCCTGTGTGGTCTTTTCCTCACCGATAATACATGGTGTAATTGGAGTTTCACTCTGACCAATATCAAAACCTAATTTTTTCAGTCCTTCTTTCAGGTAGCGGCCATTTTCCCAGAGCCGATCGTGAAGTTCTGTGCTCTCCATCAGCAGCTCAATCGCCTTCGTACTGGCAGCGGCATCTGCCGGTGTCACAGCTGTTGAAAATAAGAATGGGCGAGAGCTTACTTTTAACCAGTCAATGAGCTCACTCTTACCAGCCACGTATCCACCAATAACACCAATGGCTTTAGACAATGTGCCAATCTGTAGATCTACCTTGTCCTGAAGGCCGAAATGCTTTACAGTTCCTGCACCTTTTCCAGTTACACCAGAACCGTGGGCATCATCAACATAGGTAATAAGGTCGAACTCTTCCGCAATTTCTACAATTTCAGGAAGTTTGGCAATATCTCCATCCATCGAGAATACACCGTCGGTAATCACCATAATTTTGTTGTATTGCCCGGATTCAACGGCTTCTTTCGCTTTCTTCCGAAGATCGTCCATATCTGAGTGATTGAAACGGATGATTTTTGCTTTAGAAAGACGGCAGCCGTCAATGATGGATGCATGGTTTAGTTCATCAGAGAGGATAGCATCATGTTTGTCCACAACAGCCGGGATGGCGGCTACATTACAGTTAAAACCGGACTGATAAGCGATTGCCGCTTCGGTCCCTTTAAATTTCGCAATTTGCTCTTCTAATTTCAGATGCAGGTCCAGTGTTCCGTTAATAGTACGAACCGCGCCTGCTCCTACCCCATATTTTTTTACCGCTTTAATGGCTACTTCTTTTAATCTTTCGTCCGTAGCTAAACCAAGGTAGTTATTGGAAGATAAATTGATCAGCTCTTTACCGTTAATCGTGATCACTGGACCATTGGCGCCCTGGACCGGATCAATTTCGTTATAAAGACCTCTTTCCTTCAAATCCTGTAAATTTTCCTTTAAAAAACGATCAAGGGTTTTACTGGACATGAAAAGACCTCCTTTATTATGTAAGCGTTTTAAAAACAAATGTTCATTTGGTGCGGACAAATTAGTTTACCGAGTATTACTCTTGTTAATACTTTATCACAAAACACAAAAAATGTTTACACTAAAAGGACAGAAAAAAGAAATTAGGCGGATACCGAAACGCTTTATTTTTTTCTGATCCCCACAAAAATAGCAGTGGCCACTAGAATAACGAATAACAGAAAAACCGTGTTCTCGATCTTATCGATAAACACTGCTTTAACATTTCTTTTTGTTTTATGCCAGAAAGGCTCCGGTACAGGTTCTGTAAACCTTTGGACCTTATAGATATGTTTCACTGTATAACCGCTTGATGCAGATTCCCACCCGTATTCTCCTGGTTCAAGCCAGATTTCTATTACATCATTTTCAACGATATCTACCCGATTTAAACCAACATATTCATCGGCCAGCCAGGAAGGGACATAAGTGTAATAGACTTCAAGCCAATCTCCGTTTTCAATCCAGTCAGGTCCTTTTTTCACCTGGCGTACACTTAGCGTAAATTTCCGAATTTGGTGATACTCCCGGCTTTCATCATCTACCTCTTCATGGAAGCGTTCTCCCACGACTTTCCCAATCACATGCAATGGTGCTTTTTCCTTGATTTTCTCTACTTCTTCTGGAGACATGGAAGCAAACAAATGTGGAGATAAGAATGGAAACATCAAACTGAACGCCAATAAGAACAGAAATCTTCTGGCCATGTTCTCTTTATTATTCATCAGTATTCCCCCAAATTTTGTACTTTACTTTTCTGGAACACTTTTCTTATAACACAACAAATTCTCTCAGTTGTTCGAATGAATTGTGAGAAATGCCCTTACAAAAAGAACGTTAAATATTTAGCAAAGAAAAAAGTGAGGATTCTGTGTGCTCCTCACTTTCGCAGCTTATATTTTATATGACGTTTCAAGCGGAAAAAGGTTCCATTTTTTTACACATTATGTTTGTCATCTGCCCGCTTCCTTCTGCAAGCTTTTAAGAATCCACTAAAAACCCCGCCGTTTCTAGTGCTTCTTCAACTTCATCCAATATTTCTTCCGTTTCTGCTGTGATCGTATGAAGATGGATGCCTCCTGTCAGCTCAGATAATAAAGAAGCATTCGCTGAACGCACCTTATCCAGGAATTTCTTCACATCCCGCCGATTGGATACCATGATGGATGCGGTAAACTCTCCATAGATCGGGTGCTCAACGGTTACATCTTTGACTGTGGCACCGTGATCCACAATTAAATTCAGCTCTTCTTCCGTACGTTCAGGGGGATGGTAAAAAGCCAAAGTCCGCTCGTACATACTTGAAGGTGAAGAGGCTTTCATGTACATATATCCCTGGCTTGTTGCAATAATCGGCTCATTTTTTGCCTTTAATAAAGAAATATCGCCGACAATGACCTGACGGCTCACATTGGCTTTTTCGGCCAGTTCGCTTCCAGTAATGGGTTCCTGGCGGTTTTTTAACTCATTCAAAATAAACTCCCGCCGTTCTTCTCCGAGGATTTTCTTTTCATCTTTCATTTCCGATCTCCTCCTCATCCATTTCATCAAAATTTTACCACAAACGATACGACTTCACTATTGGGAGGAAATGATTTTTACGATGGTTCGGCCTAACTCCCTGACGTCCTCCTCTTTTGTTTCATCGCCCAATGAAATACGTACAAATCCTTTTCCTAATTGCTCCGAAACGCCCATGGCCTGCATCGTTTTGGATAATTCCTTTTTCTGAACCTGGCATGCACTTCCCGTTGAAATAGCAAAACCAAGCCGGTTGCACTCCAGCATCAGCCATTGGCCTTCAAAATTTTTAACGGAACATCCGATGATGAAAGGGAGCTGCGATTCATGCTCCACGTTGTAAAACTGGAGGTACTCCTGAACTGGTTTTAGTTCATCCAAAAGGGTTTTGCGAAGTTTCCAGAACAGGTCCTTTTTTTCTGTCATGGACTGATGGGCCAGCTGAGCAGCAACTGTGAAAGCAGCAATTCCAGGAACATTGACTGTTCCAGGGCGTAGTCCGCCTTCGTGCGATACTCCTGATAAAGCAGGTTTCCAGGGTATATTCGGATTGATGTAAAGAGCCCCTGTACCTTTTGGCCCATAAATTTTATGGCTGGAAATGGAAAGGCTGTCCACCTCGGATGCAATGGGCGTTAAATCCATTTTTCCAAAAGTCTGAACACAATCGGCGTGAAGAAATATTCTACTGCTTCTGCAAATTTTGGCTATTTCAACTATGGGCTGGATACTGCCGATTTCCCCATTCCCGTGCTGAATAACAGCCAATACAGTATCCTCTCTGATTGCTTTTTGAAAAAGCTCGGTGTCCACGATTCCCTGTTGAGTCATGGGGATATAAGTAATGTCGTACCCTTCCTGCTTCAATTTGTGGAGTATCTGATGAATGGATGAATGTTCAGCCTTCGAGGCAATGATATGTCCTCCGTTGATAGACTGACGCCGGACTGCTGACAGCAAAGTCTGAATTGCCAGTTGATTGCTTTCTGTCCCTCCGCTGGTGAAAAAAATCCCATTGTGCGGCACCCCCAGCAGTCTTCCTAATTCTTTCCGGCAGCTGTCTAAAAGTGAGGAAGCCTTCCCCCCTATATCATGCAGGCTGCTCGCATTCCCGTAAAAATCCTTTGAAGCCTGAACATAAGCATCCAGTACAGCTGGTTTAATTGGACACGTAGCGGCATAATCAAAATATTTCATGGTTTCCACCTTTCTCCATTGAATGCGTGCGATTAAATACTTGTCAACAGTTTAATTCTATGTCAATATAAGTGTCAAGACATGTGTTAAGTTAAGGTGGGATATTAGTCAAATCACCTCTCAGGAGGCACACCAAATGAAACATACTGATGTATTGGTCATAGGAACCGGAATAGCAGCTTTACAGCTTGCGGTTAACCTCCGCAGGGATTTAAATGTGATTCTTCTCACAAAGTCCCAATTTAATCAAAGTAATTCCTACCGGGCTCAGGGTGGTGTAGCTGGTGCCATCGGTGCTTCTGATCATCCTCGGATACACTTTGAAGACACGATGGAAGCCGGTAGATTTTTACATGATGAAGAGGCGGTAAGGGTGCTGACTTCGGAAGGTCGGGATATAATCCTTGAGCTGGCTGAAGGCGGGTGTCCGTTTGACCGGGATGAATCTGGCCATCTGCTTCTCGGGCATGAGGGAGCCCATCGGGTGCACCGTATCGTTCATGGCGGCGGTGACCGGACAGGGAAGCAGCTGATGGAGTTTTTTTCTGGCAGATTAACGGAAAATATTCAGATTTGGGAACACTTTTTCGTTTATGAATTGCTGGTCGATTCAGAATCGAATACATGTTATGGCGTAAAAGGAAGACATGCATCAGGAAACCATGAGGTCATTCTTGCCGATCATATTGTGATTGCCGCCGGGGGATTGGGGCAAATTTATTCCGTGACCTCCAATAGTGAAACGGCAACTGGTGACGGATATGTGCTGGCTTACCGGGCTGGTGCTGAACTTGCGGATATGGAATTTATTCAGTTTCACCCAACCCTGCTGTATGCAGATGGCGCATCCAGGGGGCTGGTTTCAGAGGCCGTCCGGGGTGAAGGCGGAATACTGGTCACGAAAGATGGCGATTCCATTATGTGTGATGTTCATCCGATGAAAGATCTGGCTCCCCGCCATGTGGTCTCGCAGACGATTTTTGAATACAGACAGCAAGGAGTAGACGTGTTTCTGGATATCAGCGGAGTACGGGACTTTGAACAGCGTTTTCCCTCTATTTCAAAAATGTGCCAGGAATATGGGGTTGATCTGAAGGAAGGATTGATACCCGTTGCTCCCGGCAGCCATTTTTCTATGGGCGGAGTGAAAACGGATTTGGACGGGCGAACGAATATCAACAGATTGTACGCAGTTGGAGAAGCAGCCAATACAGGCGTACACGGATCCAATCGGCTGGCAAGCAATTCGCTGTTGGAAGGCCTGGTATTCGGAAAGCGCCTCGCCTGCTGGATAAATCATCATTCGACAGGTGACCATTCGACAGGTGACAGGCACCTGTCGAATGGGGAACGTGCGCTGCGATTTCGGGATGCTTTGAAATATAAGGGTTCAGGCCAGCAACATTCGACAAGTGACAGGCACCACAGGCACCACAGGCACCGGAATGAGGAGCTTAGGGAGTTAATGATGCGGCGGGTGGGGATTGTGCGGAGGAAAGAAGACCTTCAGCATCAACTGGACTGGCTTAATCAATTTCAGATTGAACAGCTTCTGTCCGCTGACTGGAGCACTTTCTCCAACAGTGAACTCACCAGAAACTTTATGCTGGTTACTTCCTGGCTGGTAACCCAATCTGCGCTGTTAAGGGAAGAAAGCCGGGGAGGCCACTTCCGGGCTGACTTTCCTGAAGAATCGGAAGTATGGGGACGGAAACATATCATTCATGTACGTCGAAAGGATAAGGGTGAAGTATATGAACAAACTGAAGCTGTCCAGACAACTTGAACAATTTTTCCTTGAAGACATCGGCGAGCGGGATCTTACAAGTGACCTCTTATTTCAAAATGATCAGCAAGGAGAAATTGTATTTCTGGCCAAAGCAGACGGTATTTTTTGTGGAATCGATTTAATCCAGCATGGTTTCTCCATCCTGGACCCGAATGCACAACCATCTTTATTTGTCAGGGACGGAACGAGAATCCGTTCAGGGCAGAAACTGGCTACGGTCAAAGGAAACATTTCTGACTTGTTAAAAGGGGAGCGGGTCATTTTAAACTTAATACAGCATATGAGCGGAATTGCTACGAAAACCCATCAGGCGGTTCAACTCTTAAACAGTGACCACACCCGGATTTGTGATACCCGAAAAACAACTCCCGGACTTCGGATGTTTGAGAAGTATGCCGTCCGTGCCGGAGGAGGGAAAAACCATCGATTTGGCCTTTATGATGCTGTCTTAATCAAAGATAACCATATCGACTTTGCCGGATCTATTACCGAAGCTGTGAAACAGATCCGCTCTGAAATTGGACATATGGTTAAGGTTGAGGTGGAAACGGAAACGAAAGAACAGGTGCTGGAGGCTGTCGCGGCACAGGCTGATGTCATCATGTTTGACAACCAGACCCCAGAAAAAATCAAAGAGCTGATTGAACTTGTACCAGACCATATTGTTACAGAGGCTTCCGGGGGAATACAACTGGAAGATCTGCCTTTCTTTCGCAATACAGGGGTGGATTATATTTCCCTCGGTTGCCTCACCCACTCCGTAGAAGCACTGGATATCAGCGTCAAGGTTCATTTGTAAATCTTAATTCAAAAAGGCTTTCACATGAGGGGAGATTAATATGAATATGTTAGAATCTTTACAGTCAAAGGATACGATGATTCCTGAAAAGTACCGCCAGATGTCCCGGGAAGAGCTGGAGGAACGGGTTCGGTTTGCCAAAGATCATCTGGGAAAACGATTGTTCATCCCCGGTCACCACTACCAGAAAGATGAAGTCATTCAATTTGCCGATGCAACAGGTGACTCTCTGCAGCTTGCTCAACTTTCAGCCAGCAATCGTGAAGCCGAATACATCGTATTTTGTGGTGTTCATTTTATGGCTGAAACAGCGGATATTTTGACGTCCAAACATCAAAAAGTATTTCTTCCTGATCTCCGTGCAGGCTGTTCCATGGCTGATATGGCCGATTCAAGCCAGCTTGAACGGGCATGGCAAAAACTTGGGGAACAATTTGGAAATACGATTATACCATTAACCTACGTCAACTCCACAGCTGCTATTAAGGCATTTGTGGGTAAAAATGGCGGTGCGACAGTAACGTCTTCCAATGCCGAAAACATGCTGAAATGGGCATTTACCCAAAAAGAGAGGGTACTATTTTTACCCGATCAGCATTTAGGCAGAAACAGCGCCTTCCATTTAGGCGTTCCGCTGGATGAAATGGCTGTCTGGGACCCCATAAAAGATGAACTGATTTTTGATGGACCTACCGATCAAATTAAAGTGATTTTGTGGAAGGGATACTGTTCCGTCCATGAAAATTTTACGGTGGAAAATGTAAAGCAGGTGCGTGAACAATATCCGGAAATGAATATTATTGTACATCCGGAATGCCGCAGGGAAGTCGTGGCCCTTGCCGATGATGCCGGCTCTACCCGGCATATCATTGAAACGATCAAACATGCCAAAAAAGGTTCTTCATGGGCTATCGGGACGGAAATGAATCTGGTGAAACGATTGATAAATGAAAACCCAGATAAACACATTATTTCGCTCAACCCCCATATGTGTCCTTGCTTGACTATGAACCGAATCGATTTGCCTCATCTTGCCTGGTGCCTCGACAGCATTGTGGAGACAGGCAGCCATAATGAAATTAAAGTAGAAGAACAGATTGCTGACGATGCGATCCTGGCCCTGAATCGTATGCTTGCAAGAGCATAGATTTTCAAAACAGGTGTATAGTCGCTTTTTGCCTGGTGTTCGTGTTTGAAACGGACTTTGAAACCAGGCATTTTTTTGTCCTGGTTGATAACATGTTACAATTAGTGTAATATTACACTATAATAGATACCAGGAGGGTTATTCTCTTGAAACAACAAACAGCAGCCATTATCATCCTTTCCATCTTCAGTGCTTTAATGATGGTCGTGGCGGAACAAATTCTTAATCTCAGCTATGTATCTAAAACGATAGTAAAAATCATTTTGTTCCTGGGTATCCCGATTGTCGTCATGCGTTTTGTCTGGAATGAAAATATATTAAAAGTACTCAATCTTAAAAACATTCATTTAAACCAGTTAAGGACTGGTATTTTAATAGGTGTTATTTCCATGCTCACCATTATAGGCGCCTTTGTACTCTTTCAGGGCATAATCGATACCTCTGCAATTATCGATGATCTAAAAGATCGGCTGGAAATCACAGCTCAAACTTTTATATTTGTTGCCATTTATATCACATTCGGAAATTCGCTGTTAGAAGAGTTTTATTTTAGAGGATTCATTTTTTTCAAAATCTATCAAAATGGACATAAGATCCTGGCTTATCTTTTTTCGTCCCTTTTATTTTCGCTTTATCACGTTGCCATTTTCGCTGTCTGGTTTGACTTCGGCTTAATCCTGCTGGCTTTAGCAGGTTTATTTGTCATCGGACTCGTCTTTAATTATTTAAATACCAGATCAAAAAACTTCTTAAATTCATGGATCATCCATATCATGGCTGACACCGCCATCGTCTCCATCGGATTTTACCTGTTCCTGCAGTAAGGAAGTCGCTGGGACAAAACTGCATATGGTCATGAAAGATCCGAACGATATTCAATCGCTGGATGAATGAGTTCGGATTTTTTACTAGATTTGTCCCAACCTCGCCTTTTTGGGGAAAACGCTTTCATAAACAAACCCATTATCGTATTATAGAAGTAAGACTACGTTTTTTTCAAGGGGGAGAACATAATGGAGAAGAAGCACAATCACAGACGCAGTATTGATACCATGGTCATTCATGATGGCTATGATTCGAAGCAGTTTCAGGGGAGCTTAACACCTCCACTTTATCAGACATCAACCTTTACATTTGAAACAGCTGAACAGGGGGAACGACGCTTCGCAGGGGATGAAGATGGCTATATTTATTCCCGTCTGGGCAACCCTACTGTCAAAGTGTTAGAGGAGCGGATTGCTCAGCTGGAAAACGGGGAAGCCGCCCTTGCGTTTGGCTCAGGCATGGCAGCCGTTTCTGCAGTTCTGATCGCTTTAACAAAAGCCAATGACCATATCATCTGCTCTCAGGGGATATATGGCTGTACTTTCGGCCTTTTATCTATGATGAAGGAAAAATACAACATTCACACCGACTTCACATCGATGGAAACTGAGGAACAGATCCGTTCATTAATCAAGCCAGAAACCGCTCTCATCTATGTCGAAACTCCAATTAACCCAACCATGAAACTCATCGACCTGGAACTGGTCGTTAAGGTCGCAAAAGAATATGATATTCCGGTCGTTGTCGACAATACATTCTCATCACCTTACCTTCAGCAGCCGTTAAATATAGGCTGTGACATCGTGATTCATAGTGCCACCAAATATATCGGAGGTCACGGGGATGTGATTGCCGGACTCGTAGTGGGACCAATGGATTTCCTTGATGAGGTTTCCATGACAACACAAAAAGATGTAGGCGGGATTATCTCACCTTTTGATGCCTGGCTACTGCTGAGAGGCTTAAAAACGCTTCCTGTTCGTTTAGATCGGCACTGTTCGAATGCTAAGAAAATTACTGAAAAACTCAAAGAGCACCCAATGGTTTCAAAAGTGTATTACCCTGGTGACCCTGATCATGCCGACTATCCGATTATGAAAAAACAAATGAAACAGGGCGGAGGCTTAGTTTCATTTGAAATTAAAGGCGACAAACGGGACGCTCAACAATTTTTAAACAGTTTGTCCTTTATTTCCATTGCTGTCAGTCTCGGAGATGCTGAAACCTTAATCCAGCACCCGGCAACGATGACTCATGCAGTTGTACCAGAAGAATCTCGCCTGAAAATGGGCATCACAGACCAGTTAATCCGTCTTTCTGTTGGTCTGGAGTCCTGGGAAGACATCTGGAAAGACCTCAAACAGGCACTGGACCAGCTGGCTAAAATGCAAAATCCAGCTTACTAAATCAAGTCTATAACTAAGAGATGATCACTACAAATCGGCCTATCTGCTGCTATGAAAACAGACCACTGACTGGTTGGGGTCAATAAACCGGTCAGTGGTCCTTTCTAATAGAAGAATATGAGCCCATGGGAAACGATCTCTTCAGAACCGCTCCCTGTCCCGTATGTTGATATAAATGGTACATATCAAGGTTGCTTGTCCTGCTAAATGATTTAATCCACTTCTTCAATCTCATCTAAAATCGGATATACGGCTTCGACGCCTTTTTCCGCCACTAAGCACGCCACTCCCAGCGGTGTATCCCAAAAAGACTCAGGTATGACCGGATTTTTCGTTCCTGCCGATGTAAACAGGGCCCGGTAAATACGCTTTAGATGACGCTGGGTTTCAGCCCGATCCCGTTCTTTTTCTCCCCGTGCTAGCAAAAACACATACCGCATGGACTGAAACAAGTTGTTTCCCGGCATAAACGTATATTCCTTAAACAGAGAAAGCTGTTTTTCTGCTTTTGGTTTCAGGCCATTACTGACGGCCAGATCCTCCATATGTTCACGCAGATGACGATAGACTTGCTGAAAAACTCTTCTCTTCTCCTGCTGCATCACATCGTCCGTATAAATTTCCTGCAATTTTTCATAGGCTTTTTCTGGTGTCCAGTTCAACGTTACACCCCCACAACCTTCCTTTCCCATATTTTATCATACTGGATCTCATGTCATTCAGACAGTAACGACACAATTAACCTTCCAGTCAAATCATATAGCCGTCTAAAATAGGTTAAAAGCAGCACAATCGTTTATTCACTCATAAAAAAACCTAATACAATTGGTGCAGCAATGGATAAAAGAGCTACAACAGCTATAGAAATCACGATTCTTTTTGAAAGCTTTTGTGTATTCTTTGTCTTCATCCATCCTCGAAATTGCCATTTATTTCGGTATAATATAAACATAATCATTACGATCCCGATAGCCCCAGACCATGAATAAGTTTCAGCTGCCCCTAAAAACGTATAGATTTGGATTAATCCCTCCCATCCTAGTGCACCTAGAATGCCAAATATAAGGGTTATACGAAAAATCTCTAATACGAATCCCAGTAATTTTCTCATTCTTGATCTCCTTTATAAAATCATTCCATTGACGCGACATAATACCCGCCACCTTCGCTAACACTAAGAGGTGGTTATGGAAGAATCATACCCCTCTAACCATTCTCGTATATTCCATAAGCTGGAATTTATTTTTTATTATAGCATCTTTATGGCTGGTTTCTATTAATCGCTGACTCAAATCAAGAGTAATGATGTTCTTTTCTGATTAGATAGGAAGGGAGGAGGACCGAAGCCGCTCGAGGGGCTGGGCGCTGCAGCTAGACAACCCTTCTCTCAATTGTAATAGGCTCAAATGTTATGCTTTTTTCTTTCAGAGTAAAAAATATCCGAACTCATTCATGCAGTCATTGAGTTCGGATACTTCTTTACCTTTTTCAGTTTTGTCCCAGCCTCTTTTCTCCGTTGCCATGGAACCCATGGCTTGATTAGCAGGATGCTCAGGTGAAACCGCTGTTTCCAGCTGGAGCAGAGCTGGATGAAGAACCTCCTGATGAGATCGGACCTTTGATATTGGCTTTATAAATTCGCTCATTATCGGTGTGACCGCATTTTGGACAGGCGGCCTCTTTTATTTTTGAAAAAGAAACCATTTTTTGAAATTCGTTTCCGCAAGATGTACATTTCAGATCAAATAATGGCATCTTCTCACCCCCTATACGCCTCTAGGTATATTTTAAACAAGCACATGCGAAAAGCAACCCTCAAGTATCAATTCGCGATTAACTTGCAAGGGGAACCATGGCTGGATATTTATACAAACTGAAATGGAGCACTATATTGTTTTAAATCTTCTAAAAATTTTGTAATATATAAATAGCACACGAATAAATCATAGGAGAGATCATGATGAGAAATCCAGAATTAGCTCGAAAAGCAGATGACTGGCTGGTAGAGGCAACATTTCATGATATGCAAAAGGCAATGGATTCCGGGGAACTCACCTCAAAAGAATTGGTCCTTATGTACATGGACCGGATCAGCCGCTACGACAAAGGAGAGAATGGCATTAATTCGGTTCTGGAAATCAACCCTGATGCGGTTCACATTGCAGAAGCACTGGACCTGGAACGCAAACAAAAAGGGAAGCGGGGACCCTTGCATGGGATTCCTATTCTTTTAAAAGATAATATTGACACACATGACAAACTTCATACCAGTGCCGGCTCCCTGGCATTGAAAGATCATGTGGCAAGCAAAGATTCATTTGTTGCGAAAAAGTTGCGGGAAGCCGGGGCTGTTATTCTCGGAAAAGCAAACATGACTGAATGGGCAAATTTCATGACCGAACATATGCCGAATGGTTACAGTTCCAGAGGGGGACAGGTAAAAAATCCTTATGGACCCGGCACTCTGGATGTTGGCGGATCATCCAGCGGATCAGGAGCCAGTGTAGCAGCCAATCTGACTGCGGGTGCAATTGGCACGGAAACATCCGGTTCTATCCTGAGTCCAGCCAGCTCCAATTCGGTCGTCGGCATTAAGCCAACCGTGGGGCTTGTAAGCCGTACAGGGATTATCCCGATTTCCCATAGCCAGGATACGGCAGGACCAATTGCCAGAACGGTTGAAGATGCCGCAAGAATTTTGGCCGCCATTTCTGGTGTTGATCCTGAGGACCCAGCCACACTGACCAATCCATCACACTCGATTCATAAAACCGCTTTTCTGAATCCTGCTGGTCTAAAAGGTGCCACCATTGGAGTAGCCCGTGATCCATACTTTTCACATTTAGATGATGAAGAAAAGTCATTAATGGAACGTGCTATTTCCATTATGAAGCAAGAGGGGGCCACCATCATAGACCCGGTAGAAATTCCTTCAGCCCATGAAAAATGGGATTTGAACACGCTAATCTATGAATTTAAACCGGCATTAAATGCCTATCTTCAACAGGTGGAGTCACGGATCCCGGTGCATTCCCTGGAAGAATTAATTGCTTTTAATGAGGAGCATTCAGAGGACATGCTGAAATACGGACAAACCCTGTTGACTAAATCGGAAGCAACCAGTGGAACATTAACCGAAGCTGAATATATCCAGACAAGAGAGAAGGACATCTATCTGTCACAAACCAGAGGAATTGATGCAGTGATGGAACAGCATAATCTGGATGTGATTTTGTTTCCAAATAACCTGGGGGCCGGTATCGCTGCCAAAGCAGGCTACCCTTCTATAACTGTGCCTGGAGGCTATACGAGCACAGGAAAACCCCTCGGAGTTACCTTTACCGCAAAAGCTTTTGAGGAAGAAAAACTGATAGAAGTGGGGTATGCCTTCGAACAGGCTACCAGGTTCCGAAAGCCGCCTGAACTGTCCTGATGTATTCTCGATTTATACCCTGATGATCAGAAAAAAAGACAAGAACTGCCCGATGATTTTTTATCATCTGCGGCAGTTCTTTTTCATATGATGTAGGAACTACGTTTTTAAGGAGGGTGCAGCTATCATGATGTCTATTTTCAAAGTCATGCTGGCACTGATTCCATTTATTTTGCTTTATACCCTTTTTGCGATGATTAAACTTCATGACATAAAAAAGGGAGTTTCTCCAGATCAAAAAGAACATTCCATCAAGCCGATTGAGCAAAGAAAGCTTTTGTTATATCATCAAAAATGTTTTGGTCAGGGCCCCTGGAGTTAAAAGGCCCTTTTTCACTGTTTATCCTCTGAACCTTTTCTATTATTTATTAAACCTCTACAACACTTTAACTTACCTCAGAAAGAGCGCTCCACACTTAATGTTAGCGTAGATAGTGGGAGTATGTCACTTAACCGGTTCATAATCAATAGAAAGCATCCGCTTACCGGAGTCTTTCCTTTCTTTCATTAATATATCTATGGTTGAACCCGAATGCAGGACAACAGCATACCCTCTAACAAAGGGCCAGTATTCACTCTCCCGCTCTACCAATTGATAGCTTTCAATGTCCCCAGTTCGTTTCATCTCTTCTAATTTTTCCGCATAAAAAGACTTGAAATCATGAAAATCAGTGAAGGTTATATAAAAAGGCGAACAAAAATCATCTCTTCCGTGCAGCACGGTTCGTTCAGGAAGAGGAATCGGCATTTCTTCAAGTTCATTGGCATATTCACATATAAACTCTTTGCTGGAAAATAAATAACTTTTGACCCAGTCATTAAAATCTAAATTCCAATAGTAAAACTGAATCAGCATCACAACTGGTACAGCTGCCATGAGAAAATTTTTTGCTGCCCTGTTCCCTGCTCTTACAGCAAGGGTAAAACTGATCATGATGACTGCAAAAATGATGAGTACCGAATAAAGCATATATAACAGATTCCCCGCCAAACCATCATCCCCTAAAAGTTGTTCAGATTAAT
Source organism: Bacillaceae bacterium (assembly GCA_017656265.1). Classification (GTDB taxonomy): domain Bacteria; phylum Bacillota; class Bacilli; order Bacillales; family Alkalibacillaceae; genus Melghiribacillus. Next base: position 187,282 of record JACDOD010000002.1, on the reverse strand, counting down.
ACTATGATTCTAACATAATAATCTGAATTCAACCTCTGATTCCTGGCCATTAAACTATGAAAATGTTGTTCTGTTCACCCCTCTTACTTGAAAAAATGGAAATTGTTTATACGATATCTATGAAATTTCATTATACGTTTATCCCCAAAAAATAAGGGACTGCCTATCTTGGCCAGTCCCTTTAAGCCCAATTTTTGAGTTATTAACAAAACCGATCCTTTTTATCTGGAACAGAAAGCCCGAAAAGCGGTCGGATATATAATGCGAGATAAGATCCGGCAAGACCCATAACCATCCACAGGTAACCATGAAGGCTAAAGGACGCAATTCCACCAAAATAGGCACCGATGTTACAGCCGAATGCAATTCTGGCTCCATACCCCATTAACAATCCGCCAATTAAAGCAGCAAGACCTACTTTAAGAGGAATTTTTCTTAACGTAAACAATCCCCCCGCGGCAGAAGCGAGAAATGCTCCTAATATCACACCAAAGTTCATGACACTTGTTGTATCGAAGAAAACGGACTGGGTCAGTGCATCAGCCTTTGCACCCTGCCAGTAAGTCCAGCCGGTGACATCAACGCCCAGTGCCATTGCTGCTTTAGATCCCCAGAGGGCAAAGGCGGAGGTAATTCCCCATGGATTTCCTCTCATCATCAATGTAATGGCATTTAAAACAGCCAGGACCAGGGCAGCAACCCATAACGGCCAGGATCCCCGAATCAGACGGGCCCAAAATCCTTTCGTCGTCGGTAAAGGACGCAATTTAGGGGGCTTTCGTTTTTTTTCAATAATCATGGTCAGAGCAAAAATCCCGCCTAAAATCAACATTTGCAATAACCAGCCGCCAAATACGCCCAATCCGGCATGTTCAATCAGAGAAATCGCCGGCAAAGATGGGGTTTCATTCATCCAGAAGCCCCAGTGCCATGCACCCAGAACAGATCCAGCGATAAATCCTAGCAATGTAATCACCATTTCCGTTCTCCCCTGACCTACAGCATACAGAGTCCCGGATGCACACCCATTTCCCAGCTGCATCCCGAGCCCAAACAGGAAAGCTCCCACAGCCACACTGACTCCTGCCGGGAAGACATAACCGGAAGGCTCCACACCAAAAAACCCGATTCCAGAGGTCAAAATGATGGCGAATAATGTACTGGCAGCAGCCAGCATCACCATATGTGCCCGAATCTGCTCACCATTACCGACAGCAAGCAGACGCCGAAACGCTGATGTAAAGCCAAATCGAGCATGAAATAATGCATATCCAAGCAATAAACCAATCCAGATCAATAAAGCCTGCTGCAATCCCGCTATATCATAAGCGATCACACTCAATACCAGCGTTGTTCCAATCCCCAGAACCATATTCCGCTTTTGGGGCGAAGAAAGTTCCAGTGAAGACCTGGAGTTCCCAGTATTGGCCGCTTTTTGATTCACAGTTGATATCTCCATCGATGTTTTCCCCCTATTCCTATAAAATTAGTACGAATTAGGGTAGTATGTATTTTAAACCATTTGCAGTGATTCGTAAATAGGTATGTATCCAGTTTTTCATGGCAAAAACCCAAAAAAAGAGGTTGGTACAAAAAAGGAATGAACGATGGAAAAGACGAACAAAAAAATTTACAGAGTCAAAATGCGTAGACTCCTGGTCGACTAAAACCGGCCACGTCCTGTGCGTCGCGGGAACAGCACGAGCCGAAAATCCCGCAGACAACGAAGAATGAGTTGTCGAGGAAGTTGAGGCCGTGCCCACGGAAAGCGAAGCATTTTGACGAAGCAAAAAAATATCCGAACTAATTCATGTGATGATCGAATATAGTTCGGATATTTCATTACCTTATGCAGTTTTGTCCAATCCTCTTTTTACGTGGATGATATCAAACCTTTTTTCAATGGCCAAAGTTTAAGGAAATTTTCGCAACCTCTCGTGAACAGACTAATCTTTCCTGTTAACTATAAAGAAACCGCTGAGTGGGCTTCCTGTGCTTTTATCAGCTATCCTCTCCCCTTATGTTAAATATCAATAAATAAAAAAGTTGTTTAAATTTGATGCCTAGAAACCGCATCCCTTCGTTAAAATTTTGTTCCAGATGAAAAATAAAATTGTTTAAAAATAGAAAGGTGTCACATTAGATTCATATAGCGAAACAAACGGTAAAAAAATCAGGTGTTTCACATGATTTGTAGCTCTAAAATTATTTAGATATACAAGAAGTAGGAATCCATCCGAATTCACCGTTTTGTGTTTTACAGTATGTCCAATCATTTAAATGTTCTAAACCAAATAATATTTCTCCACGTCGGACTGTTAACTCATGAGCAGAATAATCTTTAGTGATTATTGATATCCCCAATTCATTGGGTGGAGTTAAGATTTGCTTAGGGACCCAGCCTTCTTTATTTGTAGCAATGGATCTGCAAAAAATCCAATTCTTGAATTGAGTATCTTCTTTTCCATACACAACTTCTTGGCCTTTTTTCAAGATTATTGGGTCAGGATAATTAGATTGGTGATCTTTAATTACAGTATATTTTTTCAATAAAATTCTCTCCTTTCATCATTTAATTCTAATATTTATTTATGACGTAGTACGAAAATTAAACGACTTTATTATTTTTAAAACAACTTTTTTATTGGTACACATTAAAAAACAACTAAAGACTAAAATTTATCTTCAAAAACCTTCAAAATATGGTTTTTGATTTCTGCCTTTTCCTGAGTGCTTAGCTCTTCTGACATAACTCCATTTTCCGGCGGTTCATTTTTAAGTAAAATTGTCATCGGCTCATCAATAAAGACCTCTTCATCACCGTTTTGAGTTGTTGAGTGAAGCAACCGTGTTTTGATATGATCTCCCTCTTCATTAAAAAAATCTTCAATTATTCTCGCTTCAACCTTTATATTTTCTCCAGAGCCTGACAGAATGATTTGTGAATTTACTAATTTATAGTCACCTACTTCGTATGAGACCGTTTTAGCTATATAGGCTTCTATTTTTTCTGTTTTTTCCTCATTCCCCTCGTTGGCAACCGAGGTGTTATTAGTTCCGCAGCCTGCTAAAAGCACAATGATTGAAGCCATCAACAGAGACTTTGCAACATACCTCATATTCATCCCCCATTATCTAAGAATCAAATACTTACTCCCAGAAGCAAACCTGCAATTTATTATGATCTAAGTCATAAAAATCAAAATATGTGTTATCACCATCATTTTGTAATTTAGTCACTTCTACACCTTTTTCTTTTAGCATCCTATTGGTGGTTTTTATATCCTTAGTGAACAAGATTGGGTAAGTTGAATTCTCTTTTGAAGAATTTCTTCCTTCTTCAATGGTCAATGGAACTCTACTATTTCCAATCGCGAGGACTCGATAACCTTTACCTTTAAAGGCTACTTTAAAACCCAATTCTTGATACCAGATACTCGATTGTTCTACGTTACTTACTGTCAAACATATCGTATCTATCCTTTCGAACATATTTTGTGCACTCCTTTCTTAATATTTATTGTAGCTCAAAGCATCCTAGATTTGTTTTCCCCTCGCGCTCTATTTTACCATAAAAATCCAGAGCCCTAATTCATACTCAAAATCATTCCAGTTCCATCTCCATCAGTCTTTCGTAGGCTTTCTTCCGCTCCAGGTTGAAAGACTGCCATGACCTCGAATCATGAATCATCATTTTTTTCCGATCGGCAAGGATGTTTTCCAAACCGGTCATTTGTGGATTCATTTCATACAGGTCCATCAATCCCATGAGCCCCGAATAGGACAGCTGGTATAAATAAGAGACATCTATTTTTCCGGTTTGTTCATACCTTTCGAGATTTTTTTCTACAATCAGACCATTCACATTCACCACATTTAAAGCGGTATAAAACAGAATGGAAAAGATCATGTAAAACCGCATCAATGACAGGTGCTCAATCCACACTCTGATCAAGGTATACAGAAAAATTGCCCCAAGGAAAATCATGAAAGCATGGGCGAGAACCCGATCCAGGGTGTATCCATAGGCCGCTTCATACATAAGCAGGCGCATATAGGCGGAGGTCAGCATAACTCCGCTGAAAGCAATCATAAGGGTAAGCATCACCTGTATGGCCCGCTTCAGCCTCGGGGCCATTTTTCGGCCAAAATTCAAAACCGCCACTAACACGGACCAGTTAATCAGAGTGACCATCACCAGTTCAAAAAAACCTCTCCTGGCGTACTCGGCATAGGTGAAATCCCCGTACAGTTGACCGCTGAAAAAATACTGAAACTGAACCAGAACAAACAATCCATAAATAATGTTAAGCAGCACCAGTACCGTTATGATCATAATGCCATCGAGATGCAGGATTCCCTTGCTGCCAGGACCAGGATTTGGTTCCCATTTTTTATGGAGAGCCCGGAAACCTCCGTAGAACCCAAGGGAAAATATCATGACAATCACCATTCGGATTATCATTTCGAGTCTTACAAAGGAGAAAAACCATTCTGGAAGCTTGATCACAAGACGGCTGAACTCTGGATCTGCCATCATGAGCAAAAATAGGACGACAACCACAATTGGAGAGGCGATCAATAACCCCAGCAATATCTTTTTTAAAATGTTCCGTTTTCCCTGATCCAACCCCTTCAGCGCCAGGTCAACAAGAGAAGAAAACAGGTGAATGATGCTTTTGGCCGATTCGCCTATTCGTGAAAAAGCTGCCTGCAAATAGGGCAGCCGATCCCAGGGCCAGGATGCTGGACTGGTGATGATGATCAGCTGCAGGAACATAAGCCCGGGAATGACGAGCAGATTAAAGACATAGAAGAAAGGGTTTGAATAAAACAGGTAAGTGACTGATAATAGCCAGATGCTTGCGGTAAAAAGCAGACCCAATTTTAAGTTTGTGAAATGATGCTTCCGGAAAATCCAGAAGAATCCTACATAAAACAGCGTTATAAACACAGGGAAAGAAAGACCGATTTCCCCATGGAAAAAGGAAATTTCCGCACCTATTCCTAAAATAAAAGCCATTCCTAATGTCATCCAATCACGTTTTGACATTGAGGCATCCTCCTTTTGAATGATACATTGATTTTCTAATTATATAGATATTCTAGGTATATGCATAAAAAAATATGGGGTCAGACTGAAGCCCTTCTGCCCCAGTAGTACGCCATCCAGCAAATGGGGTACAACAAAGCGGTTAACACGATACACGTTACAATAAAGGGTGTATTTAATAACGGACTAAACCAGTGATAAGGAATCATCCGAAAAACGGTCAAAACCATCAGAACCAGATTGGGAATCAGTGCCAGGGTAAAGGTTTTTTTCAGTAAATGCCTTCCCTGATAGCCAAACTCTTTGCCCATTTCATAGCCCAGAAACACCCAGAACCCTATGTAAAGCAGAATAATGATAAAAGGAATATCGGTTAAATATAGCCACAGGGCATCTGCCCAGGTCCATTCAAAGGCGTGGTAAATAAAGGTTAACAGTCCCCCGCCCAGAAACAGTGTGATATTGATGACCACAAACATCCAGCTTGTTTTTTCCGGGTGGACCTTTGCCTCTTCTTTCCACATGGATGCAATCTCTTCGGGACTTCCCAGGCGTTCCACCACAGACGTCATCACCCGTTGCTCATCTTCCATTTCGTGTGTCAGTTCATGGATCATCTCTTCCAGATGGGTTTGGTATTCCGCGACAATCTCCCGGCGATCAGGGTGAAATGACAGTTCCTTCTCCAGTTTTCGCAGAAACGCTTCTTTAGACCGAATCATTTCCCGATCCCCCGATCACCTGGTTCATCACCTGCACATATTTTTGCCACTCTTTGGTTTTTTCCTGAAGCACTTCTTTGCCCGCTTCGGTAATCCGGTAATACTTGCGGGCAGGGCCCTTCTCCTGCTCCTTCCAGTAATGCTCCACATAGGCCTGCTTCTCTAATTTATGCAATGCAGGGTAAAGGGTGCCTTCCTTCATCTGAAAATGGTGGTCACTGCGGCGGTCCATTTCCTTTACGAGTTCATAGCCGTACATATCCCGCTCATTCAGAAGCTGCAGAATTAATAAGGATGTACTTCCTTTCACCAGTTCCCGGTTAAACATGACGAACACCTACCTAGTTTTTAGATGTATATAGATATCTTACATATGTTTTTTTGATTTGTAAAGGGCTCCTCCGTTTTAACTTTCCCCCATTTTTCCGTATACTGAAAGAAAAAACAACAAAGGACCGGTTGATCATGAAACAAATTTACAGTGATGTCATTACATTTCGGGGAAGTTATTATGAGTTCGGATTATACCAGGGAGAACGATTGAGGGATTCTTTGATTATACATAATCGTAAGAAGCAAAAACGAATCCGAAAACCGAGGTTTTCCATAGATGTTCAAGAAGCTAAACACTGGATCACCGCTTTTTCCGAAGGTGTCTGGGAGGAGCTTATCGGCCTTCAGGACAGTCTGAAATGGCCAATGGAAGAGGTGCTTCAGGAATTCGGCGGATATCGGCTCGATTATGTCCGTTCGGGCTGCTCCATTATGATCGGGGACGATTATTTTGTCCGGAATTATGATTATATGCCAAAAACCTATGAGGGAAGGTATGTGCTGTATCAGCCCGACAGTCAGGGAATGGCTACTGTAGGGCCAAGCCAGCGGATTACCGGAAGAATGGACGGAATGAATGAGACGGGGCTTGTGATCGGCTATAATTTTACGCACCGCAAAAAACCGGCAGACGGATTTATTTGCTGTATGATTGCCCGGCTTGTGCTGGAATCGAGCCGAAATTGCGAAGAAGCGATTGAACGGCTGCGAGAGATTCCTCATCGCCATTCCTTCAGTTATATTATTTTTGACCGGACCGGGGCATCCTATGTGGTAGAAGCAGCTCCCCGGGGAACAGAAGTGCGGACGGCGGATCTGTGCACCAATCATTTTGAAATCATGACAGAGGAAAACCGCCACCACCTGGATGATTCCTATAAGCGAATGGAGGTCCTGAAGCGCAGCCAGCCTTATATTTTGAGTGCTAAGGATGCTTTCCACCTTCTGAACGATACAGACAGGGGCATCTTTTCGAAACAATACCGAAACTGGGCAGGGACCATTCATACTTCTGCCTATTTTCCAGGGACCCTCAAGGCATGGTTTGCTCTTGGCGGTGATGCGGAACCCCATGAGATAGACTTTGAGGAATGGATTGGCGGAAAAGAGCTTTCCATTGAGCGTTTTTACGGAAGTGTAGATACGGACATCCCGTTTGCCCATATGGATGAGAAGGCATATTAAATTTTTTGAAGAGTGGTGAAGGTTTATGACAAAAAAGATTCACGGCAAAACGGTTGAGGAGTGGCAAAATGAATTCCCTCTGCTGAAGGACATCATGGATTTAAAGCCAGTATTCTGGGTGAATCATAGGAGACTCAAAATGAAGGATATCCCATCTCTCCCCCTCTCACTGGATGATATCCTGGCTGCGGAGAAGCTGTTCGAACGGTTTCATCCTTTTTTTAAGAAGGCTTTTCCAGAAACAAAAAAAACAAATGGAGTCATAGAGTCCCCATTGACAGAAATTCCGAACATGAAAAAAAGGCTTGGGAAAGAGCGCCGTGCCACGATTAATGGGCGATTGTTTGTCAAACAGGATAATGCCCTGCCTATTACTGGATCCATTAAGGCCAGAGGCGGCTTTTTTGAGGTGCTTCACTATGCGGAACAGCTGGCGCTGGATGCCGGGCTTATTTCCCGTAATGACAACTATGAAAAATTTTCCGAACCAGAGATGAAGGAATTTTTCTCCCAGTTCACCATTGGGGTAGGATCGACCGGAAACCTTGGACTCAGTATTGGAACCATGGCAGCTGTTCTTGGATTTAATGTGAATGTATATATGTCCAGGGATGCAAAAGAGTGGAAAAAGGAATTGCTCCGGAAAAGAGGGGCAGCCGTTCACGAATTTGACGGTGACTTTAGTGAAGCAATTGATGAGGGTCGGAGAAAAACCCAGGCTGATCCAAAGGGTTATTTTGTAGATGATGAAAAATCGAAATACTTATTTTTAGGATATAGTGTAGCGGCACTGCGGCTGAAAGAGCAGTTGAAAGAGAACCAGATTCATGTGGATGAAGATCATCCGCTGTTTGTTTATTTGCCATGCGGGGTCGGTGGATCACCCGGTGGAATAACCTTTGGCCTCAAGCAGCTGTTTGGAGATGATGTCCACTGTTTTCTTGTGGAGCCGACCCATTCACCAGCTGTGCTTTTAGGCATGTTAACAGGACTTGGCGCTAGAGTAAGCGTGCAAGATTTCGGCCTTGATAATCGAACCGAAGCTGACGGGTTAGCTGTAGGCAGACCGTCCGCTTTTGCTTCAAGCTTTCTTCAAAAGCTGGCAAGCGGGGTGTATACCATAGAAGACCATGAACTGCTGCCGATGCTTAGTATGCTGCAGGATGAAGAGGGTATTTTCGTCGAACCATCCGCTACCGCTGGTTTTCCAGGACCAGTGAGACTGCAGAACACAAACTATATCGATGCCAATGGTTTAGCAAATAAAATGAACAGTGCCACCCACATCGTCTGGGCAACAGGCGGATCCCTCGTCCCCCACGAATACCGCAAACACTACCTCTCACTTGTATAAAGGTGCCTGTCACTTGTCGAAAAATCTTTATATGAACCGTTGATAAATCAAGGGGGCATGCAACATGATACACAAAAACACTCATCGACAGGTGCCAGGCACCTGTCGATGAGTGTCGAGTATTGTGGATTATTCCGTTAACTTACAATGCCAAACTTTACATTTTTTATTGAATCACATATTTTAGGAAGACTGATGAAAACCCACATAGAAGCCTCTTTCAAGCTTCCTGTTTTTATTGCTGGACCAGATTTCTCAGACTCCGATATACATCGTCAGCCAGAAAACCATTTTCAATCGTTGCCTCTTCAATTTCTACAACTTCCCGTTTCCGGTAATAGTCAACCTGTGAGAAAGGATCATTCTCCACATATTGTTTAGCCTGTTCATATGTAGGTGCATCAATAATCATTAATGCTGTCCCATCCTTACATGGACCACAAAAGGGCAGCACTCCCTTCTCCTTTAACTCTTTTAAGTACGATGCATGCTTCTTCATTAATTCTTCGGACATTAACTCCCGCTGTTTATCTGATAAGCGGACGATAAACTTTTTCATCCAACAACCCCCAGACATCAAATAGTTTCATTTAGTTTCTCAATTTCTCCCTTTAAATCATCAAGTTTTCCTCCGAGTGCATCATCCAGTATCCGGTCACATTCACTCAACTCATTCAACGCTCTGTCCAGAACCTTCCTGCCTTGTTCACTTAAGTGAACTTCCATTGACCTCCTTTCCTTGCCGGGCATGCGATGAATAAAGCCGTCTCTTTCCATTCTTCCAAGCAGGTTGCTGACTGTAGCGCGTTCGAGCTGCAAATGTTCTGCAATGCTTGTTAAGCTGCAGGGCCCATAGTCTTTTATCACTTCCATGACATAAACATATGAAGTATTCAGACCTAATTCCTCTAGATGCTTTTCATAAAACTTTTGGACCTTTTTTCTAGCTAAACTGATTTGATAAGCCAAACAATTAATGGTTACTGAATTTTTCATCATGTTAGTATGATAACATTTAGCATACTAACAATCAACCCCTCATTGTCCTTCCAAACAAACCAATCCGCAAGATTATGGTAACATTTTACATATATAAAAAGATCCGCTATACTAGACTAATAAAATTTCTAAAACCAATTTAAAAAATCTCCGTTTTCAAAATATAAATTAACTCACCTAAATACACATATATAGTGAATCCTATAAAATAAAGCGATAGAAAAAGAATGTTATCTGGATATTTTCCTTTACCGATCATACAGAATCAAAAAATTAACTGCTAATTCCAGCAGACAGCAAATATTTAGTGATATGAGGTGCCTTGATGAAAAAAAGTTTTCGGACAGCTATAATAATCATGTTAATCGGTGCTGTAACCATTGCCTGCCAGAGCGATGACACACCTCCAAACAAAACCAATACGGCTCTCGACACATCAAAGCTAATAAAAGTAGAAAATGAAGATTTAAGCTTTCCTTTCGATACGTACAAAACTTCTTCTCTCGAAACAGCTCTTGAGGCAATTCCTTTTTCAGTCACATTGCCAGAAGACCTTCCTTTTGAAGCTGCCCCCTTTAAAGTGATGAATATTTATGATTGGGAAAAAGACGGGAAAAAAGTAGGCATTGAACTTCTGGCTGTATCTAAAGATTCTCAATCAGGGAAATCTCTTTTTATAAGCGCCAGCAATCTTGAACCAGATATTCATGGAGAAAACAAAAAAACTGAGGAAGCAGACATCACCAATCGGACAACAGGTACATTTACTGCCGGGGACTCCAATCTAAAATTTTCTGCAGACGGTATTTTTTATAGTATTACATTGATTGATGATACCCTATCTGAACACAAGCTTAAAGAAGCGCTGATTAACATTGCTAAACAGATCTTATCATGACACTTTAATACCGCTTTAAATCAAGCCTGGATGAAAATGCAAAATTTGCGGTTTTAAAATTTGTTTAAAAGGTGTATAATTTTAGCAATCTCTATTTGAAAGGCTGTGCTATTATGAAAAAGTTGTTGGCTCTAATGGTTTTGCCGGTGATAATAGCATCCCTGCCTTTTTATTTAGTATCCGATCACAGTAAGCATGAGTACACTCCAATCATGTTTACAGTTGACAATCTAGAACAAACTGGGAAAGATGATCCTGCACCAGTTGAACAGGATAAAAATCTTAAATCCCTTTTAGGAATCACATTAGTACTGGGAATTCTAACCCTGTTTAATACGGGTATTATCCAGAAAAATTATGAACCAATTTCCCGCTTATTAATGAAACTTAGCCCTGTTTTTTACCAGTCGAACTATCTCATCATTCATAAACCTCTGATCAGATAAAATTTACAAAAGGAGGTTTGTGAAAATGATGTGGATGCGCTTAATTTTTATCGGGCTTTTTTCATTTACAGCTGTTACATTTTTGTCCTATCAGGGTATTGAAATTTTCCAGGCTTTTGTAGATCTGTTCCATCAGAAAAAGTTATAAAATAATATTTCACCCCGTTCCATTGTGCGTCAATAATGGAACGGGGTTTTGTGTTAATATCTATGTTGATACACCTATTTTCTAATATTCACCCTGCTTTTTTTTGAAAGAGAACACCTGTTTTTGTTTTTTTAGTAGCAATGTAAACGCCCAAAATCACCATCGCCATTCCAATAACCTGCACAAGGGTCATCTTTGATCCATAAAAGGCTACTGCAATCCAGGCCGCATTAATTGGGACTAAATTCATATACATGCTGGATTTGCTGGCCCCAATCTCATGTATGCCTTTATTCCATAAAAAGAACGCGATCACTGTTGAACAAATAATCATGAAAATCATCTCGATCACTGACTGTCCCGACATTTGAAGTACTCTTTCCCATTCACCTGTATAAAATGACACAATCAATAGCATTAGGGATCCTGATGTCATCGTTACCGTTGTTGTAAAAAGAGGAGAAACGCCAGTCATGACTTTCTTGCCTATTAGACCATGGACAACCCAGCAAATCAGCCCAGCCACAAACAATAGATCCCCCGTGTTAAAGGAGAGTGAACTAAGTACCTGAATCGACCCTTTGATGATGACTAGGAAAACTCCTGTAAGGGATAAAAAAAGCCCGATGCCTAATTGCCGGCTCCATGTTTCTTTTAAAAATAACACGGCACCTGCTGTCACAAACACCGGGGTCGTCGCCATTATCAAAGAACCATTGATAGCAGATGTATGTTCCAGTGCTGCAAAGAAAAAAGCATTGTAGCCAAAAATTCCAGTCAGTGCCATCAGAGCAAGTCCTCGCCAATGATTCTTAATAACAGACGTCTTCCATTCCGAACGCAGCCAAACTATCCCCAGTAAGATGATACTGGCAGCCCCAAACCTTAATGCCGCTGCAATAAATGGAGAAATTTCTGTAACCACATGACCGGCAGCACCAAATGCTCCACCCCAGAATAGGGGAACAAACAGCATCCAAAAATAGATTCCATTTATTTGATTATTTTTTTCCATCTGTACATCTCCTAGATTCTTTATTAACTTATTGATGCAGAGAAATCCCTCTAAAAATTTTATCGATCACCTTCTTATCATCTCTCATAGCCAATCCTACAATTTCTAACTCCTCTGATGTACGGGAACGAACAGCATTTCGATTGTCTTCATCATTATTGGTTCGAAATAAATCTTCTGTAAATATGGAAAAATTCACCTTGCGCCTGAGAGCACGATCATATACTTTTTTGATATCCTTGGGATCTCCAGCAAAAACCAACACAGGCTGCTTAAACATTGGCAAATATCGATTTCCTGACTGGTCCACGTATTCTTCACCAACAACTTTTCGGTCTGTTCCAGCTATCCCGCTCACTGTAAAAGCTGTAACATTCAGCTTTTGCCAGACTTCAAGATCATCTCGCAGCATCACGGCAATTTTGGTTGCTAACATAATAAAAGCTCCCCTCGTCTTTACTTAAAGCAAACGGTAGACCTCTTCCATAGGACGAATCCAATTTTTCTTCATAATGGCTGCTGCAATCCCGGTATCACGTTTATAAAATGCATCGATGATTTTTTCATGTTCTACGACAGAGTCTTTCTTGAGTGTTATCCTTTCTTTAAGGAACACGTATTTAAAGCGTCGAATATGAAGCTGTAAAGTTGAGGTAAAATCCATAATATATTGGTTGTTTGCGTTTTCGATAATCACATTATGGAAGTCTTCATCATATTCCATTGCCTTAAATGGCTGATTAGATTCAATGGCTTCCCTATAAAGATTGTTAATTTCAATAAGCTTTTCGATCTCTTCTTTTGTAATAATTTTAGCAGTTATTTCTGCGGACAAAGACTGTAAGGAAGCAAGAGGCGGATAGATTTTTAATACATCTTCCTTTTGAATATCCTTCACTTTTGTTTCTTTACCTGGAAACATCTCAATAAAACCTTGATATTCCAACAGCTGCAGAGCCTCTCTTATGGGGGTGCGACTTATGCCAAGGGCCTCAGCCAGTTCTTTATCAAAAAGCTTTTCACCAGGTTCCAGAGTCCCGTCAATAATCCATTTTTGCAATTGATTAAATGCTCTTTCTTTAGCTGACATTCGTACAGGTGAGGAATAATCCTTTGGAATTGGCATTGATCAAATCACTCCGTTAAATTTTTGACTTATCAGAAATATATCGCATATGTATGCACTAGTCAACTGTATTTTATTCAAAGTCTAAACATAAAATTAAACACCAAAAAATGCTTGAGAAAAAGAATTTCTCAAGCACCTGATGAAAGCCACCTAAAATTTTATCTAATTAACATCAATTGTAACGTGATCAAAATATCTCCCATCAAAATATACCGCCAGCTTCCATGTACCTTTCTCCGGAAGCACCATAGACTCCTGAATCTGAATGCCCGTGCTTACCCCATTCACATCATTGGGGCTATGAAACGGCACAACATAAATTTCGTCCAGACCTTTCAGCAAATTAATTTTTTTACCTGTCTCCTTATGAATCCCTTCAATTTTAAAGCGGTCTCCGTAATCCCTTTCCGGGTCTTCCAGTACGCCCAGAGCATCCTCAAAGGCTCCTGGTTCCCCATAAAATCTCCAGAAGAATAGTTCTTTTTTGTTTGCCTGAAAATGAACGGGTTGATCCGAGAAGTTTGTTAAGCCTATTCTCCCGGCTTCTCCAATAAACGTATGGTGATCATGTTCAAAAGTCTGATCAAGTTCCCAGTCAGCCATGTCCTTTTCTATATCTTCATTTTCTAAACCAGATCTTTCTGTACAGCCCATTAAAACAATGGACAGGCTAAATAAAAATAAGAACCAATAACGTTTTTTCACTTTGCTTCCCCCCAGGTTCCTCCATGGTTACAACTCATGAAGCCCCTTGATATAATGAGCAATTTCTCTCCCAATTTCAATAGATGCCGTTGCGGCAGGAGATGGGGCATTCAAGACATGAACCATATTTTTTTCCTGGATGATTTTGAAATCATCAATTAAATTCCCGTCTCGATCCAGCGCCTGCGCTCGTACACCTGCTTTCGCTGGAATTAGGTCATCTCCTGTGATCTGAGGATAAAATCGCCGCACCTCCCGCAAAAACAGTTCTTTACTGAAAGAACGGGCCATTTCCTTCACCCCTTCTTTCAGATGTCTCACGCCCAGTTTCCAGACCCCAGAATAAGAAATGGTATTCAGCACATCTTTTAAATCAAAATCACTTTTCGTATACCCTTCTCGCTTAAAACTCAGCACTGCATTAGGTCCAATCAGAACCCGGCCATCGAGCTTTCGAGTAAAGTGCACCCCCAAAAACGGAAATTCAGGATTTGGAACAGGGTACACCAGGCCGGAGACCAGGTCTCTCTTTTCCGTAGCTATTTCATAATATTCACCACGAAATGGAACAATCCGCAATTCCGTTTTAACCCCGGCCAACTCAGCAATTCGGTCACTGTAAAGACCTGCACAGTTCACCATATATTTTGACGAAATTTTTCTCTTTGTCGTTTCAATTACCACCCGATCATCGTAGGATTGGATCCCAGTAACTTCCGCATGATAGGTAATCTCTCCGCCCTGATTCTGAATCTCCTGCAAAAATGCTTCCGCTACTTCCTTAAAATCCACAATTCCCGTACTCGGAACATAAATCGCCTGCAGCCCCTGTACATGCGGTTCTTTTTCCTCTAATTCTTCTTTTGACAGCTTTTGCAGCGATAAGCCGTTTTCCAGCCCCCGCTGATACAAATTTTCCAGCAGAGGTAATTCATCTTCTTTTGTTGCTACAATTACTTTTCCGGATACTTTATATGTAATGCCCTTTTCCCTGCAAAAAGATATAATTTCTTCATTACCCTTCTTGGCAAGCCTTGCTTTTAAGCTGCCGGGCTTGTAGTAAATCCCGGAGTGAATCACACCGCTGTTTCGCCCTGTTTGATGCCTGGCCAGCCCATCTTCTTTCTCTAGTATTAGGATCCGGGCATCCGGATGTTGCTGTGAAATGGTTCTCCCTACAGAAAGTCCGACAATCCCCGCCCCTATAATCACATAATCGTACATGACATCCTCACCCCAAATGAAAAGTAAGTAGTTTATCCCAAATTTTAGCATATTGGTGTATAGATGAATAGTTTCATATGTTATACAGTTAACCTTCAAATATTTGAATAGACTTGGGGTTGAAAAAGCAAATGATAAGACTGCCTTTACCATGTTTTTTAATATGTATTAATGAAATAAGTGCTTTAAACAAGAAAAGATCAAATCCTGCAAAAACTGAATTTATATTCAAGGTAAAGCATGGGTGATTACAAGCAAAGTACCAGTTGTCTTGTCATTCTCCACACAAAAATATTGAGAATTATTTCTATTTTTGTCGATATATCCTTTAAATTTCAGAATATTGATGTTATTTTAATATTATCAATTATTCTTTTTTTATCCTCGATTATGTAAGCGATTTCATAGAATTTTAATCATGATTGCTCTGCTTCAAAGGTAATAGCTAATCCATTTGATGAATAGGCTAGAGTAACCCTTGCTTTATCGTACAATTTACACACGTTAAAAGGTTTCCTCACGTCTATGATGATCCCGCTTTTCTATACCCGGGAAATGATAGACGTTTCATTAGATTCGTAGAGAAAGGAGGATGATTTCTTTTTTGTCCTGCAAGCCTTTTGGTTTACTTACATAGCAAGATCAATTAGGGGAGGAGAAAATTATGTTCAATCGTTTAACTTCATGGTCGAACAATTTAATGGAGCGCTATTTGCCCGATCCTTATTTATTTGTGTTAATTTTGACTATTGTTGTCTATCTGATGGGACTTATCATTACACCTACAGCACCTGGTGATCTGCTCATGATGTGGGGAGACAACTTCTGGAACCTTCTCACCTTTGCCATGCAAATGGTTCTGATTCTTGTAACCGGGCATGTTTTGGCAAGCAGCAGGGTATTTACATATGTACTGAGCGGGCTTGCAAAACTTTCTTCCTCACCAGCAGGCGCTGTTGTAAATGTTACGATTGTTTCCTTGATTGCCAGCTGGATCAACTGGGGATTTGGCCTGGTAATTGGTGCTCTATTCGCAAAGGAGCTTGCACGTCAGATCAAAGGGGTTGACTACCGTCTATTAATCGCCAGTGCCTATTCTGGATTCATTGTCTGGCATGGGGGTCTTGCCGGTTCTGTTCCGTTAACCATCGCAACAGAAGGGCACTTTACAGAAGATTTAATTGGGATCATTCCCGCCAGTGAAACAATTTTTGCACCTTTTAATCTAATCATCGTAGCAGCGATGTTCATCGTCCTTCCTATTGTCAACCGAATGATGTTTAACAAGGATGAGGCAGTAGCTGTCGACCCTGAAAAGTTAAAAGAGGAAAATGATGTAGAAGAAAAGCCAAAATCTGAAATGACTCCCGCAGAACGTCTGGAAAACAGTTGGCTGATTTCTGTCCTTTTTGGCCTTCTTATTGGACCAGCATTTGTTATAGGCTATTTCTACTTCAATGGCGGTCAGCTTAATCTAAATATCGTGAACTTTATCTTCCTGTTCCTGGGAATCCTGTTCCACTTCAGGCCAAAGTATTTCCTTAATGCTGTACGGAATGCCGTAAAAGGAGCCGGCGGAATTATTATTCAGTTTCCGTTTTATGCCGGAATCATGGGGATGATGATTGACTCCGGACTGGCGGCTGCCATTGCTGAATGGTTCGTATCCTTCTCGAATGAGGTAACTTACCCGCTCTTCACCTTCCTGAGTGCAGGTCTGATTAACTTCTTCGTTCCTTCTGGAGGAGGTCAGTGGGCTGTTCAGGCACCAGTTATGCTGCAGGCTGGGGCTGCTCTGGGTGTAGATCCTGCCAAGACTGCGATGGCTGTTGCCTGGGGAGATGCCTGGACGAACCTGATTCAGCCGTTCTGGGCACTGCCGGCACTGGCAATTGCAGGGTTAAAAGCGAAGGATATCATGGGATTCTGTTTGATTAACTTATTTATTACTGGTGTGATTATAGCATTGGGATTAGTGATATTCTAAAGCTCAACATTTCAAAGGGCTGTTCCAAAATTGGGGCAGCCCTTTTCATCTTGTTGATTTCCGTTTCATCCACTTCTTCAGAAACTCCCCATTTTTCGTCATAAAAATTCCGGAAATGATCAATGCTGTTCCTACGGCTATTTCAGTTGTAATCGGTTCATGCAGAGTAAGCCAGCTGAACAGGACCCCAAAGACAGGAACGAGTAATGAAGAAATAGTGACTGTAACGGTGTCCACCCGTCTCAAGAGATAAAACCAGCAAGTAAAACAAAATGCAGAAGCAATCACTCCTGTATAAACAACAATATACATACTATTCGGAGTGACCTGGACGGGTTCCCCCCACTCTGTGATCAACGTTGCGAGCATTAACCCGATTGTTCCAAATAACATTTGATAGGCGGTCACCTGCAATTGATCAACCCCGCGAAAAACGTGTTGATAATAGATATTGGAAATGGCCCAGGATACAGCTGCCAAAACAATGAGCAACTCTCCGATGATTTTCATCGAATGCTGTTCTAACAGAAAATCCCAGCCAATCATAAAGGTTAAGCCAAAACTTCCTATCAAAATCCCCAGCCACTTGATTCTGGTGATTTTTTCCTTCAGAAAAAGCTGAGCAAGTACCGCGCTCCAGATTGGCATGGAATACAGAAGGACAGACGATTTACCAGCCTCCACAAATTGCATCCCAAACATGACGAGCAAAAATACAAGAGTGGTTTGAAAGATTCCGAGAATCATAAAGTGTTTCAGCAGATTTTTGGGCGGAATGACTTTTTTTATCAGCATCAATACGATCAACATAGTACATGTTCCCGTCGCAAAGCGAAGCGTTGAAAAAGTAAACGGCCCCATGTAATCCAGCGCCATTTTCATCAGGGCCCAGGCGTACCCCCATAATACCGCAATGAGCAGCATGATCAATTTATGTGTTCCAGAATAAGTAAAAATATGTTTCAACTTGATCCCGCCTTTAGAAAAAGCTCTTCATCAGAATAGGAAAACAGGGATGCCTCATCTATGTCTTGAGTCATCCCTGCTATGTCATTTCTTCATTCCATTACTTTGTGAAATCAAATAAGTCCCCTGATAAGTAACGTTCGCCTGTATCTGGAGCAATAGCTACGATGACTTCCCCTGGGGATTTTCTCTTAGCCACCTGAATAGCCGCAAAACAAGAGGCTCCGGCAGATGCTCCAACAAGAATTCCCTCTTCCCGTGCTAATCTTCTTGTTGTATCATAGGCATCTTCGTCCGTTACCTGGATAATTTCATCATAAACATCCTGGTTTAACGTGTCTGGAATAAAGCCCGGGCTAGTGCCAACCAGTTTATGCTTGCCCGGTTCACCGCCTGACAAAACAGGTGACCCGGCTGGCTCAGCTACATGTACAGTCATCTCATTAAATACCTTTTTCAGTTCTTCCCCTGTTCCTGTGATGGTGCCGCCTGTTCCCGCCGTAGCTACAAAAGCGGATAACGATTTCCCGAGCTGTTCCATCGCTTCAATAATTTCTTTCGCAGTTGTGTTCCGATGTGCATCTGGGTTGGCAGCATTTTCAAACTGCATCGGCATAAAGCTGTTTGGGATTTCTTTCATTAATTCATGCGCTTTATCAATCGCTCCTGGCATCTTTTTCGATGCAGGT
Source organism: Bacillaceae bacterium (assembly GCA_017656265.1). Lineage (GTDB taxonomy): Bacteria > Bacillota > Bacilli > Bacillales > Alkalibacillaceae > Melghiribacillus. The sequence continues at coordinate 168,429 of JACDOD010000002.1, read as the reverse complement.
GTTAGCACAACTTCAGCACCGTATGCTTTTAATAAATTAATCCTCTCTTTTGTAGCGTTATCAGGCATGACCAGAATGGCTTTATAGCCTCTGGCTGCAGCGTTCATCGCCAGGCCAATTCCGGTATTGCCGCTTGTTGGTTCAATGATTGTCGCACCAGGTTTAAGCAGCCCTGCTTTTTCTGCTTCTATAATCATGTTAAATGCTGCCCGATCTTTTACACTTCCGCTTGGATTAAACAACTCTAATTTGACATATACATCTGCAGCATCTTCAGGTACAATCCGATTTAATTTAACTAAAGGAGTATCACCGATTAACTCCGCGATATTGTTGACTACCCGTACCATTTTGACCCTTCCTTTATCGTTTTTTCTCATTTTAACACAAGTGAAATCCGGAATGCTTACAATTAGATTTTGCTGGTCAGTAAAATTCATTCAAAAACAGTCTTCATGAAAACAAAATTGAAGGAGTTTATGATTTATTCGATATGTTACAAACCCATACAAAAAAATTGAATAACTCATCAATCATTTTCATTGCTTTTCCTCCATTAACGCATTAGACTATGATTATATATTTTCTGGAGAGGGAAACGAAAATGAAAATCGATGACTATAAACTAGGGGTACTGTACGCTGCAGGTGCTTATATTCTCTGGGGATTTCTTCCTCTGTACTGGAAAATGGCAGAACATGTTCCAGCATGGGAAATACTTGCCCACCGCATTGTTTGGTCTTTTTTATTTATGATGGTGGTCGTTTTCGCTTGGAGAAAATGGCGTGCTTTTTTACAGGAATGCCGGTCCATATTAACAGATTCCAGGAAACTTATAGGCATTACGCTTGCATCGATCATTATCAGCATTAACTGGGTTACATATATTTGGGCAGTAAACAATGCCCATGTGGTGGAAGCCAGCCTGGGATACTATATCAATCCGCTCGTCAGCATATTACTCGGCATGCTGGTGTTGAAAGAAAAACTTTCATACTGGCAGTTTATTGCTTTTATTCTCGCTGGAATCGGCGTTTTGAATATGACCATGCACTTCGGGTCGATTCCATGGGTTGCTATTTTGCTTGCTCTCAGCTTTGCATTATACGGACTATTAAAAAAGACCGTTCAGCTCGGGGCGATGTTCGGTTTAACCATCGAAACACTGATCATTACACCTGTTGCCTTTCTATACTTGGCACAAACTCACCTGAGCGGCGGGGGTGCATTCAGCTTCCAATCCTTTGACGGTCTCATTTTGGCCGGGTCCGGAGTCATGACAGCTGTCCCGCTTTTATTATTTGCCAGTGGAGCTAAACGGATCCCTCTTTCGATGGTCGGTTTTCTGCAATATTTTGCGCCAACCATAATGCTTTTTATCGGTGTTATTATGTTTAATGAACCTTTTACAAACGTACACCTGGTCACCTTTTCATTAATCTGGAGTGCGCTGGTTATATACAGTCTGGCTAATACAAAATTATTGCTGAAACTTGAGACTAAGCTTCGTTTCAGAAAAAGAACATTCGAAAAATAAGCAGTACAATAAAAAACAATCCCCTGTCTGACACACACTTCCAGACAGGGGGAGTCTTCCTTACTGTTCCTTTTTCACAGACGCCCGTGTTTTTTTCTTATGATTAATAATAGATTCTCTTAGCGTCTCCAGTTTTGTGATTAATTCGCTGGACACCTGGCGAAGCTCATCTAAACATTCATTCGCATAACCCTTTTGATCATTGTTAACAGCTCTGACTGCCTCTCTTGCCAGTTCATGCACGCGGATATGAAGAGGCTCGATTTCTTTGTATGTCTGAGAATGGGCAAACGCTTCTCTCATCGGACCATAATACCATTTACCAAGACGGCATTCCTTATAGGAGGATACCTCATGTTCTTCAATTTGTTCAAACTCAAGAATAAGGTTGTAAATTTTCCAACTCCACAGCAGATGATCCGTTATCGCTAACTGAATGACATCCTCCTGGCTTAATATGACGTTTTTCGAAATTGCTTTTCTGCGATGGTCATCAATCAACTTACTGAGATCATAAACAGCCTGTCCAGTCCGGCGAATGACTTCATCTCCACCTTCTACGAGATCTGAAATTCGCTGGTTTCGATCCGAAATTTCACTGGTGGTCGCAGCCTGCTCCTCCGTTATCGCTGAAATTCCTTCAAAATGCTGTCCCAGTTCCTGCAGGGACTCATTCATATCTGATAAATTACCAGTCACGTTTTCCAGATCACTTCGGGAATGGTGAATTTGCTTAAATGATTCATCAATAACGTTGACAATGGAGCTTGTAATTCCATTTAAGTTCGCCATATCTTGCTCAATGGACTCAACGGAATCCGTTGTATGATCCGCAAGTTTGCGTACCTCATCAGCAACCACAGCAAACCCCCGGCCGTGCTCCCCTGCCCGGGCTGCTTCAATGGATGCGTTCAGTGCCAGCAAATTAGTCTGTTCCGCAATATCCTTAATTAACTCCATCACTTTTTCCATATTTTTTACTCGATTGGTCAGTTCGCTGGCATGTTCCGAGATTTTTCGGCTTCCTTCGTCAACTTCTTTTAAAAATTTGGTTACTTCCGAAAGGTTCTGAATCCCTTCATCCAAATGATGCAAGTTGTCCTGCAGGTTCTCAGTAGATTCAGCCACTGTCTTCGCTACCTCTTCAATACTCGTACTCAATTCCTGCATGGAAGAACTCACAGACTGGGTCTCATTCCGCTGCTGTTCCTGGTAGTTTATTAGATGATTAATTTCATTAATGTTCACGTTGTACGAAATAATATTAGACAAGCCGGACACAAAATCTTTCGCCAGCAATTCAATATACGTTTCGACGACAATCTGCTGGTCAAGTGAAATCAGGTTATTATATGTGATGATCGCCTGACTTAGCTTTTTCGGTTTTCTTCTTAACTTTTTCACCACATAGGACATAAATAATTGATTCAAGTGTCCATAGGCACCAATCATCCGATCAGGAGTCAGCCCAATACGCGCATGAGCTTCTGCTATAGCTCTGCGCTGATTCACATAATTAACATCAATCTGATCATTTAACAGGCTGAGCATGTATTGATGAAACGTCTTTTTTAAAGCCTCATCACGTGAATTCTCCCGAATAAGCCGATCTAACTCTGGAATTGTGTGAAGCCTGGAATAAAACTCATCCAGAATTTGCTGATGGTATTCCAGATAAACCTCTTTTAAACTTGCAATATCTTCCTTCGAATCCGACAGTTCGAGGAATTTTAATTTTTCCTGCAGCCGATTCCATTCGTTCTGGTTCTTGCTTTTGTTCTGTAAAGCTTTAGCCATCCTTAATCCTCCTATACAAGAAAACGTTTTCTCGTCATCTAAGATATTTATTTCAGTATAACGCAAATAAACTTCCTTATGTTTCAAATTTCAACAAAAGTACTTATTTTCACTATTTTTTATGTGTTTTTATTGCAAAATCTTTAAACAGACTGTTTCGGTCCACTCGGGTATATGTGCTTCGTCCAAGGTATAGGGGGATCTGGAGCTTTTGAAAATCAGGCAATCCATTTTCGGTGAATAAATTTTCATCCCGGTAAAATTGAACAATTTCACCTACAAACCAATCGTGATCCCCATAAGCATTCACATCTATTGTCCTGCACTCATAGGCAACATAAGCATCATGCAATATGGGGGCATCGATTTTTATCCCCTGATCATAAGACCCTTCTCCAAGATCAAACTTATTTATATCTCTTCCTGAATAAACACCCGTCTTTTGAATAAACCCCGCCTGTTCATAAGGCAGAAAATTAATGGCAAAGCTTCCTGCATTCTTTACCAGCTCATACGTGTACCGTTCCCTTCCGATCGCAACCCCATAAATCGGTGGATCCATAGAGATATACGAATGCCATCCAGCGGCCATAATATTTTTCTCCCCCTGGTATGCAACTGTTACTAAAGCCACCATGCCAGGATAACTGTGCATAACCATTTGATCTGTTGGCTGTCTCATCTTTTTCCTCCATATGCATAATCTGTTATATTTATAAACTACGTGTGACAAAATGTCCACAATACCTTCGAATCATTTCCATTCATAAGCATACATAACAAGTGTGGTTCATGCTCTTATCCGCTATAATGAACTTAACCTATCATTCATATCGGAAAAATTTTCAGAATATCAATTTTTAGTTTTTACAATCATGGTGAAAGAAGGAAAGCTGAATATGCAGCAGACAGAGAAAAGAAGAGTAGCGGTTGAAAGATTTGGATTAGACCCTGTACCTGAGCATCTCAGGCAAACAAAATGGTATGACTATGCCATTATCCAGGCTTCCTTTTCCGTAAACGCCGGGAATTTTTTAGTCCCTGCCCTGGCAGTGATCGAAGGCGGCCTTCCCATTTTAGCGGCAATCATGACAACTATAGTTGGGGCTGGGGCTGCTTTTTTGTTTGTTTCCTTTTTGTCTGAACCTGGATCAAAATATGGCATACCTGCTCAATTCGCCATCCGTTCCATCTTTGGAACGAAGGGGGCCCAGTGGATCTCTTCACCAGTCAGATCCATTACATCCATGTACTGGTTCAGTGTTCAGACCATTGGCGGTACCTACGTAGTCCTGGAACTGCTGGAACGCTTCTTCCATTTACAGATTTCATTTACCTGGACAGCCATCTTTCTGGCCCTAATGATGTCCATTTTATCCGTCATCGGTTTTGATGCAGTCAAACAAACTACCAGGCGGTTTCTGCCAATTCTTCTGCTGGGACAGGGAATTATGCTGGTTTTGCTTATACAAAATCTAAAATCCGGGGGAGGCGTGGGGCAATTAGTTACAAAAGGAGAGTTTTCCTTATCAACCAGTATCTTTTATGCAAGCCTGGTCTTTATCCAATATGTTTCAGGTGTAAGTGCCTCTGCTGACCTCACCCGGTATGCTAAAACCACAAAACACGGTTTCTGGGGGCTTTACACCGGAAATTTAATGGGGTTTATGATGACAGCCATTCTTGGTGCAATGAGCGCTGGATTATTGTCTGATGTTAACCCATTCATCAGCGCCAGCCGGCTGACTGATTCTCCGTGGCTGGCATTCATCATTATCATCAGTGCGATTCTTTCCATGGTTTCCATTAATTTAAGTAATGCCTATACAGGCAGCTTCAGTCTGTTAAACAGCATTCCCAGACTGGGAAGAATACGTGCCGCGGTTACGTTTGGAATCATTGGAATTACCCTCAGTACGTTTCCACACCTAGTTCAGGAGGCTGAAAATTTCATTTCCTACTTAGGAGGTCTCATTATACCTATTTCAGCAGTCATCGTTGTGGATTACTTATGGGTTAAAAAAAGGCACTTACTGGATGATGAAAGGAAATTAGTCACGTTAACGATCAATCCTGTCGCTATTCTACACGTTATATTAGGAGCATTTTTATATTTTGCAATTCCCGATACTTATTCTCCAGGGTTAGTTACTTTTGTCTTAACTGGGGGATTTTACGGGTTTTTCGCTCATCGTTCTTATGAAAAAATAAAAAATCCCAAAACAAAAGTTTCTTAAAAACTGTCGATTTTTTAAATGTAATTTCCTTTTCTTTTGCAATAGAGCAATATATCCATAGAAAATGATTATAAAAATGGTTTCGCCTTATGAAAATCAGGCATGATTTTGTATAATAGGAAATTGAAAGAAACTTACAAATTATATATAGTTGGAAGTGATACAGATTGCATATCGGAAAAAGAATTAGCATATTAAGGCATGAAAAAGGTTTTTCACAAACAGAATTAAGCAAAGGGATTATATCTCCTACACACTTGAGCAATATCGAAGCAGGAAGATACCTGCCTTCGAAAGACATCCTTGAATTATTTGCGAAAAAGCTCGGTGTAAAAAAAGAATACTTAACCGACTATGAAGATCTGGATCAAGAACTCTATAACGAACTCATCGCCTGGAAAGAAAACATCATCCTGGATATCGACCAGGCAAAACAACAGCTGGAAAAACTTCATGAAAACTATGAATTCCCTATCCATAATATTTATTTAGAGTGCTTGTACTATTTATTGCTGGGAAGTTATTATTTGAAATTAAATAATATTGATGAAGTTGAAAAGGTCCATGGTCTTTATATCACTGGATATTTAGATGATGAAACTATTCATCAATATAATCCTTTTTTACAGGAATGTTATTATTACTATTTCGGTCTTTATCATTTCATGAATAACAACTTCTCAAATAGCTTCTATTACTTTGACAAAATGCTGGATTACATCAGTAACAACTATATAAAAGCATCTATTCTATATAATCTGGCACTAATCAATTACAAAAAGAAACAAATTTTTGAAGCCATCACTTATGCAAATAAAGCTATTGAATTACAATTAATTCAACACCAATGGAGCAAACTAGCAGTTACATACAATTTACTTGGAGTACTTTATTGGGAAAAAAAACAGTTTGAAGATTCATTAAAACTATTAAAAAAATCTGAAGAAATTGCAGATTTGAAAAATTTAATTACATTAAAAGAGCAAGTTTATCACAATTTTGGTTTAGTATATAAAGATTATAAAGATTTCGATAAAGCAATTTATTACTTTAAAAAATCTATAGAATTAAAAATTAACCATAGTAAAAAATTTATAGTCTCATCATATTATTCAATGATAGGTTGTTACTTATTCCAGAAAAGATATGAAGAGGCTCAAGAACTTATAAATGAGGCTTATATATATTGTAAAGAAGAGAAAGATTATCAATTATTAAATATTTTAAAAGCAAAAATTTCAAAACACAAAGGTGACTATAAAGGTTTTGTTGAACATCTTAATAACTCAATTATATTTTTTGAAAAGCATAAAGATTATATTCATTTAAAAGAACTTCATGAAATTTTGGCAGAATTTTATTTTAAAAATAGAAAATATAAATTGGCAGCATTCCATTATAAAAAACAGGTAGAATTTTACAAAAACATACTTGATTAGGTTATAATTATTTTAAAATAATATAAATAATATTAAGGAGGTTTATAAATAATGAAAAAGAAATTACTTGCAACTTCATTATTAGTTGGTGGTTTATTTATTTTTTCTCTTGGAGGCTTAAATCCATTTGCAGCTGACGAGGGGAATGTTGGTGGAATCAATTCTATTGGCGATCTAAATTATATTGCAGCAGATGAAGGTAACGTCGGTGGAATCAACTCTATTCATCTTGGAGATCTATAAAAACTAAAACCTGCTTTTTTATAAGCAGGTTATTTTTTTGCCCATCCTTCCGATATTTTTTGTCTACAGGCAAAAAGTCCTTTGTTAAGAGCAAAAAAAAGTCCTTAAAAACACCTATGTTTTGTTTTTGTCGAAAGGTGTATCCTTCCTTATTCCCTTGTATTATAATTAAGGCAACGCAGGGAATGGGAGGTGTTACATGGGTGGATGGTACGAAAAACGCCCAGAAGCCTATTACGAAAAAAGAAATTGACGCCTTGATTAAAGAGTTAGACCGCCATTTGAAAATGAAGAAAGATCTAAAAGAAGATAGAGAGTAAATACCCCTTTCAATATATACGTTTATCATAGCCCGATAAACCTTTCTCCTCTCTCTATCTTCTAAGAGATCTTTCTCTTTTTTTTGCACAAATTTTGCCTTTTTCTTCAAAAAATTCTATTAAATTAAAAATCATTTTATATTTTATACTTTTTTGTTATTTTTGTAAATGTTTTCTATCCCTTTTTTAACAACATGCTATACTGTTTAATAAAAAGGGGGCTTTTCTCCTATGAGTCAATACCTTGTCTTTGTGTACGGCACGCTTAGAAAAAACGAACCTAATGCTCACTTCTTAGATGGGGCAGAACTGGTTGCTGAGCAGGCGTGGACTTTTGGCAACCTGTACAGGACCATTCATGATTACCCGGCATTAAAGCCGTCAGCTGCAGCCCGGGTCTATGGTGAACTGTATGCAGTTAGTGAAAAACAGCTGGAAAAACTGGATGAACTTGAAGGCTATTACGGTGAAAAAGGAGATAATCTTTACGATCGAACGATTCAAAAGGTGCACACAGATGAACAAACTATTAATGCTTATGTTTATGTTATTCACCCCAATCATGAAAAAATATTAACGGTACCTGTACTGCATGGAGACTGGAAAGTAGATCAGTTCCTGAACAAAGAACAGCCGTTTTATTATTTCGCCTATGGATCATGTATGGATCATGAGCGATTTCAAAAGGCAGGAGTGGATCATTATTTTCAGGATATCCTGGGGCGGGGAGTGCTAGAAAACTACTCACTGGCTTTCTCCTACCATCTGAGTGATGGCGGAAGAGCAGATATTAAAGAAACCGGTGGAGTGGTAGAAGGCATTATTTACAGACTCCCCTTTGAAGCCATTAACTATTTATTTGAAAGAGAAGGCGTTCATCATGGGATTTACCGTACTGCTTTTGTTGATATCGACTGTAACGGAAAGAAGTTAAGGGATGTTCTTACGTTTTCGGTTATCGATAAAAAGGAAGACCTCGCTCCTCCCTTTCATTATGCGAGGGAAATCTATCGGGGAGCCAGGGGAATGGTAAGTAAAAGCTATTTGAATCAATTACAGCATAAGTTTATTCACGAATTTAAGCTGGAAGAAATGAAGTCATTCATCCGTGAAAAAGCATAAATCCTTGCACAAGTTTTAGAATTGAGGGGAATGTGATGTCGCAATATATCGGAAAAGTGATAAGGGATCTTCGTGTAAAACAAAATATGACGCAGCAGGATCTGGCAAAAGGCATATGCTCTGTTACCTACTTAAGCAAGATTGAAAACAATAATATGACACCAAGCGATGAAGTATTAGAATGTATATGTGGTCGATTAGGAATAACGAAAGACGAATTAATGATCGATCCCCATGAGAGCTTTTTGAAGGACCTGGAGACATGGCTCAAGTCTATTGCAGTTGAAAGAGATGCAGATCAAGCTGATCAGCTGTATGTGGATATTAAAAAGCAGGCGGAGAACGTGGACGGACACCTTTATCAAATGTATTTCCGTTTATATGAACTGCGATATTTTACGTTCAAACGAAATATAAAAGAAGCAGAACACGTTTTTCACGTTCTCAAAGATAAAGAATATTTGTTTAACGATATGCATAAATACCGCTATTATAAATTTTTAGGAATTTTTCATATCCAGAAAGATCTGCTAAACCTCGCACTGGATTTTTTGCTTAAAGCGGAAGATTACATGAAGAATTTAATGGATCCTGAGTTATTTTACTTATTTTCTATCACATACAGCAGATTGCATAACCCGGCGAAGTCCATATTGTACGCACGTGATGCTTTGAAACTTTATCAGGAGAATATCAATCATAGAAGGATTCAGGAATGTCATTTGCTGTTAGGCATAAATTCATTGTTATTAAAAGACTATACAGCTGCAGAAAATCATTTCACGAAGATTCTGCATTCAGATTTTGAAAAGACGAACAAACACTTGAAAGGCAGGATTTATCATAACTTAGGCTATTTAAAATATCTGAATCATGACATTGCTGGTGCTGAAACTTATCTGAATAAAGCGCTGGAGGTCAAGCCTTACGAATTAGAACAATTAAATACGCTTGTCCTCCTGGCAAAAATTCAGGACATGAAAGGCAACCACGACCAGCTGTCCAGTTTAATTGATAAAGGGTTAAAGATCGCTGATGCCCATCATAAAGATCGTTTTATTCTAAAGTTTACGGTATTAAAATTAAAGTTAAAAAACAGCAAAGAAAAACTGATAAACTATTTGCAAGATGAGGTAATTCCTTTTTTTGCTGATAACGGGGAAGCCGATGAATTAAAGGAAAACTTAATGTTTCTGGCTGATTTATATTACAAAGACAGAAAGTATAAAGACGCGGCGAAATACTTTAAGGAAGCATGCGAATTGTCTTAATGACACAATCCATGCTCAATAGCCCCATCTCTGTGAAAGATGCGGGGAAAAGTTTTGCTCCCACATGAAATAACCACTCCATCCGTCAAAACAAAAAATGATCTATTTTGGAACGAATTGGTCATACTGTTATAAGGACATTTTCAATTTATTTTGGGGGGAATTAAAGTGTACCGGAGACAAGTGATCTTGCCATTTTTGTTATGTATAGTTGTTTTACTTGTTTATCCAATTCATGTGCTGGCTGATGATGATGACCATGAAGAAGAAGAATACGGCGAAATGGAAGAAGAAGAGTCAGAACTTCTGGAAGAAAGCGGCGAAGTCATCGGCTGGTCTATTGTTGCTTTAGCCGGATTTGCTGCGGCAATTTACCCTGGAAGAAAAATAGCCCCTCATGTCCTTAAAAAGCCGGAAATAAGAAAGAACCCACACATAAGAAAGCCGATTCAATCAGTCATTAAACTCACCGGCAAATGGCATGTTAGTGCTGGAATACTCGCACTTTTAGCGGCAATCAGTCATGGATTTCTCATGCTCATTTATGAAAAAGAACTTGGCCCAAGGGAAATGATTGGTATAGGGAGTATTGGGTTCCTGATCTTTGCGTTATTTCAGGGACTTTTCCTTACAACGAATAAAACAAACAAACCATTACGAAAATTTCACATAGTCACGGTAACAATCTTCATTGTTTTAAGTGCCGCTCACATAGTCCTTTCTTAGCCATAAAAACGGCAGGAATACGATTCCTGCCGTTTTCTGCATGGATTACAGTGATTTACTTTTCGCTCCCCACATAAAGACGGTCACGATGGCCAGAATAACGACCAATATAGGTGCATACATAATCAGAAAATGATGCATGTTCATTTCCTCCTTTAACGGGTTCCTTTTACATAGTCACGGTTAAATAAGAACAGACGAAGCAGCAGATACAGGGCTGGAATGAGCAAGAGCAAACCAACAATAAAAGCGATAACCAGTGCAATAGCCATGGTTTCATTGGTAAATCCGTCGTAAATCGTTAATACCGGATACAGCAAGTACGGATAATGAGATATCCCATATGCCAGGAAGGCAAAGAAATATTGCATGGTGATCGCTGTAAATGCCCACCCGTAAGCTTTTCGTTTATAAATCAGATATAAACCCGTCATAAAAAACGCCAGAGAAATCATAAACATCCACGCCAGGTCAACCATTTGATTGAAATGTTCCACATTTTGAGTCTTTAGCATATAGAAGACGATAACCGCAATCAAGACAGAGGGAACACTCCAACCCAGGGTATACTGGCGCAAAAGACTTTCTGCATGGGAGTCCTCCGCTTTTCTAGCATAGTAAGTCAAAAAGCTTGCGGAGATAAACAGAACGCTCACAATCGCCAGAAGTACCACTCCCCAGGAATACGGACTTGTTAATAGCGCCGTTAATTTTAAATAAACGCCATTGTCTGTAATCGTTAAATACCCGCCTTCAGAAATGGTTAAAACCGTGGTTAAGGAAGCTGGTATGAGCACACCTGTAACCCCATATAAGAAGGTATACCATTTATTATCTTTAGACCCATAGGTTCCAAATGCATAATAGGAACCCCGAATGGCAAGCAGAATTATCGATATACTGACTGGAACCAGCAGCGCTGAACCATAGTAATAGGCCGTTTTCGGAAAGAAGCCGACGATCCCGACAAAGAAAAATACCAGAAATACGTTCGTGACTTCCCATACTGGAGACAGATACCGCTGAATAATTTTGTGTAATACCTGCTTCTGCCCGGTCCACTCACTATACGTAATAAAGAACCCTGCACCGAAGTCGATCGAAGCGACGATGACATAGCCAAACAAAAAGATCCATAATACCGATATACCCAAAAGCTCAAGAGACATGCTTTTCACCCCCGTGATCCCATCCATATTCTTTTAACTCTTGTTCCGGAGGATTATTCTTAAACATTCTTCTCAGGACAACACCTGCTCCAATCGTCAGAACAATATACAGCAAGCCAAACACGATAATGAGTGTGTCCACATGAGGGGATGTGGTTGCTGTCTCAGAAACTTTTAAATATCCTCTCAAAATCCAGGGCTGTCTCCCCACTTCAGCAAAGAACCAGCCAATTTCAATAGCTAACAAAGACAGGGGAGCAGACCAGACAATGGCCCGCAGCATCCACTTCTTGTGGGCAAGATGCGGTTTCCACTTCAGCAAGACAGCATAGAGCAATGCAACGATCGTTAATAAAATTCCCAGTGTAACCATCAAATCAAAGAAATAGTGGACATATAAAGGCGGCCGTTCATCTTCCGGAAATTCATTCAGCCCGATCACTTCAGTTGATGGGGTGTTGCCCGCCAAAATACTTAAGGCATATGGAATTTCAAGAGCCCCTTTTACTTCCCCATTTTCATCCAAATAACCGTACAAAATTAACGGTGCATGACTTTCAGTTTCAAAGTGCCACTCGGCTGCTGCCAGTTTTTCCGGCTGATAATCCGCTAAAAATTTACCGGAAAAGTCTCCCACAACCGCTGTAGCAATGGAAAATACGATGGCAGGAATCATGGTGATTTTTAGAGCTTTTTTATAATATACATGATCTTTCCCTTTCAGCATCTGAAAGGCTGCCAGTGAAGCCAGTACGAAGGCTGAGGTCATATAAGCTGACGTAAGCACATGACCTACTTTTGTCGGAACAGCCGGATTAAACATCGCTTCAATCGGATTAATATTTGTAATGACTCCATTTACGATTTCAAAGCCTTGAGGCGTATTCATAAAAGCATTCACGGTTGTAATGAAAAACGCCGACGCACTGGAACCAATCGCAACGGGAATTAAAAGCAAGAAATGATAAATCGGCTTTTTAAATCGATTCCATGTATAAATATAGATTCCTAAGAAAATAGCTTCAAAGAAAAACGCAAATGTCTCCATAAATAACGGCAGAGCAATCACCTGACCGGCCGCTTCCATAAACTTCGGCCAGAGAAGGCTTAACTGAAGACCGATAGCAGTCCCAGTTACTACTCCAACTGCAACTGTAATCGTAAATCCCCGGGTCCATCGGCGTGCAAGCATAATATAATGGTTATCATTTCGTTTAATACCTACCCACTGAGCCAGGGCAATCATTAATGGTACCCCTACACCAATGGTTGCAAATATAATATGGAAAGCCAATGTTAATTCGGTTAAAATTCGGCTATACATAGTAGCATCATAAGTCATTGATATGACACCTCCCTATAACATGAGAGACACAAGGCTAACCATCCCTGCAACAGATATAATGGACGCTGCCCAAAAGTAAAGAGTTTCTTTCTTTTTCATCACAATCACTCCTAATCTGTTTCTTTCAGTATATTTTCATATTACCACTATCAATATAGGGGGAACCCCCTATATCAAGGCTTTTCATGAACATTTCTTGACTAACTTTTTTCTAAATTGTGACGGCAATCGGGAATAAAAAGTAGCTGGGATAGAGAACTGAGTTCACAGCCGATCGTCTGGAAATTTTAGGTTGGGTTAATGATATATGGAAAATAGTGGGCAGAAGAAAAGGATCGATGGCAGGATCGTTTAATGGGTCAACCGCCCATACCTGTTTTGGAATATAGGCAGTTTTTTGACAGGAATTATAGTAACCAGGCGAACCTTCAGGGGATTAATATCTAAGAAGGGATAACTACAGAAATGAAGCATCCGGGGAATTACACTGGCTGACAGATGGGATGGAGTATGCTCTGGTGCTGCACAACTTCAGTCAGAATGAAACTGTTTGGGAAACATAAATGAATAGCGATTGTAAATTTCAATCGTTAAAATAAAAGAGGCTGTAAAACTGAAAGAGGCAAATAAAATATCCGAACTAGATTCATCGTCACTGAATAAGTTCGGATATTTTTTACTTTAGCCCATTTGTTAACCTTTTTTCACTGTTCATTTTTTTAGGTCCGAGCCCCTTTTCTGGTCATCCATCAATATAATGATTGTTAATGCCGTATTGAATCAGTTCATGTTTAGACCTCAGATTCAATTTATGCATGATGTTTGACTTGTGGTTTTCGACGGTTTTAATGCTGATGTTCAGCTTTTGAGCGATTTCTTTATTGGTATACCCCAGTACGGTTAATCGAACAATTTCCTGTTCTCTTAACGTTAATATGGATGAAGGTTCTTTTTCTTCATTAAACATTTTCTGTAATTGTTCGTCACTGATATGGACTTTGTAAAACTTTCTGCCATGGTACACTTCGTAAATGGCTTCGTATAAGTCACTGCCCTTGCTTTTTTTCAATATATACCCATGGGCACCTGTTTGAATCGCTTTACGGATGTAAACTTCTTCATCGTGCATCGTTAAAAGGATAATTTTAATGTCCGGCTGCTGCTGAATAAGCTGTTTGGCAGTAGCAAACCCGTCCAAACCTTGAGGCATGGAAATATCAAGCAAAACAATATCCGGTTCATGTTTCGCAGCAAGTTTTAATGCTTCATGACCATCCCCGCTTTCGGCAACTACCTGAACATCCTGATAATTTTCTAGAAGCAGAATAATTCCCTTTCGTACAAGCGCGTGGTCATCTACAATCATTAAATTAATCATCGGGCTCACTTCCTTCAAAGACGATCTGAGCAATTGCACTGATTATCGTTCCTCTTCCAGGCTCTGAATGTACCCTGAATTCCCCTTCCAGTTGCTCTATTCGTTCCCGCATGTGCTGGATTCCTAACCCATTTTGCACCGTGTCCGGATCAAAACCCTTTCCGTCATCTTTTACTCGCAGGAAAATTTGTGCGGGCTCTTTCCTGATGAGGATTTTTACGTTCCGTGCTTCTGCGTATTTTAAAATATTATGCAAGGCTTCCTGAATAACACGGTATAAATTAATCTCAACAACTGACGGCAGGCGTTCATTAAAATTGTGTTCCAGCTGAATATCCAGTTCAGGCTTAGAACGTGTGACAGACTGTATAAGACTCTGAATAGTCGGAATCAAGCCTAAACTGTCCAGTGATTTAGGACGCAATTGGTGGGAATAAGATTTAATATCCGCCATGACGTTTTCCAATTCGTCCCTTACTTCATTCAAGTACGCTAAAAGCCGTTCATCTTGAACACGTGTTTCAACAGCTTCCATTGCGACTGAAATAGTATAAAGGGACTGACTCACCCCATCGTGCAGTTCATGGGCCAGACGTTTATGTTCATTTTCCTGAGCTTCAATCAATTGCTTAATCATTTTTTTTGACAGCTTCACTTCTTCTTCCTTCTGGCGCAAGGTTTGATCCCGAAGAACCAATAAGTATTCCTTCTGATTGGTGTCCGAATCCTGAAACATCAGAGCTGTGCTCATCTCAACATCAATTTTTTCACCATGATACACAGGCATCTGAGACAAAAAATACGGTACTTCTTCCCGAGCTATTAAATAACATTTGTCCTCACCGGGTTTGGTTTCCCGGGATTCACAGAATGAACAGTATGGTACATGGTCACCGGGATTCCATCCTGTTAACCGATGGGCAGAAGGATTCATCGCTAAAATTTCTCTGTTTTGATTCATTACGATGATGCCGTCCTGAATGTTTTCAAGAATTTGTTTTAAATATTTATTGGGAATATTGAATGATTTCATTAGGTTTGGCTCCTTCCAGAGAAGGTTCACACTTGCTTGAGTACTGCTTCTCTTCTAAAAATATACCCATGTGCCTATAAATATATTATAAAGAAACATAAACCCTCGCTGAAATAATTAGCAAGGGTTTATGCGTAATTAAGGGGTTAAACGTCTGTTTTTATGAAATGGCAGATCTAATTCTTATACACCAATGCTTATTGTGTAACGAATTTGGTTTCACTGCTCCAGCGTTCAAAGCCGCCAAGCAGATTTACTACATTTTTCACACCATTAGCCTGCAGTACACTTGCCCCAATCGCTGAACGTTTTCCTGTTCCGCAGTTTACAACAAGCTTTTTGCCTTGAGGAACCTCATCCAGACGATCCGGCAGTGTACCAAGCATGATATGTGCTGCACCTGGAATGTGTCCTTCATCCCATTCTGTCTGATTGCGCACATCGAGAACAGCAACTTCTCCTTTTTTGATTTGTTCTTTGACATCAGCTGGTTCTGCTTCTTCATAGCTTTCTAGTTCATCCGCGCTCTCAAGGGCTGTTTGAACTTCCATGTATGCCTTCGCATTGTCAATACCAATGGAGCGAAGGGCTTTTAGCACATTTCTCATTTGCCCCTCATCCACGATTAAATAAAGAGGCGCTTCATAATCAACCAGCCAGCCTGCCCAGTTTGTAAATGAATGGTCAAAAGGAATGTTAATCGTGCCAGGAACATGACCTTTAGCAAATTGATCAACTGAACGTGTATCAATCACCATTCCGTTCTCAATCCAATTGTGAAGTTCAGAAGCGTCAGTTACTTTAACAGGAAGATCAAGGTTTTTCAGCAGTTCAATACCAACCTTATTTACCCGTTTCATAACCGCAAAATATTTTGGCGGTTCTGGCTGGCCTTCCAGCAGTGCTTCAATAAACTCATCTTCATTGTCATACTGTAATGCCCAGTTAAACATTTTTTCATACCCTACAGTAGAGGAAGGAACGGCACCTAACGACTTCCCGCAGGCACTTCCGGCACCGTGAGCAGGCCATACCTGAAGGAAATCAGGAAGCTGTTTAAATCGCTCAATGGATTTAAACATTTGTTTGGCACCTTCATTGGCAGTTCCGGTTTGACCGGCAGCCTTCTCAAGCAAGTCAGGACGCCCTACATCACCAACAAAGACAAAGTCACCGGTAAAGATACCCATTGGACGGTCAGCCCCGCCGCCATAATCCGTTAAAAGGAAGGAAATACTTTCTGGTGTGTGTCCTGGAGTATGCATAACTTCAAAGGTAAGGTTTCCAATTTTAAATTTGTCACCATCTTTTAACAGCTCATGGCGAATACCTTCTAAATTCTGATACTTCCAGTCTTCATTCCCTTCATCGGATAAATAAAGTTTGGCATCAAAGCGATCAGCCAATTCCCGTGAACCAGAAACAAAGTCTGCATGAATGTGTGTTTCACAGGCAGCTGTTAAATTCAGCCCTTCTTTTTCAGCTGTTTCTACGTATTGTTCAATGTCACGGGACGGGTCAACCACGATCGCTTCCCCGGTCTTTTGGCAGCCCACAAGATAAGAAGCATGCGCCAGCTTCTCATCATAAAAATAGCGTAATAACATGTAAAAAACTCCTCTCCCCATAAAAATTTATCATTATGATACCTTTACCCTTAATGGTATATAACGATCCCCAATAACATTTTTATTTTTCTATAGGTTTCAGTCGTGTGTCTTTTTTCTAATTTTTTATTTAGTGGCATCTGTTCACAAGCGAAGAAGAATCTTTCCGCTTGTGGCCTGTTTATCATCTAGATTTCGGCATGGTATCAATAAAAGCCTGCACATAGGATAAACCTTTTTGTACATTTGGATCTTTCATCCACTTTAATACCGTAAATATAGAGATGTGCTGCTGATTGGATTCAGCTTTCGCCTGTACTTCTTTCCAGAAATTCACCCCGTCGTCCACACGTTTTTGGACAGGTTCCATATACGTTTTAGCACTATCCTGCAGATATTCCAGTGATTCCTGATCCTTTAGAACGTTTTCAATAAACTCAACTGCTGTTTCTAGCTTTTCTACAAGCTCAAGCAGCTTTGGAAGTTTTTCAAGCAGCTTCAACCCTGCTTCAAGCGTATCTAAATCGACATTCGTATATTCCAGCCGATTTTTAAGCTCTTCCATCGTTTGCTTATCATTCATTACATTTCTCCCGAAGGAAACGGCTTCATCCACTTTTTCAAGGGATTCCACAAGATCAGGCAGCCGTTCTACGAGTGTACGAAGCGACTCCTGTACTTCGGGCTGTTTTAAAGATTCTTTCCAGTCACTCTGAACATTTTGACCAGCCATAACATGCCCTCCTTTCCTTCATCACTTTACATAATGCCCTTCAGCATACCGTCCCAGTATAAGATTGGCAGAAATTCTTTTTTCAAAATATACGTGCTGCGGCGTTCTACAGCCTGATTGAACGGAAGAGATTCTTTTGGCTCTTTTTCATAATCAAATTCAGCCAGAACCAGACTGTTATATCCCGTAACTACCGGGCAGGAAGTATACCCGTCATAGGTTGCTTTCATCGGTTCACCTTTCATTGCGGCCATTAAGTTTTCAGCCAATACTGGAGCCTGTTTCCGGATAGCTGCTCCTGTTTTAGATGTTGGTAAATTGGTGTTGTCTCCTAAACCGAATACATTTTCATATTCTTTATGCTGCAAAGTGAATTTATGAACATTCACCCATCCGCTTTCATCAGCTAGTTTGCTGTTTCGGATGAATCCTGGCGCCCTCATTGGTGGCGTAACATGGAGCATATCGTATTCAACCACAACTTCTTCTCCAGTATCCAGATTTTCAAAAACAGCTTCTTTCTGATCCGGACGAACTTCAATTAAGTTATGGTTAAAACGAGTGTCAATTCCCTTTTTGTCTATTACTTTTTCAAGAGCCGTACGATATTTTGGCACATCAAAAATTTCTGGCTTGGCTGTACCGAAAATAATATTGGCCCGATCTCTTATGCCTGTACGGCGCAAATAGTCATCTGTTAAATACATAATTTTTTGAGGTGCGCCTCCGCACTTAATTGGGGTTGACGGCATTGTAAATACAGCATTTCCGCCTTCAAAGTTGCGTAAAGTTTCCCAGGTGTAGCCTGAGTACTCATAAGCGTAGTTACTGCAGACTCCGCCTTTTCCAATTGCCTCTTTTAACCCTTTTACACCGTCCCAATTAATTTCAATACCAGCTGCAACCACGAGATATTCATAAGAGATTGTTTTATTGCTGGCAAGCTTAACCTGATTTTTATCAGGATCAAATTCTTTTACTGCGTCTTTAATCCAAACCGCACCTTCAGGAATAACATCTTTCATATCCCGCTCTGTTGATTCCTTTTTAGTTGCACCCGCACCGACTAACGTCCATAATGGCTGATAATAATGTTTTTCTGCCGGATCAATAATAGCGACATCTCCAGCAAGCGCTTTCATTCCTCTCAGCAATCGCGCGGCTGTAGTTATGCCTCCTGTTCCACCTCCGACAATGACAACCTTAAAATTTTCCCTCATCATTTGTCCTCCTTCCATGTTGTTCCATCAACAATCATAAAAAACATCATCATTAACACTGTGTAAATAGTGTTTAAAATTCCATCACGTACAAATTAATAGTAGATGATGCGCCGATGATATACTATAGGGGGTTTCCCCTATTTAAAAGTCCCTGTGTGAAAAGATTTTGACATAAAGTTATTTTTATTCCTGTGTTACAAGGTTTTCTTTCAGGTTCTATATTTTACCACCCAGATCTTAGGCCTGGTTCAGATATCCTGTTCTTCAGCAATCGGATCATTTTAGTTTTATTCTCTCCAAAAATTCGCTATAGTATATATTTAGGGTAACGAAATAACTGTACGGTTGAAGGAAGGGATTCATCATTATTGATCAGCAGCAAGTGGTTAAAAGAAATTTGGTTATTATGTGGTTTGCCAACTTTTTTATTGCCGGCAGCATGACAATGGTTCTGCCGTTTTTATCACTATATATAGAAACATTTGGCCACTATTCAGATGAGTATGTTCAAACATGGGCAGGGTGGATTTTTGGAATAACGTTTGTAACGGCATTTCTGTTCTCTCCGATCTGGGGGAGATTTGGAGATCATTACGGACGCAAAAAGATTTTAATTATATCCGGCTTCGGATTAGCAGCCAGTGTGTTTTTGATGGGACTTGTCACAACGGTCTGGCAGCTGTTTGTACTTCGATTTTTTATGGGAGTATTCACTGGATTTATTTCGACATCTCAGGCGTTAATCTCCACTCAGACTCCAAAGCATATGTCCGGGCGGATTCTCGGTACTCTGCAGACCGGAAATGTATCAGGCGCTTTATTGGGGCCTATGTTCGGAGGAATGCTTGCCGATGCAGTGGGCTTTGCCACGACATTTAAGCTGACATCCATTACATTGGCCGTTGCTGCTATAGTAGTCCTTGTGGGGATCAGGGAATTCAGACTGGAATCAAAAGAAGAAGCGAAGCAGACCTATTCCAGGAAAGAAGTCCTTCAATACATTTTGTTTCATCCTGTACTGTTAATTGTCATGTTCATGTCCATGCTTGTACAAATTGCCCATTTCAGTATTCAGCCAATTCTGGCCCTATATGTAAAGGAAATTCATGGGCTGGAAAATTTAGCACTCTTTTCAGGAATCGCATTTTCAATCACTGGACTCAGCAACTTAATCATGACCCGAAGGTGGGGGAGATTAGCGGATCATATCGGATATGAGAAAGTACTGGTATTCTTGCTGATTGCCAGTGCCCTGGTCTACTTCCCCGGAGCATTTGTCACAAATATCTGGCAGCTGATCATCCTCCGTTTCTTATTGGGAGCATTTCTAGGTGGAATTATACCGGTTCGCGCCGCCTATATACGCCAGGTCGCGCCCATTAACATTCAGGGTGAGGTACTTGGCTATAATACCAGTCTCCGTTTTTTGGGAAATGCAGTAGGTCCTGCCTTAGGTGGTCTGATATCCGGAGCTTACGGAATTTCTTCGGTATTCTTTTTATCCAGCGGACTGCTTTTAATAGGCGGAATCGCCCTGGCATTTGTTTCCCAGAAGCACTTTCAGGCCAATAAAAGTAAGTCGGGGCCTGTTAATCGATATAGCTAACCATAAAATAAGGCTGCCTTTTTTTAGGTAGCCTCTTCTGGTTCAATCGTTAAATATTGCCCTCTGGTTTTGTAAAATAAAAAACCCTCTCTGTCTGCCACTGTTCGAGCCGTAATATTTGCTATCGGATAACGATGATTAACATCCTCATCTACCAGGATAAAGGAGCGTATACCATACTTGCTTCTTAACAGGGACAGACGCTTCACTATTTTTGCTGTCCATGTTTCACTCGTTTTTCTTCCAAATGGCGGATTTTCCCAGCATATACCATCCAGATAGCCTGCTGTTTGAAGACAAAGCTGTTCCAGACCGTTATTTTGAATTAAAATATGTTCCGGAAATAAACGCCTAAGACTGGAAACTAGATGGACCGCATGTTTCATTTGTTCCTTCTGCAAAGGGTATGGCAGTTCATGCCCTTCTACATCACCAATGGTGTCCATAAAAATTCCATCATACCCTGATTGATGAATAATTTTTCCGATTTGATGATGCAGAAGTCCCTGCCAGCGTTTAGACTGCAAATCTAAAAGGTAGGTTTCGAAAGCTTCTTTCTTTATTTTTTCTCCATTTACTGTTAAGAAATCCTCCTCCTGCAGCAACTGGAACACAGGATTGTCAGGAGAC
This sequence comes from Bacillaceae bacterium, assembly GCA_017656265.1. Taxonomy (GTDB): domain Bacteria; phylum Bacillota; class Bacilli; order Bacillales; family Alkalibacillaceae; genus Melghiribacillus. The sequence goes on along the minus strand of JACDOD010000002.1, from coordinate 147,013 downwards.
ACTTCCATGATGCTGATATAGGCAATGACAAGTGTATTAAAACGTTTTAAGTGTTTTACATCATTTAATGTCTGGCCTAACGGCTCTACAATGGCGATATCATAATCGGTCATTTTGTTCACTTTTCCTTCACCATAATAAAGAACATAATTTTTCGCTTTTTGAAAATGATCGCGTCGATTCATTTCGGCACCTTCTTTTCGTCTATCATTTCCCCCTTATATCTCTTAGTAAAGACTTGCAGGGTTAAACCATTGAACGATTAATAAATTCTGTTCTGACAAAACAAGTTTCACATGACTTTCCATGAGCCTGACATAGATTGTGAGGCTGCTCCCAGCACTTAACCTCCTTCCGACCATAAATGGGGCATTTTTCACAAATGCTTTCTGGAACACCCAACATATCCCAGCATGGCCCTAAAGAAAAGTCTCTTTCCTGCATGCTTTTCCGCTTTTCAGTATGCCATCTGATAAAAAGATCGACTAGTTCCTCATCCAGCTGAGTGCCGGCAGCCGATTCCAATAGCTCTAATGCTTCGTCAAAGGTTAATGGATCCCGATAACTTCTGCCGCTTACTTTTGCTAAAAACGTTTCTGCAATCGCAATCACTCTAGAGCCCAGTGGTATATCTTCACCCTTTAAACCAGATGGATAGCCGAAACCATCCATTCTCTCATGATGATGTAAAATTAGTGTTGCAACCCGTTCATTCCCTGTAATCATGGAAACAATAGAGGAACCAACTTCAGCATGAAGCTTCATCATTTCATATTCTTCTTCTGAAAACTTCCCATCCTTTTGAAACAGCTCACTGGAAAGCCCCAGAACCCCGATATTGCTCAGATAAGCAGCAAGTGCAATGTCATGAATCTCTTCATCCCTCAACCCTAATGCTTTTGCCATAACAATGGCATAGCGGCTCATTAATTCAGATCGCCCCACCGTATATGGGCTAAGATTATCAAGCAGGCTGGCAAGTACTTTTAAAATATGAAAATACAAATCAGAAAACTCCCGAAGCGGTGCCTGAAATTGAACAACACTTTGCATAAAATGAAGAATTGTTTGTAAGTTTTCCTTGCCGTAATAGGAGCGATCTTCATTAGCACTCGTGTACCAGAATCCCAGATAGCCTCGATGACTGGCGCTGAATTTCAACAGAGTCATTTCTTCCATGCCAAGTGCAGCAAAATAAGGCGGCAAATGGAAATAAGCTTCGTCTTCCTTATTTAAGGAGAATAGGTCCTGATTTTTAATCAGGGAGTCCATATATCGGAGTGTTTCCTTATCCTTCTTTAATTTTCCCCTTGCTTGATGATCCATTCCAACGATTGACGATATCTGAAAATCTCCATTCTCCCTTTCTACAAAAAAACCACCCTGTGCATTAAGAGACTGGACTAAAAGCTGGAGAATAATATCAATCATTGATTTCGGATCCATGGTTACACTGCTGATTTTTTGCTGAGCCTTGCCTGAAGATATCACAATTTGAGCCTGATCTCTGATTTCCTCCGTTATTCGAATGGTTCTTACAATACTGACTAAACTTTCAGTAAGGGATTTCAGTAATGCTTTTGTTTTGTCATCGATATTCTTCAGAGGACCAACTCGAATAACCCCTTCATCACCAATAGGCATAATCACCAGTGGATAATCCCCTTCCACTGTTTGGGTGATATGAGGTACCTGTGTCTGTGGGGGCAATGTGAGCGGCGGCAAATAGGACTCACCTTGATAGGAAGCCAGTCCGCTGTATGAAGGACGTACAGCACCAAAATCCTTTGATTGATAACGAACTGCTTTTAAATGATATGACTTTGTTTTTTGATCCCTCATATAAAACCCGTAAGTAGGCGCCTCCACCACCTCGCCAATGACTTCCAGTATTTGATCTAAATTATCGCCAAGCCCTTTTTTGGGATTCATGGATTGAATGATTCTTTCAGCACTGGCCAACTGCCTTCTCAATGTGTTCGCTCTGGATTTTATCTGTAGATTTATTACTATAAGGGTCACAATGAACACGAGCATTAAAAGAAGACCCCAGTACCAGTATTGACCAGCCAACTCTATTCCTTTCTTAACCATCATATTCCCCCTTAAGCGAACCACTGTCATAGAAGTTAAAATTCTTTAAATTTAGTGGTTTGTTTCGATCTTGATGAATGTGATAAACAACAAAGTGATCATTTTCATAGAACACACTTATCTCATCACTTCTTTTTCGAATAGTATTTGCCCATTGATACACTTTTGCTTCAATCACTCTTCGGTGAACTGGATTGCGATAATAAAAGCCCGTTTCATCTTCATTTAAATCGGAAGAAGTCATGTTAGGAACCGGACTCAGGGCATCACTCCGGTCAATAGGTTTTTCGGTTCCAATGGGGACCTTCTCCACAAACACAAAAATATGATCCGTTTTAAACCTTATCTCTTCAACTTCAGAGTCAGAAATTTGATCAGCAAACTCCCATATATTGCTATGCCATCCATATCCATAACTCAGCGAATATTCTTCCACAGGTGAAACGATCGTCCAATTGTATCGGTCATAGGTTTCTTTGATTGTTAAGTAGGATTGTACAGCCTCATTGTATTGCAGCAAATACCCTCTTTCGGTGCTGACCCGCCAGGGAAATATAAGGATTATAGCGGCTAATCCAAATGCCAGCATAATCATATAAATTTGTTTCAAGTTTTTGGTCCATAATGGAATTACATTTCCAATTGCAATAAGAGTCAATATAGCTAAGTATATTCCGAGCCAATCCATTGTTGACATAGACTCAAACCATTGAACAAATGCAAATGAGAGATAAAAAAAGCAAAACAGTGCATAAAATATAACTTTGGACTTTTCAACCGTATTACCATTTTTTATTTCAACAAACATATGAATCAACAGATAAATGAACAAAGCAAATAAAAAAACAATTAATGAATGGTACTCACGGAACTGGAATACATTAAACTGACTCATACCAGGATAAAGGTTCCCCTTAAAAAGCAACCCGATTAAAATTGGAAGCATGGGAATCGTTATAGATATGCTCATCATAGCCAATAAGGATCTGATGCTTCCTTTTCCCATGATGTAAATCATCCCGATAATGATCATTGCCGTCATTAACGCTATTCCCGTATAGAAGTGAAAGAAAATGCTGATCATTAAACTCCCGCCTGAAAAAACGAGGTCTTCGATTCTGCCTTTCTCAAAATATTGAATGAGAAAAATAATACCTGGCACAAAAAAGACAGCCCCGTATTTCAATGCTATATCTGGAAAACTGGGATGATCATAGAAGGGAAGCCAATTACTTAGAAAGTAAATTGCGAGAACTATCCAAAGTCCCCAGCGGTTTATTGAGCTAATTTTTCGAATGGCGAGGTAAACAGAAAGAATGATAAGAACTGAAATCATTGGCCCAATAAATCGAATAATCACGTAAGGGTCCAAGTGGAAAAATTTATTCATGACGGATACAACCGCTTCAAACCCATTGGGAAATACGAAATCAGTATATATATAATTCTCAGAATATTGCTTTGCTCTAAGGATATAAGCATAAGCCTCCGCATTTCCCAATTGTAGCTGAGTAATGGCGTGACTAAACCGTAAAAAAATACCTGTGCCTACAAGAATTGTAATACTAACTATATACACATAATCCTTCTTTACGGTCTGAATCTTCCGCCCAAATCCTTGAATGAAAGCCGTTCGCCATTCCTTTAAAACTCTAGATGCTGTAACCCGCCACTGAATACGCTGTTCTGATAAATTAAATAACTTAACAAAAAGTTTCACATTCTTTGGAATATCGTCTTTTCGTGACCAGTAAAAAATAACGAATATGATAGTAGCAGCAGTAAGTAAGTATAACGATAAAGCATCATATAACCGGATAAATACCAGCAGATGGCTCATCGCAATAAAGTAAACATGCGAATAAATGAGTAAAATAAATACCTTCTCGGACCATAACCGTTTTTTGCCCTGAAAAGAAATAACGGCGATGGGCAAAAGTAAAAACAGCGTCCCATAACTAAACAAGAAACGAATGAGCATCGACAATGTATCTATCAAATAAATCATTGAACCCTGCATCCTGACATCATTCTTTCCCCCATATCTTCTCAAAAATTTCTTCTTCGGTCTGCTGACGCTTGATATGATAAACAATCAGCTGGTCTCTTTGGTAAAACACATTTAGAGTCCCTTGAGATCGGGTAAATGCAGATATCCATTCATTCAATTGCTGAGACCAGGCTTGACGGGGATCAAAATAAACATAAATATCCAGTGGAATTTCAGTGTCCGTCTGTTCAGCCCCATACTTCGTCAGTGCTTTTTTGGCCGGATCATATTGGGTAATAAATTCATAAACCGATAAATGATATCCCACTCCATATACAATAGGGTAAAAATCCTCATTCGATACCAGCATCCATGTTTTAGGCCGATGCTCACGTTTTATATGCAAATACCCCTGAATTTCTGCATTAGAATAGGCATATTCTGGCTGAGTTGGCTCCAGGGGAACAAGGATGAACAGGAAGGTAAGAAAACCGCCCATAACCGCCACTTCAAAACGTTTCCGAACTGCGGACTTTTCAATGAGCCGATATCCCCAGTCCCATAAATACCCCGCACTAACACTCCACAAAAGTGTCCACAACAGATAAAAGTGTTCGTAGCCTTTTAGAAAATAAAGAACGATTAAAATCCAACCCCACAATGAGACAAAACAGGGTATGATATACCGGTCACTGTTTCTTAATTTCCATAGACTTATTGTCAATACGAGTAAAAATGTCCCTGCTGCCAGCCAGAGAAAAGGTTGGTTTTCTAACTGGCCATAGCTGTCTGAAACTTCTAAATTACCGTACAGGAATCCCATTACGAAAAGGACCAGGAGCAGAATTGAAAACAAGATGTTGAACCAGATATTTGTTGTTACTGACCGAATAAAATTTCCTTTCTTTATACTTAAAATGATGATCAGGAGCAGTATCCCCAGGAATATATGAATATAAAGAGAGAGATCTGTTAGGGCTGCTATCAGAAATCCTGTTAAAGCTGTATAGAGATGGCGTGAATCTTTCAGTTGAATCCAACGAAAAAGAAAGTAAAAGGCTAAGAGTGAAGCCATGAGAGCACATTCATCAGATGCTATTAACCCCTGCTTTTCCCATAATTCGGAAAAAAGGAAAGAGCCCATTACGCCATAAAGTGTCATGGTAATGAGAGCCGCCAGTTTGTTTTCAGTGGTTCTGCAAACAAAAAAATACGCACTGAGCATGGTTGCTACGCCGATCATCGGGCCTGCAAAATTGATTAGCCATAGTGAATCTATATTTCCAATCTTCTGGATAAAAGCCAGTAAAAAGGGAACTCCCTGCTCTTCCAATACTTCTTTTTGCAGTTCATTCTCAATGACATGCTTTACAGAGAGAAGTAACGAATTCTCTGTCCCTGTAGGAGGAGAAAGGTTAAAGACGGAATACTTGAACCTAAGAACCAGTGATACGGAAAATATAATGAAGAAATAGATAGATATAGCCAAATTCTCATAGGACGAAAACCATTTCAACAATAAATGCTTTAAAGCACCGAGCTTTTCCTTATAAGTCTCCGAAATTAAGTCCTTTACTTTAAATTTACCGTCTAAATAATCGTATAATAAAGCACTTGCCCTTGCATAAAAAGATCCCGTTCCCTCTGAATGCTGATGCTTTTTGAAAACAAAAATTGTAACAAGCAAAACACCAATTAATGAGATCAACTCAAAAATGTTTAATAGATATAAAAAGACTCCTATGATCATGTAGAAAAAAATACTAATGATTATACCAGACCAGATGCTCTCCCAATAGTTATTTTCAGCTAGTAACATCCGCGGCAGAAGTACAAACAAGATGACAAACCAAAATATTAAATAAATTAAAGATATAACAGCTTCGATCATAAATGTCCCCCATTTAGGATGCAGCATACATATAATAGTCGAGATGCTTTAAGGTCTGGACCACTTTTTTTGTAGATAAGTACGTAAACAACATGGCGCCTGCCAGCAGACCAATCACTGCAAATTCAAAGCCAAACCATCTGCTTAATACAAAACCGATAATGATATTAGCAACCAACGACGGCCAGATCGATTGAATCACTTTTTCCGGCTGTGACAACGAAAACAGAATAACGGCGTTCATTAATCCCGACGCCACAAATGTATAGGAGATTAAAGAGATAATAAATACAAAATGAGTGACAGAATTTAAAAATAATACATCGCCCAATTCCGGGTTAAATACATTCATAATGATTTTCAGCGAAGCATATAATACGGCAGCACAGGCAACAGATATGACAAAGATCATCAAAAGCTTTAAAAGATAATTTTTTGTATAAGCATGATTCATGCTAGACGTTTCATCTCCCCAGTAGCTTTTTTGACTGGTCTGAATATCGAGCATCATTTTTCCTAATACAACTTCTATAATCCCCATTGGAATAATTAAAACAAGAAGGGAAAAATCCAATCCCAGTTCATAATCCCCCCGAAACCAGATAATATAGGGCATAAAACTACTGTCGGCTGACCAGGCTATCATTCGGTCCACAAATAAGAATGTGAAGTAAAGGGTACCATAGAAGAAATAAGGCATAACCGAATACAATGTGACTGACATTTTAGGAAGCTTCGGTTCTATCCCTTTCTCTGCTTTCTTTTCTGCCCGCTTAAAAATATAGATTACCAGCAACACACTCACTACAGACACCAGACTTAATGCAATGATCTGGGATATGATAATGTTAATCCCAAATACCATGAATAATAGGTATACCATTACAATCCCTACTATAATCAGCCCTGTAAATAACAGTTCCTTTCTCAAAATATACATGACAGTAACGGACAGCCAGATAGCATTCAAAAAGAAATAATAGACAAGCATAATCACGAGCATTCGGAGAGGGAATAAGTTGATAGCCATGTTCATGAAAAAGATCAGAATTGATATGATGACACATACTAAAAATCCTGCTCTGATAAAATAGAAGGTCACTTTTCTCGACATATTGTAATAGCCCTGAATAATGTAAAAAAAGCCTCTTCTTGCAATTGCCTGAGTAAATCCGCCAACCGTAATAAAACTTAATATCGTACCAAGGGCAATACTGGTTGCTATGTCAACACTGAAACTTTCATAGGACCACAGGGAAAAACGCAGCGTGACCATTGAAAAAACTGAAACCGCCATTGGAAAAGCAAAAATAGTACCTCTAAAAAAATTTTGAACCAGATTCATAAAAAGTTCCTTAGCACTCATTTTTTCAGGCTTTGAATATGGAGTAAAAACAATATTTGTTTTGCTTCTTTCCCATAAAATAGCTGCCAGTTCAAAAATGTCCTCTACCCCAAAAGTCTTTGCTGCTCTTTCATCATTCCACCCCATGGATTCTAGAATGGATGCTATTTCGTATCGGTCTTCGGGCTGGAGATGCCGGTCTTGGACCTCGCTTAACAGGCTGTTAAGCATCTTTTCTTTGTCTTGTTTCACAATTCTCATTTGTGACATGTCACTAATCTCCTAAACCCGGGATTTCCATATTCAAAATCAGCTCCTCAAGCATTCCTTCTTGTTCCGCCAATTGAATTGTTTCTTCGGTAATGAAAGCACCCTTCGGAATCAAGAGCTGGTTGTTGGAAGCCCTTAAATCTTCTCCTGCTACCTTTCCTATTAAATATTTATGTCTTAACGACTGAATTTCACGGGAAATAGATGATGAGATGTTCTCCAATCCCCCATAATCTGGTTTAGCCTGGCGAGGATCACTTTTTTGTTCAAATGAAGGCTGAATGGAATCAGGTGTTTGCCGGCTGGTAGCTTTTTGTTTGGTTGTTAAGGGCAACTTAACTTTTGCCTGGTAATCTGGCGTCACTAGATACCGTCCAATATCACCCCAAAATTCGCTTATATACTCTCGTTTGTTATTTGGTGACTCGATCTGTATATGAGGGATAATAAGTTCATCGATAGCAGTATCCTTTGACTTCTTCACCTTTTCTGTATGAGGGGATTCAAACGGTTCTTGTTGAACTTTTGCTTCCAAGTCTTTGGCATCCATTTTTTGATCTGAATTATTCATTACCTGGTTATGGCTATTTTCTAAATCTTTTTCATGCCGCTCAGTTGCTCCCTCCCATAAGTTCTGGTAAAGCAGTGGGTAATGGTAGTTATTTTCCTTTAAAGAACGTTGAACATCTTCAAAGATCTTTTTTAACTGTTCAATCTCTTCTTTTATGAATAGTTTCTCTTTAAACATTTGTCCTTCTTCATTTTTTGATTGACTTCTTCCTTTTTCATTCATTTGCTGCTGATTGCTGCATAAAAGATATTCTTCTCCCTCTTTTTCTAACACTTCCCATTCATCCATTAACTGCTCGTATAAGAAAATAACCTCTTTCAAATCTTCCCTTTCTTCGTTTAAATCATCTCGGAGCAATAATTGGATAGAATGAAAATATTCTTCCGTCTGGCGTCTGTTCCTTCCAAATAAAACAAGCTTTAATGAGGGAATCGCCAGCTGTTTTTCTGATATTGCTATAAGCTGTTGAACATTCTGAATATTGGTTTTCTCATTTTGTAAAAAAGAGGGCTGGTATACTCCCTCCCTTTCCTTTGCCGTCTGAATATAAGCTTTTATTCGATTGCATGCCCTTGTTAACTGGTAGATTTCCTTTCTCATACTTTCTTTCATCTGCTTATACCTTAGTGTTAAATATGACTCCGTTTCATGAATAGATTTTTTGCTGTATCCTATTAAAGACCTTTTTAATTTTTTCCGCATATCTCCCCTCCTATTCCATGAAACACATTAATCTTTCATATTCAGCAGAAGTTTATATTTCTCTACTTCCTGGAGGGATTGGTCCAGTTCACCTAGCTGATGATAAATCTCAGCAATTTCCAGCAATAAAACCGGAACGATATTCGATTGAGGATATTCATTTATTGCATTTCTTAATGCCATAATCGCTTCTTTAAACATACTAAATTCTTTAAATGAAAAAGCTTTCTGCACCCACAAATTCTGTCGTGATAGACGCTTTTGATCAATATGTGCAACTGATTTAACTGAGGTCTTCACTTCAGCCTGAGACGATTTTGGTTTGACTGCCAGTCTGATATATGTTTTTAAATGGTTCTCCAAAACCTTTTCCAGAGTAAAATGGTTTAAAGCTCTCTCCTTAGCCTCCTCTGCCAGTCGGGCACGCAATTCAGGATTTTTTAACAAGTTTATTATTTCTTCTGCCATTTTTCGGTCATCCCTCGGCGGAACAAGCACTCCCGTATCTCCCAGGGCCTCCTTTACTCCTCCTACATCGGTAGAAATCACTGGTTTTTCTGACATCATTGCTTCTACTACTGAATAAGGAAAGGCTTCGGAAATACTGGTCAATGCCACCAGATCACCTCTTTGATAAGCCTGGGCTATGTTATCCGTATATCCGGCAAATGTAACCGTATCTTCCAGTTTTAATTGTTTCCGAAGTTCAAGGCATTTTTCATAATAATCAGGAACTGATACAGAGCCGTATATGACAAATTTCACATCAGGTATCGTTTTTTTGACAATAGCTGCGGTTCTTATGAGCATCTCTATATCTTTTAGAGGATCAATGCGAGAGACCGTTACAACAGTGGGTACCTTCTGCTGTTGAAATGAAGAACCCTTAAAAATATTTTTATCTACACCATTATAAATGACCCGGGTGCGGGACGGTGAGACACCAAATTCATACTCCCAGCGGGTGTTGTACTCACAAACAGGTGATACCTGATCAGCATACTTGTAATTTATTGCCGTGATAGAATGTACAAGACGGATCAAAAACGTAGTCAAAAACGACGAGTACTCCCGGTTTGCTAGAGACAAATATTGCTCCCTTAAATAAATTCCATGTTCTGTCAGCAGAAAAGGTGTATTATTTTTTAATTTTGCCAGCAGGCAAGGGATCCCACAAAAAGCAGCCGCCGATGAATGGCAAACGTGAACATCCGGTATAGGCGTATTTAATATGGTTAAAAAACGATACACCCATCCGAGACTCTGAATTAACCCGTATATATCTGGTTTTGACAATTTACTTTCACCTTCAGCTACATGTTCAAGAATGACCTGCTTGTAAGCTTCCCAGGTTTCCTGTGATTTAAACGTCACTTTATATTCATAATGCTGAAAATAAAGATGAAGCTGCAAAAGGACATCTGCTAATTTTTCAGGTCTTTTCACCGGATTTATAATATCTTCTATTAATTGTCGGAATAAAGGAAGAAACTCATCATGAATAACATCTGAAGTCGTTCTCTTCTTAGCCAAATACTCTGTTGAAAAAGGGGTCCCAAGGTGTTCACTTGGTTCCTCTGTTCCCCACAATGGCATCTTTATTAAAGATGCCGAAGGAGGCAATTCATATTTTTGGGTTACAAAAGGATCCATCAGCACACTGTAAACAACAAAATCAACGGATTCCATTTTTTTCACAAGGGTATCACACCAGGTACTAACTCCCCCTGGATGAAACGGGTAAGTTCCTTCAGTTGTTAACATAACCTTCATATTGTTTGAGCTCATTATTTTACCACCTTCTTGAAATTACACTCTTTACCCCGTTGCATCCCTAAGGCGGGTTTTGTAAGTTTCTTCCAGTCCAAGTTTTAAGGTGAATGCTGGCTGCCAGCCTAATAGCTGTTTCGCCTTACGATTATCCAGCACGCTATGTTCAATATCACCAGGTTTTGCTTCGACATGGAAAGGAATATATGGTTTATTTGTGATCTCACACATCAGCTTCAATAAGTCTTTGATTTGGGTTTGCTTCATACTGCTAATATTAATGGTATGACTATTGCCTGCGTGAATAGCCTTTATATTGGCTGTCACGACATCTTCCACAAAAATAAAATCTCTGGTTTGCAGACCTGAGCCATAAATCGTAGGCTGTTCTTCTTGAATTAATTGATTCAGAAAAACCGATACGACCCCACCTTCCCCCTGTTCTTGATTTCCTGAACCGTAAACATTGCTATAGCGCAATATCGTATACTCAATGTTATTCAGATTACAAAACATCGAAAGGTACTGTTCGGCACACCATTTGGATAAACCGTAAAATGACATTGGTTTTTTGGGGGCTTCTTCCTTCAGAGGAATGGATAAAGGATCTCCGTAAACAGCTGCAGAAGAAGCAAACACTATTTTCCGAACCTGATGTTTTTTGCACATCTTCAATAAATTAGCAGTTCCCTGAACATTAATGGAGAGATCCTCTTCAGGATTATTCATGGAATCAGAAACATTGATCTGGGCGGCATGGTGAAAAATCATTTCAGGTCTCTCTGTACTGAAGACATAATCAAGCTTGTCGTCACGAAGATCTACATCATAAACCGATAAATGACTTGAATTCACCTTTCTCTTGCTTGTAGAAAAATTGTCAACAACCACAACCTGATGGCCCTCATCCTGCAATTTTCGGACCAGGTGAGATCCGATGAATCCTGCACCTCCTGTAACCATTAATTTCACCAGACCACCTCCTCTCAGTATTTTTCATATTTTTCTGACAATTATACTATACCTGACGAAAATTGTCGATTTTTATCGTTTTATCAATTTTTTTACTTTTTCAGGCATTATGGAGCGTAATCTCCATTGTAACTGACCAGGGATACATCCTGAACTCCTTCAACGACTGACAACTCCTGAACAAATTCTGTTTTCTCTTCCTTTAATTTCAATTCAACTACAAGTTCAATCGTCTGATTTCGAATGGTTTTGGATTTTAGTTTATGACCGAGACCCTTCAGATGATAATTGACTGCATACTCTGCTTCTTCTTTAAAATGAATGATTAATAAGTAGGCCATGCCCTTTAATTTATGCTTAGCCAGAAAATAAACTGTCACTCCTAAAATAAGTGATCCTAAAAGTGCTACTGAATACACTTTAGCACCAATGGCAATGCCTGCTGATATCGACCAGAACATAAACACAATATCGAGAGGATCTTTAATAGCGGTACGGAAACGAACAATACTCAATGCACCAACCATTCCAAGTGATAAAACAATATTGGTGCTAATAGTCAAAATTATTAATGATGTAATCATAGTCATAAGAACCAGAGTTACGTTAAAGTTATGATTATAGACCACACCTCGAAAAGCTTTTCTATAAATGAAAAATATAAAGAGCCCTGTTATTAGCCCAATGAATAATGCAATGGCTACATCTAATAGTGAAATACTGGACATCATATTCTGAAGACCTTGAAATCCCTGACGGAACAAGTCCTGAAAATTAATGGTGTCACCCATACCGCAAAACCCTCTTTCTATATTTTTCAAGTTATCCGTGATTCAAATTCTTCATCATTTCCCGGCACAAAACATATTTCGAAATAGCTTGACGTGGAGTGTTGGAATACCCAATCATTTCTTCAATCATAGCCGGAATAAACTCGTTATACTTGATTTCAAGCACTTCCACCGGTTCCTCAAACACTCGGACAGATACTGCATCTGGATTAAAAATATCAAGGGTGTTGATCACAGTAGAGAGGCTTTTGTCGAATGTAATCCGTACATCTCCTGCATCAAATATATAAGCTTCCCTAACATAATCCGTAATTACTTTTGGCCTTAGTCCGTGGACGGTAATGCCATAGTAAAATTGATGCAGCAAAGGTTCTTCTCTCTCCAATAAAAAGTCCGTTTTGCCATCCATAATATCCTGGTATTCCTTTCGTGTGAGCGTGGCAGATTCTTTAGAAATATAATTCCCGAACCGGCTTTTTCGCTCCAGTTTTATGACTTGATCACTTAAGTTATAAATGCGAATCCGATATTTCTTTCGCTTCAAAATGCCGTAGTTTTTTTCAAACAGGGCCACATCATGCATATCATCAAAATATAGGCTTCGAATATGATATCCCTCACCATTAATGGAATGCTGGTCTTTCCGCAAAACAGCACTTAGACGGGATTTCAGCGAAAAATAGTCCATGCGGTGAATATAATACTTTAATTCATGTCTTAATTTTTTATTGTCAAATTGCATACTCCTGCCTCCAGCCTGGATTATGGTACCTCCATTGCTTTAACCCCATGGTAATATGCACCCTCTGGTTCATAGCTGTCAAAGGCAATTTGCTTATTTCCTTTATGATCCGATACAATCACCCGCCAGTAATACATTCCTGAATCAGGCATGGGGATAGTCAGCTGTGTACGATTATGGACTTCTTGTTCATACATGATGGAAGAAAAAGATGGTTCTATACTCAGTTGAAACAAGTAAGAGATCTTATCGCCCTGTGGATCATAGGTTTCTTGCCACCGAAACAGGATTTTTTTCTCCTTGATTTCTGGTTCCCCTAAGAAAAAAGGCATTGGTTTTTCAAGACTATGATAAAAACGCTCCCGATTTCTCATAGGCACCTGTATTAAATCCCAAAATTGTTCATCATAACGGGAAATATCTACTGGGGCTTCCTTTGAGTCTGGCGGCCGGGTGATGATGGGCTGCACAACTGGGTAATAAAAAGATAACAAATCTCTGGTGTTCTCCTCATTAATAACGGACATCAGTGATTCAATTTTTTGAGTCAGTTCCTTTACATTGTTAGGGTCCTGAAAAAAACGGCGATGCAAAACTACACTTCCGTAATTTTGAATCCCTTCCCTCCATGGCGGTAAATACTCCTGTCTTGACCCTCGTTGCCAATAAAAATCCCAGGCTCCATCATAATCCCAGGGGAGAAAATACCACTTGTCGGAATAGAGAGGACTGTAAAGGTAAAAGTTCTGACTGCTTGTATCGAGGTTGCCGAAGAGAATATTAACAGCTAACCAGGTAAGATAATTGTCCCGATCAAAATGTTTATCTATAACTTGATTAATGCTTAATTGTTCATTATTGACATCCTCGAGCATCATAAGAAGCTTTTCGTGATAGCTCCTTCCTTCAATTTGAAGAATCCTTTCAAACTCCTTTTCATCATATAAGGAATCATACCTTGACCTTAATTTATTCGGATACCTGTGAAACTCAAAGCTTTTCGCCTTATATAAATAGCCATCTGGATCCATTTCTGCAGAAACTAAAAATCGCTTGTTAGGTTCTTCAATTAATGTAAATAATCCGTAGTCGGTGAAATCTCTATCTGGAGGATTTTTCGTTAGATCTTTTACATATAATTGAACAAACTGTGTTTTAAGAGAGGGAATGTTTGGAATGAGGTCAAAGTAATCAAAGCTCAATTTATTGCGAACTTTTAAGAAATCAAAGGGATGCTTATTTAAATTCAGAATTTGCTTGCCATTCCAAAGTCCAGCATCATTATTCAGACGAATTTTATAGGATTTTTGGACAGCATTACGGGTTGTGTTTCCCCTAAGTTCAATAAGAGCATTTGACTTTGTCTCTCCATAGCCAAAATAATTGTCTTCAGGTCCTTCTTTTGTACCTTCCTGAAAAACGATCTCCAGTTGAGGATCTCCTTTTTCTAGACTTTCCAGCAAATCCATTTGATTGATATCTGAAAAAGTATAATCTGCATGCTTGTTTTCCGTAATAGTCACAAAGAAATAAATAAGATCTTCTGCTTCCTCTGATTTCTGGGAGAGTTTTGAGGATGTTAGCCATTGATTTATTTCCGGAGAATAATAGTACAGACCCACTATTAAAATCAGCATACTGGTGATTAAAAAAATAAAACGCAAGGCGAAACCTCCCGCGGACCTTTAGCCAGGGAAAAAGAAGGGGCATTGGTAAAAAAGTCCTATTACATTCATATTACACACTTCTGCTTAAAATGTAAATGACGAATCAGCACCAATTGTCAGATTAGACAAAAGACTATACTGATGTAAGATAGAAACCTTTTTTGCTGTGTGTTTTCATGTTTCAGATCTTTTTCCAAAATTCGCATGGGGTATACGCATAATCTGGAAGTCTTGCATTTATTGTATTAAATTTTTCAACCTTCCTCACTGTTATTATGTTCCTATTATATAAATTTAAGGAATTTATTTACCTGCTTACTTAAGTCATTTAAAAAAAATTGAATCTCTTTTCCTATTACGAGGGCATGATTAAACTTGGAAAATACCTGTTTTTCACATGTCCAATCCCCTATGAAAGAAAATACCTCTAGGGCATAAGTTTCGTTTTTTTACTGTCGCCAAGAATCGACTGTCATCTCAGGAATGATCTGGTAGGATGTAGGCATAAAAAAGACATGAAAGGAGCATTTATGGAGAAGGGGAAACTGGTCAAACATTTCAGAAAAAGAAAAGGAATGACCCAGGAAGAATTAGCCCAGGGGATCTGCTCCATATCCTACTTAAGCAAACTGGAAAATGGAACGATTCACCCGACGGACCAAACTTTCATGGAACTATGCCAGCGTCTTAAGATTCATGATTACCATCAGATTCTACAGACACACGACAATGAAGATGTCATTAAATCCCAACTGTTTCAATGGCTCCATTTTATGGAAGAAAAAGATGTTTCCAACGCCAAACAAGCCAGGTTAAAATGTAAAGCTTATATCGATGAACAAAATTTTCATCCATTGCACCGAATCTACTTATTTTATCAGCTGATCTATTTCAGACACCTGCTATTTTCGAACCTCAGGAAAGATGCTTCAGATTTATTACAACAACTCAATTATTATCAAGACCTTTTCTCCAGAGAGTATATCTATTACTTTAAAAAGTTTTCAGGTATATACCATTACAAAAACTATGAGTTTAATACTGCCTGTCATTATTTTTTTCAGGCAGTTCCGATTGCTGAAGATGAACTCACGCTGAAAGATGCGGACTTATATTATTACCTTGCTTTATCACTGGCAAGACTTAATAAAAATCACCTGTCCATCGAATATGCAAAGAAGGCACTGGACCTATTCCAGTCTAACCTGTGTTACCCAAGAATGATTGATACCCAGATGCTGCTGGCCATTAATTACAATTTAGTCGGTGATGACCAGTATGCCATTGCTATTCTGGAAAAAATTCTTGAGGCTGAGCCCAGACGCAGCACTCAAACAGCCAGAGCCATGGCCTATCACAATTTAGCTTATACGTATAAAAACACCAATAAACAAAAAGCTCTGGAATATATCGAACAAGCTATTTCACTAAAACAGGATAATGACCGGCTTAACTCACTATACCTCAAATCAACCATCCTATTTTCACTAAACAAAAAACCGGAAGCACACCGCTCAATCCAGGAAGGAATTCGACTCTCTAAAAAATCCCACGACAAAAAATACTATTACAAATTTTATGTGCTTGAACAAAAACTGAAGGACAATATGTATTCCGGCGAATTTATCGAAACACTCGAAAACTTTATTCTGCCCCTTTTCAAAGAAAGGGGCGAATATGCAGAGTATCTTGATTTTCTTGAATTAGCCGGACAGGTTTGCTATCAGCTGCGCCATTACAAAAAGGCGTCAGATTATTTTAAATCAGCTTTTGAAACATTGAAAACCATTGATCAAGGAGGTGAAATCAAGTGAAAAAACTCATTGCTACTCTTCTTGTTTGTGCAGGTTTTCTCCTCGTCAGCAATACAGTTGATGTAGCAGGAGATGATTCCGACTATCCAGATAACAAAATTGATACCGTAGAAATCTTGTAAAAAATCAGTCCCATCGATGCAAATGTATTCATTCTGCTTATCTGCAAAAATATATGTTGATTCCTGATCATTTTAAGCATGCGGCACTGCTATGTGCCACATGCTTTTCTTTTCATTACCCAACCAGTTTCTGAATGATTTCAATGGTCTTTTTAATCTCTTCCCGGGATACATCAAAATGGGTAACGAACCGAATCGTATGAGGACCAAAAGAACCAGAAAGAATTCCTTCCTGTTTTAACATCTCAACGAATGATTCCGAATGATATGGGGTTCCTTCTACGTTAACAAGGACAATATTGGTTTCTACCTTGTTTTCAATTATGATTCCATCAATATTTTCCAGTCCCTCTGCCAGCATTTTCGCATGTTCATGATCCTTCGCTAGCCGTTCTGTCATTTCTTCCAGCGCCACCAAGCCCGGCGCCGCAATAACGCCCGCCTGCCGCAGTCCCCCACCTAAACGTTTTCTCCATTTTCTTGCCTGATGTATAAATTCTTTGGATCCTGCAATAATGGAACCGACCGGTGCTCCCAGTCCTTTTGACAGACAGAATTGGACCGTGTCAGTATATGCCGCAAATTCACGGACAGGTATGTTCGTTGCTGCTGATGCATTAAACAGCCGGGCTCCATCCAGGTGTACAGGGACGTTATGGGATTGAGCTATCTGATAAATCTTCTTCATATATTCAAGCGGCAGTACTGCTCCACCCGCTTTGTTATGGGTATTTTCCAGACAGATCAGGCCAGTTTCAGGAAAGTGAACGTCCTCCGTGCGTATGGCAGATTCTACCTTTTCCGGATCCATCGCACCCCTTTCTCCAACGATGGTCCGCGGCTGGACTCCTGCAAACGCCGAAATAGCCGCTCCCTCGTATAAAAAAATATGGGCATTTGCCTCTAAAATAATTTCATTCCCCGGCTGACAGTGGGTCAAAACCGCAATCTGATTTCCCTGTGTACCACTGGTCACAAAAAGGGCAGCCTCTTTCCCCAAAATTTCGGCAGCCTTTTCTTCCAGCTTATTAACTGTAGGGTCTTCGCCGTAAACATCGTCACCTACTTCTGCTTCATAACTTGCCTTTCGCATAGCATCCGTTGGCTTCGTTACCGTATCGCTTCTCAAATCAATCATCCCAAAAATCCCCTCTCATTGGTTTCTATTTATCTATTCATTTTACTATTTGTTAACTTAATAATATATGAATTTTTTGAAATTATCTTTTCTTCACTTAGCTAACAAAGCCAGGCTCGTGTTCATAAGCCTGGCTTTATGAGGTGTGTATTCGGTTATCAAATTAATTTTTAATTCTCTCGATTCTTCAACATTCCAACCATATGCATAATCACTTCTGCACTTTTTCCATCAGAATCTTTAGCAGGGCAATACTCTGTAATCTCCATTCCCATTACTCTTGAATCCTTTAATACATAATCAAATAATTGCGATGCCAGATGTTGATTCATGCCGTTTTCACTGGGCGCATAGGCAGCCGGCATGATTTGCTCATTTAGCACATCCACATCAAAATGGACAAAAATCTTAGCATCCTGTGGAATTGAACGGATATGTTGCACCAGTCGTTCAAACCCATTGTTTTCCTGCAGATCCTGCAAAGAAAAGATGTTCAAACCATATGTATTAGCAGGTATCGTATGTGCTCCTGCCACCGTCACTGACGAAGCAGGAATCGGATTCAAGTTCCACCAGGTTCGATCCTGATCTAACAAAAACCATAGACCCATTCCTGCAGCCCCTATACAGCGATCGCCCTGTGGCTGATGGACATCCACATGTCCATCTATTACAATCAGATGAGTGTTCGGGCCATGAACCTTTCGAAAGGCATGATATGTCCCGACCATCATGCTGCAGTCTCCTCCCATGAGAAGAGTAAATTCTTCCGGACAAAATATTTCTTCAGCTTTTTCGTATACTGCTTCCCAGACTATTCTTGGAGATGGCCAGTTTCTGACAGGTGCAACATTATGACGGATCAGCTCTCTGTCTTGTATGATGTCTTTTCGATCCTCCACAACAAGCCCTGCTTCTTCTAACCGTTCAACGAAACCAACTTTTCGCAGTGAATCCGGAGCCTGTTCTGTACCGGAATGTAAGGCACCAGCATAGCCAGGAATGCCAAATAAACGTATTTTCATGATTGATCCACCTGCTTTTCTTTTAAAATCATCATTCGTTAACCTTCTATTTCACCAGATTGGATGGTCATCCGGTAATTTCGGACCGCAGGAATAAAGCTGCTGATCAAAGCAGCTGTCATAGCAACGATGCCAAAAATGAAGAAGATACTATGGACACCCCACCAATCTATGAACCAGCCAGATATAGCCTGAGAAACCGGAGCCGCTCCTTGAGCCACGATAATCATAAAACTGGCCACCCTCCCCATCATATGTGGAGGAACAATTCGCTGATATACACCTGGTCCAATCGAACTCAGTAATGCCCCCATAGCACCAATCCATGCGATAAACAGAACAGCCTGCCAGTGATTACCCGTCAAACTGATCAGCATAATGCCACTGGCCTGCAGAAAGGTAACCAAGAACACCATTCGGGGGGTTGGCTTTTCAATCATAATGAACAATGCAAGCAAAATAGCCACTCCCAGCCCCCCCAGCCCAAGGGATGCTGACATTAAGCTATATCCTTCAGCGCCCGCCTCAAAATCCTTTGCCAGAAATGGCAGACCCACATTCAGGGTACTAAAGGAGGCATTCGCAAACATAGCCACGATAATCATCGTTAGTAGTACTGGACTTTTCTTAACGTAACGCACCCCCTCCAGCAAATCTTTCAGGATGGAATTGGTCTGCTGTTGCGCCGTATCTGGCTGTTGCTGAATCTGAACTCGAATGAAGTATAAGGTAACGGCCGAAACCAGAAAAGCAAGTCCAATGAGAGCATATGCTCCTTTAAAACCCGCTGTTACTAGTAAAAACCCTCCAATCAAAGGACCAACCATATAAGAAGTTTGCCAGGTACCTGTTAAAATGCTGTTAGCTTGTACGTATTTTGCAGGGTCCAGGATTTTTTGCCTTAAAGACTCCACCCCCGGCCAGTAAAATGCATCTACTGCTCCAAAAACAAAAGCTGTGACAAATAATACATACAGGTTCATCCAATCAACGGCAGTGAAAATAAAAAGACCGAACATGACAAATGCCCTCAGGACATCTGACAGAAACATCACCCGTTTGGGATTAAACCGGTCAACCATGACTCCTCCCAAAAGCATGAGCCCAATCCGGGGAATCCCCATTATTAACAGCATCGTACCCATTAATACACCTGAACCTGTTAATTCAGCGACCATCCAGCCAATGGTCAACATGAATACAGCATCTCCCATGGCTGAGAACAAGTAGCCAATCCAATACATCAGAAAGTTCCGCTGTTTAAAAATTTCAAAAGACTTTCCCATACGAATCACCACTCTTCTCTGAAACTAATTCAAGTATAACATGAATGGTAATGAGGTTAATTTTTTCCTGTATGAGTGTTAAATCATCTATATTTTGCATGCATATTGGGCATCATAACAAAAGAAAACCATAAACTGTCTATAGAGGACAAACTTATTGGAGGTTAGAGGATGAGACACTGGCAAGCGATTGGCATTAAAATTGCACTCATTGCCACGGTAGTGTATTCTGTATACCCCCTGTTTGGTCAGGCCGGTTTCTGGAATCTTTTCTGGTTATCCATCATTTTGACAGGAGTCAGTTACGCTCTTGGGGATCTATTCTTGTTAAAGCGTTACGGAAATCTGGTTGCAACTATTGCCGATTTCGGCCTTTTTTTTCTCGTTTTATGGCTATCAGGATTACTGCTCAGCCCCGATCCATTAGATGCGTTCTTGGCTGCTTTCTTTACAGCCTTGTTTATTACATTTGTCGAGCCTTTTGTCCACTTGTTTATTCAGAGATGGGTTGTCCAAACGGTGCATGAAGATTATAACGACCGGACATCCTATACCAGTCCCCAGATGAATACTGAATTTTCCAATGACATTTTTCCAGGTGATGTGAAATCAAAACGTTCCGAAGAAAAAGAAAATCAGCAAAAGGATGAATAAAAGCAAGAATCCCTTCAAGCTCTAACCAAAAGGAATCTTGAAGGGATTTTTATTTACCTTTATTTCATTTGATGAATACCTGAAACAAAGGTGTTTAACAGCCATTCAAAAGTTTGATCAATATCGAGCGGGAGACCGAATCCTCCCTTTTGCTCAAGGGACGCAAAACCATGCAACAGGCTTCGCAGTACCCGAACGGCATGGAGAACCTGGTCTCCTTCAAGCCTGTAAAACTCCAATACCTGTTTAACGAGGTTGACGATGTCATCTCCGGCTTCTTGGGCTTCCTGATCCTCATGATCTGGTGCAATTAATGTTGCTTCATATAGTCCCGGATGGTTGCGAGCAAATTGGATATAGGCTCTGCCCATAGCATGAACGGCATCATCACCGGCTCTCCCTACGGTTTCCTTAGACATCATATGATAAAGTTTTTTCATACTATAAGCGGCCAGTTTACTACGTAAGTCTTTTAAATTGCTTACATGATTATATAAAGAAGGAGAACGGATGCCCAGGCGCTTGGCCAGAGAAGCCATAGTTACCTGTTCTAGTCCTTGCTGGTCCGCAATTTCCGCTGCTGCTTCAAGTATTTTTAACAAATCTAATCCCTTTCTTGGTGACATATACTGCTACCTCCCTGTTCTAATCCTGTTTCAAATGTTTTTCTGCCTCGTGGATCGCCTGTTCCATTAAAGGAATGGGATGATCTATCATCTTTCCATGCCCAACAGCCAGTACTTCAGGCTTATATGTTAACAATTTACGTACACTCCGCAATGCTGCTTCCTTGTTCCAGGTCGCCATGGCCGGAAATGGAAATAAAGGTTTCAGCTGTCCAGATACAGCTATTCCTCCTTTTGTCTGTAACGCATCTCCCGCAATTAAAATATTAGATCTCACGTCTAGAAATGACATGGAACCAGGAGTATGCCCGGGTGTTTCAATGGCAAGCAATGAGCCAATTTTCTCTCCTTCTTCAATGAAAACGTCAGGTCTGGTTGTAATATTTTTAGGTACCCCTCCCCGAATAGGGGTTTCTGGTTCCCCTGGTTCAAGGGAACGGTCTCCCTTTAAGAGCTTTGCATCCCGTTTCGAAATATAAACCGGGATATCAGGAAATTCATCTTTTAGAGCATCCAGGGCACCTACATGATCCCCATGGGCATGAGTCAGCACAATGGCTGTAAGAGGTTTGCCTATTTGTTCGACGGTTCTTAGAATGGATTTTAGACTATAAGGCAAAGCAGCATCAATAAGAGTAACACCGTTCTCCTCTTCAACTAGATAACAATTGACCGGGAAAAGTCTCGGCATATAAGAAATTTGATAAACTTGATGTTTTTTCGTAACTTTCATCTCTACATCCCCTTTTCAAGAAATAATAAAATGGCACGATTCAAGAAATAAATGACAGCAAGAGAACCTGCTAATCCTACATAATTGAAAACGTACAAAAGAAAAACCGCTAATCCGAACAGAAATACTTCCATGGACAATTGCAAAATATAAGGTATATCAATAGGAGCTTTCGGAGAAATAAACAGCCCCCAAACAACTGCTACGGCTAAAGGAAGCAATATTCCAGTTGCCCAGTGTAAAATAGGAGACTTTCCAACCTTAAATCCAGCATAACTATAAACAGCCAGAAGAATCAGTTCTAATAAAAAACGAATGGCCAGGTTTATGTTATAAAACAGCATCGTAATCCCACCTTAAAATTAAATTTATTAGTTTAAAACTAATGTTATTAGCTATAATACTAAACTAATATGATTAGTTTATCAAGTATTTTTTCTTGCTATTTTTTATATCGTTTTATATGATAATATCGTATAAAACGATATAAAGGGTGATCAAAGGTGTACATAAATATCGAACAACTAAACGAACATTGGACGGATATTTACTATTGTCTGCATTATAAACACAAGGAAAAAATAACCCACCAGGCCGTTCGAATTATGCAGCATATAAAAAAAAATCAAGATGTAACGGTAGGACTGATTGCAAAAAAGTTATCCGTCTCCCATAATACGGCCTCTGAACATATTAAACGTCTGATTAAAAAAGGATACGTTAAAAAGATCCGTAAAGAAAAAGATGAACGAAAAGTATTTCTGACTTTAACATCGGCTGGTCAAGATGCACTCCACTATCATACAGCCCTTGACGCTGAAAAGCTGGCTGGTATTCTAAACAACTTGTCCCCATCCGAGCAGCAGCGGATCTCTGATGCCTTTGCATTACTCGCAGAGGAGGCGAAAAAATGTTCTTTGCCGTAAAAGTGTTAGTCTCTGCGTTGGTCATTGCTATTGTTACTGAAATTGCACGGAAGTTCCCGGTTTATGGAGGAGTAATTGCTGCCCTTCCACTTGTAAGCCTTTTAAGTTTATTCTGGCTTTCGATCCAGGGACAGTATTCCCTTCAGCTGAGCAAGTTTGCTATAGGGGTTTTATGGGGGTTCCCGGCTACTGCCATTCTATTGCTAATTGTGGCTTTTTCCCTTAAACATTCCCAGCCTTTATTCATTTCCATCCTTCTCGGAGCAGGAGGATGGTATCTATTTTTAACTTTACAAAAATGGCTGGTAAATCATTTTTATCATTTATTATAACTTGTGCAGAATACTACTTGTTCAGGGTAATACTGGCATATAATGATAGTAACGTTCAAAAGTGTAACAAATTAGAAAGGTTGAGTATATGAAGAAAGTGCTTGTATTAGAAGGAAGCTCCCGACCTAATGGAAATACGGAAGCTTTAACAAACGAAGTCGTCAAAGGGATTGAGCGTACAACGATTTATCTGCGTGAGAAAAAAGTTCTTCCTATCATTGATAAACGTCATGATCCGGAAGGGTTTTCTGTTGTAAATGATGACCATGACGAGATCATGAGAAAAGTATTGAACCATGATATTCTTGTATTTTCAACCCCGATTTATTGGTACAGTATGTCAGGAGTTATGAAAAACTTTGTGGATCGCTGGTCACAGACTGTCCGGGATGAACGCTTTAACCTAAAAGAGGAGATGAAAAAGAAGGAAGCATATGTCGTTATTTGCGGAGGTGATCAGCCAAGAATCAAAGGATTGCCTCTCATTCAGCAGTTCAAGCACATCTTTGATTTCGTAGGAATGCCTTTTCAGAATTACGTGATTGGTCATGCCGGAAAACCTGGCGAAATCCAGAATGATGCCTATGCACTAAGCGTTGCCAGGGTATTGAATGCTGAAATTAAGGATAAAATAAAAACTACATAATACAAAGAGGCTGAGACAAACCTGCATAAAGCAGTGTTATATCCGGACTATATGCAATCGTTACATGAATGAGATCAGATTTTTTTGCTTATAGAGATAAGAAACGATATAAGTTGTGTTTTACACAATTCTTCAATGGACGGAATGAATGTCTAGCTGCAGCGCCCAGCCCCTCGAGCTGCTTCGGCCCACCTGCGGCGGCGACAGCCTCCTCGGTGGCCCTCCAGCAGTTTTCGGGGCTAAGCGGGGCGCTTCCGCTTTTCTTATCAACATGCTTCGTTTTCCGCGGGCACGGCCTAAGGCTTCCTTGACAACTCATTCTTCGTTGTCTTTGGGATTTTCGGCTCGTGCTGTTCCTGGGACGCACAGGACGTGCTGGTGTCGACGTTGGCTACAGGACGTGGCCGGTTTTAGTCGACCAGGATTCTCGCATGTTGACTCCGCTGCATCTTCCTTTAGGCAGTCTGTTCGCTTTTTCCATTGTTTATTCCTTTATGTCCCCGCCTCTTTTTAGAAACCTTTACTTCAAACATTAACCCTACATCAAGTCGCATTTTGATCCTTTTCATAAATTTCATAACTGTTTCTCGTCGAATTTTTAATATTGTACATGGAATGATCTGCGTACCGAAGAAGGTCATCACAGGTTTCTCCATGGATGGGACAAAAACTGACCCCAACACTCATATCAATTGGAATATGAATGTGATCCGATACAAATGGATTCATTTTAACAGCATGAAAAAGCTTCGTCATAAATTTTTTTACCGAATCACTTGAATGAACATTTTCCAGGAACATCACAAATTCGTCTCCACCAAGCCTCGCCACCAGCCCCCTGCCCTCTATGGCTGACTTAAGAACCCCGGCTACATGCTTCAGAAACTGATCACCCACATAATGGCCGTATTGATCATTGACACGTTTGAAATAATCCAAATCAATTAAAATTAACGCAAGCATGCTTTCTTCACGGTACTTTTTCCAATCCTGAATCCGCTCTCTAAATCGCTTATAAAAATGCCTTCGGTTCGGAAGTCCTGTTAAATGATCATGATAAGCCAGGAAAGAGATTCTTTCTGATTTTTGAATATCACTGGTAATATCCCGCAATATTAAAATATAGTGAGGTTCATCATCCACAACGATATAATCACCCTCAATCACCACGTCCATCTTTTCATCATTAATCATGATAGATGTCTCATATTCATTAATTTTCATTTGATCCCTAATTCGATCATCAAATGCTTCGGACCAGGTCACGCGCATATCCGGGTGAATGAGTTCGTGAAAATTCATCTGATTAATTTCTTGTATTTTCAGCAATTTCTTCGCTCCTGGATTGACATCGATAATTCGGCCTGTTTCATTAATCAGCAAGATAGAAAGCGGATTCAAATTAAACAATTTCTTATACCGGGATTTAAAATCGGTTAAAAAGTTATACCGATTCATGGATAGCTTCAGAGCAACGCTCCATATGATGCCCGCATAGATGAATGGATGTGGTGGGAGGAGACTGCCAAAAGAAAAATATCCAAAAATGCTTGTCCACAGCAGCATAAGCGTCATCGTATATAACAGCGTTTGATATAGCTTTTTCATTTCTTTCGTTCTCACAGTTTTAAAACTTAGAGCTAAAATGACCATATATAACAATATGACGATATTTCCCATCGTGACCATGGAATAGTATGCTCCATTAAAAACCGGAACCTTCCAGATTCCCGTCTGAACAAACTCCTGACTGGAAAACATCGCATTTTCAGTTAGAAAGTTGAGCAGGATAAAGGGCAAAGGAATATAGAAGACATAAGGGTAAACATAGCGGGGCATTTTTTTGTTAAGGTGTGTAATTTTACCAATAAAATGAAAGCCTAAACTAGGTATAATGACACCTATGCTGGAGAACCATTTATCAGCCAAAATGGAGCTATACTCAATAGGCAATGTATGACGGATGTATTCTTCAACCAGCAGCAGAAAATAGCAGAAGATCATTAAACTGACCAGACGGTGCTCTACACCGCGAAAATTCCTGGATAAAATATCCACCGACATATAAAAGAGAAAAAATGCAGGAATTACATAAACAAGAAAAGGGATTATTGCCTGTTGAATTTCCAACATCATCCCTACTTTCTATTATAGAATTGTTCTGTAATATAAGATTATCACTCTTTTTTCAACTATTCTACACAAATAGACATATTTTTAAAAATATTTTGTAAATTTTATAGGAAAAAATTACTGATTAAGAGGATGTCATCCCATTTTAAAAGGACGAAAATACTAGTTATTGGTATTGATGATCTAACATGATCAATATTCAATATTGAAAAAAGTGGCTGGGACAAAGCCGCAAAAAGTAAAGAAATCTTTTCCGTGGTTAATGACTTTATGTCCCAGCCTTTCACCTTAATGAGTATTCTGGTGATTGTAGTGGTCAAATGCATCCATCGCAAGTGTTGCTCCCTGTGAGAATGCTGCTCCTCCTCCCAGGGCTGCACTGATGGCAAGGGTCTCCATGATTTCTTCTTCAGTAGCACCATGTTCAACTGCACCTTTTGTATGATAAATAATACAATACTCATCCTGAGCATAGATGCTGATTGCAAGGGCCATTAACTGTTTTTCTTTTTCTTTGATAGCCCCTGGCTTAAAACAGGCATCCGTGAAGTCAAAATATCCCTGCGTCATTTCTGGAAGCTGCTTCCGAAGCCGTTCGCTTCCCTGTTTGTAATCCATCACCGATTGATCAAAGTAATTCGCAGCATCGTTTTGTTCGCCTTGTTGAAACGTCTCTCGTGTATCCATCATATTCCACCTCATCAATTAAGGATATCATCACTCTTATGTTTTCGTTTTCTGAATACCATCCATACGTGGGATTATATGGTAAGTTAATGTTGCATAAAACATGTTCTGAGGTAGGAAACTATGATTAAAAAAGGAGCTGTTGTAATTAATGAATACGCAGCGAGCAAGAGAAATTTCTGAATCACCAAGAATGATCAATGTCACATACAACGGTGAGCCCATCTTTATTCAGCATGTGGATGAAGAAAATGAAATGGCTCGCATTTATCCATTAAACAATCCCCAGAATGTACAAGAAGTTCCTGTCAGGAGTTTAAAAGAGGAAGGGGAATGAACGGAAACGCCAGCCCTGAAATTGGGGGCTGGCGAAATAGATGAGCTGGTATTTGGAAAGTGCTATTCCCTGCCTACTCCATTGAGCCATATTTATTTGCTACTTTTTTGATTTCTTAACTGGTTTACAGCTTTTTTCCTGATCCACTGAATGAATAAATCTTCCACGATTTTCGGTGAATGCCCGGCTTTTCTCAGTTCAGCTGCTGATGGTAGGACGACCAGCTGATACATATTCTCTGCCGACTTTTCGAAACCCATCTCCTCAAAAATGGCAAAGGAATGCTTTTGATGATTGGTAAGGCAGCGCACAAGGCGCTCTCTCTCAAATAGTTGATAGTCTGATTCTTTCCAGCATAAAAACTGATTGACTGTTACAGATAAATCCTCGGGGAGTGTATATTGCTTTCCCGTGTACGTTTCCCGTACTTCTTGTATAAAGCAGGCATTTTCACGGTAATCTGTAATCCGGGCATAACGCTGATTTGACAATCGTACTGCGCTCCCTACCGGATATATATGCAACAAATCCATCAATCTGGCTAAAATGGTCTGGTCAAAAGCATACCTTTGTCTTAGCATGACTTCGAGCGCTTTAGGTCCTGATATGGAAGGACGGTCTGCTCGATGTAATGTCAATGCACTATACACATCTGCAACAGAAAGGATACGTGTAGCCATGTTCATTTCTTCGCTTTTCAATCCATGGGGATAACCTGATCCGTCCAGCCGTTCATGATGATCCATGATGATTTCCTGAGTCACCAGACTAGTGTGACCCTTAATCATTTGGACTGCATACAATGGATGACGGCGTATCATTTTCATTTCTCGTTTGCTAAGCTTTGATTTTTTTAGGATATGCGGAGGCAGCTTTAATTTCCCAATATCAAATAAAAGAGATGCTATGGCAAAATCATCTTTGCTTTTAATCCCCATTGATCTAGCAAGAAGGTTCCCGATGATAAACACATCAATGGTGTGAAGAAAGCTGTATTCATCCCAATTTTTCAGACGAAGCAGCTTTTCTTTTATCCAGGAACGCCCGGCAAATTCAGCAAACAGCTTTTCTATATACAAAAAATCTTCCCGGCGATTGACAGCAAACCCATAGCGATTTTCACTGATAATCGCTGAAACCATTTCAAAAAACCATTTCTTCAGTCCTGAGCCGCTTCGGATAGAAACGTTCAAGGTTTTACCTCCAATCTCCGCACTCCCCCCTAATAGGCCCAGTTGTAAAAGTGATCCGGATCTGCTTCTTCTGGCCGTTCTTTTTCGCTGTATAAAGGTTGTCCAGAATCAGCAGTCAAAAATGGTTCCCTCCACTCCTTTTTTACCCCCTCAGGCAGAATCTCCACTGGTGTGTACAAAGGAACCATGGAATAAAGCTCCACCACGTCTTGATTCTGCAGACGTATGCAGCCATTTGACAGATTATTGCCGATACTGTCAGGGTTGTTGGTGCCATGGATAGCATAGATGCCGCCCTCAAGCTCCAGTCCCCTTTTCCCATAGGGATTTTGACCAGCAGGAAATCGATGGCTGTTAGGATTCATTATTTTTTTAGCAACAGAAAAATGTCCCTCAGGTGTTCTTCCATCCTTGCCAAGCCCCACTTGATACGATCGGAGCACCTTATCGCTTGATATCACCCTTAGTGTATACGTGTCCTGTTCAAGCACCAGCGATATCGGATTAAACGGTAGGCTCTTTCCCTCGTTTACATTTGGAAAAAGGGCTTCTTCGATCTGGCCCTGAAGTTCGCCGTCTATCAGGTCCTCTATAACCCTGGGCTGGTACACCCAGCCGCCCTGATCTGTGAATATATGACTGATTTCAGCGGAATAGGTGAGTGGCTCTTTTGGAATGGCTGTCAGGTAGTTGTTTGGAAAAGGGTGTGTCAGTACATCTAAGCTTTGAGGCATATACCCATTGGCTTTTACAAATTGATAGAGGGCACTTCGCAGAACCGTTGTTGTTTCCCATAACTGGTTGTGCTTGTAAGGAGATATAGGTGCTGGATCATCGATTGGCTGTTCGGGGCTTCCGGTTTGAACGATGGGACCTACTTTCATTTCTTCCTCCCAGCCGATTTTTTCCTGGTAGGTAAAAAAGTGAATCGGCCAGCTAGCCTCCCGATTGGTATGAAGAAGAAATACACAGACAATGACAGCTGTTAACATTCCCAATAAATAAAAAAGCA
This sequence comes from Bacillaceae bacterium, assembly GCA_017656265.1. Lineage (GTDB taxonomy): Bacteria > Bacillota > Bacilli > Bacillales > Alkalibacillaceae > Melghiribacillus. Next base: position 117,544 of record JACDOD010000002.1, on the reverse strand, counting down.
AAGCCAGAAGAAAAATATCTCCCCTTGACCAGCTTCTTTTCGAATCCTTCACATGTACATGCCACCTCCCGACTCCCCTTTAAACAGCCTATTCAGGAAGCCGGGCAATTATGACAGATCAGATTATTGGTTTCCTTCACTCTGTTGGTTTTGAACCTTTTCTGAACAAGAAAAACACAATAATCGGCCTTCGTCATTGACTCCATCCAAAAATCCGTTCAGACAATATATTTCTTTTCCGCAGATCTGGCATACCCCAACCCATTCTTTCAATGAAATCCCCACCTTTATGTCAATAACATACTTTATATACATATATTAACATCAGAGATTGTTTCTGATAGAATAATGGCTAGAAATTTATTCCATCTATATATCGTTTGTATTTCTTTAACAGGAGTGTGTTGAGACATGAACGTTCGCCAGTTTATCCGAAATTTTGATGAGGGTATCTTAAAGCCCATAGACCGGCATATCGAAAACCCAGTTTTCAGAACCATCATAAAAATTTTCATTGTTTATCTTATTTTTTCACTTGCGCTGCCCATTGCCATCACGCTTTTATTAGTCCTGAGATCGTTATTTTGAGCGTTTTATAGAAGAAGATGGCGGTTCGAAAATTGTTTTACTTAGCCCCATTATTCGCCCCTTGCATGCACATTGCATTTCTTTTTGCGGTTTGGCCTCTTTTCATATTTAAGTTACTCTATACTTTTTCCTATTTACTGCAAGTTAAATACAAGGCCAGGTCCCTGATCTTATCATCTGTTTCAGCCTCCAGCCGTTCCCTTTCCTCTGTTCCATCATATAAATGATCCCCCTGAATCAGATGATCAGTAAGGTTCAGGAGACTGATTCCTTTTCGATTGAATTTTTTAGAAACAGCAAGGGTACATGCCGTTTCCATATCCACTCCAATAAAATTTTCTGCTGCCCAGTTACGGATCATTTCGGTGGTTTCCACATGGAAGGAGCTGATGGATACAACACTTCCCAGCACATAGGAATAACCATTTTTCTCACAATAATGGACGGCTTTCTCAATCAGCTGTTCATCCGAATGAACCCGGTTGTTGCCGTGGAGATAATAATGAGAAACTCCATCTTTCATCTCTGCTTCCGTCACAATCAGGATATCGCCGTAATTCACCCGGTTTGTCAATCCTCCAAAGTAGCCGGTTTGAATAAATGTTTCGGTTCCTGCAGAAGCAAATGGATGGATGATATTGGTCGCCATGGGACTTCCATATACATTGGCAAATCCAATCTGTTTCCCCTGATACCGGCCAACAACCGTATTCCATTTTGGAAGGACAGGATCCTGAAGTTTTGCTTGCCACCACTTAAGATTTTCATCAGGGGACCACTCACCGTGAACAATAAAGGACTCTGGTATTTGATTCTCTCTCATTCCAAGAGCATCGAGCCATTCATTTTTCGTAAATTCGCTGTAAACCATGGATTCCTCCTCCGATGTTCAGGATATCTATTACAGCATATTATATACAGTGAGGGAAAATCCCTTTGAAATTCATGAAATAGTTGGCGAAACTATCCAACATAAGGTTTAGACAACAAATTTCTTGTTCGCAACTCGGCAGCCCCAGCCCACTTATCCTATGCATACCCCTCACTTGATGTAAAATTTATACTTGGAATACATATATTAACTTACGGCTGGTTTCTGATAGAATAATTATTAGAGTTTTATTCCATCAGTATTCGCATATCATAAATAACCCTATTATTTGCTTCCATCTGAACGAGAGTGGTAAAGCCATGAATGTTCGTGAATTTATTATTGTCATACACCCATCTTTTATCGAGGCCCCTTATTGGTTCTTCTATGTACTTGCATTGCTCATAATACTTCTTCTTTAAAGAAGGTGAATCATTATGATAAAGAAAAGACATTTATTTCTATTAATTATCATCACCTTTGTCATATGGCAGATTTATTATCTAAAAAACGAAGATATCATTGACTATAAACGGGGTGATGAATCGATTATATACTGGGATAGTGAGGATTTAACCCGAGTGGGAGACTATACTGATATTGAAATCATTAAACTAAAAGTAGAAGGAAGTACAAAAGTAAAAGAAGCGAACATAAACTTCACGGATACATTTTACTACATCCCTGAAATAAACAAAGTTTTTTATGGCATCTGGTATACTAAGTGGAATTCATATGCAAAAAAAGGACTGAAAATGGAAGCCCGCAATGGAAGCCATAAACTGTTTATCGGTGGGTTTAACAAGGAATCAGGTACATTTGAAATTTTTCAGGCAAGGCATTTCAGAAATGTGGAAAGTTTACAGGAAATCGAACAGTTAACCTTTTATATTTATCCAGCTGTCAATCAAGATAATGAACCCGTTGAATGGGCTGATGAGCCATTTGTTAAGAAGATAAAGCTGATAAGGTATGATTAATATACTAAAGACAGCGTTTTGGCAAGCGTTTGATGTATTCTTCCGGGCCATTACCGTTCTTCGTATTTTATAATTTATTTCCTATTTACATCCCTTTCTAATCTAGATTCTTACTAGATAACCGTACAAATATTTTGTTTTTCGTATTAAATGATCATATTTTTAATGGTAATTGGTAACGTTTTGGATAATGATTTACAAAATAATGTTAAAAACTATATAATATTCCATTCATATACTGTAAAATATTAGGTAAGAGTTTGAAACCGAAAACTGAATGGAGTGAAGAAGGTTGAATTTCCTGAAGGCGCTTGCACTCATTTTAGTTGCTGACTTGATCTTCCGAAAAGGGTTGGGTCTGGGGGAAACGGGCTTTTTTAATAGTCTATTTAATGGCCATTTCAGTTTCCAGCTAATGTTGCTTGAAATGCTCCATATAACAATTCTGATCATACTTGTACTTTTTATCTACTTCATCGCAGACCGATTGTATTGGAGGATTTTCAAAAAGAAATTGCTGAAATGATGCCCGATGTAAAAACGTTTATTTATGATATAAACATGGAAATTTATTTTCCATACAAAAGGGGGATATGGTTATGTTTGAGTGGCTTAATCTCGGCAGCCTTGTATTTGGACTTATTGCCTGGATACTTCCTGTTGTTAACCTCATGCTAAAAGAAAGGCAGGACAGCAAAGTAGAATGTCTCGTTTGATTGTGTAATACAGCTAAATAAAAGGCTGGGATAACCGAATAAAATAGCCGTGTTGCGGCCTTCTCTATGCTTCCCTTTTCTCCTCAAACAGCCGAATTTCCCGCCACTTGCCAAATTTGTAGTAACCTATGGCGATGAAACTGCTGATGATAAAGCTGATGCCAATTCCATAAGCCATGCCGATATCCCCCATCCAGGATGAAACCAGATCACTCAAAGGATAACGCAGAACCCAAAAAGAAATGATGTTGAGAACAAGAACCTGGTACATGGCACAAGAGGCCCGAACAATGCCGTTCAATATAAAGTTAATACCTAAAAACGGATAGAATAGACCTATCGTTTTTAAATAGGCAGATCCGAATTCAACAGCCGTTTCATCCTGTATAAACAGGCGCACACCATATTCCCCGAAAAGTACGAGCAAAATCGCGATCAAGAACATGACGGACAAGTTATACAACAGACCATATTTCGCAATCTGTCCAACCCGCTCCCATTTGCCCCGCCCAATATTTTGCCCGGCCATACTCGTAACGGCGATCCCCAGGGCATGAGCAGGCAGCATGAGAAGACTATCGAGCCTTTGTGCTGCACTGAATCCAGCCACCACATCTTCTCCAAATGAAGTTACCACGCTCATAATGGCGGCAGAGCCTGCGGAAATCACAGACATTTGCAGACCAGATGGAATTCCCAGTTTAAAAATCACCAGCACTTCCTCTTTGTCTGGTATGTACGGAACTGTAAATGGTACAAGATTCCGTCTTAGCACGTAGACAACTCCGAACAGAAAGGACAGACCCTGAGATAATATGGTGGATACGGCCGCTCCCTGTACTCCGAGGCCCAGAACGGAAATAAATATCGGATCCAGGACGGTGTTCAGCAATACGGCAATAGCCACAAACGTAAGGGGCGTCCGGCTGTCTCCAATGGCACGGAGCATGGCCCCGATAAAATTGTATCCGGTTAAAAATAAAACTCCAAGCGTATTAATCTGTAAATAGATTCTGGCTTCTGCCATTAGAACATCTGGTGTACCGAGCAGGGAGAGGATCGGTTCAGCAAGGACAAAAGCAGTCCCTCCCAGCACAAGGGACAAAAGTGTCAGCACAACGACAAAGGCATTGACATACCGCTTCAGCCCCTCTTCATCACCTTTCCCCTTCTGCTGAGAGAGCACCGTTAATGCAGCATTATTCATTCCAATAATGAAAGAAAGCATCGTAAAAATAACCGTTCCCGAAACGGCAACCGAACCGAGAGCATTGGCTCCAACTAAGTTTCCGACCCACAAACTGTCAATAAACTGATAGGATACCTGAAGCAAGTTTGCAAAAATAATGGGACCGGAAAAAACGAAAAGCTGTTTTACTATATTCCCGCTCGTAAAATCATGACGTTTAGGACGCATAGTCAATCTCCCTGATTAAAAAAATGCTCTCCCAATATCTTACCATAGGTATACGTTTCCTTTAGACTGACATGCTTAAGTTGTCAGGAATGGCATAGAATAAAGAGTAGATCAAATGAAAAGATTACAATTGAACAGAATTTGTAAGGAGATTGGTAAATCTGGGTTAGGAGCAACAATCCCTCCTGAATTTTCATAAACCCTCTTGATGTGCCATTCACTTACCTGAAAATTCTCCTCACGATTTAAACCGGAATTTTTATAAATAGCATTAAAAATTTTTTCTCTTCATCCTTAACACGACTAAACAAGGAGCGAGATCACCGTGACGCATACCCTCTCTCTCGAACAAAAAATCGGTCAACTGTTTATGTGTGGTTTTTTTGGCAAAGAGCCCTCCCGCGAAATCATGGAGTTAATTCAGGACTATTATATTGGGGGAATCTGTTACTTTGGCCGCAACCTTGAAGATCCTGAACAGACCCATATGCTCTCAGAAAAACTCCAGCAAACGGTCCCGCATGATATCCCCCTCTTCATTTCCATCGACCAGGAAGGGGGCATGGTCTATCGCATCGAAAAGGGCGTCACCCTCAGTCCGGGAAATATGGCGATTGGAGCAACCGGGAACCCTTCATATGCTTATCGTCTTGCTAAAATTGCAGGAAAAGAGCTGAGAACGATGGGAATTAATATGAACTTTGCCCCCTGCGTAGATGTGAACAATAATCCGAAAAACCCTGTTATCGGAGTCCGCTCTTATGGAGAGAATCCTGAAATGGTTGGGAAATTCGGACAGCAGGCCATCCAGGGCTATCAGGACGGTGGGGTGTCTGCTGTTGCTAAACACTTTCCCGGGCATGGAGACACTGAGATCGACTCTCATCTAGGACTGCCTGTAGTAGACCATCCTCTGTCACGGCTGGAATCAGTAGAACTGCTTCCCTTTCGTCAGGCTATTCAGCAAAATGTGGATGGCATGATGGTTTCCCACGTTTGTTTTCCAGCTATTGAGAAGGGATTGCCTGCTACTCTGTCGAAGAAAATAATTACAGATCTATTGAAACAGGAATACCAGTTTAAGGGGATCGTGATCACTGATTGCATGGAGATGAAAGCGATCGATAATCACTATGGGGTGGAGGAGGCTGCGGTAAAAGCAGTCCAATCCGGCGTCGACATCATTTTATTCAGTCATTCCTATGAAAAACAAAAGCAAGCTATAGAAGCTGTCAATAAAGCCGTTCAGTCTGGAGACCTATCAGAAGAGCGCATCGATGAAGCAGTGGAACGAATCCTCAATGTAAAACGAAAGCGGCTGGTCCATCAAAAGATGGATTTTCAAATGGAAGAATTAGCGAAAAAGGAAAGCCTGGATGTTGCCAAAAAAGTGCGGGACGAAAGCATTACTATAGTGAAAGACGAAAAAGGCCTGATTCCGATTGATCCTGAGAAAAAGACGCTGGTTATCTGGCCCGATATTGAAGTAACCTCCGATATTGATGAAGGTTATGATCAAAAGGAAACCCTGGGGGACTTTATGATCAACAGGGTGCCAGAACTGACGGAATTAACATTACAAGGAACACCGAATAAACAGATTTTGAAATCAGCAAAGGAAGCAGAACAGCTTATCATTTGCACATACAACGCTGCTTCAGACCCGGAACAAAAAAAACTGATTCAAGACGTGCTCAAACAGACAAATCAGAGCGCTATTTTATGCGCATTGAGAAGCCCGTATGATTTGTCTGTTTTTCCGAAGACGAGCACTTATCTGGCTGTGTATGAGTCCTCACCCGGATCTATTTTATCCCTGGCTAACATTTTGATAGGGGATAAAAAGGCAGCCGGAAAGCTCCCTGTAAGTATCCCTGATAACAGGAGTGATTGACTATTGAGGATCCTCCAACACCCAAAACAATCATAAAACCCTCATGTATGTTATAATATGGCATTATAGGAGGTGTTCGAATGAGACTCCGTTTTGTTCCATTTCTGATTATTGTGAGCGCTTTCATCATGTCAGCTTGTTCAGGTGAACGGTCGGTAGAAGTTGACCTTGTTTCTGTAAAGTCGGAAATTGTAAAGGATGATAGCAAAGCGGGAACCCTGGTGATAAAAAAGGAAGATGAAACATATACCGTTGTTCCTGTTGCCCTATATTATGAATTCAAGTTTAAAAATTCAGGAAATCAAAAGATTAAATTGGAAGATAAATTAGATATCCGTATTGAACCTTCGAAAGAATTAAAAAGCGAATCCTTTGATCTGCTGGATAAAGATATTTTTGTCCGAAAAAACGGATGGAGTCTACCACCGATGCCGTTTAAGCCGGGAGAAACAAAAACAGCGAACATCTATTATCACCTCGGAAAATATGAAGGAGATTCAGTGATCCCCGCCTTTCCGGATGAAGCAGAACTTGAAGGCCTGAAGGAGCTTTCACTGAACGCTGATCTGGTAGTTCTCTATAAAGGAGAAGAAATAGCCCGGTATGATCTGTCAGATTTTAAGTAAGGAAAAGATTCCATACCCTCACTTAAAAAGAGTACCTGTTCCCTTTTAAGGACGAAGTAATCTTTTCAAACTCACTTAGATTGCCTGGTCTCCAGGGCATCATAATTGATTCCAAAATATTTTTTCAACAGTTCCCGCCACTCCTGCTCAGATGTGACCGGGAATTTTTTCTTTTCTTTGTTTCGGGTAATGGTCAATGAATCCTCAGACAACGAAATTCTCCCGTCTTCTGTTACGATGCTGCACAGTCTTTTTTGACCAAACACCGTATCCTTACTGGTCGCATAATAACGGCACATAGGCTGAAAGGCTTCAAGCTGCTGAGGTGTGGTGTTAAACCGGAATAGCTTCTCCCATTCCTGCCCCGCACGTTTTTGCAAAATATAGTTATGGTCATCTATTTCTTCCATCCGATAAGCACCTAAATGGTCCTCAAAAACTTCCCCATCCTTAACTTTAATCGGCTCCATAAAACCGCCACCAACTCCCACATCTGCAAGATACATGCTCCCTTCAAGATGCACGATTAAGGCTAAATGGGAGTACGGCGGATTCCAGTCCTGCTCCTCTTCATTCCAGAACGCTGCAGAAACATAGTCTACGTCAAAGTCCAGCTCCTGTAATACGGCTCCTAACAAACTATTCAACTCAAAGCATAAGCCGCCCCTTTTTTGAACCGCTACTTTATCCCGGATTTCAAGGGGATCCATCGATAAACGATTGGTTAAATGGATATCCAAATTTTCAAAAGGTACCGTTAACAAATGTCTGCGCTGTATTTCCTGAAGTAAAGCTTTTCTATCTGCATAATGGCCTGGACTTACTTGAATATGGTTTAAATAAGATTGATAGTCCATCTTACCGCTCCTCTTTATTTGCTTACTTGCTTTCTATGAATTTTGCTAAAATTGACCTTCATCATCTATTATATCTAATTCTGTTCCATTACAGCACATGGAAACATCATGAGGAACCTGAACCAAAATTTCATCTCCAGTCCAAAGGCACCCCTTTTTACCATAGGATACCAGAAATTCCCTTTTAATGATAGGGTGAAAAAATATTTTTGTTTTCGAAATAAATAGATTGCTTTTTTCTTGTTTTCGTATTAATATTCCTCCGTAATCTATATAAAAACATCTTAAGGAGAACCAGACCATGCCAAAAAATATCTGGCTGTTAATCATCGGTACGGCTATTCATGTTACAGGTGCTTCATTTATCTGGCCGTTAAATACGATCTACATGCACAATGAATTGGGAAAATCCCTTGCATTTGCAGGCATGATTTTAATGCTGAACCAGGGGGCGGCCATTGTCGGGAATTTGACTGGAGGTTATTTGTTTGATAAGTTCGGCGGCTACAAAACCATTGTTTCTGGAACAACCATCGCACTTGCCGCAGCCCTTGGGCTGACGGTTTATAACACCATTCTTCCGTACGCTTTGTTTTTAATTATGATCGGGTTTGGGGCTGGTATTTTGCATCCGGCCATGTTCGCTATGGCGAGTTCCGTCTGGCCGGAAGGTGGAAGACGGGCCTTCAATTCCATATATGTGGCCCAGAATTTAGGAGTGGCTATCGGAGCTTCTCTGGGTGGCTTTGTTGCAGCTTATTCTTTTTCCTATATTTTTATTGCAAACGCAATCGTTTACGTCCTGTTCTTTCTGTTCGTGCTATTCACCTTTAAACCGATGGAAAAGAAATTTGATGCCAATGCCTACACCAGTGTGCTGGATCAGGGCATTAAAATTGTAAATAAATCAGCTTTTACCGGCCTAATGATTCTCAGCATCGGCTTTTTCCTTTGCTGGATCGCCTATGTTCAATGGCAGTCCACCATCGCTTCCTATACTCAGGACCAGGGAATTCCTGTGGAGCAGTACAGTTTGCTCTGGACTATAAATGGCTTTTTAATCGTCCTGGCACAGCCGCTGGTGAAATTGCTGGCTCACTATGTTCCATCTCCGAAAAATCATATTTTTATCGGAAATGCGATATTTCTGGTTTCTTTTATTTATTTGTTATTTGCTGAATCCTTTGCCCACTTTGCTGCCGCAATGGTAATTATTACACTAGGAGAAATGCTGGTATGGCCGGCTGTTCCTACTCTGGCCAATGATCTCGCACCAAAAGGTCAGACAGGATTTTACCAGGGAATTACGAACAGTGTAGCAACCGCAGGCCGGATGATGGGACCGGTACTTGGCGGTCTGGTAGTAGACTTTTATACGATCCATGTGTTGTTCTATGGATTAATTATCCTGCTATTCATTCCTTTTATAACGACATTTATGTATGATAAGAATGTACAAAAGCCCGAGAAGACAGCGGCATAATGATATGCTTTTTGCTTAACAATAAAGCCGGAGCCCGGTTATTCGGAGAAATGTAATGATACAAAAGGGGGTACTGATCGAAAAATGATTGGTTCCCCGGAATTGAACAGAAAGGAAGTTGTTCCAATGTATAAAACCAGGTGGGCTTCCATGAATGAACTTCCCATGTTAGCTGACTATTGGTACAGCATGGCATGTGAAATGGGAGAGATAGATGGGGTACCTGAGCCAGATTCTCATAGAGTTGAACAGGTGAAAAACATGTTCGTCAAAGAAATGGAATCAGGAAAACTCTTGTTTAGAGTTGCTGTCGACAGCAATGATCAGATCGTTGCCTGTGCAGGCGGTCTTTTAAGAACGGAATACGCTTACCCGCTTGCAGAAGAACAAAGCCTCTTTGGCTGGGTAATATCTGTCTATACATTAAAAGAACATCGAAAGAAGGGATTAGCACATCAATTAGTCGATGAAGTTTGTATGTGGCTCCGAGATCAGGGTGCTAAACGGGCAAGGTTATGGGCGAGTTCTGCCGGAAGAAAGGTTTATGAAAATCTGGGATTTCAAACTATGATAGACATGTCAAAACCACTATCTTAATGGTTTCTGTAACGTATATGTAATGGTCATATAATTACGATTTTCCAACCCCCATCCAGGCTTGCCGCTCATAGGAAGAGAGGTTTTGCGATTACAATAAAGAAAAGCAGTCCATTTTGAAGTCTACGGTTCTTCTAAATGAACTGCCTGTCTTCCCTTTATTTTTCCATGCCCAGTAGTTCTTTGATGTCTTCCTCATTCAGGCTGGACAGCATGGTTTCTCCTGGCTGAATCACATTTTCAATCAGTTCCTTTTTCTTTTGCTGCAATTTATGAATTTTCTCTTCAATTGTACCCCTGGTAATCAAGCGGAATACCTGCACAACCTTTTTCTGTCCCATGCGATGCGCCCGTCCGGCTGCCTGATCCTCAACCGCTGGATTCCACCAAAGATCAAACAGGACAACTGTATCTGCTCCAGTTAAATTCAGTCCTGTTCCCCCTGCTTTCAAAGAGATGAGGAAAATGTCTTTTTCTCCACGGTTAAACCGTTCTGCCATCTGAACCCTGGTCTTTGATGGTGTCTGTCCGTCGAGATAAAACACTTCTTTACCATGGGACTCCAGCTCATCCCGAATCATTGATAGCATCGATGAAAACTGGGAAAAAATCAACATACGCTGTCCATTTTCCAGGGCCGTGTCCACTAAGTCGAGCAGTTCCGATAATTTCCCGGAATCCCCTTCGTAGTTTTCGATAAACAGGGAAGGATGACAGCAAAGCTGACGCAGCCTGGTGAGACCTGCAAGAATTTTAATCCTCCCTTTCTGGAGCCCCTCCTCTTCCAGGACTTGTCTGGTTTCTCCCTGTATTCTTTCCAGATAGCCAAGATACAGTCGCTTTTGATCATCCGTCAGTTCACAGGTATGAACATGTTCAATTTTTTCCGGAAGCTCATTGAGAACATCCTGTTTCACCCTGCGTAAAATAAATGGTCGGCTGATCCGGGATACCTTTTCCTGTGACCACTGTTTAAAAAACCGCTTGGCAGGAAACAATCCTGGAAGTACCGCGTCGAATATGGACCAGAGTTCATCCAGGGAGTTCTCAATCGGCGTTCCGCTTAGAGCAAAGCGTCTGGCCGCCGCCACCGATTTCACTGCTCTTGCCGTTTTTGTAGCGTCATTTTTAATCGCCTGGGCTTCATCCAGTATCATGACAGAGAAAGTTTGATCCCGATACAGACTAAGATCCTGGCGCAAAAGCTGATAGGAAGTAATGAGTACATCCACATCAGAAATATCCTCTAAAAGGGCCTCCCGCTCCGTTTTTGTCCCGCTAATGACACGAATGTGCATGGACGGGGCAAACTTTTCAAATTCATTTTTCCAGTTATACACAAGGGATGATGGGCTCACAACCAGTGCTTTAAAGCTTTGACCCTTTCTCTCTTCTTTTTCAGAAAGCAAATAAGCGATACTCTGCAGCGTTTTTCCGAGTCCCATATCATCGGCAAGAATGCCGCCAAGTCCATAACTGCTCAGCCCTTTTAGCCATTGAAAACCCACATACTGATAATCCCTCAGCCTGGCCTCAAGTCCCGTTGGAAGAGGATAGTCACTTTCATCCGGATGCTTTATGGCATGAATAAGCTCCCTGAATTTTCTCTTGAATTTCGTTTTTGGTCCATCAGCCATGACTTCTTCAACCTGTAGACTGCGAAGCACAGGCAGCTGTACTGATCCGTCCTTTACATCTTTATCAGATAGATCCAGTTCTTTAAACAGGCGGGAAATAGAAGAAAAGCCGTCCTGTTCCAGGGAAAGAAACGACCCGTCTGACAATCGGTGATAGGTTTTCCGCTCCACCACAGACTGGATCACATCACGGATTTCATCTTCACTTATATCCTCCATATCAAAATTTACTTCGAGAAAATTTTCGCTTTCTTCTATATCAACCTCAATTTTGGGCTGCTGATGCTCGCCCCGTATCAGCCGTAAAGCCTGATCGGAAAGGAGAATTTCTGCTTTTTCCTTCATTTGCGGAAGAATGTTAAAAAGAAAATGAAAAATATCCTCTTCAGCTTCCAGATACAGTTCCTTTTCATTAATTTGAAACTCGGCCTGCTCCAGAAAGTGGATGATTTCATTTTCCTTTTCCACTTCCCGCATTAAAATTCCGTCCGAAGTTTTTCCGCTGCTCCCTTTGTGAAATGGGTGAACAACCTGGTCACCGTAATGAAATTCAAGACTTGCTTTTAACCGATCTTCAGCATAATCGATCAACAGGCGTGCCTCTAACGGCCGGTCAATAATTTCGTCTGAAACGGCTTCCGAAATATGGAGATCCCCGATTTTCTTCAGTTCAGGAAGAACATGGGAAACAAACGGCTCCATCTGCCCTGCATCAACGGTAACGGTGTTATTGCGGTTATATTCCATAATTCGAAGCAATTCGCTTACCACGATACTCTGTGTATGGCTAAGTTTATAAAACTTGTTGCCGTTCATCAGATACTTGTATTCCCTGAGGTAACTGGATTCTTTCAGCTGGTCAAAATTTAATATATATACACCCGGCTGTTCTTTGTTTAACTGAAAAGAAAAGGGGGTCTCGTGTTCTGCCAGCTCCAACTGTCCAATGATGCGCCGGTTTTCTTCAACAGCACAGTTCCGGTGCTGAAGAAGTTCCAGCAGCTGATCTGCAAAAACCGGAGGAATCAACAATTCCCTTTCACTGGAAGTCCTGCCATAAGAATAGTATTGGGACTGATAAAACTGATCACTTTTCGTAATTTCATACAAAATTTGTAAAACTTCTAAATCTTCCTCTGAAAATTCATGTTCTGCCGGGTTATACGAAAAATGTTTTGTAAAAACCATTTCTTCCTGGTGATTGATATGTTCAATAAAACGTTTCAAATCTTTCACTACATACAAACGTCCCGTTCCTACTTTCATCTCAATTGATAAAAAGGGTCCAAAGGTTTTTATTCGATACTCAGTCTGAAGAAGCTCTCTCTTAAACGACTTACTGGTACTGTCTGGCATAGATTGCAAAACAGAAAACAGCTGAATCATTTGTCTTGCTGTTTCGTTTTCAGCACGCTGAGGGGGACGGGGAGTCAGCAAACGATCGTAGACCGCCATTGAATTGGCTGCTTCTATTTTTTCTTTTTCCTTTTCCATCTCATCCGCGATCTCCAGCAAAACCGCTACTAAATGCTTGCATTCACCATATTTGTCAAAAGCAGGACAATCACAATAAGCGTTCATTTTATGATCATGCAAGGTAACATCTACATGATAAATGGAACTTCCCATAACCTCTCCATGCCAGTGATGCTCTCCTCCATCCTGATATAAATCTACTACCCGTGCCTGGTTATAATACGTTTTCCCCCGATTGTAAATCGTTCTGGTAAACAACGCCTGAATATCGCTATGAGTAATCATCTGCAAAACCTTTCATTCCTTCTCTGTTTTGTTATTTCCATTTTACTTCACCTATCTATCCTTTGTCTAAAGTTCATATTTGTATGGAAAATCAGTATAAAACGGCAAGTTTGACAAAAATTATGAAATGCACATTTATCTCTTCTCAAAAGGAGTTTCAAAATGGGTGAAACAATTAGAGATATTTTATTAGTCCTTGGAAGGGTGGCCACTATTTTGCCCCTGCTCTTATTTACTGCCCTATTTATGGGCAGACGGGCGATCGGTGAAATGCCCGTTTTCGATTTTTTAATTATCATCACACTCGGCTCTGTGGTGGGAGCCGATATTGCCGACCCAGATATTAACCATCTATATACGGCTGTTTCTATTTTAGCCATCGGTATTATTCAGAGATTAGTCGCTCACTGGAAAATCAAACACCGCAAATTCGGCAAGCTGATTACATATGAGCCCGTTGTCGTGGTACAGAACGGGAAATTCATTTACAAAAACTTAGCGAAAACCCGTTACACCGTTGATGATGTCCTTCAAATGCTCAGGGGGAAAGATGTCTTCAATCTGGATGAAGTCGAAGTAGCGATTCTAGAGGAAAATGGCAAAATCAGTGTCATCAAGAAATCCCGATATCAGAATGCAACAAAGGAGGATACGGGAACCATACCTGAAACATCCAATCTGGTATACCCGGTCATCGTAGAGGGGAAGATCTATCACCATGTTCTGGATCACTTCAAGGTCACCGCAAAGTGGCTGGAAGAGGAGCTTTCCTCCAGGGGGGTTCAAAACAAAAATGATGTTCTGTTTGCATCCATCGATCGGAATTTAAATCTCCATATTTCACTAAAAGAAGACAGTCAGACGGTCACTCCTTTTTTTAATTAAATAGCCGGCACCAATGTTCAGATTGGTTGGTGATCATGTTCAAATCATGATCAATCAATTTATTTATGTTCCCATAACTTTACAGAATATTAAAAAATATCACAAAGATCATTTACTCTATTTTAACATCATTGTGATATAATGCTATTGTATGAAAATCGTACCAGAGGGAGGAGAAACTTGAATGAACAGATTTTTAATGAAATTGTTCAGTGCTATGGTACTGTTTGGCATGGTCTCCCCGTCCATTGTCAGTGCTGATGAAGGGGACACTGCAACATCCAAAGGGGATAACGCTACTGAAGTAACAGAAACCACCAAGATTACCATTTTACATACCAATGATTCCCACTCCAGAGTTTTTGAAGACAAATATGCCGGCATGGGATTTGCCAAACTTTCCACTCTTATTAAACAGCATGAAGAAGAGAACAAAAACACACTGGTTCTAGATGCAGGAGATACGTTCCATGGACAAACGATCGCAACTCTTGAAAAAGGTGAAAGCATCGTTGAAATTATGAATGCGGTTGGCTATGAAGCTATGGCTGCCGGTAACCACGACTTTAACTATGGTTATGAACGTCTGCTCGAACTCGCAGAAATGACCGATTTTCCTGTAATCAGTGCCAACGTAATCTATGAGGATACCGGAGAACTTGTGTTACCGCCTTATGTCGTTAAAGAAGTAGATGGTGTTAAACTCGGTATCTTTGGATTATCTACTCCAGAAACACACTTTAAAACTCATCCGAAAAATGTGGAAGGACTTAAGTTTACGGATCCAGTAGAAGCAGCTAAAAAGATGGTTAAAGTTCTGAAAGAAGAGGAACAAGTTGATGCTGTTATTGCATTAACCCATTTAGGTACAGATGAAAGCAGCACAGATACAAGCATTAAAGTAGCTGAAAATGCACCTGGCATTGATTTAATTGTGGATGGACACAGCCATACTACTGACAATGTTGGTATCAGCGGCACATTAATCGTAAGTGCAGGTGAATACCTGAAAAATTTAGGTGTCGTTGAGTTAGTATTTGAAGATCAAAAGCTGGTAAGCAAAGAAGGACATTTAATCACAAAGGAAGAAGCCGCAGAAATTGAAGCAGACCCAGAAGTAGAAGCGGTTGTTCAAAAAATCCAGGAATCCCAGAAAACGATTTTAAGTGAAGTAGTTGGAAAAACAGCTGTAGAACTGAATGGTGAGCGTGAATATGTCCGTACTGGCGAAACAAACCTTGGTAATTTAATTACAGATGCTATGATTGATATGACCGGGGCAGATGTAGCCATTACAAATGGCGGTGGAATCCGTGCGTCCATTGACAAAGGAGAAATTACAAAAGAAGAAATTATTACTGTCCTTCCATTTGGAAACTACATTGTAACAAAAGAAGTTACTGGCGCAGCAATCAAAGAAGCCCTGGAAAATGGAGTCAGTGCTTATCCGGAAACAAAAGGAGCATTCCCTCATGTTGCTGGAATGACCTATAAAATTGATCCAAATAAACCAGCCGGTGACAGAGTTCATTCCATTATGATCGATGGAGAACCAATCGATATGGATAAAACCTATGTGCTTGCAACAAATGATTTTATGGCAGCCGGCGGTGACGAATATACCATGTTTATCGATGCGCCGCTTTTAAATGAATACCCTGCCCTTGATGAAGCTGTGATCACTTATATTAAAAAGCAGGGAACCGTAAGTCCTGAAACAGAAGGACGCATTCAAGCAGAGGCAATGGGTTCTGAAACAGAAGCTGGATATGATGAATATATTGTAAAAGCTGGAGACTGGCTATCCACAATTGCACCGAAATTTAATACAACCTGGGAAAAACTTCAGGAAATCAATAATCTGAAAAATCCTAACCTTATCTTCCCGGGACAAAAGCTTCTTGTACCTGCTAAATAATTTAAAATGATTAGAAAAGCTGATTAGATGCTGAAATGGCTCTAATCAGCTTTTTTCTTTTCCCGGCTTCTCAGCATGATCCACTTGCAATTTTCCGCTAAATGATATATAATATTAAAAATAATTAAATATTCTAAATATTCAATAAAATAATAATGTCTAAATGTTCTACTTTTGAGTATAATAATATATTACTACCTTAAAAAGGAGTGTGATGCGATGACTGAACGGCATGCAAAGGATGTTACCCGGCGAGTCTACGGAACGTTTGAAGATGGTGAAACGATGAACCTGTTTGTGGGAAAGGAAAAAATCGGCCAATTAATTATCACGGAAGAAGGGAAAGAGTATCACCTAAAGGACGGTTATACCTATGAACAGAAGCGATTTTTACGCTACGATGAAGAAATGGACCCGGTAACACAATATGTGTCCGATTGCGACCTTGGCTGGTGTTAATAAATTCATATAATCCCCCTCTTTGATTACCCTTTAAGCAAAAGACTTAAAGGGGTTTTTTCAGGTTGTGCCCTGATTTTCATCAAATAGTTTGGGTAGATGTCACTCTGACATAATAACCATCTGGATCCAGCAGACGAAAATCGGTCATTCCCCATGGCTGTTTTTTAAGTTTTTCATAAATGAAATACTGTTTAGTCAAAACTCTTTCATATCGCTCCTCAATATCAGACACCATCATCACTAATTCCACTCCCACTCCCTTTCTATGTTTTAATTGTTCCGATCCGAAATAATGATCTTCTGACAAAATTGACTGGTCACTGAGTATTAATGAACATTTCTCCAGCTCAAACCGGGCGGCTGTTTCAGACCTCGCTGCCAGCTTCAGCCCCAATATATGCTCATAAAAATTCACTGATTCTTCCAAATCCCGGACAAACAATTCCAGCCGGAACAATTCCTTATTCATATCCATCCACCTTTCTTGGTTGTTGTTTTTCTGCAAGTATAAAAGAAAAAAGAAACTGTCTCCTCCAACTTTTGAATGAATTTAAAATCGACTATAGTCTGACTGCTTTTCATTTTTGGTTTTTTAATCTATGCTAATAGTAGGCAGAATTTTCGACAAAAGTTGATAAATGGTAAAATAATAGATATTGTGTATCATATATTTTATTTGTTCCTGCAAGTAGATGGAAGGATACATAACATTTAATTTTTATGTCAAAAGAGGTTTTTCAATTATGAGGTACACAGTCATTGATCAGGTAACATCCGGGCAAAATTTAGGAAAAAGTATATATACCAGTGAAGGAAAAGTTCTTTTACGGCAGGGGGCCGCTTTAACAGACCGGATTATTCATAAGCTGAAAGATATGGGAATCAGCGCCATTTACATTGAAGATGAGCGTTTTTCCGATGTTGAAGTGGAGGATATCGTTTCAGATGAAACCAAACGGGACACATTATCGGTATTAAATCAATCCATCCAGTGTGTTCAAGCGAATAAAGACCTGGACATGGAATCCGTTAATAAAACTGCTAATCAGATTATACAGGAGTTACTCGCCAATAAGCATGCCATCCTTAATTTAACAGATATTCGTACGAGAAATAATGATTTATTTATACATAGCCTAAACGTCACCATTATGTCCCTTTTAATGGCTGTAAACCTGGGCTACAACAACGAAGAAATGCTTAAACTGGCCATTGGTGCTATGTTTCATGATGTTGGAAAAGTGGTTACCACAGATATGCTGGACAAAGTAACCTTGAAAAAATATGCTGATGAACTGGAAGAACACACCTGGAGAGGGTACCATTATTTACGGAAAAAACCCGAGATTGGAGCCGTTTCAGCTCATATTGCCCTGCAGCATCACGAATATCTAGATGGAAGCGGGACTCCACGGGGATTAACGGAGTCAGATATTCATCCCAATGCTAAAATTGTAGCCATCACAAACTATTATGATAATTTAGTTTCTCAAGTTGGAGAAGGAAAAGGCATGCTTCCTCATGAAGCCTGCGAAGAAGTCATGGGGTTGGCCAATATACGTTTCGATCACGATTTAGTATGGCAGTTTTTAAGAACCATCGCTGCCTATCCAAATGGAATTACTGTTCGTTTGTCCAGCAATGAATATGCCATAGTTGTCAGACAAAATAAAGGGCTGCCTCAGAGACCCGTTGTTCGCATTTTTGAAATGGTCAATAATGACTTTAGCAAGGTCAATGTCAGGGAAATCGATCTTGCAAAGGAAACCACATTATTTATTGAAGAAGTGCTGGAGAAGTAGTAAGCCCTTTTCGTTTATAATATGGTTGTCTTACAAATCTGGGATTGAAAAGTGAAAGGAGGACCAATATGGGGAGAGGAAAGTTCGAATATCTGTCTGAGAAAAACGGAGAATGGTGGCTGACAGAAGACGAACATGGAGATTTAAAACTTAGTTATCGTATAAAAGACATTATTTTTGATCAGATGTCTGATTTTCAGCACGTCATGATTGTAGATTCCTATAATTTTGGGAAAATGTTAGTTCTGGATGGGATTGTTCAGACGACTTCCAAAGACGGGCATATCTACAATGAGATGATCACTCATGTACCCCTTAGCATTCATCCCGATCCTAAGCGGGTGCTCATTATCGGCGGCGGAGACTGCGGTGCGGCCAGAGAAGCGGCCAAATATGAACATGTTGAACAAATTGATATGGTCGAAATCGATGAACTTGTGGTAAAGGCATGTAAAAAATATTTACCTGAGGTTTCCGGAAACCTTTCAGATCCCCGTGTAAATTTTGTTTATGAAGACGGGGTTGAATTCGTCCGGAATAAGGAAAAGGAATATGATGTCATAATCGTAGACTCGTCTGACCCTATTGGTCCGGCAGAAGTTCTGTTTGAAAAAAGCTTTTATCAGAGCCTTCATCATGCATTAAAAGATGATGGTTTAATGGTGTGTCAGAGCCAGTCGCCTATTTTCCATGATAACATTATGAAGCAAACCTATCAGCGAATCCATGATGTATTCGGGAAGGCCAGCATGTATACGGCTGTTGTGCCTACCTATCCCGGCGGGCTGTGGAGCTTTACCATTGGAACTAAGCAATACATGAACCCTGCCCCAGAAAAAGTCCAGGGAAAAGAAACCAGTTACGTCAATGCGGAAATCATCCAGAGCTGCTTCACCCTTCCAGAATTCGTAAAAAACTCCCTTTAGAGGATTCTCTTCGACGCCTTCTCTTTGGTATATGGGCACCCTTACTTTGGGTGCCTTCTCTTCGTCCTGCTCTCTTTAGTTCCTCTTTTTGGTGCCTGTCTTGCGCCTCTCTTCTTTTGGTGCCTGTCACTTGTCGGATAATGGGGTTTTATGTCGAAAAAAATTCCCGAATGAAGATGGACTCACGTCGTTCTTCGTTCAGGTTTTTTAAAAACCTCGATATCTAAAACTTACCAGAACAACTGCCATTGTTTTAAGTTTCCCAGTCTGAATGGGCGTAGCTTCACCGGCCACAATTCCAGTTGAAGTCACTGTGTAGCGGGGACGAACCGTTTCGACCGCCTCTTCCCGGATCCACAATGGAACAGGGTCTATCGTTACATCCAGTGTGCCCGCAATACTCTCTGCATGATCCTGCGCGTTTTGAACTGCCCGCTGTAAAGCTTCCCGATAATAATCATCCGGATTGGACACATCAAATTGGATATCCTGAATTTGATTGGCACCATTTTGAGCCGCTACGTCAACCACTTCCCCAATCATTGAAAGATCCGTGACAAGTACTTTAAATTGATGATTCACCTGATACCCCCGAAACACTTTTTGACCATCTGGATAATCATACATCTGGTCAATCGTATAGGATACCGTCTCTATATTTTCCGTGGGAATCCCAATCGCCATTAAAGCATCAATCACCTGATTCGAGATACTAGCATTTTGCTTTTGTGCCTGTTCCGCCTTCATATCCTCTGTAACTACACCGATCATTATGGTTGCTTGGTCAGCCCTGGCAGAAACTTCCCCCTTCCCCGTAACTTGCATGGTATATAGCCGTTTTTGATTTTGTGACCGAAAGGAACGCCGTGGTCCATATCCAGAAAGAGAAGCCGGTACACCGAAATGTGTGAAGGAATTCATCATGATCACATCCTTAATAAAGCAAAGTTCATTCTCTTCTATCGTATGCATAGACGGTCATCATGTCCCTAGATTTAGTAAAAGAAGCGTTGAAACATATTGAAAGATGACGGACATAGATTTTGACAAAAAGAAAAACATCTTATAATCTATAACATGTATTCATAGTATTTTTATAGGAATTATAGGTTTATTTTTCAGGAGGGTGATGACATGTATTCATTATGGAAGACATATAAAAATATATCCCTGATCAAAAAAATTACGGCTGCTCTAGTTCTAGGAATTCTGATAGGAATGATTTTTGGTGAACATACTTCAGTTCTTGCTCCCCTTGGTGACCTATTGCTGCGTCTGCTAAAATTTATCATCATTCCGCTTATTTTCTTCACGCTGATTGTCGGTGTGAATCAGACGAAGCCCGGAACCCTGGGGCGAATGGGTTTGAAAGTCTTCATCTATTACCTGGTTACATCTGCTCTGGCAATTCTGGTAGGAATATCGGTTGCTAAACTATTGAACCCTGGTAAGGGAATGTCCCTATCCGGCAATGAGGAAGTTGCAGTACCTGATAATCCCGGGGTTGTACAAGTGCTGCTGAATATTGTTCCGGACAATATCGTGACAGCTTTTACGGAAATGAATCTGCTTGGAATGATTTTTACGGCACTTGTCTTCGGCATCGCTATTTCTTTTCTGAGGGGTTCTGAAGAGTATCAGGATTTAGGTGAGCGCCTTTATAAACTTTTTGATGCACTGAATGAAGTGACACTGACGGTGATGAAAGGCATTCTGCAATATGTTCCAATAGGGATTTTCGCCATTATGGCAAAAGTGGTTGGCAGTCAGGGGATGGACACATTGTTTTCTTTGGGGAAATTTATTCTTGTTCTCTATATGGCCTTACTGGTACAGCTTGCTCTCTATATCTTATTGATGGTCGTAAACAAAATTCGCCCGGGCGAGTTTTTCCGTGAAGCCCGTACCCCTATGATCACAGCCTTTGTCACCCAGAGCAGCTCCGGCACTTTACCGCTGACACTGAATGCTGCCCGAAAACTCGGCCTGTCCAAAAGTTTATATGGTTTCAGCCTGCCAATGGGAGCTACTATAAATATGGATGGAGCCGCCATTCGGATTGCCGTGTCAGCCGTATTTGCATCAAACCTGATTGGTGATCCTTTAAGCCTTCCATCCATCTTGCAGATTGTGCTGGTTGGCACCCTCGCTTCAGTTGGGACAGCTGGAGTACCTGGGGCTGGAATGATCATGATCGCTACCGTATTTGCGCAGATCGGACTGCCAATGGAAGCTGTAGCCCTGCTGGCAGCCGTTGATGTTCTTGTCGGCATGGGATGTACTTCACTGAACGTAACCGGGGATCTTGTTGGGACATCGATTATTCATAAAAAGGAAAAACAGCGGATTAGCACCAATCATACAGGCTCTTATACGGCCAGTTAAATTTGCTATATGCAAAAGAAAAGGGGCTGTTCACATAATAAAAGTGACAGCCCTTTTCATTTACCCTTAATCTTTTACTGGTTTAAATTAAAAAACAAGCACACATATCCCTGCACTTCCTGAAAACCTTCATGCAAGTACAATTGAACTGCCTTTTCATTATCACTGTCTACAGAAAGAACAGCCTTCTTCATTCCTATTTCTCTGCCTTTTAGAACTGCCGCCCTCAGCAAGTTTCTTCCCAGTCCCTTTCCCTGATACTCAGGAACCACAGACAACGATCCTATATGAGTGTAATATTCTTCCTTATAAAATTCCTGCCCGATCCTCACCGCACCAACTGGTTTCTGACCATTATACAACAGTAATATTCCATCATCCACATGATCATTCCAGTTCTTCATTTCCATTACTGTTTCAGGCGTCATTTTCACAAAACCTATCTGATTCTTAAAAGCCGCATTCCGTACATCACAAAAAACGGATTCATCCTGCCCGTATTGAAAGGCGCGCAGTTTAAAGCCATCTGGAAAAGCAGGTTCCTGAACCGGCTGATCATCCCTTTCTAATAGATACGCATATCTTTCTGTTTTGAACTGCATTTTTTGAAATATATCAGCTATATCCTGATGATGTATGGGAATAAAAAGATATACTTTTTTAAGTTCCTTATGGGCTTCCAAAACAGCATGAAACAATCTTTGATAATCTGAAATATCATTCGTCTCCACATGAAAAATTCTGAAGCGGGCAATGTTCTCCTTACTGTTGACTAATAAAGATACCACGCCTTTTAGCTCCCCATTGTCTGACTGCAGAACATAGGTTGGATGATGATGCAGAGAAAAGTTTTTCAGCTCTTCATCGTCCAAAAATGAATCATCTACTTCGCTTCTGTATGTTTTACAGTATTGGATAAAATCTTGAACACGGTTTTCAGTTAATATTTTGACGCGCATGAACTCACCTCTAATCTAAGGATTTACATGGACAACTGATTTCTGCCCATAACCTTTGAATGATAAAGTTTTTGGTCAGCCGCTTTAATGAGTTCTTCTGGGGAGTTATAATCTTCCGTATATTGAGCGACGCCTATGCTTAAAGTAACCATTTTGTACCTGCTTTCTTGATGGGGGATTTGAAGTGATCGCACATAACTGAGGATATGCTCTCCTATGGTTATGACCTTTTCAGCATCACAATTACGCAATAATATTGCTATTTCCTCTCCTCCATACCGATAGACCCTGCCCTTATCGCCAATAACCTCCTGAATAGCTCTGGAAATTTGCTTAAGAACCTTATCTCCCTCAGCATGACCGTACACATCGTTATATAACTTAAAAAAATCTACATCTGCTAGCATCAAACAGAATCTTTCATTTTCAGTCTTCGCCTTCTGAAAACAATTTTTGATATCCATATCAAATGACCTTCGATTTCGGATTTCTGTCAGCCCGTCCAGATAACTTAGCTTTTGCAGTTGGGCATTAGCCGCTTCGAGTTCCCGTGTGCGTTCATCCACAATTTTTTCAAGTTGACTTTTTGAGTTTGCAATATTCGTAGCCATTTCCACAAAACTTTTAGCTAAAAGCCCAATTTCATTTTTAAATTTCAGAGGAAGAGGAATGTCCTGATTTGAAATTTTATCATATTCCCCGTTCCCAATGACTTCGGCTGCATACCGCAGCTTCCTAAGCGGGGTCTCGGCCTGAAAGCGAATTACAACATAGACTACACCCAGCATAACGAATAATAGAAAAATACCCTGCAAAAAATAACTAAGTGCCGCTTGATGGGCAACATCCTGGATGACTTGCATAGGCAGAACACTCACAAACCACCATTCCGGGCCACTGATTTCTCCGACTCCAAGATAACTGTTATCCACCTGGTTTTCAATAATATGAACAGGGTGTTCCCCTTCATCCGCACCTTCTTTTATTAGGTTATATCCACGTATAACAGAAGGAATGTCAATCTTTTCTAATGATAACTGACCAACCCACTTTTGCTCCTCTGTTGGTCCACTGGGATGGGCTATTAAATACCCATCTTTTCTCATAATATAGTTATACCCTCCATCTGGATGTTCAGAAATCAACCGGTCCATAATGTCAGTAAGGTATACATCATGGCTTGGATTGATTAAGTGTTTTCCTTCATAATCCACAGGAACTTCATAGGTAATCATCCATTCTTCGGCCGTTTCATCATAATACAGCCCGGTCCACAGGGGCTTCCTCTCCGGGTTCTCTTCCTGTGAAACAGCTCTAATCACTCCGAGTTCATTCATCGGCAGATCCGCTTTCGCTTTCAATCCCCATGGAACCTCGGGCCAGAAAAGCACAATCCCGTTTTCGGGAAATGAAGCATGAACGTTTGCAAACCGATTGACCCAGGCCGGACCTAGCTGTGCAAGCAGACGATAGGACAAAACCAGCCTCCTCTGAAAGTCAGGGTCATCTACTGACTGATTGTTTCCGATAAAACTGGACATACCGTATCGATAGACCCCATCACCCGTATAGACACCTGTGAATTGTTCTTCATACATTCGGGTAGCGCCTTCTTCATCAACAAAATAAAGATTCCAGAAATCCTCCTCTGTAACCTCAACATCTGAGGTATAAAGACGGAGAAACTCTTTCTTGAAAACCTCCAGGTTATCCTCTGCCAGTTCAAAAATAACACTGTCGGATTTCACACGGTTCATAACATATTCTTCAAGCTCCCCGAGCCTTTTTTCCTTCTCCTGATTGTACACGTAAAAATAGGATGCTAGAGATATCAGCGCTACCAGGATTATGGCTGTTACAAAAATCCTGACCAAAACCCCTTGCATCAATGTTGGATGAAAATCCCCTTTAGTCAGCTTTCTTTTTAATAATTTCATTCCTATCCCCCTGAAGAAAGTTCCCCATCACACTCCTGATCTATTTTTTCATAAAAAAGGTATGTACATGAGAACTTAATACTATTTTTCTACATTATAAGACAATGTTCATACAATTTGCACAGTTTCGAAAAAAATAGTGATCTTATCTGTTTTTACAAAATAAAAAACACCGGCATTTAAAAGCCCGTGCTTTATAGTGTTTATTTAACTGAGTAAGTCATCTTGCTCTCGAACGCTCTATTTCTGAGATTAGTTCATTTAACGTATCTACATTCAAGTTTGGATCTTCCTGCCCGGTTTCCTCTGAGTACATTCCTTGCCTGATAAATTCCAGATTCTCTTTCATTTTCAGCAGAAACGCTTCCTCCTCGACTGTCAGTTTTCCATCATTTGCAAACAGGGGAATTCCCCTGTTCATAAAATAGTGGACGGATGTTCGGATATTTTTGTCTAAAAACAAATCCCCCATTTCCAGGGTCAGGTGTGTTTCTTCTAAATTTTTTTCGATCTTATACATGGCTGAAGTCAACAATTCCTGTTTTTCCGGATCTTTGATGGTCAATGCATACTCCAGCGATGCAATGGTATCGTCTAATTGAAAATAAAAACGGTTTAAAAAATGCTCATATTGCCTTTTATCTTGCTTCTTTTCATGAAAGATCATCAGTGTACTTATGATAAAAGCTACGGATAAAAATATGAGAAGGATGTTTTTCACGGCTATTAATCGTATGTTTTTCATTTTCCTCACCCTAACCAGATTACATGAATAAGGATATAATCACACCATATGCATATATATCATACAGCTTAACATATTTCTATTCGAAATAATCCATTATCTGACTTTACCCTTCCGTAGATAGATTTCGCTCATCAAAGCTGAACTAACTTCGTAAAGTTTGTTGCATTTCATCAAATAAATTAAAGACTCTTAATTCCGAGTATTATTTTGATTTCGTTTCGGTTCTTTTTTGTCTTTTTGAAGCCTTCTTTGGAGTCCAAGATAACAACCGTTTTCCCTATCCAAACTCTTAAATATAAAGACTGAGGTTTTAAGGTTCCTACTATTCCTTTTTCCTCGAATTCAGTGCCATCACTTAATTCTGTTTCCGTTCTTATTAGCCATTTGTTTCCTATTCCAAATTCAATAAATTTCAAATTGACATCCCCTTAATCAAAACTACGCTGTTCTTAACATCTCAATAGAACCTCGTTAGATTTTTACACGCTGAAATAAGCATTTGTTCTACTCTTTTTTAAATGCTAGGTTTTTCCCTATTTCTAGCCATCGGAACCAATAAAGGAAGTTATCAAGATATTTAGTTGCCACACCTTGAAACCTAGCCATCCAATCTTTAAGCGTTTATGTATTGTCAAACGTGGTATATGCCCTTTTTGACATACCCTTTTTTTCATTAACCTAATATACAAACGGTCATACAGTATGGTCAAGATAGCAACAATCTATGGGAAAGCAGCCTTTATAAAAAAAAGAACCCTCAATCCGTTAGTGGATTGAAGGTTCAATGCTATATCTATTTTTAACTATGAACCGCTTCTTTTTCGTTCAGTCCAAGAGCCAGTGCTGTTGAAGTATGGAGTTCTTCAAACAGCTCCGGATTCTCAGCCAGTGACACGCCATAGGAAGGAATCATTTCTTTAATTTTTGGTTCCCATTCCGGCATACGGTCTGGGAAGCATTTTTCGATAACCTCCAGCATTACGTGTACGGCTGTAGAAGCACCTGGAGAAGCACCTAATAACGCAGCGACAGAGCCGTCTTCGGAACTGACCACTTCTGTACCGAATTGAAGAGTTCCTTTGCCGCCAGCTTCTGTATCTTTAATGACTTGAACACGCTGGCCTGCTACGACGATATCCCAATCTTCGCTTTTCGCGTTCGGGATAAACTCCCGTAACTCTTCCATACGCTGTTCTTTGGACAACATCACTTGCTGAATCAAATATTTGGTCAATGAAAGGTTCTTCACACCAGCTGCCAGCATGGTAAGGATATTATGAAGTTTAATGGAACTAATCAGATCTAAATTAGAACCTGTTTTTAAGAATTTTGGCGAGAAGCCGGCAAATGGTCCAAACAGCAAAGTCCGTTTTCCATCAATAAATCTGGTGTCCAGATGCGGAACAGACATTGGAGGAGCACCAACCTTAGCTTTTCCGTACACTTTTGCATAATGCTGTTCAACCACTTCCGGATTGTTACATACCATAAACAGGCCGCTAACCGGGAAGCCGCCAATCCCTTTTCCTTCAGGTATTCCGGATTTTTGCAGCAATGGCAGACTTCCGCCCCCGCCGCCGATAAATACGAATCTGGCAATGTGGCGTTCAATGCTGCCGCTGTCGAGATTTCTTACTTTCACTTCCCACTGACCATCATCAGTACGCTTCATGCCCTCAACGCTATGCCTGTAGTTGACGGCGACGTTTTGTTCCTCTAAGTGCTCAAACAGCATACGTGTTAATGCACCAAAGTTAACATCTGTCCCAGAATCGATTTTGGTTGCCGCAATCGGTTCATCTGATGTCCGGTCGTTCATAATAAGCGGCATCCATTCCTTTAGTTTTTCAGGGTCATCAGAAAATTCCATTCCTTTAAAGAGGGGATTGTCTGAAAGTGCTTCGAAACGTTTTTTCAAAAATTCCACATTATCCTTGCCCTGTACTAAGCTGATATGAGGCAAAGGCATAATAAATTCCCGCGGATTACGGATCAGCTGGCTGTTGACCAAGTAAGCCCAAAACTGCCTCGAGATCTGGAACTGTTCATTAACCCTGATCGCTTTGGTAATATCAATGGACCCGTCAGGTTTCTCTGGTGTATAGTTCAGTTCGCACAACGCAGAATGTCCAGTACCCGCATTATTCCATTCGTTCGAGCTCTCTTCTCCTGCCTGACCAAGCTTCTCAAACACTTTAATTTCCCAGTCAGGAGCTAGCTCTTTCAGCAATGACCCTAAAGTTGCACTCATAATCCCGGCACCAATTAAAATAATGTCGGTTTTATTCTGTACGCTGCTCATATTAACCATCCTTTATGTCTGTTATTGAAGAGAGAACAGACGCTCTTGCTTAGTTTTGGTCACAAAAAAAAGCAAGGCGCAACCCAGGAACACACCTTTTCTATCTCATATAGTATATCACTTTTTTAATAGTATGTCACAATTAAAATTTCTACTATATTATTATAAACTTTTTATAGTTGTTGATAAAGGGGGAAAGTGCTTTTACAAAGGACAGAAACAAAGTCTCCACCTATTAGTCTTATTTAGATAAGGGATAAGCGTTTGAGAAAAGTAGGAGTTACTTAAGATTTTCATTATTGGTTTATATTCGAAAACAAAGAACTACATATTCTTCCTCTAACAAGAGAAAAAAATTATACATTTACGAAAATTTTTCGTAAACTCTTAATACCCTGGCAGGTTTATGGACGAATCACTCAGTAAAAAAACCATCTCGAAACACGTTTAAAACAAGAATGTTATTGACATTACTGAGTGAGTTAAGTTATATTTAGGTTACGAAACTTATAGAATTTTAAAAATATTTTTAACGAAACTTTTAGTTAGAAGGGGGAAGAAAATGCTTCTATTTCCGAAAGGGTTTGTCTGGGGAGCTGCGACTTCTTCGTACCAAATTGAAGGGACAGCTACTGGAGATAATAAAATTTACTCAATTTGGGATCATTTTTGCCGCATTCCAGGCAAGGTGGCTAACGGGGATAACGGAGATGTTGCCATTGATCATTTCAATCGCTACAGTGAAGATGTGGAATTAATGAAAGCGCTTAACTTGCATTCATACCGTTTTTCTACAAGTTGGGCAAGATTATATTCGGATGTACCAGGAAAGTTCAATGAGAAAGGGTTAGATTTTTACAAGCGTCTCATCGACAAATTGTTGGAAATGAATATTGAACCGATGCTGACGGTTTACCACTGGGATATGCCCCAAGCTCTTCAAGAAAAGGGTGGCTGGGAAAACCGGGACATTGTGAAATACTTTAATGAGTTTTCAGTTTATCTCTATGAAAACCTTGGAGATGTGGTAAAAAAATGGATTACCCATAATGAGCCATGGGTGGTTACATACTTAGGTTATGGAAATGGAGAGCATGCACCAGGAATTCAAAACTTCAGTTCCTTCCTAACAGCCGCTCATCATGTTCTCCTGTCTCATGGGGAAGCTGTGAAGTCGTTCAGACAGTTGGGACCGAAAGATGGAGAGATTGGAATCACCATGAACTTGACACCATCCTACCCTGCAGATCCACAAAGTGAACAAGCGGTTGATGCAGCGATGAAGTGGGACGGTTTTATGAATCGCTGGTTCTTAGATCCTGTCTTTAAAGGGCAGTATCCTCAAGATATGTTAGCTGTCTACAATGAGTATTTACCGGATGAAATACGAGAAGATAACATAAATAATGTAAATCAGCCAATCGATTTCTTCGGGTTTAACTACTATTCTTCACTCGTGTTAAAAGATTGGAAGAAAGCAGATACATCTCCAATTGACTTTGACACAGTAAATACGGGAAGACCTGTGACAGACATGAATTGGGAGGTCCATGCTGATGGTTTGTATGACCTTATGGTTCGTTTAAAGAAAGACTATGGAAATATTCCGCTTTACATCACAGAAAACGGGGCCGCATTTAAAGATCGTGTAAGTCCACAAGGAGAAGTTGTAGATGACGATCGTCTCAATTATATCCGTGATCATTTAGCTGCTTGTCATCGCGCCATTGAACACGGTGTCAATTTAAAAGGGTATTATGTTTGGTCGCTTTTTGACAATTTTGAATGGGCTTATGGGTATGATAAACGTTTTGGTATTGTACATGTCGACTATAATTCTCTGAAACGAACTCCTAAGAAAAGTGCCTATTGGTACAAAAAAACCATACAAAATAATGGTTTTTCCATAAAGGAACAAATTAGGGGGTGACCTGACAGAGAGTAGCTAATGTTTGAGAGGGAATTTTCGTTGTAAAAGCCATTGCTGTCAACGAAAACGGATAGTATGGGAATTCGGAGAAGGAACATGTAGCTGAAAATTATTTAAAGGGGGAAAAAAGTTGAGAAAGCTATCTCTCATTTTATTGTTGTCGTTTGTATTAATCCTTGTGACCGCATGCAGTGACACCGAAGCGAATGGGGAAGGCAGTTCCAGTGATAAGATTAAGCTAGATATGTGGGTATTCGGAAGTACAGGTTATGAAAAGCTGGCTGACGAATATATGAAAGAGCATCCAAACGTTGAAATTAAGATTCAATCCACCCAATTTGATGATCATCATAATGCTCTCTTTACTGCTTTATCTGCTGGCAGTGGCGCACCTGATATTGCGATGATTGAAGTTAACAATATCGAACGTTTTCGACAAGCTCAAGATCGTTTTCACAATTTGTATGATTTAGGAGCAGAAGAAGTAAAAGATGACTATTTAGATTGGAAATGGCGCCTTGGCGAAAATGCAGATGGAACCTTCCTATATGGACTGCCGACAGATATCGGTCCTACAGCGATGTTTTATCGCGTAGATGTTTTTAAAGAAGCTGGACTTCCAACTGACCCTGAAAGTGTAAAAAAATTAATCCCAGACTGGGATGCCTATGCGGAAGTAGCCAGGATAATAAAAGAAAAAACAGGCAAACCAATCGCTGATAACTATGAACTTATCTATAATGCATTAAGAGACCAGGCACCAGTTCAATACTTTAACAATGAAGACGAACTAATTATTGAGAAAGAGCCATATATAAAAGCTGCGTATGACTATACAGTCGATCTTATTCAAAAAGGATACGTCGGTGACAACGGTTTATGGACACCAGAGTGGGGTGCTGCCATGGATAAAGGCAGTTATGCGACATTGCTCGCTCCCGCTTGGATGCAGGGGGTTGTAAAAGGAAATGCTCCGAACTCTTCCGGTAAATGGATGATAACAGGCATGCCAGGCGGTGCTGGTAACTGGGGCGGCTCATACTTAACAATTCCGAAAGAAACAAAACATCCAGAAGAAGCATATAAGTTTATACAATGGTTAGTAGCACCTGAACAACAACTTAAATCATTTAAAGAAATGGGATTGTTCCCATCAACACCATCCATCTATAATGATCCATCATTTAAAGACTACAGCGACGATTATTTTGGGGGTATTAATACAGCTCAAGTTTTTGCACAATCAGCCCAGATGGTTCAAACCGTATATATGGGTAAAAATTATAAAGTAGTACAAGCAGAGATTGTCAATGCTTTGACCAATGTTTCCAAGAAAAGTGCAGACCCTGAAAAAGAGTGGAAGGCAGCTGTCAAACGCATTAAGCGACAGCTTGAGCGTCAATAAGAAGGAGAAAGGGGAATATTACCACACGGTGTATTCCCCTCTTTACTAAGAATTTTTTGGAGGGAAATTACATGGTACCCCAAAGTAAAGCAAAAGCATTAAATATGAAATATTCAATTGCAAAACGATTAACAGAAAAGCAAAAAACGTCAATCGCAGGTTATCTGTTTATTTCTCCTTTTTTCCTTTTATTTGCAGTTTTTGGAGCATTTCCAATGATTTTTAGTTTTTATTTAGCTTTTCAGAAGTGGAACGGCTTTGGCGAAATGACGTTTGTTGGCTTCCAAAACTTCAACTTTATTTTCATTGATCCCGTTTTTTGGAAGTCTATTTATAATACCGTCATCATTGGATTGTTAGGAACGGTTCCTCAATTAATTGCCGCATTAATTTTGGCGGTCATTTTAAACTCGGTGTTAGTGAAAATGAAAAGCTTTTTCCGTGTCGCTTATTTTGTTCCTAACGTTACATCGATTGTCGCAGTAGCCATTGTTTTTACGGTCATATTCAATGAACATCAATCAGGGATAGTCAATGCGACTTTAGGACTTTTCGGACTCTCTCCTGTCAATTGGCAAACCTCGGAATGGGGAGTGAAAATAGCGATTGCGACAATGATTTTTTGGAGATGGGTCGGGTATAACTCTATTATTTTTTTAGCGGGTCTTCAAAGTATTCCAAAAGAGCTTTATGAAGCAGCAGAAATGGATGGTGCGAAAAAATGGCAACAGTTTCTTTTTATAACGGTACCAATGTTAAAACCTATTATCATTTTCGTAGTGTTTACTGCAACCATTGGGTCCCTCCAAATCTTTGCCGAGCCACTCATCTTCTCTGGAAGCGGCTTTCGTGAAGAAAGTATAACGATTGTTTTATATTTGTGGCGAGAAGCATTTTCAAACAATGCCTTTGGCACAGCATCAGCAACAGCTGTCAGCCTATTTTTACTCATCATCGCTTTTTCTGTTATTAATGTGTTAATGTCTAACCGTTTAGGTAAAACAGGCAATATAAGGGGATAAGTTTGGAGGTGGTAGAAAATGACGAAGAAAGTTAATAAATTTTTATTATATGTATTTTTAGTTATTGGTGCTTTTTTATCGTTTTTTCCTTTATATTGGATGTTTGTCATGGCGACAAACCCTAACCATGTTATCAATCAAATTCCCCCAGCTATCGTACCAGGTGATAAGTTGTCAGAAAACTTTAGTAACGTACTAAATCATATTGACTTCTTTGGCGCTATGCTTAATTCTTTAATCGTATCATCTGTGACAACGATCGGTGTTTTATTTATATGTTCTTTAGCAGGCTTTGCGTTTGCCAAACTGCACTTTAAAGGAAGAGACAAATTATTTTTAGTGGTACTCGTTACGATGATGATTCCACCTCAATTAGGATTAATCCCACAGTATTTTATTATTACAAAATTAGGTTGGTTAAATGACTTAAAAGCCGTTATCATCCCTGGAATGATTAATGCGTTCGGTATTTTTTGGATGCGCCAATACATTAAAGAAGCAGTTCCAGATGAATTGATTGAATCAGCAAAAATAGATGGGTGCGGATTATTTCGCACTTATTGGAATATTGTAGTTCCATCCATACTGCCTGCGTTTGCTACATTAGGAATATTAACGTTTATGTTCATGTGGAACGACTTCTTATGGCCACTTACGGTATTAAAAGATGAAGAAGTATACACGATTCAGATTGCGATTCGTACACTTCAAGATGCCTATGTAAAAGATTATGGAATGATTCTTTCGGGAACATTCTGGTCAACCTTACCGTTAATTGTCGTATTCCTAGTGTTTAATAAATTATTTATTTCTAGTTTGACTCAAGGTGCTGTTAAGCAGTAAAAAGAGTTGGATAAATTCACCTAATTCTAAAAATATTATATAATGTATCTAGCATTGTAATGTGAGAAGGGATTCCATGAAAGTTACGATTAAAGACATTGCAAAATTAGCAGGAGTTTCACCGGGAACGGTATCTAAAATCATCAATAACTACCAGGATGTTGGTGAAGAAACGAAAAAAAGAGTATTGAAAATCATGGAAGAAACAGGGTATTCCTCGATTCGTGCCCAAAAAGAAGCGGCCTATAGGTCGAATATCATCGGGGTTATTTATGCTGGGAAAATTAATGCTGATTTTAATCATCCATTTTTTATTGAGGTAATGAATTCTTTCAAAAAATCAATTGGTGCTCTTGGATATGATCTCCTCTTTTTTTCGAACGAAAAAGAAGAAGAAGATTTTTATGATCGAGCGATACAACATAAAGTAGACGGTGTACTTATTATTAGTGGTGAAGAAGTTCAATCCTCCATTTATGAATTAGATAAAAGCAACATTCCATGCATAGGTGTAGATATCCAATTAAACGGAAAGCAATCGGCATATATTATGACCGATAACTATAAAATATCTGCAAAAGTTGTTGAACACTTTTATTTGAATGGCTTTAGGAACATTGGATTCATAGGGGGATTACAAGGCTCTCCTGTAGCTGAAATTCGAGAAGAAGGTTTTCGTAACACGATGAAGGAATTTGGACTAACCGTTCATGAAGAGTGGATTGCTCACGGTGATTTCTTTGCCGAAAGTGGCTATCAAGCGATGAAGTCAATACTAAAGAATTCTAATAACTATCCAGAAGCAGTATTTGCGACATCCGACCATATGGCGTTTGGTGCAATGAAAGCAATTAAAGAAATGGGACTGAAAATACCAGATGACATTGCCTTAGTAGGTTGTGATGATGTCGATGCATGCAACTATACCGATCCCCCTTTAACTTCGGTTCATCAAGATAAAGAAAAAATCGGGCGTTTAGCTGCATATATGCTCCATGATGTCATCAACAACAAAATTCAACCAAGCACTGTCATGGTGGAACCAGAATTAATTATTAGAGCCTCTTGCGGGAAATAACACTTATAATATTCAGTCCGGATGTAATGTCCTTCACTTAAAACTGTGAAGGACATTTTTATTGCTCTCCCTGTTCATTTTTGTCCGTGAAAGCAAGCACTTCTAGGAATCCCAATCCCTTACTTTCGTATTATCCGCCATTAACTCGGCCTGGTCATAACAGTACCCAGTACTTTTTTTGCCTGTCCCATTGGTAATTATATTTATTTAAAATTCGCTTGATGATCATTTATTCCTTTACGAGCGCTTTTTCGAAAGTAACTGAGGACAGCCTGAGTGAGTTCGTTGGTGGTTTTTCGAAGGATATCAGTTTCAACTACCTCTTCTTATAGATTTGGATGTTAAAGCGTCATAGATGATGATTTCATATTCATTTAATCCAAAGTCATCCTGTTCCTCTTCGCAGGCTTTTTTCATGTCTATTGCAAGTTGTATCTATTCTTCGATACCTCAACATTTAAGGTCCCCCTTAACATTTCAACAAGTATAACCAATTCCCCCCTAATAAGTGTCCCTTTTTTGAAAAAAAGATATGAATACCAAAAGCTAAAATCTTAATTTTGCTTGAATACAAAAAATATTTTTTTATTACTTTTAATGATATTCAACCCTTACTCTAAAAAGCTGGAATCATAAATTCATTCTTGGCTTCTGTAAACAATGAGAACCCTGACTACCCTTAACTTCTTTACCATAATAATAAAAATGAGGCTGTTAGAACGGTATTAATAAAACTAAGACCACACTTTGAAGCAATAAAAATTACTTTTAAGAGTAAATTTTTATTGCTTTTTAGCGTAACATATATTACTATTCAACGTAAGGGGGTATAAAAATGGAAAATTTAAGATTAAATGTATCACTTTTACGCAGAAGGGTACCAAACCTTACAAGTGCTGCAAAGTCAATTGGCTTACGTCCCGCAACTGTTTCCAATTTATGTACTGGAAAAGTCCCCATAGGACGTGCTGAAGTCCGAACTTTAGTAGCCCTTGCATCGTTAGCTCAGTGCAGTTTAGATGAATTAATCTTGAGAGGAGAGACAGTGGAGATGATTGAATCAAAAATAAAAGTGTTAGATTTGTTTGCTCCAATTGCAAAGGGAGGGACAGTCGGTTTTGTCGCACGTCCTGGAATGGGGCAATTGGTGCTGCTTGGTGAATTGTTTTACAGGCTTAGGAAAGAGGGATATTCCGTTGTATTACTGCAGCCCGAAGGAAGTCATCCTGAGTTAGATGACATTATGAATGAAGTGGATATCGTTGTTGACTCCATTGATCAGGCTTTCGAACAGACGATTACGTTAGGGAAAGCCGATGACGTTATTTTAACAGCTGATCGTTCTCACGTTTTAACCGGTGAAATTTATAAACTGCAAGAACAATTGCACGATGCCAATATTCAAACGGTAACTACTTTTCTTCTTGATTTAAAGGGAGAAGTGGTAGATGAAGACCTTCCATATGGACCACTTGAAACATTATTGCACTTTGATGCAGACCTCGCAGCCAGACATAGATTCCCGGCAATTAACCCTATCTATTCAACTTCTTCCGTATTAGAAGGAGCTCATCTTGACCAAAATCATTTATTTATACGGCAAAGGGCTCAAAAATTGTTACGCCGCTACCGTGAATTACGCTCGTTAGTAAACGTAAAAGGGTTGGATGGAATTCCTTCATCTGAAATAGAGACCTATAACAGAGGGGAGCGATTAGAAGCATATCTTACCCAGCCATTTTATATCGCAGAGCCATACACTGGAACAAAAGGTGAGTCTGTTGATCTTAAGGACACATTAAATGATGTTCGGAAAATATTAGATGGAGGAAAAGATTCTGTAGATTTAGAAAAACTTTGCTATATAGGTAAGCTTTAATATAATTAAATGATTTCTTTCCCCGGTAATGCCAAAACACTGGGGATATTTTTATATTTTTTATTCATACTACTTTCCAGCTTGATTCTATCATGATTACACCTAAGAAAGTTAACTTATTACAGATCAAAAATGATGAAGGGGACTATTATTCGGATCAGATAGGATATACAAAACCACCAGATCTGAAATCATTAATCCCCTTCATCAACTCAGCAGAAGCCATTATTTATTCAACCAGATGCAGCTTAGTTAAGGATATGATCTTCAAGTTGTATTTTCAACTTTGGAAATGTCCTTCAACTCTATCTGTTAACAACCATAACCAATTAACCAGAGTGCCGTTCTGTAGATAACCAAAACCACTGCTTCGAAGAGTATTTTCCACATTAAAAGAACATTTTATCCTTCTCATTGAAGTTTAGTATAGCTTACCTAAGATAAGGCTCTTTCCAATGCCTCCTTATGAGGTTTTGGTTTAAATACCATTCTGCTGATTCATTTATGAAAAGAGGCATTTTCCATTCAAATTAGGATAATATAAATGGTTATTTTTTGTCTAGCTCACCTGTCCCGCTTCCAATTCGATAAATTTGTTTAACGAGTGAAATTTGTTGTGATCTTGAGTAAGGAATTTTACGTTTGTCCACTCTTCTTTTGAAATGGTGAGAAAGACGTCAACAACTTTGGGATCAAACTGGGTGCCGCTGCACGAACGGATCTCTTCAACAGCTTCCTCATGACTTTTTCCTTTGCGGTACGGACGGTCTGAGGTGATGGCATCATAAGTATCACATAAAGCAAAGATTCGAGCTTCAAGAGGAATTTCCTCTCCTTTTAACTGATGAACATATCCTTTTCCATCCCAGCGCTCATGATGGTATTTAATGATCGGCATGGCATGCTTTAAAAAATCAATGGATTCAAGCATGTCAGCACCAATGACCACATGCTGTTTCATGATTTCCCATTCCTCATCATTCAGAGGTCCTGGCTTTAATAAAATATGGTCTGGGATTCCAATTTTTCCGATGTCATGAAGTAATGCCCCGCGTGCAATGTGGATGAGCTTATCCGCCTTCACCCCCATTTTTCTGGCAAGGTGTACCGTGTAAGCTGTCACACGCAGACAATGCCCTTTGGTTTCGTTATCCCGCAAATCAAGTGCAGCACTCAATGCCTGAAGAGAAGAGTCATAGGTTTCTTCAAGTGAGGTTAATAGCTTTTTCAATTCCCTGTTTCGGGATTGAATTTCTTTTGTCGAACGCATATATACCCGCCGTAGTGAAATATAAAGCAATGTAAAAATAATAAATACTGAAACAACCGAAATCATTTGCATGCTTTGAATCGCCTTCATCTCTTCGGAAATATCACGATTGAGAAAAACGATCTCCCGCACATCCCCCTCTGAATCATGTATGGGAATCCACATTTCTAGTCGGTTGTTATTCGTTTGATTGATCACCATTATATCTTGAAATACCTGAGAGGTTTCTTCGTTTTTTAACGTTTGACCGATGTCTTCAGGATCATAACTAAAGTAAATACGTCCCTGCTTGTCCACAAACTTGGTGTCAAGAATGTCATACAAATTAAAATGCATTGATACAATGGCTTTCAGATTTTCATAGGTTTCAGGTGAAATCGAGCGATCATTATAGTAATAGCCCTGATTAACCTGAGTCTTGGTATCTGCGAAAACACCAGGAAATAGGTCTTTAAAGTGAACTTCTACTGCTCTTTTTGTGACCTGCTCTGTCTCTTTTAAAATATTTCGTTCGATCATGACTGAGAGAATAATACTTAATACGATGGTACTGCCAATCATTAAGACTGAAAGCAGCAACATAAAATGACGATATGGATGGAAGGATTTCATATTTACACTTCCCTTAAACTAAATATTGCAATTCTATAAAAATTATATAATAATAATATTTGCTTAATCCGATCTTTAAGAAAATTCCAATAAAAAAGCAAGCTATTTGTGACAACTTTCACGGTGGTGATTGTAGAGCCAATAAAACAGTGGTAAACGGTAGCTTATTAATGATAGGTTTTTTCCTGCTTGTAACGCAAAACGACCATTCATTTTACCCACCATGTATCTCCTTAATACTTTTCCCACCTAAAAAAGCATGACCGGTCTGTAAGGTGAGTATTGTAGTGAATCCGTAGCGACTATAAACCTTTTCCACTCTTTCATTGATTGGGTGAACCCATAGTTTTTCCAGCTTTAGTCTTTGAGTTTCTCTTTGTATATGTTGCAGCAAAAAGCCGATTAATCCTTTCCCTCGATATTCTTCAGTGGTGGCGACAGTTTCGACTCTCCCTTGATTCCCATGCACAAATAAACATGCTGTGGAACAAGGATTTCCTTGATATTTTAATACATAATGGGTATAACGCTGATCGTTAAATTCCGATTCAAACGCCTTTTCACGAACTGCTTTTCCTCCAAATTCTTTGATCTGGCACTCCACCCATAGTGCTTCGTGATAATTTTTCCTGGTCACTTTCTCTATTGTGACATCTATATTGAGTGGTAATTGAATTATTTTTTTATTCCATAGCTGAATTGGCTGGGAAAAAGCTTCAAACTGAAAGCCCTTCTCTTTTAATTGAGCGATAAAACTTGTCAAAGACTCAATGTTGTATAAATAAAATCTAGGAATAATATTCATAGCTTCATAAAAGGAAATGACTTCATCGATCACTTTATGAGGATTATCAGGTTGTTCACTTATATGGGCATGGTTGGCATCATAATAGTCAGGCTGGTGTTCGTTCCAAAACAACACACCCCACGGTTGGTCTTGTCTGTTGGAAAAGGATTGTAAAAGCGTAAATTCTAGTTCTTCTATTTGTTTTATTAAATCCATTTGTTATTCCGCCTTTTCGTGTTTATTAGATCCACTTTATCATTTCAACAATGCGTTTCTATTCTCCTTTTATTCATCTTTATTTATGATACGCTCAAAGAGATGTATCTATATGAGTAACATATCAGAACAAAATACAAAAACACTTCGCTAGAGTTAAAACTAAACGAAGCGTTCTAACATTTAATCTAATAGTTTTTTAAGAAAAACTTGAAATGCACAGCCTACGATAAGGATCTGCTTTTATCCCAATGCACATCGTTCATTTAAATCCATAAACAGTCTCACGTTGTGTCCTAATTTTCTTCGAATTTCTCCAATTTAAAATCTTCTATTTCCTTTTCGACCATCTTTCTGTAATTATCATCAAAAGGTTCCCATAACTCTATTTTATTTCCAAGAATATCTTCTATTTGAGCAAACTTTCCGTATTCAAACACTCTTATATCCTGTATGATTTTAACATTCTTACTCCTTAGTTTCTCCAAAAATATTTCGAGATCTTCTACTGTAAAATTAAGAACGGATTGCCCTGATTCTTCTTTGTGATCGAATGTAATAAGAGTAAATTCATTTAGAACAAGAAAATTAATACCATACCTTGAAGTATCCAGACCTAAAACCTCATGATACCACTTTAATAACTTTTTGGTATCACCTTCAATATTTAAAAAACACCACCAATACCTGTTATTTTTGACATTTAGTGATCTCCCTCTCAGTATTTAATAATTTATTTAACTCAGGAAATGCTATTTACTTTTGGTATGGTTCGACGAATAAAAAACAAAAGGGTGCTTGCCGAAGCATCTCCCTTTGTATACAGTACCACTTACGCGTTCCATCCAAGTTGACTCAACCGAAAATTGCAAGAGAAATCATCTGCACTACACTAATTTTCATAGCCGGAATTTTTTGTATATTATTTCTTTCTACACCTAATTGCAGAATCCTTTCTTCAGGCTCTTCTTAGTTTCAATAAAAAAGTTAGACAACAATTAAATTTATTTTTGGAGGTTAGTAAGTGGCTTTTTTGAATTTAAAAACTACATAAATTAACTGCCAAATACTACATTTTTATTTTACCATAATGTTTCAAAGGTGATCACATAAAACAAGGAAAATACTTGTAAATGTGTATGTAATCATATTTCTATACGTACTTAGTTAATCTTGTATATTAAAAGACCTTCAAACTTACTACCAAATGTAAGTTGGTGTATGTAAAGGTCTTCTGAAAATTTTTCTTTTTTCAATAAAGGATCTCTTTAGTTTATTCGTTCACAATTTTATTCCAATCACATTTTTCTAGAAAATAATCGTCATTTGAATTTTTTAAAACAATATCAAAATTACGATGGTAAGGATGCATAAAAACTTCATATTGAATTCTGCGCTCTTTATGAGATTGCCTTAAATAATTGATATCTGCCCCTCTTTCAGAAACATCTCTAACAGCTCTTCTCTTTAACTCGGTTTCTCCATCAGTATATAAGAATATTTTTAAATCGGTTAAAGCAGGATTAATAAAGGCAACGCTCATTCCTTCCACAATATTTATTTTATTTTGTGAAGAAATTAACGTGCTCTTCATATAATGGGTGCCCATTGTATAAAAATCTAAGCCATCTCTAATCATATGAATGTCTCTTTCTAGAGCGATTGTATTATGAGCAGCAGGATGGCATGCAGTCATTTTATATTGATGACGCTCACTTTTGTATTCGTAATCAATAGTGGTGTACTTTCTTAGTTGAGAACGGATAAGATATGGGTCAGTATTAATATAATTCACATCATTGCGTCCATTTTTATTTAAAAGGTTTATAAGTTTATTTGCAAACGTTGTTTTACCAAAAGCACCATGACCAGAAATCCCAATGATAATTCTCTTATTTTTACTTTTTATTTTATTGGTTATCTCTTGTATTACCTTGTCCATTATTCCCCTCCCATATTGTTGATTAAGACCTAGTATGACCTTCAATTTTACCATGAAGAAAATATATGTAAAGCAATAAGCTGAACCGGTTTTCTAAGAAAAATGATTTACACAAACTTTTATACATAATAGGTATTAGTTTCATTAAAATAAGTAAGTATCCTGTTTATGAGGCCACTTACTTATTGATAGTACATTCTAATATCGATTTATTTTTTTATTTTTGCTAAGCTTCATTCTTCTTGGTTTACCGTTACTTATGGTACGGTTCTCCCCGATTAATCTTCACCGCCCGGTACACCTGCTCCAGCAAAATCAGGCGCATGAGCTGGTGTGGAAAAGTCATTGTCGAAAAAGACAGGGAAAAGTCGCTTCTGTGGATAACTTCCTGGCTCAGTCCGAGGGAGCCGCCGATGACGAAGGCGATTTTGCTCCGTCCGTATGTGGTCAGCTCGTTCATTTTTTTGGCCAGCTGCTCGGAAGAAAGCCCTTTGCCTTCGATTTCAAGGGTGATCACGTATGTATCCGGGGGGAGTTTGGAAAGAATCCGCTCTCCTTCCTTTTGTTTCACTTCTTCCATTTCCGCTTCACTTAAGTTTTCTGGTGCTTTTTCATCGGGAACTTCAACAATTTCCACGTTAGCATAGGGCTTCAGTCGTTTCGTATATTCCTGTATTCCCTGCTTCAAATATTTTTCTTTCAGCTTTCCGACGGCAACAATGGTTATTTTCACAACTAAAACTCCCTTCCTTTTTAAGGAAATAAACTGGCTCTTTGTCCTCAGGTTATTCCCACTATCCACAAAACTATCCACACACCATGTGGAATTGTGGCTTATTCACAGTACTTATCCACTTTTCAAGGGGTTATCCCCAAAGTTATCCACATATGCACATATGTTTGCACTTTATTTAGTAGAGGAATGAATGTTCGCCACTAAATATGCAGGTTTATTCTCACAGTATTCACAGGCTGTGGATAATTGCTGGTTTTCTGTTAATTTCTCCAGCAGTGGAGCTGTCTCATACTCGTCAATCAGCTTTTCCATGGCCAAATCGGTGTGTTTTTCACAGACATACAGCTTCACAGCGATCCCTCCCAAACTAGCTTTGTTATACGTAATAAATCGGCTTTTTTCCTTTGATTTCAGCTGTTAAGTTCATTTTATGAAAAAATCGTGTTACACCTTTTCATCATACAACATTCCCGTACCATTTGCCCATTTCCTTTCGAACTTATCCACAGACTGCAAATAAATGATAAGGTGTTCTTGTCATTTTCGTTATTTTGTGTGAATAAAATTGATGCGGATATAGGTAATAATTCTTTAATCTTCCCTTAAAAGGTATGTAAAATTTTTCTGTCGTCCCAATTCTGTCCAACCCAGATGATCGTACACAAAAAATCCCCTGCTTCACTTCATGCAAAGTAGGGGACTTGCTTACATATGTTATCTTCTGTTCTGTGGTGAGTACTGCTGGGCTGACAATGTCATCTGCGTCTGATAACGTTCACCTTCACGGTAATACGTGATGGTCACTTCTTCACCTGGTTCCTTTTCTTTATACAGATAGTTAAGTAAATCAGCTATATCGAGGATCTCCTGATCATCCATCTGAACAATCACGTCAAATCGCTGCAATCCTGCGGCAGAAGCTGGAGATGCTGGAGCAACCTGATCTAGAATGACTCCACCTTCAACGGATTCAGGCAATTTTAAGGAATAAGTCCAGTGATATTTTGGAACCTGGCTTAAAGACCCCAGTGAAACACCCATATATGGTCGTGTTACGGTGCCATCTTCTTCAAGGTCTTTTATTACTTCTTTAGCCGTATCAATCGGAATGGAAAATCCGATTCCCTCTACTGCTGACTGGGCAATCTTCATGGAATTAATACCGATTAGCTGTCCTCTTATATTCACCAGGGCTCCACCTGAGTTACCAGGGTTAATGGCTGCATCGGTCTGCAAAACTTCCAGGTGCCATTCTGCACGGCCATCCCGATCAATATCCTGGGGAACGACACGGTCAACGCCACTAATGATGCCCTGTGTAACAGATCCGGCAAACTGCAGGCCTAACGGGTTACCAATAGCTAAAACGGGTTCACCGACTTTTACATTTTCAGAGCTTCCCATTTCAATGACGTGATTAATATAGTTTCCATCAATACTTAACACGGCTAAGTCCGTATAATCATCACTTCCGATTAGTTCGGCATCCACTTTGGTTCCGTCAGCGAGAACGACTTCTACCCGGTCTGCTCCTGCGATCACATGATGGTTGGTTACGATATAGGCTTTTCCATCCTCTTTTTTATACACAACCCCGGAACCGGTACCTGCCTGTGTCGGCTGCTGAATCCAGAAGTTGGAGCTTCGGATATTATTGACACCGACAACCGTGTCCTGAACATTCTGAACGACTTCTGTCACCTGTGTGGATATATCAACATTGATGACCTCCGTTGCTTCCCTGTCCTCATTTTGATCTCCCTGAGCCAGATGATTCTCCGGCTGCTTTTTGGTCAGGTCATATGGCAGCAAATTCGACTCCACCAGTGCAGGGAGAGCTAACAGAACAAGTACAGCTCCAAGGATAATTCCAACAATGGTAGGCATGACCCATCCTTTTCGTTCCTGATCATCTGGTTTCCGGGCATGATCATCATAATATCCCATAAAATTAACCCTGCCTTTCTTTATTCCTACCCTTAAATACGTACGGGAATTCGATTTGGATTTATGTTTTCTATTATCATTTATGCCCTTTTTTTCGGTGAATTTAACCTACTTTATAAATTGGGGTAGGCTTTTTTGGATCCGTATCGTGAAGTTCCAGATTCTGATCCACTGGAAAACCGTGATCGTTTAAAATCTGTGAAACAGACATCCTGGCCAGATCTTTCATATTATTATCCTGACTTAAATGGGCTAAGTAAATTCGTTTCGTCCGATTTCCTATGATATCGGTAAGAGCTAATGCACAGTCTTCATTAGAAACATGTCCCCTGTCGCTTAAGATGCGGCGCTTGACATTCCATGGATATTTCCCCATTCTTAGCATCTCTACATCATGATTCGCTTCAAAAATATACGCATCAGCGTCTTCTACGGTTTTCTTTATGCGCTCAGATACATAGCCTAAGTCTGTAACTAGAGCTACTTTTTTTCGATTATGATGGAAAACAAAAAACATCGGTTCAGCTGCGTCGTGGGAAACACCGAAAGATTCTACATCAATGTCCCCAAATGTTTTGGTGCTTCCGAGGTCAAAAACAAATTTCTGATCCACCGACAATTCGCCAATTTGACCGTCCATCGCCTTCCATGTTTTCTCATTGGCATAAATCGGCAGATCATACCTCCTGGCCATAATTCCGAGCCCTTTAATATGATCACTGTGTTCATGGGTAACCAAAATTCCATCCAGTTCACTGGGATCCAGATCAATTTCTTCCATCAGCCGTTCCATCTGTTTGCCGCTTAAACCGGCATCTACCAGCAATTTTTGGTTGTCTGTTCCGATGTAAAATGCGTTTCCTGTACTTCCTGATGCCAGGACGCTAAAATGTAGTGTCATTCCTCTTCACTCCAGCTCGTTGACTCTATTTTTATAATGAGATTTTCAATAGTCTGCTCAATAAAGGTATTTTCATCGGTTTCGATGATTTGTCCTTCAATGGCATTAACATAAAAATTATTATTGCCATTAATGTTGATTTTCCAGGTTGGTGAAAACACCTGTACTCCATTGGCCAGAGGCACCAGGGTGAAATAACCCAGTTCCATGCTTGATATTTTGTCGCCAGA
Organism: Bacillaceae bacterium; assembly: GCA_017656265.1. Classification (GTDB taxonomy): domain Bacteria; phylum Bacillota; class Bacilli; order Bacillales; family Alkalibacillaceae; genus Melghiribacillus. The sequence continues at coordinate 72,995 of JACDOD010000002.1, read as the reverse complement.
GTACAATTTGTTGCTATGATATAACGATTCTACAGCTTTCAGCGGCTGAATTTCCTGCTCCTTGTTTTCCGATTTAATATCGTCCAAAAGCGTCTGGGCATAGAAGATAATCTCGTTGTCGTCATTCAGAAGCAGAAGAAGCATTCCGCCTTCATTATAGTAGACGGGATGACCATCATACTGCTGAAAGAATACAATGGCATTGAGCCTTTCACTTTTTTTCCAGGTCCAGAAGGCATACTGATCACTAAAGGCTATATTAGCCTTAATTTTATCAATCGCCCCCTTGATCCCTTCTTCTTCGTTAATGGGTATCGGTTCGTTCAATTCAGAAAAGACCGTCTCACCATTGATAATCACAATGGATTGGTTTTTCAAGTCTTCTAATTCTTTTTTTGTAAACTGGTGGCGTTTAGCTGTAATATAAGAAACCTTTTCTGTTTCATTTGGAACCTGGCTAAAATCGATTTCTTCCGCCTGCAGCGATTCTTCAAGCGTAGGCTCAGACAGAAATGCCATCTCTGTATTGTTCCGTTTGTCTAAAAATTGCTGCAGCAAGAAAATATCCAGGATCAGGAAGGAGATAATAAAAACGGTTTTAATTTGGCTCCATTGCATCCATCTCGCCTCCTGTCCCGTCAAAACTATACAAAAGCGGCTGCCATCTTCCATTATATTTGATATACCACTCCGGTTCTAATAACATGATACTATTAAAACCCTCTTTTTCCTTCATGGTATAGCCGATTTGAATATCCTCAATTAAAAACGGAAAATAATTGTTCCGGTTGTGTTCAAGGTAATAAATAATATCTTGTCCTGAACGGAGGGTTACCATCTGTCCCTCACTTGAAAATGGCGTCACCAGTTTAAGGAGCGGTCTGTTATATTCATAAATTTGCTGATTTCTCCAGCTTATTTCAATGTAACTGGAAGCCAAACGATGAAATACCGGATAATCATCCATCGTCATCTGATAGACAACGGTATTGGTGTTTTCTTTTATGTCGGATAAACGGAACATATTCGTCCAGCCATGATGATCATTGATAAAGTTAATGCTTTTGCGTATTAAATTTTGTTTTTCCATTTGTTGATTGTCTGCCGTTAACGGATTGATGAAGCTCATGTAATGATTAAAAATACTTAACTGTCGGGTCCCATCCGTATATATTCGCTCGCCAAAGTTGGTTATGGACGTCTCCACCAGGCTTGGATCATTGAATATAGCATTAATAATCGGTTTGGTTTGCAGCTTATTTATTGTAAATGTTCGTTCGGGCAGTTCGATTTCAGACGCTGGCAAGTAAATCGGTTCACTCTCCTCACTGGTCACGAATGGGATTAGTTCGATGAGCAGGTCTTTATTATTAAAATATCGTGCCAGATAGGAATAAGCTTCACTGCTCTGTATTTCTGCGTTTAGTGTCTGATTATGCATGGACGATGCGAAGATCACTTCGATTGAACTTTCATTTTTGACTAAGTGAAAAAAGATTCTGTCAAACTCCCACTCAGGGAAAACTTCTTGCTCCTGAACGGCTAAAATATCATGAAGAACAGATAACGGTAGTTCTGTTGGGAATATAACTTCCACATTCGGTTTTTTCACTTCCCGTCCTGACAGGGTGTAGTGATCAAAATGTTCAATCGGCCATTTCTTCATTTCTTTAAATAAAATCCCTAAATTACGCTGATCTTCTAACCCAAAATGACTGTTGCTTTCATGAAAGATCACCCTTGAAGGCGTAATTAATTGATCCATCGTCATCGACTGTCCGTTGAGTCTTGATTCGTATAAATATCTTGTGTTCTCAATTTCTTCGTAATATTGGGGCTGATAATTCCATAAAGCTACAGTCAGAAATAGACTAATGGCTACCAACAGGGTTAATACGACTGATTTCATTCGTTCTATATTCATGAAGCATCACCCCTCGTCTCATCTGTAAGGGGAAGAGTAAATTGGATGGTAGTTCCTTTTCCTTCTTCACTTTCAGCCCAGATCTCCCCGCTGTGAGCTTCAATCATTTCCCGGGCAATAGCCAGTCCCAGTCCTGTTCCGCCCATTTGTCTGGACCTCGCTTTATCAACCCGATAGAAACGCTCAAAGATCTTGTCCACCTGATTTTTTGGAATTCCCATTCCTTCATCGGAAACCTGAAATTGTACATTCTTTTCATTCTTTACAATACTGAATGTAATCGTCCCACCCTCTGGGGAATATTTAAGCGCATTGGAAATGATATTATCCATGACCTGAGTAATCTTATCTTTATCAATCCAGACATCAATTTTTTGATCAGGCAATTGCCGCTTGAAATACACGCCTTCATTTTTGTTCATTTCAAACCGATCGATTACATGGTGGACAAATTGAATAAAATCTACCTTTTCCTTGTTTAAGCGATAATCTTTATTATCCATTTTCGAAAGCTGTAAAAGGTCATTAACCAGTCGAATCATGCGCTCAGTTTCGTTTTGGGTTACTTTCAGAAATCCCGGTGCGATATTTTCGTCTCTCCAGGTGTCTCCTTCCGTTAATGCTTCCAGGTAACTTCGAATGGTAGTAAGAGGTGTGCGAAGTTCGTGGGATACATTAGCCACGAATTCCTTGCGTTCCCGTTCAATTTTCTCCTCTTCTGTTACATCACTTAATACGGTGATAAATCCATTCATTTTTTCATTTTCATCCTGAATCACAGAAAAGTTTGCCTTTAACATTAAATGACGATGATCATGACTAAAATCTACAATGATAGATCCAGTATCTTTGATGGTCTGGATACTCGAAAGTTCTTTTTCCAGACCAAGTACTTCTAATAATGATTTCCCCTGCACTTCATGAAAGGTTTTTCCGACCAGTTTTTCAGCAGGTGTATTCATTAAAATAATGTTTCCGCCCTGATCTGTTGCTATCACCCCATCAGACATATTGGCTAATACTGAACTGAGTTTTCTCCGCTCACCCTCCGTATTGGCCTGTGCCTGTTTGAGGCGATCATTTAAGTGGTTAAAAGAAACTGCCAGCTGGCCTATTTCATCGGTACTGTACACATTAACTTTTTTTGAAAAGTCTCCCCTTGCCATGACGTGAGCCTGTTTGCGCATTTCGGATATCGGCCTGGTAATGGTTCTGGCAACAATGATTCCGATTAAAGCGGAAATCGATATAGCCAGAACAGTTCCGTTAACAAAAATTCGGTTAATATCCTCCAGCTGTTCATAAACACTTTCAAGATTCGCTTCTAAATAAATCACCCCGGCTATTTCGTCAGCCTGATCTGAATAAAGCGGATAGGTCATGACCAGGGTACGATGCCCTGTTCGGGGATTGACTAAAATTTCACGGTCTTTAGCACCGAGAAGCAGTGTAAATTTCACATTGGAGTTGGTTGTTCTTTTGCCGACAATATTTTGATCAAACTGATTGGTTGTGGCAATCACTTTACGGTTATTGTTAATCACCTGGATTTCGGATATTTCATTGGAATCGAAATCAGTTAAAATGTTGTGTACTTCCTGCTGCAGAAAACTCTCTTCTTCCTTAAGATTTCTGGAAAAGGATTGTTCCAGGTTGTAGGCCATTAACTGAATATGGCCATTCACTTTTTCATAAAAATTCTCCAGCAATTGATTCTCCATTTGGCGCGCAAAATAAGCTCCTATGACCTGAATGGTAATCAACAGGAGCAAAATATAGATGATGATAAATTTAAACTGGATGGATTGAAAAATCTTTACTTTGCTTTTCATAAACCATTACTCCAAATCCGGGTTTCTTAAGTAGTAACCAACACCTCTTCTTGTTACGATCCAGAGGGGATTGCTTGGGTTTTCCTCAATTTTCTCCCGCAAACGGCGAATGGTAACATCAACAGTCCGGACATCACCGTAATAATCGTATCCCCATACTGTTTCTAGCAAATGTTCCCTTGTCATAACCTGTCCAATATGACGGGCCAAATAATATAACAGCTCAAATTCCCGCTGAGTCAGTTCAATTTCAGCTCCATCCCTGCTAACGGTATATGCATCAGGGTGGATGACCAATCGGCCAACTCGTATATCTTGAATTTCTTTAGACGGCTGGTTATAATCCTGCTGCTGATGGCGTCGAAGGTTAGCCTTTACACGTGCAATCAATTCTCGGTTGCTGAAGGGTTTTGTTACATAATCATCAGCCCCAAGTTCCAGACCCAGCACTTTATCAATCTCTGAATCTTTTGCAGTCAGCATGATAATCGGCATATTATATTTTTTCCGGATTTCCCGGCATACTTCCATCCCGTCTTTTTCAGGAAGCATAATATCCAGCAAAATTAAGTCAGGATTCTCCTGTTCGGCTAACTGGATGGCCGTATTCCCGTCATAGGCACAAATCACCTGATATCCTTCTTTTTTAAGGTTAAATTCTAATATATCAGCTATTGGCTTTTCATCATCCACAACCAAAATTTTATAACTCATTATCCTTCATCCTTTCAGGGGATTCCTGGCTTGCTGTCTTCATTTTATCGTATTTTTTACAAATTGTCTTATAACATTTCTTTCATATAGAATCGAATAGATGTAAAAAACCCTTGCTAATAATTAGCAAGGGATTGTCATACTTTTCATGGTCCTCTAATAGATTAATAGTAATCTAACGGATTCTGAAGTTTTCCATTTTTATATAATTCGAAATGCAAATGTACACCCGTTGAGTTTCCTGTAGAACCCATAATTCCGATTACGGTTCCTTTAGGTACGGTCTGGCCTACTTTTACCTTAATAGAAGACAGGTGAGCATATACAGTCTTATAACCATTGTTATGGTTAATGACTACTTTGTTTCCGTATCCACCGTGCCATCCTGCATAGGTCACAACTCCATTATCAGCAGCATAGATGGAACGGTTGGTTACACCGGCTATGTCAATACCTTTGTGATACGAACCCCAGCGCCAGCCGAGATAGCTAGTAATTGTTCCGCCTGCTGTCGGCCATTTAAATTCACCGGTACCGCGGGAAGGAACGACCTTGGTTCCTTTCACCACAATCTTCTTAACAGGCTCTGATAAAACTTCTTCATTCAGAACTTCTCGTTCGACTACTTCACCATTTTTTTCTGTTACCTTATAATGGACTTTCTTTAAACCTTCTTTACCCTGCTGTTTTACTCGTGTCTGCCCTTTATATAAACTGTCTGAATTCTCAACTTCAATTTGATAGTCGATTGGCTCTTCAACCACTTTTTCTTGTGTCACGACGACATCCACATATGGTTCGTAGTCTGTAACATTTAATTTATCACCAATGTGAAGAATACTGTCTTCGCTTATTTCAGGATTTAAAGAAAGGACTTCATCAATGCTCAAGTTATATTTGTTTGCAATCTGTCCAAGTACTTCTCCTTTTTGGATCGTATGTATTTTGTCTGTTAGTGTACCTCTTTGCAGCAGTTTGACAGCTTGATCGACTGTTAATAATTCATTTGGTTCAATTTTTTCTTTGGAAAGGGAAACTTTTTGTGCGATCGAAACGTCTATTATTTTTGAAGAGTCCAGTTCAAGTTGACTTTCTTTAATCTTATACGCTGGATTTTCGATTCTGTCTAAAACGGACTTTGAAACATACTTTTCTTTTATTTTTCTAAGCGCCTGGTCTACTTCTCCCTGGTTTTTTAGGTAGCCGATAAATTGTCCATCCACTTCCAACTTTACAGCCAGAGCTTTATATGACAGTTCATCCTCTAATTTCTCAAAAACTTCCTGATTATTATATGACGGTCGAAATACGATTTCCGGTACATACGTTACTTTTTCTTCAACGGCTAATTCAATATCGGAATAAGATTTTTCTGCCTCTTCCAGCTGTTCATCAATAAAGGTCTGCACGACGTTTTGATCATTTACGGTTCCAACAAACTCACCGTCAACATATACATGATATACACGCGGGAAATGATCCTCAATGCTCTGTGCATATACAGAACCAATCGCAACTCCTAAACCGAGGCAACAAGTAATAACAGCTTTTTTCAAGAAATTCGATTTTAATTTCTCAGATGTTTTTTTCAATAAAGATTCATCTCTACTCTTGAAAATCCCCACGACCAGACCTCCCGGCAACCAAACATTATATATTTTTATACACGGATTTCATGTTAAACGCTATTTCTTCACTCTAATAATCTAACACAAGTAAAAGGATAAAAGGAATAGAAAAAGGGGGAATGTAACAAACTTGTATAATAAATTCCAATTTTATGCAGTAAATGAGTGTAAAAAGTCCTTTTGTGTGTAATATAACACACAACTGAGGTTATCTATTAGTTCAGAGAGGCATGTTTGTAACAAATTGATTACAATTCATCAGAGTTCTACATCATTTATAAGTGCCTGTCATTTTTATACAAGCTTTTACAGATATTTTCCTTTCGATTGAGTGACTCGTTTCTATATAAAAATGAAGCAGAACTGATTGTCAGTTCTGCTTTATTCAGATGGCTCGGGACGGAATCGAACCGCCGACACAAGGATTTTCAGTCCTTTGCTCTACCGACTGAGCTACCGAGCCGTATGTAAAATTATTTCTTCTAATGGCTGAACTAGCGATGTTTCAGTCCTTCACCCCACGCTCAGTATGTTCATTCAGGATGCCTCTCGCGTGGTGCGCTGTTGCAGACTCCAGGGAGCTTACTCGATCGTGCTCTACCGACTGTGCTCAAAGCGGGTTAAGCCATTCAAGCAGTTTGCCGCTTCTCGCAGAACCTACACAGAGCTTCTCAATGATGTTTACGGTTAGCTACCGAGCCGTATGTAAAATTATTTCTTCTAATAGCTGAACTAGCGATGTTTCAGTCTTTCACCCCACGCTCAGTATGTCCATCCAGGATGCCTCTCACGTGGTGTATTATATATGTTCTCTACCCACAGGCAAAAAAAATGGCGGTCCGGACGGGACTCGAACCCGCGACCTCCTGCGTGACAGGCAGGCATTCTAACCAACTGAACTACCGGACCATCTGTTTTACATTATTATTTTTAATTCGGACGAGATTTATAGTACCATGCTATTAATAGGATTGCAAGATTTTTTTAGATTTTGGATAAAAAAATTTTATAAAGCATTAATTCGGGGCGTTCCAAAAGTTCAAGATTATATTTCAATGACAAGCGTCCTGCTGATATTCCTACACCTGTACTAACTGTATCATTTATTTCAGGGGGAAGTTCACAGCTTCAACGGTAATTCTACAACTCTGAACAGGAATTCTACAACTGGAGCTGGTCATTTTTCAATTCCGCATGATTTTTTACAACTGCAGCTGACAATATACAGCTCCCGCTGATTTTTCTAAACCGTGTCCAGCATTTCTAAAAATTTCCTCAACAAAAAATTACTGGCTAAAAAGGTGACTGGGACAAAGCTGCAAAAAGCAATGAATATCCGAACTGCATTCACTCGTAACATGAATGAGTCCGGATATTTTGATTTCGTAAATTTTTTTAGTCAGGTTCGACCTAATCACCGTTCATTCTCTTTGTCCCAGCTTCTTTTTACTTTCCTCCATACATAATTATGTCCGTTTACCGATTATTCGTATATATGGTTTAAAACGATGGTTTGTTTGCGATCTGGACCTACAGAAAAAATTGAGATTGGTATTCCGGTGAGATCAGAAACCCGTTTTAAGTAATGACGTGCTTCTTCTGGCAAGTCTTCTAAAGACTGTGCACCCGTAATATCTTCATTCCATCCTGGCATTTCTTCGTAAACCGGTTCACACTGGGCTAATATATTTAAGTTAGCTGGATACTCTTCGATTACTTTGCCGTTGTACTGATAAGCTACACAGATCTTTAACGTTTCAATACCAGTTAACACATCCAGGGAATTCAGGGATAAGTCGGTAATTCCGCTCACTCTTCTTGAATGACGTACAACTACAGCGTCAAACCAGCCGACACGCCGCGGACGCCCGGTAGTGGTTCCATATTCACGACCCACTTCTCTAATTTGATCACCGATTTCATCATGCAGTTCAGTTGGAAATGGTCCGTCTCCTACCCGCGTCGTATAAGCTTTAGAAACGCCCATGACCCGATGAATTTTTGTTGGGCCTACTCCAGTTCCCACGGTTACTCCCCCAGCAGTCGGGTTAGAAGAAGTGACAAATGGATACGTTCCCTGGTCAATATCTAACATAACCCCCTGGGCACCTTCGAACAGAATATGTTTTCCTTCATCAATAGCATTGTTTAAAAGAACTGAAGTATCACACACGTATTTCGCCAGCTTTTGGCCGTATTCAAAATACTCCAGGAAAATCTCTTCAGCATCCATCGGCTCTGCGCCATAAACCTTCTCAAATAACACATTTTTCTCCGCCAGATTATCTTCAAGTTTTTGACGGAATGTCTCTTCATCTAAAAGATCTGCCATGCGGATTCCCATACGGGCTGCTTTATCGGTATAGGCAGGCCCTATGCCTTTTTTGGTCGTGCCGATTTTTTTATCTCCCTTTTTCTCTTCCTGTAATTCATCCAGCTTGACATGATAGGGCAAAATCACATGGGCACGATTGCTGATCCGCAGATGATCTGTTGTCATATTCCGTTCATGTAAGTATTGAAGTTCTTCCAGCAATGCCTTTGGATGAATAACCATGCCATTTCCCAGTACACAAAGTTTATTATGATCAAAAATCCCCGAAGGAATTAGATGCAGTTTATACGTTTCCCCATCAAATTGAATGGTATGACCTGCGTTATTTCCCCCTTGATAGCGGGCAACAACGTGGGCCTGCTGAGATAAGAAATCCGTAATCTTTCCTTTACCTTCATCTCCCCACTGGGTTCCTACTACTACCGCCGTTGTCATAACGGGACACCTCCGAAACATTTGCTTTACGCATGCAACATGAATATTTTATCAATGTGAACCGTTAAAAGTCAATAACAAACCCGAACATTACGGTTTTTCTCACAAAAAACGTTCGACAATATGCGGATAATGGCAGGCTTTCCTGATTTTATAAAAGGAACTTCCCCACAAAAAAACAGACCCCTGAATGGAGTCTGATCTGCATGAATTCTTGCATTATGCCGGCGGAACTTCTTCCTCACTATATCGCCTGTCCAGGTTCACGAACTTATTGTATTCTTTCACAAACGCCAGTTCTACTGTACCCACTGGTCCGTTCCGCTGCTTGGCAATAATAATTTCAATGATGTTTTCCTTTTCTGATTCTTTATTATAATAGTCGTCACGATATAAAAACCCAATGATATCCGCATCCTGCTCAATACTTCCGGATTCACGGATATCAGACATGATCGGCCGCTTATCCTGACGCTGTTCTACACCACGGGACAGCTGAGACAATGCAATTAACGGCACATTCAGCTCCCTCGCCAGTGCTTTCAGGGACCGTGAAATTTCCGAAACTTCCTGCTGACGGTTTTCACGGTTTCGTCCACTTCCCTGAATGAGCTGCAAATAGTCAATTAGAATCATGCCAAGGCCATGTTCCTGTTTTAAACGGCGGCACTTTGATCGTATTTCACTCACCTTTATCCCCGGAGTATCATCAATAAAAATTCCAGAGTTTGACAGGCTTCCCATCGCCATGGTGAGTTTTCCCCAATCTTCAGATTCAAGCCTGCCCGTACGAAGCCGCTGTGCATCAATATTCCCCTCTGCACAGAGCATACGCATGACCAGCTGTTCGGCTCCCATCTCCAGACTGAAGATCGCCACATTTTCCTGAGCATGGATAGCAACGTTCTGGGCAATATTCAAAGCGAAAGCAGTTTTACCCACGGATGGGCGTGCTGCAATAATGATCAGGTCGTTTTTTTGGAACCCTGATGTAATTTGGTCCAAATCCTTAAATCCCGTTGGCACCCCGGTGATTTCATTGTCATGATGATGAAGCATCTCGATATTATCATAGACATCAATCAGGACATCTTTAATATTTTTAAAATTGCCTGTATTTTTCCGATTGGACACTTCTAATACGGAACGCTCGGCATCATTCAATACATTTTCTACGTCTTCCTCATCATAACAGGTTTTCACAATATTCGTTGCCGCATGAATTAACCGTCTTAAAGTAGATTTTTCTTCTACGATTTTTGCGTAATATTCGATGTTTGCGGCAGTAGGAACTGAGTTGGCGAGATCGCTTAAATAGGATACCCCGCCTACTTCATCCAACAGTTTAGCATCAGACAAAGCTGTGGTAACGGTTACGAGATCAATAGGTTCACCCTTATCTGACAGGTTCAGCATAGCTTCAAATATACGCTGATGGCTGGCACGATAAAAATCTTCCGGCAGCAATACCTCAGATGCGGTCACAATCGCTTCCGGCTCCAAAAAAACCGCACCGAGTACCGCCTGTTCAGCTTCTATATTATGGGGCGGTGTACGGTCAGTTAATAGTTCATTCAATCGGGTTTCCTCCTTCTTCTAATAAGAGGATTATTGTTCCTTAATATGCACTTTAATCGTACCAGTTACCTCTGGATGTAGTTTGACCGGAACATTGGTATACCCCAGTGCACGAATGGGCTGATCCAGTTCAATTTTCCGCTTGTCAATTTTAATGTTGTGATTTTTCTTCAGCTCATCAGCAATTTGTTTGCTGGTAACTGAACCAAACAGACGGCCGCCGTCACCAGCTTTTGCTGTAATCTCAACAGTAAGTTTTTCAATGGTTTCCTTTAATTTTTTTGCTTCATTCAGCTCTTCCTGCTCCTGTTGTTTTTGCTTTTTCTTCTGAGCCTCAAGAGCCTTTAGGTTCCCCTTTGTGGCTTCTACAGCGAGGTTGTTTTTCAGCAAGTAATTTCGTGCGTATCCTTCAGATACATCCTTCACTTCTCCTTTTTTCCCTTTTCCTTTGACATCCTTTGTGAAAATCACCTTCATTTTTCATCGTCTCCCCCTTCTAAATACTCATCTATAATTTCCTTCAGCTGTTCTTCAACCTGGTCAATGGTTGTGTCTTCAAGCTGGGTTGCGGCATTGGTTAAATGTCCGCCGCCGTTCATTTTTTCCATAATGACCTGTACATTCACATCACCCAGTGAACGGGCACTGACGCCAATTCGCCCATCATCCCGTTCAGCAATGACAAAAGAAGCTTTGATTTCGTTCATGGTCAAAAGGGTATCTGCTGCCTGGGCTATGGTAACTGGCCCATAGGTTTCCCCTTCCTGTGCCCGGGTGATCGCGATGTTATCGCGATAGACGATCGTACTTTCAATCAGCTTGCTTTTTCGGATAAAGACGTCGAGGTCTTCCTTCATCATTTTCTGAACTAAGATGGTGTCTGCACCTTTTGATCTTAAATAAGACGCTGCATCAAAAGTGCGGGAGCCCGTTCGTAATGTAAACGATTTTGTATCTACAATAATTCCGGCAAGCAAAGCCGAAGACTCGAGCATATTTAACTTCAGAGAAGCGGGCTGATACTCTAATAATTCGGTGACCAGCTCAGCAGTAGAGGAAGCATAAGGCTCCATGTAAACAAGGGTCGGATCCTCAATAAACTCTTCTGCACGTCTGTGATGATCAATTACGACTACGTGCTCTGTCTTCGATAACAGCCGCTCCTCCATCACCATCGGAGGTTTATGGGTGTCAACCACTACAAGCAATGTATTTTTCGTTACAATTTCCAGGGCTTCATCAGGGGTAATAAACCATTGGGTAAGATGTTCATCTTTTTTAATCTCTTCCATCAGTCTCTCTACACCTGTATTCATTCCGTCCGGATCAAAGACGATAAATCCGTCTTTCTCATTTGCCTGGGCGATTTTCAGAATACCAATGGCAGAGCCAATGGAATCCATATCTGGATTTTTATGACCCATAATCAGCACTTTATCACTTTCCGAAACCAGCTCTTTCAATGCATGAGAAATCACACGGGCACGAACTCGGGTACGTTTTTCCATAGGATTCGTTTTGCCGCCAAAAAAGCTAACTTTTCCATTTTCGTCTTTGATGGCTACCTGATCACCGCCGCGGCCTAAAGCAAGGTCCAGGCTGGACTGTGCCAGTTCACCCAGTTCCGGCAGCGATGGAGATCCTTTCCCGATTCCAATACTCAGGGTAAGCGGAACGTTTTGATCCGAAATCAGTTCACGTACCTCATCCAGGATTTCAAATTTTGTTCTTTCCAGTTTATCTAAGATTTCCTGGTTCATCACAGCCATAAAGCGTTCAGCAGAAGTCCGCTTTAAATAAATTCCGTGATCATTGGACCAGCGGTTTAAAATGGTTGTCACTTCTGAATTCAAATGACTTTTCGATGTGTCGTCCATAGCCTGAGTCAATTCTTCATAGTTATCCAGGAAAATAATCGCCAGTACCGCTTTATCGTTCTGATAAAGATTCTGAATCTCTTTCTGCTTTGTCCGGTCAAATAAATAAAGCAGCCGTTCTTCTTTTTTGATCAGTACCTCAAAAGAATAATGTTCAAGATTCAGTGACATTTCTTTTTTATCCTCTTTAATGGCAGGAATGATGGCATCCGACAGTTCATGAAGGGACTTGCCGACGAACGTATCATCTTCGGTAAACTGATTGACATATGGGTTGGCCCACTCAATCTGATAATCCTCACTGAACAGTACGATTCCAATCGGCATTTCCAGCAGTGCTTCCTCCCCTACTTTCTTGACACGATAGGAAAGGGTCGAAATATATTCTTCTGTTTCATTTTGCAGGAGCTGCTCTGTTCGGATGCTGTTATAGATAGCCAGCCCTAATAAAAGGGTCATCACTGCACCCAGTATCCATTGAAAATAATATATGAACGCCAGCAAAATGATAGATATACTGTAAATCAGCCATAAGTGCCCATTTACAGTTGTCTTTTTAAAAAAGTTTGGCATGAACGTCATCTCCTAATAAAAAAACGAGTTTATTTTTCGTCTGATTGAAGACGTTCTCGCAAATTAAAACCTATATCAATTATACCTAAAATTCGAATTGGATAAAGGAATAGAAATGGAAACAGGAAGATCCCGAATATAGCAATCACTGGTACGGCTTTTGACCAGCTTTTGTATTCCGCAAAGTAAAAAATAAAAGACAGTCCCTGCAGGGCAATTAACAGCCCTGTCAGCGTGTATATATTCACAGCAGCCTGATGAACCAGGCTTCCCTGTTCGTTAAAAATCCACATCCCGATCATGGCTAAAAAATAATACCATAATAATGCCGTGGGGAGCCTGAAGGTTTTAAACTTAGGGAACAAAAGCCTGGTATTGGAATCTATTCGATTTAACACTTTAAATCCAATCCACTGAGCAATAAATGCAAAAAAAATCCCAAACAGAGCTATACCCGTTGGAAATAGATAAAGCATCTGCTGAAACTGTTCTTCGAGAAGATTTAATTGCTCCATGGAGACGGCTCCGCCAAATTGTTCAATAATCGTCTTCGTTTGATCCATTGACGTTTCAAGCATCGACTGGAATTCATCCATCCAATTAACCTGAAATAGCCACTGGGAAACCCCATAGATAAACACAAACCCAACTGCAAATCCTGCAGCTCCCCCGGCCCAGGCTTCATAAGGGGACTTATTTTGATGAATGGAAATTCCGATTGCAATCCCCCCTAAACCGGCAAACACGGTAATAGGAATGGATGCAAATGATGTAAACAGCCCAGAAAGAAAAATTGTAACCAAAAACAGAAGAATGGATGGTCTTAATCCATGTCTGACTCCATAAATAATATAAGGAACAGGCAATAAGAAAAATGAAATAAACCCAACAACAGGAACAAAAAACGTTATGATCAGAAAAACAAGATATATTCCAGCAAACAAAGCTCCCTCTGTTAATCGATTTGATTGTTTCATCTGGTGCACCTCAACTTATCGTACTTGCTATACTCATTTTACTATTTTATCAGCCATCAGATATTTCTGTAAAAGTTTATTCATTATAATTTATATCATCATAACACAAACACAGATTTTTAAAATGAAAACAGGATTTTTTCATTAAACCGTGAAGTATATATAGGAGAGATTTTTGGTAAAAACCTGTTAAACATTCAAGATTTTTCGGCAAAAATATTACAAAAATTTAAAATCATTTGACATTGTATCTGGTATCATTCACAATACCTGTTCTTTTACATTGACAAAAGTAATAACTAGCCCAAATTTAAGAAATACTGTTAAGGAGAGGATCATATGAAAATTATTGTTGCTGGCGGAGATGGATTCTGCGGATGGCCGACTGCGCTGCATTTATCAAAGTTAGGGCATGATGTATCCATTATAGACAGTATTGTCCGCAGAAAATGGGATCAGGAACTGCACTCAAACTCTCTGACTCCTATCGCATCATTGGAAGAACGTGTTGAAAAGTGGAAAGAGCTGACCGGAAATGAAATCAAGGTTTACATAGGAGATTTAAATCACTACGACTTTTTGCGGGAAGTGTTAAAACAAACAAAGCCGGATGCTTTTGTACACTTCGCTGAACAGCGCTCAGCCCCATACTCCATGATTGATCGTGAGCATGCGGTATTTACCCAGGTGAACAACGTAGTAGGTACATTAAATGTACTATATGGCATTAAAGAAATAGTACCTGATTGTCATTTAATTAAACTAGGAACAATGGGTGAGTATGGTACACCAAACATTGATATTGAGGAGGGCTATATTAAAATTAAACATAAAGGCCGCGAGGATGTCCTTCCTTATCCAAAACAGCCCGGCTCCATGTACCATCTGTCCAAAGTCCATGATAGCCATAACATTATGTTTGCCTGCAAGGCCTGGGGAATCCGTGCTACTGATTTGAATCAGGGCGTGGTTTACGGACTCCATACTGATGAAACCGAAATGGACCCTGTACTCGTAAACCGGCTGGACTATGATGGTGTCTTTGGTACGGCATTAAACCGTTTTATTATTCAGGCGGCTATTGGCCATGACTTGACGGTATATGGAAAAGGTGGACAAACAAGAGGTTTCTTAAACATTCGTGATACTGTAAGATGTATTCAAATCGCAGCTGAAAATCCGGCAGATCAGGGAGAATTCAGGGTATTTAACCAGTTTACCGAAGAATTTTCAGTTCTGGATTTGGCTAATAAAGTAAAGAAAGTTGCTGGAGAAGAAGGGTTGGAAGCAAACATTGCCCACATTGAAAATCCTCGTGTGGAATTAGAAGATCATTATTATCATGCAGAAAATACGAAGTTAAAAGATCTTGGCTTAGAGCCTACTTTATTAACAGACGATGTAATCCGAGAAATTTTGCATGCCGTCATGAAACACAAAGATCGGGTTATTAAGGAGAACGTACTGCCAAAAGTAACCTGGAAATAACAGGAGAGATAATATGAGAATTGCGATCGTCACAGAAACATTCGTGCCAAACACAGATGGGATCGTAACCAGACTTACTGCTTCTATTAAATGGTTAACCAAACAGGGGCATGATGTATGTGTTATCGCTCCTGATCTTGGTGTGAATGAATATGAAGGAGCCAGAGTGGCGGGACTGCCCGCCCGCTCCTTTTTCTTGTATAAGGAAAAAAAACTGGCCCTTCCCAAACGGAAAGTGGGAAAAATTTTAGAGGACTTTCAGCCGGATCTTGTTCACGTTGTTAACCCGGCCGTTTTGGGAGTAGCCGGAATTTATTACAGCCGAAAACAAAAATTGCCGTTAATCGCTTCCTATCACACAAGAATTCCCCAATATGCTGACTACTATCATCTGCCCTTTTTGAAACCCGCTTTATGGTGGTATTTCCGAACATTACATAACAAAGCGGATTTAAATTTGTGTACATCCCAAACCATTAAAAAAGAATTGGAAGAGCAGCGTTTTCATCATGTACATCTGTGGGAACGGGGGGTTGATACTGATTTATTCAGTAAGGATAAATTTGATTCTTACATGCGTGAAAAATTAACCGGAGGCCAACCCCATAAAAAATTGCTGTTATATGTAGGCAGATTAGCCGTAGAAAAGGAAATTGAAAAAATAAAAGAGGTATTAGCAGCATCGGATGAATTTTGCCTGGCCATTGTCGGTGACGGCCCGCACCGGGAACAGCTTGAAAGACATTTTGAGGGAACCAATACGGTTTTTACAGGGTTTCTGCACGGTGAAGAGCTGGCCAGAGCTTATGCCTCGTCAGACTGTTTTATTTTCCCTTCTACGACAGAAACACTGGGGCTTGTCATTTTAGAAGCAATGGCATCGGGGCTCCCTGTTGTTGCAGCCAGAAGCGGACCAACCTGTGAACAAATACAGGATGGTGTAAATGGGCTTCTCTATGACCCGGATCGGCCAGAAAGCTTTAAAGAAACATTATTGAAGATTGAAAATGAAATGCTGCGCAAAAAAATTGCAAAACAGGCGTATCATACAGGACAGCAATATGGGTGGTCTAAACCATCCGAACAATTGCTTCAATTTTATTATCAGGTACTGAAAAAGCGAGGGGTTTTCAACAATGTCCCCCTGACAGGTGAATAACATGACAGCGAAAGGCCGGTTAAAAAGTATACTTCAAGTTGCTCATTTTAGTGTGATTGGTCTGTTCAATGCACTTGTGGATATCGGGAGTTTAAATCTTCTATTGATTATCTGGCCAACAACAGATAAACAAATGCTGCTGTTATTTAATAGCATAGCCTATACCCTGGCTGTGACCAACAGTTATATCTGGAATTCCCGATTAACCTTTCGGGAACATGCCGAATTTAACACAAGAGAAAAAATATTTTTTGTGGGACAGGCGATTGTCAGCCTGCTCATCAGCAATACCGTGTTTATCCTTGGAGTTTCCATACTTGAACTGCTGCCGCTGTCACACTGGATTACAAACAATATTGCCAAAGGCCTGGCCATGTTTTTATCCTCAACAGCGAGTTTCTTTTTTATGAAATACTTAGTGTTTTTTAACATAAAAAATAAAAATCATTATTAAGAAAAAGCGTAAGGGCCCCGATTAAATCCGAAAACGGCTGAAGGTCGATCTCCGAGGGGCTGGGCGGTCCAGCTAACGGGATGCTTTTTCTAGTGAAGTAACAGATTGTTTAACAGTCATGAAGAAAGCTAAGTTATTGACCTATTCATATATCCCAGAGAAAAACAGCATGTGACATACTCTCACCACCTGCGCTGACACTAAGGTGGGAGACTTCTTTCGGAGATAAGTTACATTTAAGATTCGAAAACCTATACTGTATTCTTTCTTATAAAATGCCCGGATCCCAGCCATGCTGAAAGAGCAAAAATAAGGTAAATGGCCTGTGTGGCCGATTGTCCCTGCAAAACCAGCTGAAGCCCTACCCCCAGTCCGAGGGCTGGAATGATAATCAAAATGGTTCGGGCAATCCTTTCAAAACCTTTATGCTCTGGTAGAGGCCATATTTTTGAAAAGACGACACCCAGAGCAACACCCAGAGCTACAACGATGATTAATTGGATGATAATTTTTGGGGTAGGAAAGGGCCATTCAGAAAGATAGGAGCCCATGAGATAAAATATCTCCAAAAACAGGGCAATGCCAAACACTTTTTTTAACACAACTAAATTCAAATAAGGATGAAGAATAAATAATGCCAGTGTAAGAAGACCCATAACAACAGTAGCAAACATATTTTCTTTCCTCCTTCTTTAAAAATGTCATAAGGGAGAAAAGGGACTGTAAATCCACAGCCCCAACAACGTAAAACTCTAAACCACGTTCATTATCTTTATTATTTTTCTGAAGTTTCCACCACTTTTGGTATGCGGATATCCTCAACCATTTTTGAAATTTCCTCAGGCGGTTCCTGAGTGTTTCGTGAAACGATGAAGGAAACCACAAAGTTAATAATCGCTCCAATGACACCTATTCCCTGTGCGTTAATGCCCAGGAAGCTTTCAATGATTTGAGTCTCTGTGCCAAATATTTGGACAGATCTCATGAGCAAAATCATGGTAAGCGTGAAAATTAACCCGGACAAAATACCCCAGATGGCCCCTTCTCGATTCATCCGTTTATCAAAGATGCCGAGGAAAATAGCCGGGAACAGACTTGCAGCTGCCAGACCAAACGCAAAGGCTACTACCTCTCCCACAAATCCAGGAGGGTTAATGCCAAAGTATCCAGCTACAATAACGGCCAGGAAAATCATCCAGCGTCCTACAGCAAGTCTTTGCTTTTCAGAAGCATCAGGCCGAAATATTCGATAATACAGGTCGTGGGAAACTGCACTGGACATGGCCAATAATAATCCAGATGCTGTTGACAGAGCTGCAGCAAGTCCACCTGCTGCCACTAAAGCAATGATAAATGGAGACAAATTCGCCACCTCTGGTGTAGATAACACGATAATGTCACGGTCAATAGTCACTTCATTTGTGTCATTATTGTTTGTAAAGTTCAGGGTTCCATCTCCATTTTTGTCTTCTAATTTCAACAATCCTGTTTCTTCCCATTTGGCTACCCAGCTGATTTCCCGTACTTGATCAATTGGTTCATTATTAAAACTGTTAATTAAATTGTACTTGGCAAAGACACCGATAGCTGGAGCGGTTGTATAAAGCAAAGCAATGAAAACAAGAGCCCATCCAGCTGACCAGCGGGCTGATCGCACATCTTTAACCGTATAAAAGCGGATGATTACGTGCGGCAAGCCCGCTGTACCGATCATCAACGCCAGCGTTACAGCAAAGACATTTAAACCGGACAGGTTTTGAAATGGTTTTAAATACTCATTTAAACCTAGTTGAACCTGTAAATCACTCAGCTGTTTGGCTATATCAGAGAATACCAGACCCAGCTGCGGCACGGGATTACCTGTTAATTTCAATGAGATTGCTGCAGCTGGAATGATGAAGGCGATAATCAAAACAAAGTATTGAATGACCTGAGTCCAGGTGATTCCTTTCATTCCTCCCAGTACAGCAAAGAAGGCCACGATTGCCATTCCAATAAATACGCCAACCATAATATCTACCTGAAGGTAACGGCTAAAAACAATTCCTACTCCCCGCATTTGTCCCGCTACATATGTCAGGGATATAAAGATTGTGGCAATGGCTGCCACTGCCCTTGCTCCATTGGAATAATAACGGTCCCCAATGAAATCAGGAACGGTGTATCTTCCAAATTTCCTTAAATATGGGGCAAGCAAAAGGGCTAATAACACATATCCCCCAGTCCATCCCATTAAGTATATGGTTCCATCATAGCCAAGAAAAGATATTAACCCCGCCATTGAAATAAATGACGCCGCCGACATCCAATCAGCAGCAATTGCAGCCCCGTTTGCGACTGCTGGGATTTCCTTGCCTGCAACAAAGAAGTTGCTTGTGTCCTTTACTTTCGACCACCAGCCGATGTATATATAAATAGCAAATGTGATCAATACCAGGGTGAGTGTAAGCGCTTCAACTGTCATGAATCATCCCCCTTTTTATCCGTTTGTTCCGTCAATATCACTTCCTTCACATCATACTGTT
This sequence comes from Bacillaceae bacterium, assembly GCA_017656265.1. Taxonomy (GTDB): domain Bacteria; phylum Bacillota; class Bacilli; order Bacillales; family Alkalibacillaceae; genus Melghiribacillus. Next base: position 53,496 of record JACDOD010000002.1, on the reverse strand, counting down.
CATCTAGCTGGTCCATCTTTTTGGCATAGTAAAAAATTAAAATGACGAATATAATAATGGATCCCTGCTGGGCAAACCAGAACGATAAAGGAAGATTAAAAAACGGTACATTGCTGAGAGGAACAGCCATAATAATCCCAGCAAATAATGAGACTAAAAACCAGATGACTAACAGGCCCACGATTAATCGAATGTTCTTTTGCCAGTACTCCTTTTGCTTCTCATTTAATTCCTGATTAACATCCATCCATAAAACACCTCCCTATGATTTTCATAAAAAATGGATGATGAAAGGAATTAGAGGTAAATCACCTCCCTAAAATTTTCTCTAATGCCATCTTATTTTTTAAATTTGTAAAATATTCAGAATACATTTTTTGTCCCTGATTTTTTTAGATGAACTTCTTGTGATAGCAGGAGGAATGGGAGTATTTTGATGGGAATTTTATATTTTTCAGAGAGGGGAAACGGGGAACCAGATAAAAACACAAAAAAAAGCACAACAGGGATTGTTCCTGTTGTGCCTTGTATTTTATATTAGTCATTTACATATGGAAGTAAAGCCATCTGGCGAGCACGTTTGATTGCTTTCGTTAATTTACGCTGATACTTAGAAGAAGTTCCAGTTACACGACGTGGAAGAATTTTTCCTCGCTCAGAGATAAACTTCTTAAGAAGATCTACGTCTTTATAGTCAATATGTGTAATGTTATTTGCTGTGAAATAACATACCTTTTTACGCTTACGACGACGAGCCATAGTCTATCCCTCCTTTTCCATTAAAATGGTAAATCATCGTCCGATATATCGATAGGTTCTCCGTTATCTGCAAACGGATCCTCATCATTGTCCATTTGACCAAAATCGTCTCTGGATGGGTTCGGGTTCTGATTTGGCTGGAACCCTGTTGAACCTGTGCCGCCCTGTGGTGAAGATCCCTTTGGTTCCAAAAACTGAACAGAATCAGCTACCACTTCCGTAACATAAACTCTTCGGCCGTCCTGTCCTTCAAAGCTGCGGGTCTGAAGTCGTCCGTCAACACCCACAAGGTTTCCTTTTTTCATGAAGTTTGCCAGATTTTCCGCGGCTCTTCGCCATACCACACAGTTGATAAAATCCGCATCACGGCTTCCCTGCTGGTTGGAAAAAGGACGGTTGACAGCAACAGTAAAATTCGCAACTGCTACACCGTTTGGGGTATAACGCAATTCGGGATCACGGGTCAATCTGCCAACAAGAACGACACGATTCAACATAGAACCACTCCTTATTGATTATCTTCACGGATTGCCATATGACGAATAATATCATCAGAGTATTTTGCCTGACGTTCGAATTCGTTGATTGCTTTTGTATCGCCCTGGAAATTAATCACCATGTAGATTCCTTCTTTGTAATCTTCAATTTCATATGCCAGGCGACGCTTACCCATTTCAGTTACTTTTTCAATTTCCGCCCCATTATCCGTCAGAACGTTGTTGAAACGCTCCACAACGGCCTTTTGAGTTTCCTCATCAACGTCTGGGCGGATGATGTACATAATTTCATACTTATTCATCCGTCTTCACCTCCTTTTGGACTTAGCGGCTCCTGATTGGAGCAAGGAGTAATAACACAATGTAATTACTCACAATGATGTATTATAACAAAAATTTCAAGCCAGTACAATAACCCAATGATCCTTTTTTAAACATTAAATCGGAAATGGATAACATCTCCGTCTTTAACTATATATTCTTTTCCTTCCAGCCGCACTTTTCCCTGTTCTTTTGCCGCTGCCATCGATCCAGCCTGAACAAGGTCTTCATAAGAAACCGTTTCAGCTCTGATAAAGCCTCTTTCAAAATCACTATGAATAATGCCTGCAGCCTCTGGAGCTTTCATACCCTTTTTAAAGGTCCACGCTCTTACTTCTTTTTCTCCTGCAGTAAAATAAGTAGCCAGTCCCAGCAAGTGATAAGATGCCTTAATTAACTGATCCAATCCTGATTCCTCAATTCCCAGCTCTTCTAAAAACATTTCTTTTTCTTCGCCATCCAGTTCTGCAATTTCAGATTCTATTTTTGCACAGACCACAATGACTTCTGCATTTTCATTAGCTGCATATTCTTTTACGGACTGAACAAAAGGATTGTGATCAGGGTTTTGAATATCCCCTTCCCCAACATTTGCTACATACAATACTGGTTTAACTGTTAAAAGATGAAGCTGTTTGACATACTTCATTTCTTCTTTAGTGAACTCAACGGCACGGGCAGGCTTTTCTTCTTCAAAGGCCTCTTTTAATTTCGTTAATACCGAATACTCGGCCATAGCCTCTTTATCTTTCTGTTTGGCCATTTTTCCTACTCTATCATATCGTTTGGTTACAGTTTCGAGATCGGCGAGGATTAATTCCAGGTTGATGGTTTCAATATCAGATATCGGATCAACTTTACCATCAACGTGAGTAATATTACTGTCTTCAAAACAGCGTACGACATGACAGATGGCGTCCACTTGACGGATGTGGGATAAAAATTGATTTCCAAGCCCTTCCCCTTTGCTTGCTCCCTTTACAATACCTGCAATATCCGTAAATTCAAAAGTAGTAGGTACCGTTTTTTGAGGTTTGACAAGTTCCGTAAGTTTCTCAAGCCTTTGATCAGGTACCTCTACTATTCCTACGTTTGGATCGATTGTACAAAATGGATAGTTCGCTGATTCTGCGCCTGCCTGTGTTATGGCATTAAATAGTGTTGATTTTCCTACATTAGGAAGTCCTACAATTCCTGCAGTTAATGACATGTTTTTCCACTCCTTAATTCGATTCCGTCCCTGGCTGAATAATAAGTCATATCAATTATAGATGAGTACCTCCCAAAAAGACAAGGAAATAAAAATTAAAAAACAAGGGGAATCTTTCCCTTGTTTTTTAAAAATCCTCTAGTCTTTTTTTCGATTTTTGACCATTGTTACAGTTAAAAATCAAATTTTACTTGTTTCACGTGAAACAGATTATATATTAAAGTTGCCGGCAAGGCTTATGGATTTCCTGAATCCACATGTTTTTCAAGTACTTTTTTCATTCTTTTTTCAAATTTTTTTCTAGGCATTAAGACACTGTGCTGACATCCCAGACATTTAATACGAATATCCATTCCCATTCGAATGATTTGCCAGCGATTTTCTCCACAGGGGTGCTGTTTTTTCATCTCGACAATATCGTATAAATCATATTCCTTTTTCCCGTTCATTTTTGTTATCTTCCTCCTCCCTCTCCGAATGTTTTTGAACGTCTTCTTCTAATTTCGTGTACATGACCATACGAGGGAATGGAATTTCAATTTGTTTTTCATCAAATCGCTGTTTGATTTCTTTTCTCAATGCCCTTGATATTTGCCAGTGAGTCATTGGCTCTACTTCTGCTATGACTCGAAGAACAATATCTGAGGCTCCCAGATTCTGAACACCCAGGAGTTCTGGTTTTTTTACCATCTGCGGATATTTGTCCGGCAATTCCTCGAGCAATTCTTCCAGAACTTTTTCAGCCTGATTGATATTTCCTTCATACGCAATACTTACATCGACAACAGCTACACTATTATGTATAGAGTAGTTGGTTACTTCCTGAATATTTCCATTTGGAATAACAAATAATTCTCCTGTCCAGCTTTTAATCTTAGTTGTTCTCATACCAATTTCTTCGACATATCCCTGTGCTTCACCAACACGCACAAAATCTCCAACTGAAAACTGGTCTTCAAATATGATAAAAAAGCCAGATATAACATCTTTAACTAAATTCTGTGCCCCAAATCCGATGGCCAACCCAACGATTCCCGCGCCGCCGATTAAAGCTCCTACCGGAAAGCCCAGCACATCTAATATCATTATGACCACCGCAACATAAATGGTATACACCAGAATGTTTTCCAGCAATTTTAATAGTGTTTTTTCTCTTCGTTCAGATAATCGAAAAGGTCCTTTTTTTCTGCTGACAATTAATTTGTGAATAATTTTCTTTCCCATGCGGATGACAATAAATCCAAGTACCAGGATTAAAACAATTTTAATGAGTGCACTCCCTGCTTTCTCCATAATGTCGTTTTGGATCAGATATGCAATTAAATCATCCCATTTTTCAGAAAACCAGGTCATTTGATTCCTCCATACCTATATCTTTTCTATTATTTTATCAGATATCAGCTATTTTTGTAGCGGTTTGCTATAGGATAAATGAGAATCGCAGAAAGAGCATATAAATTCAATATTCCATATAGCGGATATAAATAATTAATTAATGTTGAGAACCCAAAGCTTGTAAATGGAATCATGCTAATCGTTATCACTAGTGCCAGCACCCATAAAGGTGCCTTTATTTTTTCTTTAATTCTGGTAATTAAACCAAGAATACAGGAAAGAGCAGTTGTGAAAATAGCTATCCAGAGAAGAATGGACATAAACACAACCATTTTGTACGGGTAGTGCTTTAAAATGGCAAACAGCGGAATTTCATAAACTAGTATTTCCTCTGATATTTGGATTAGGCTATTGTTATAAATGTAGGAAACCACGCCTAAGATCAGACCACTGCCTATACTGGCAATCCAAATTTCTCCTTTTTGCTTAATATGATTTCCGATAGCCCCTAAAACTGCTATAAGGGGAATAATATTCAGTGCAGCAAAGGGAAACGCTGACATCCAATTATGCTGTTCTCCCAGGTGTGAAAACAATGATAGCTGCTGCTGAAAGGTAAACAGGATCAGTATATAGGCAAGTCCGACAATTAACAGAGGCAAAATTACACTATTAATGGATAAAATGCCATCTATATCCCAGATGAAAGCGAGGATCATGGGTATTGCTATAGCAGCAATACCTAACCAATAATTGATATGATAGGCTTCTAAAGTTGCCCCGCTTCCCGCAATCATTATAATGGTAGTCGTAAATAAATAAAATAGGATAAGAAGATCATACAAATTTGTTAAATGTTTTCCTACGATGATCCGAAGTACCGGAACATAATGAGTGGTTTGGTGCTGAAAACTGATCGATAAAATAATATAGCAGCTGACAGAGAAAATGATGGTAAACAATAAGATAGCCAGTCCACTTCCATGACCAAAAAACTGCCACAGTTCCCTTCCAGAAGCATAACCTGCTCCAATCATAGCCCCTATGATCAGGAACATCCATTTAAAACCTGATTTCCACATAGTTTCTCCTCCATTTTTTGATGAAGATGTATAGAATTCAATTTCCTGCCGTATACTAATACCATTATGATAATGGAGGACTGGCTATGAATCTCAATCGTATTCTATTTCGAAATAAGGAAGAGAAACGATATTATTATTTACAGGAAAAAACACCTGAGGATCTTGCCAGAACGTTAATTCAATGGATTCCCCATTATAAACAAAACGTAATTATTCTTTGTATTGGTACCGACCGTTCAACCGGAGACTCACTTGGACCACTTGTTGGAACGTTTCTTTCAGAACAGGACCCTTCTAATTTATCCGTTTATGGCACCCTGGATCACCCCGTCCATGCAAAAAATATCGATGAGCATCTGAAAAAAATTCATGAAAATCACGTTAATCCATTTATCATCGCAGTGGATGCCTGTTTAGGTAAATATTCATCCATCGGTACCATTATAGCCGGACAGGGTTCACTTCGACCGGGGGCAGCAGTAAAAAAAGATCTCCCTGAAGTGGGAAATCTGTTTATCAGTGGGGTTGTTAATATTAGTGGATACATGGAATACTTTGTGCTGCAGAGCACGAGATTGTCCATTGTCATGAATATGGCCAAAAAAATAGCCTGCTCCTTAAAGCAAGTTGATAAAGAGTTGGGAAAACAATTTTTATCTGAACAACATCATTAAAATAGCGACTGTACCCATGTATAGGCCAGTAATATAAAGCCTACTGTTAATAAACTAGGCAGCAGATTAGCAACACGTATATTCGTAATGTTTAACAAGTTTAACCCAATTGCCAGAATCAGCAATCCACCGGTGGATGTCATATCTTCAATAAACAGCTGCAAAAAATGATCTGGCAATAATTGTTCGATCTGAGTAGCAAAAATTGCAATTGTTCCCTGATACAACAGCACTGGAATAATGGAAAAAACGACGCCAAACCCCAGTGTGGTTGTTAATACCATGGCGACAAATCCATCGATTACTGCCTTTGTAATTAATATTTCATGATCTCCCCTTAAACCACTGTCCAGTGCTCCGATTACCGCCATTGCACCAATGACAAATATTAATGAAGCCGTTACAAAACCCTGAGCAATCATTGATTGACTTCCTGTTTTTTGAAACTTTACTTCGATCCATTGTCCCAGTGCATTTAACTTGTCTTCTAATTTATAAAACTCTCCAATAACCGCGCCAGTAAGCAGGCTTAATAAAATCACAACAATTCTGTCTGAAGCCAATCCCATTGATACCCCAATGATCACCACAATTAACCCTATTCCACTCATAATGGTATCTTTATACCGTTCTGGAATTTTTGTAAAAAACAAGCCGAATATGGTTCCGATTAATATTCCAAGACCATTCATCAGAGTTCCATACAAAACCATCACTTTGACAACTCCATCTGTTAATAGATTGTTTACTATTGTTTCACGTGAAACATTATTATTGATATTAATGTAAATATTCCAGTTTAAATAGAAGTAAATGTAAATTGTACCAGATTAAAAACTATAATAAATGGTTTATGCATAACAAAGCATAAACCATTTACTCTTCTTCTCCATTTAATAGCAATAATATTCTTTCGAGGTCATCTTTTGAGAAGAATTCGATTTCAATTTTCCCTTTTCTTTTTCCCTTTTGAATTTTAACATTTGTCCCAAAGCGTTCTCTCAATTCATTTTCCTTTGCTGAAAGAAAAACATCTTTCTTTTCCTTTACTTTCTTTTTCTTAACGGTTTTTTCATTCATTCTGGCAATGAGCTGTTCTACCTGACGGACATTCAATTTTTCTTTTTTAATTTTATCAACTACAAGCATTACTTTGCTTTTATCCTTAAGGCCCAGTAACGCTCTTCCATGCCCCATTGATAATTCTCGATTGTTAATGAGGGCGCATACCTGATCAGGCAAGGATAAAAGTCTGACGAGGTTAGCTATATGTGGACGGCTTTTTCCAAGCCTTTTCGCTAACTCTTCCTGTGTTATGCCCAATTCATTCATCAATCGTTCATAAGCCTGGGCTTCCTCAATAGGAGTTAAATCTTCTCTCTGTAAATTTTCTAGAAGTGCCAGCTCCATCATTTTTTCATCTGATAATTCCCTTACAATAGCAGGAATTTTTTCTAAGCCAGCTTCTTTAGCTGCTCGAAACCGCCGTTCACCAACTACTATTTCATATCCCTTAATGCTTTTTCGTAAAATAATTGGCTGAAGTATGCCATTCTGCAAAATGGACTCTTTTAATTCTTCAATGGCATCAGCACTAAAGTTTTTCCTGGGCTGATAAGGATTCGGACGACATTTACTGATGGAGATTTCCTGAATGGATTCTTCATCCGTATCCAGGTCCTGAAAGATGGCGTTTATTCCTTTACCCAACCCTCTCGCCATTCGCAATCACTTCCTTCGCTAATTCAGAATAAACCTCTGCTCCACGGGATTTGGGATCATATTGTATGATAGGCTGCCCATGACTGGGAGCTTCCCCTAATCGAACATTACGTGGAATAATCGACTGGAAAACTTTATCCTGAAAGTATTTTTTAACTTCATCAATTACCTGAATCCCAAGGTTTGTCCTGGCATCAAACATGGTAAGAAGGACGCCTTCTATAGCTAATTGTTTATTTAAATGTTTCTGAACCAGGCGGACCGTATTTAATAATTGACTTAAACCTTCCAGAGCATAATACTCGCATTGAACTGGAATTAATACTGAATCTGCTGCCGTTAAGGCATTGATGGTCAGCAAGCCTAATGAGGGAGGACAGTCAATAATAATATAATCGTATTTTTCTCTGATGGGATCCAGTGCTTTTTTTAGTCTTACTTCCCGGGATATGGTTGGCACGAGTTCAATTTCTGCACCTGCCAGTTGGATGGTTGCTGGAATGGCATCAAGGTTTTCTACGACAGTTGGTACACATACCTTTTCAGCTTCCATATCTTCCACTAGAACATTATAAACACATTCATCCATATCCGCTTTTTCAATTCCTGCCCCGCTGGTAGCATTACCCTGTGGATCTATGTCAACGAGTAAAACACGATTGCCTAATTCAGCAAGACATGCACTTAGATTTACTGCTGTTGTCGTTTTTCCTACGCCACCCTTCTGGTTGGCTATGGCAATGACTTTACCCATGATGTCACCTGCCTCAATTGTTTCAATAATTATTACTTACATTTTATCACTTTTTTTTTCAAAAAAGGAATAGATTACAGATTCGAAAAAAATTCCCATCTTTTTTTACTGGAAGATGGGTAAAACGATGGTCAACTATGATTTTTTCTTAGGTATTTTGATTGTGATCTGATAATAATCTTCATGATCTTCTTCATCTGTTGATATATTTACTCCTGCATCAGTTACCATATTTAATGACTGACGTATAGTATTCATAGCGATTCGGACATCTTTGCTGATTCCCTTCATACGTGGTTTTGTTTTCTTTTTTTCAGCAGATGTCTGCATCTTTTTAATTCTTTCTTCTGTTTGTTTTACATTTAACCCTTTTTCTATTATTTCATTTAATAGCTTCACCTGTTTTTCTTCATCGTTGAGTTTAATCATAGCCCTGGCATGGCGTTCCGTAATCTCCTTGTTCTTTAACGCTGTCTGAACAGGTTCAGGCAGTTTCAGAAGTCTTAACTTATTAGCAATGGTAGATTGACTTTTTCCTAACCTTTGTGCTAGAGCCTCTTGAGTCAAACCGTGAATTTCTAATAGCTGAGAATAAGCCATTGCTTCTTCGATCACAGAAAGCTCTTCCCTCTGTAAATTTTCAATAAGAGCAACGGATGCTGTTTCAGCATCATTCATATTTTTGATAATAGCGGGAATCTGATCCCATTTTAAATGCTGAACCGCTCTCCATCTTCTTTCTCCGGCTATTAATTCATATTTGCCCTTTGCGTCTTCTACTTTCCGGACAACAATCGGCTGAATAATTCCGTGAGTTCGGATCGTTTGGGCAAGCTCTTCAATTTTTTCATGATTAAATACCGAGCGTGGCTGATACCTGTTTGGTTGAATATCTCCTACAGGAATTTGAATGACTTCTTCAGAACGGTAGGATAGGTTTTCTTCTTCTGACTCGTTTTTTTGATCGCCAATGCCAAACAGACGGCTTAAAGGATGCATCATGCATTTGACACCACCTTTTTCATACCATGGTTACAACTCTTAGAGCTTTCTGTCCACTTTTTCTCGATGTTTCACGTGAAACATGATGCTAAATCCATTGAAAAAAGCGCTGCAGCATAAAGGCTGCCGCGCATAAAAGACCACCGTTTTTCCTGTTGGTTTATATTTTATCATATTTTAAAAGAAAAAACAGAAAAATCTACTATTCTAATCGCTTATTGCCAGTAAAATTTTTCATATAAACAAAAAATTTTTAGCTCAATGGATTTTTGTTCGGTGTTCCTGGTTTTCTCGGGTATTTTTTTGGCGTTTTTCTAACCTTTTCGATAATCGCAATATTGCGCTCGCTTTCTTCTTCGGGCAAAAGAAATGTCTCATCCGATCTTACTTCTCCGCCTAATGTGTGGATTGCCCTGTCAGCCTCTTTCATTTCTTCATTAAAGTTTGATCCCTTCATCGCGATCATCTTTCCTCCAACTTTAACGAGAGGCAAACACAATTCACTTAATACTGACATCCTGGCCACTGCTCTTGCCGTAACCACATCAAACTTTTCTCGAAATGAAGGGTTTTTTCCAAACAATTCCGCTCTGTCATGATAAAAATTTACATCCTGGAGATTAAGTTCAGAGGCCAGATGATTTAAAAATGAAATTCGTTTTTTTAGTGAATCGACAATGGATACTTTTAAATCTGGAAAACAGATTTTGAGCGGGATTGATGGAAAACCGGCTCCCGCTCCAACATCACAAATATGAACACCTTCATCAAAATCATAGTAAAAGGCGGCTGTAACGGAATCATAAAAATGCTTTAAGTATACTTCCTCCTGATCCGTAATCGCTGTCAGATTCATTTTTTCATTCCACTCAACCAGGGTATGATAGTAAATTTGAAATTGTTGAAGCTTTGCTTCAGTTAATGATATCCCCTGTTTTTCCAGTTCGCGTTTAAACTGTTTTTGATTCATCATCATAGCTCCTTTATTCGTTCGAAACACGCGCAATTTTCCCCTGTTCCAGGTAGACAAGCAAAATTGAAATATCAGAAGGGTTTACGCCTGAAATTCTTGAAGCCTGCCCCACCGACAACGGACGAACTTTCTTTAATTTTTCCTTAGCTTCGGTAGCCAGTCCTTGAATAGCATCATAATCAATATCAGACGGAATCTTTTTGTCTTCCACCTTTTTCATCCGCTCAACCTGCTGCAACGATTTTTTAATGTATCCCTCATACTTAATTTGTATTTCCACCTGTTCTTCTACATCTGAAGGGAGTTCTTGTTCGGGTGAAGTCAGTTTTTTTAATAAGTCATACGTAATTTCTGGACGCCGTAAAAAATCTGATGCGCGAACAGCATCTTTGAGTCGGGCTCCTCCTGCTTTTTCAAGCATAGATTGGACTTCTTCAGTCGGTTTAATAATGACATTTTCGAGGCGTTTTTTCTCCTCTTCAATCAAGCGTTTCTTTTCATGGAATTTCTCATAGCGCTCTTCTGAAATCAGACCTATTTTATAACCGATATCCGTCAGACGAAGATCAGCATTATCGTGTCTTAATAACAGCCTGTACTCTGCACGGGAAGTTAACAGACGATATGGTTCATTTGTCCCTTTTGTAACCAGATCATCAATTAACACACCAATATACGCCTGAGAACGGTCTAAAATTACTGGTTCTTTGTTCAGTGCTTTAGCCGCTGCATTGATTCCAGCCATGATCCCCTGGCCGGCTGCTTCTTCGTATCCTGATGTTCCATTGATCTGTCCAGCTGTAAACAATCCTTCAATTTTTTTGGTTTCTAAAGTTGGCCATAGCTGGGTTGGGACAACGGCATCATATTCAATGGCATAACCTGCCCTCATCATTTCTGCTTTTTCAAGGCCAGGAATGGTTTCCAGCAGCCGCTTTTGAATATCTTCCGGCATGGAAGTGGAGAGGCCCTGAACATAAACTTCATCGGTATTTCGTCCCTCGGGCTCTAAGAAAATCTGATGCCGTGGTTTATCATGAAAACGAACAATTTTATCCTCAATAGAAGGACAATATCGAGGACCGGTTCCTTTCACCATTCCAGAGTACATAGAGGAACGATGTAAATTTTCATCAATAATTTTATGGGTAAACTCTCCTGTGTACGTTAGCCAGCATGGGATTTGATCGGTAATAAATTCAGTGGTTTCATATGAAAAGGCCCTTGGCTCTTCATCTCCCGGCTGAATTTCTGTCTTCGAATAATCAATTGTATGACTGTTTACCCTTGGCGGAGTTCCTGTTTTGAAACGCACCAATTCAAAACCGAGCTCTTCTAAATGTTTGGATAATTTAACAGATGGGCGCTGGTTGTTTGGTCCGCTTTCATACTCAATGTCACCGATTAAAACCTTTCCCCTCATAAAGGTTCCAGTCGTAATAATGACGGTTTTACCGTAATACGCAGCTTTTGTTTCAGTTACTACTCCTTTACATACCCCATCTTCCACAATCAAACGGTCTACCATACCCTGTCTCAACGTTAAATTTTCCTGATTTTCTAATGTTTTTTTCATTTCCTGCTGATACAGAACTTTGTCAGCCTGAGCACGCAATGCCCTTACTGCTGGACCCTTACTCGTGTTCAGCATTCTCATCTGGATGTGGGTTTTATCAATATTTCTCCCCATCTCTCCTCCAAGGGCATCGATTTCCCGAACTACTACCCCTTTGGCCGGACCTCCAATTGACGGGTTGCAGGGCATAAACGCAATTAAATCAAGATTAAGTGTAAGCATCAATGTTTTCGCACCCATTCTGGCAGCAGCCAGTCCCGCTTCACAGCCAGCATGACCTGCACCGACCACAATGACATCATATTGACCTGCATCATACATGTGGCAGTCTCTCCTTATCTTTTATTTTCCTAAACAGAATTGAGAAAATAACTGATCAATCAAGCTGTCAGAAACTGTATCTCCCACGATTTCTCCAAGAATCTCCCACGTTCTGGTTACATCTATTTGCACCACATCTATTGGCATGCCTGCTTCTATTCCCCCAATAGCATCTTCCAGTGCTTTTTTTGCATCTTTTAATAATTGAATATGGCGGACATTGGATACATAAGTTAAATCTCCGGTATTCAGATCTCCTTCAAAAAAGGTATCAGCAATTGCCTGTTCCAGTTCATCTATTCCTTTTTCCTGTATAAGGGAAGTAGTGACGAGCGGATAACGGGCTGCCAGTTTCTTAACTTGATCCATATCAATCTGCTGTGGAAGGTCTGTTTTATTAACAATTACTATGACGTCCATTCCTTCAACAGCTTTGAATAAATGTTCATCTTCCTGAGTCCATTCATCTCCGTAATTCAATACAAGAAGTACTAAATCGGCTTCCTGAAGTACTTTTCTGGATCGCTCTACTCCTATTTTTTCTACGATATCTTCAGTTTCACGTATTCCTGCAGTATCAATAAGTCTTAGCGGCACACCACGAACGTTTACATATTCCTCAATAACATCTCGTGTTGTACCAGGTATATCTGTTACAATGGCTTTATTTTCATGAGCCAGAGCATTTAATAATGAAGACTTTCCTACATTTGGCCTTCCAATAATTGCTGTTCCGATCCCTTCTCTTAATATTTTTCCCTGTTTGGCAGTTTGAAGCAACTTTTCAATTTGATGATGTACATGGTTCGTCTTTTCTTTCATTACTTCAAGAGTCATTTCCTCTACATCATCATACTCTGGATAATCAATATTGACTTCTACATGTGCCAGGGTTTCCAGCAATTCCTGTCGTAAAGACTGGATTAACTTTGAAAGCCTTCCGTCCATTTGTTTTAAAGCTATATTCATAGCCCGGTCCGTTTTTGCCCGGATTAAGTCAATCACTGCTTCAGCCTGAGAAAGATCAATTCGTCCATTTAAAAAAGCGCGTTTGGTAAACTCTCCAGGCTCAGCCAGCCTTGCTCCATTTTCCAATATTAATTCCAGTACCCGATTAACAGACACCAGTCCCCCGTGGCAGTTAATTTCAACAATATCCTCACGGGTAAATGTTTTTGGTGCCTTCATGACGGAAACCATAACCTCTTCCACAATTTCCTGTGTTTGTGGGTTTATTAATTTACCGTAATGAATCGTATGACTGTCAACTTCAGTTAAGTTTCTCCCTTTAAATACCTTGCTAGCAATTTCAATTGCTTCTGGCCCGCTTAAACGGACGATGGCAATTGCTCCTTCACCTATGGGGGTTGAAATCGCAGCAATTGTATCAGTTTCCATTGTCCTTCACCTCCTGTTTGACAATGGAATGATTGATCTGTTAATCCATTTTTCCATGAGTCACTAACTCACTAGCTTATCATATTGTTTGTTTTATTGAAAAGTATTTTAAGTGTTCTTCATGGCTCTTCTATTTATTCTGATATTTTCAGGCCCTTTGCATACATCATCTGCTAATAAAAGACCAAAGACCATCCCTTTGCAGATTTCTGACCCTGTTTACTGATGAATTCTTTTAAAAAACCCCAGCCAGGGACTTTTTATTTTGTCCACTAACTGGGGTACAGTTCATTCACACAATTAACGAGGGAATGTTTATTTTTTAACGGTTTCTTTCTGGTTTTATGACTACATGCCGATTTGGTTCTACTCCATCAGAATAAGTATTTACTGACTGATGATTTTGTAATGCCGTATGAATAATTTTACGTTCATATGATGGCATGGGTTCCAATTTGACTTCTCTTTTTGTGCGAAGGGCTTTATCCGCTAATTTTTCGGCTAAGTTTTGTAAAGTTTCTCTTCTTCTTTCCCGATAACCTTCTGCATCTAACACGACAGTGTAATATTGATCAGAGTCACGGTTAACAACAAGGTGCAAAAGATACTGAAGCGCATTTAAAGTTTGTCCTCTTTTGCCAATTAATATGGCAATCTGTTCTCCAGAAAGTTCATACGTAATCTCATTTCCGTTTTTACTTGAATGAATGGCAGCCCTTACACCCATTTTTTCGGTAACTTCCTGAAGGAATTCTTCTCCTTCTATTACCTTATCTTTAGCCATTTTCACCTTTACGATCGCTGGCTTTGAACCAAATATGCCCAATAAACCTTTCTTACCTTCATCGATAATCTCAACCTGTACCTGGTCCCTCGTGGTGTCAAGTTTTTCTAAAGCTGATTGGACCGCCTCTTCCACTGATTGACCAGTAGCTGTTACCTGTCTCACTTTTTCGCTCCTCCTGCATTTTGTTCATTCATTACAGGGCGGCGAATAAAAATAGTCTGTCCAATCATAAAGATGTTACCAACCACCCAGTATAAAGCTAATGCTGCCGGGAAAAACATAGCAAATCCGCCGATCATGATCGGCATGAGATAAAGCATCATAGTCATTTGCGGGTTCTGTGCTGCGGTTGTGTTTCCTGCCATCATTAACTTCTGCTGTAAAAACGTTGTTGCTGCCGCTATCAACGGTAATATAAAAAATGGGTCTGGAGCACCTAATTCAAACCATAAAAATGAATGTTCTTTAATTTCATTTGTGCGATAAATAGCATGGTAAAAAGCAATCAGAATTGGCATTTGTACAAGTATAGGCAAACATCCTGCCATAGGATTAACTCCATGTTTTTGAAATAGCTGCATGGTTTCTTGCTGAAGTTTTTGCTGTGTTTTTGCATCCTTTGAACTGTATTTTTCCCTAAGAGCCTGGAGCTCTGGCTGAATATCCTGCATGGCTTTAGTAGATTTTAGCTGTTTAACATTAAGCGGCAATAACAGTAGCCGTATAAAAATGGTAACAATTATAATAGCCAACCCATAACTTTCATTAAAGAAATTCGCAACATATATAATGAGCATTGACAGTGGATAAACAAAATATTGATTCCATACCCCTTCACTTTCAGCATTGATCGGTTCATTAATATCCATACATCCTGAAAGCAGAGTAAGAAGTCCTGTCAAAACTAAGATAAGTAGGATCTTCTTCTTCAATGTTCTTTCCTCCTTATACCAACTCATTGCCGATATTTAGCTATTTTCATCATTTGTATTTTATCATTGTTGCCAATACTTAATCTATATAAAATTCCTTCTATTTATTTTTTCCTGCTTAACATATTGGTCTTTCCCAGAACGTGGATTAAACTTTTTTTCAGTTGATGAAAATCCAGATCAACTGCCGGTTTTCTCGCAATAACTACAAAATCATACTCCTGTTTAATATCTTTTTCCAGTTCCATAAACGCCTGTCTCAAGTACCGTTTTATTCGATTCCGAACAACTGCATTTCCTAACTTTTTTCCAACAGATAAGCCTACACGAAAATGATTTTGATTTCGTTTTGGATAAAAATAAAGGACAAGCTGACGATTAGCGAAAGATTTCCCTTTTTGAAAGACTTCCTGAAACTCCTTATTTTTTTTAATCCGGTACGCCTTTCTCATCCACAAAATTCACTCCAATGAATCCATGATCATGGCAACTCCATAATCTTCATTTTTGATACTTCTGGAAATAGAGGTTTTCAAACATTCTAACTCATTTTTATTCATCATATCCCCTGGGTTCCAGTCTATTGATTATAAAGAAAACTCGTCTTATGACGAGCCTGTTCGGCTAAGTCTTAGCCTTCCCTATGTATGCAGGCAGGATAGATTAGACTTTGATCTATCCCAACCTGCCTAGAAAAAAGACCACTGACTCCTTTTCAGTGGTCTATGCAGAAAGCACTTTTCTCCCTTTACGACGGCGACGAGCTAATACTTTACGTCCGTTTTTGGTTTTCATACGTGCACGGAATCCGTGTACTTTCTTTCTTTTCCGTTTATTTGGCTGAAATGTACGTTTCATCTATTGACACCTCCTGAGGAAAGTTTTTTCCATGTTTACTTTAAAGACAGTCCAATTAATTATACGGGAAAAACGGAACAACTGTCAACTTCCTCTCTTACTAACACTTTTAAGGTTCCATTACTCTCTCTTTATCCACAACTCAATTTTTTAGACACTATTTCAATTATCCACAGCCATTGTGTAACATTTTTTTCTCTTTTTTTACTATCCACATCATTTATCGACAAGATACACACAAAATATAGTGCTGTGGATAAAATCTTTACACAACCTATTGTGTTTGTGGATAACCTATCCAAAACCATTGAAACTACAGCCTTTATTTGGTATTATATTTGTGTTTTATATCGTGGATAAGTCGAAGATGAAAAATATTTTTCCACAACCTGTGGATAACATGTGGATAGTTAGTCACACCACTGTTGAATGAGTTATCAACAATAATGTGGATAATGTAAATAAGAAAAGCGATTCCCTGCCATGATGATAAAAATTTATCCACAATCTGTTTACTCCCCAATATGTCAAAAATAAAAAGAATTTCCTCTCTTTTTATTCTATTTATGATTCTATGATTATATGGGAATGTTAAGCCATTCCCACTGGTTTGAAAGGGGTGAACCACTTGGAAAACATCGATCAGCTATGGAGTGAGACGTTAAAGAAAATAGAAGGGAAAATCAGCAAACCAAGTTTTGATACATGGCTGAAATCTACCGAAGCCATTGATATGAAAGACAATAAAATTACCATCGCTGCTCCGAATGAATTTGCCAGAGACTGGCTGGAAAACAGCTATTCTAAATTGATTTCTGATATGCTATTTGAATTAACCGGATCAGAAATTGAACCAAAGTTCATTATTCCAGAAACCAGCGAAGAAGAAGCTAAGCAGGTAAAGCCGGTAAAAAAAGTTCCTGAAATCCAAAAAGAACAGGACTCACCGAAAACTATGCTAAATTCCAAGTACACATTTGATACATTTGTCATCGGGTCTGGAAACCGTTTTGCTCATGCCGCTTCTCTCGCAGTGGCTGAAGCACCCGCAAAGGCCTACAATCCTTTATTTATCTATGGTGGTGTAGGACTGGGCAAAACCCATTTAATGCACGCCATTGGCCATTATGTCCTGGAACATAATCCAGAAGCAAAAGTTGTCTACTTGTCATCTGAAAAATTTACGAATGAGTTTATTAATTCCATTCGGGACAACAAAGCCATTAATTTTCGAAATAAATACCGGAATGTAGATGTTCTATTGATTGATGATATTCAGTTTTTGGCCGGCAAAGAGCAGACTCAAGAGGAATTTTTCCATACCTTTAATACCCTTCACGAAGAAAATAAGCAAATAGTTATTTCCAGTGACCGGCCGCCAAAGGAAATTCCAACACTGGAAGATCGCCTGCGCTCACGATTTGAATGGGGATTAATTACTGATATCACCCCTCCTGATTTAGAAACAAGAATTGCTATTTTGCGCAAAAAAGCAAAAGCTGAAGGATTGGATATCCCGAATGAAGTAATGCTTTATATTGCCAATCAAATAGACACCAATATACGGGAATTGGAAGGTGCCCTTATTCGTGTGGTGGCATATTCTTCACTAATCAATAAGGATATTGATGCTTCACTTGCAGCTGAAGCATTGAAGGATATCATACCTGGTTCCAGACCTAAAGTGATTACCATTCAAGGAATCCAGGAGACAGTCGGGGAAAAATATAACGTCAAATTAGAAGATTTTAAATCTAAAAAACGCACAAAATCTATCGCATTCCCGCGTCAGATCGCCATGTATTTAGCAAGGGAATTAACGGATTTTTCTTTGCCTAAAATCGGTGAAGAATTCGGGGGGCGTGATCATACCACTGTCATTCATGCCCATGAAAAAATTTCAAAAATGCTGGCCAGTGATCAGCAATTACAGCATGATGTACAGGAAATTCGCGAACGATTAAAATCCCTTTCATAATCTGAAAGCTGAATAATGTGAATAACTTTTACAGGGTTACTAACAGTCTATCCACATGTGGATAGACTTTCTTTCCCCTTTTTTTGGAGTTATTCACATATTCACAGCCACTATTATTACTGTTACTGTTTTTTTATAAAAATAAATGATATATACAGTGAAAAAACACTGACTGATTTTTTAGCTGCAGCATTGATCATCAGACTATTTTCTTAAAAGGGTAATAATTTCGTTTAAACTCTATTCCAGAACCCTTCCAAAAAGTATAATGGAATAACAAGATGTCATTTAGGAGGATTTATTTATGAAATTTATCATCCAACGTGATCAATTGATGAACGGTGTCCAAGATGTGATGAAAGCTATCTCATCTAAAACTACGATTCCTATCTTGAGCGGTATGAAAATTGAAGCTTCGGCTGAAGGAATTAAGCTGACAGGAAGTGATTCAGACATTTCCATTGAATCCTTTATCCCGGCCGAAGAAGATGGGATTGTATATGTAGAGCAAATAGAGCCTGGAAGCATCGTGCTCCATGCCAAATACTTCCCTGAAATTGTCCGGAAACTGCCGGAAAAAATGGTGGAGATTGAATCAGATGGGAATTTCAATGTAACCATCCGTTCCGGTAATGCAGAATTCAGTTTGAACGGACAGGATGCCCAGGAATATCCGCAGCTTCCTAAACTACATACCGAAAATAGCTTTGAATTACCGATTGACTTATTAAAAGATTTGATTCGACAGACGGCTTTTGCTGTTTCCACTTCAGAAAACAGGCCAATTTTGACTGGAGTAAATATTAAACTGGAAGATGGGAAAATTGAATTTGTAGCTACTGACAGTCATCGTCTGGCATCCAGGAAAATCCCTGTAAATGGCGGGATGACTGATTTTCCTTTTTCTAATATTGTCATCCCGGGAAAAAGTCTTAATGAGCTAAATAAAATTTTGGGGGACTCAGAGGAAAAAATTACTGTCAGTGTTACAGAAAACCAAATTTTGTTCCGTACGAAGCATTTATATTTCCTTTCCAGACTCCTGGATGGCAACTATCCTGAAACATCTCGTCTGATTCCAAACCAGAGCAAAACAAATGTGGTTATTGGAACGAAGGAATTATTGAATTCAATTGACCGGGCAAGTCTGCTGGCAAAAGAAAATCGTAATAATGTCGTTAAATTAGTTACCAAGGATCAGCAGCAGCTGGAAATTACGAGTAATTCTCCGGAAGTCGGTAAAGTTCTTGAAGAAGTTAAAGCAGAGTTCATTGAAGGGGAAGAATTAAAAATTTCCTTTAGCGCGAAATATATGATGGATGCCTTGAAAGCTATTGAATCTGAAAAAGTTAAAATTCAGTTTACCGGGGCCATGCGTCCATTTTTAATTCGGCCGGAAAATGAGGAAGAAGAAATTCTCCAGCTGATTTTGCCGGTTCGCACATATTAATTAAAGAAAACGCTGATTTGAAAGCAGAAGATAGCAAGGGGATTTACCCTTGCTTTTCTTATTGCTTTGTTTTTAGTAAAATAATAAGAAGGCAAAGTATCGGAGAACAGGGTGAAAGCATATGGAAGACAAAATTGAAATTTCAACGGAGACAATACCACTCGGCCAATTTTTGAAGTTAGCCAATGTTATTGAAACAGGCGGAATGGCTAAGTGGTTTTTACATGAAGTGAATGTTTACGTCAATGATGAACAGGAAACCAGACGGGGAAGAAAGTTAAGAAATGGCGATACTGTAGAGGTTGAAGGTTTTGGGACCTTTGAAGTGGTCCAAGTGAAGTAAGTCTCTGAATAGAAGGAGATCTTCATGTTTATAGAGGAATTGAAACTAACAAATTATCGTAACTATAAAAAACTCGACTTGACCTTTGATCATAAAGTCAATGTCATCATTGGAGAAAATGCCCAGGGAAAGACGAATTTAATGGAAGCCATCTTTGTTCTGGCCTTTACAAAGTCCCATCGGACACCCAGGGATAAAGAATTAATCCAGTGGGATGAAGAATATGCTAAAATAAAAGGTAGTACATGGAAACGAAATCGCTCTTTTCCTCTGGAAATTATTATTTCAAAAAAAGGGAAAAAAGCAAAACTGAATCACCTTGAGCAAAAACGATTAAGTGATTATATTGGTGCTCTGAATGTGGTAATGTTTGCGCCGGAGGATTTGAACCTGGTCAAAGGCAGCCCCCAGGAAAGGCGCCGTTTTATTGATATGGAAATTGGACAAATACAGCCTTCCTATGTGTATCATTCTATGCACTATCAAAAGCTGCTAAAGCAGCGAAATGCTTTACTGAGAGAACTGCAAAAAAATCCGGGTATGGATCGAACCATGTTAACGATTTTAACCGAACAGTTGGTTGAACATGGCTCTGAAATTATTAAAAGGAGATTCGATTTTCTTCAATTGCTCAGGAAATGGGCCAAGCCTATTCATCATGGAATAAGCAGAGGATTAGAAGACTTAAACATAACCTATAATTCAACCACAAACGTATCAGAAGACTATGATCTGTCAAAAATAGTAAATGTAATAACCAATCATTTTAATGAAATGGAAGCAAAGGAAGTTGAACGGGGAACGACATTGATTGGCCCTCATCGAGACGATTTACTATTTTATGTTAACGGAAAAGATGTACAGACATACGGTTCACAGGGACAGCAGCGAACGACCGCATTGTCGCTGAAGTTAGCTGAAATTGAATTGATTCATAATGAAGTGGGAGAATATCCAATTCTGTTATTGGATGATGTATTGAGTGAATTGGATGATTATCGGCAGTCCCATTTATTGTCTACCATTCAAGATAAAGTTCAGACGTTTGTTTCCACGACCAGTGTCGACGGAATTGACCATGATATTTTAAAGCGTGCAGAACTTTTTCATGTTCAAAAAGGAAGTGTAGAGAGAGAAAGGTGAGGCCAATTGTTTATCCACATTGGGGAAGAACATGTTGTTCATTCAAATGATGTGGTCGCAATCATAGACTGCACCCTGTTAACCTCATCATCAATTGTGGAAGAGCTGATTATGAATCAGCGCAAGAAACACAAAGTCTATGATTCGTCTTATGAAAACGCAAAATCCATTGTAATAACCAGGAATTATATTTATTTTAGTCCGTTATCGGTATCTACGCTGAAAAAACGTTCTCAATTATCTTTAACGTTAAACAAACTGGAAGATTATTCGGATACGTTTGAAGAATAGATAATACCCTTTAAAAGAAATGAAGGTGAAACCATGGCTATGGAAGAAAAATTGTCAGAACAGCAAGTATATGATGAAAATCAAATACAGGTTCTGGAAGGTCTGGAAGCGGTTCGTAAACGCCCGGGGATGTACATTGGTTCAACGGGTGAAAAAGGTTTGCACCATCTCGTTTGGGAAATTGTAGACAATAGTATTGATGAGGCATTGGCCGGTTATTGTGATCAAATTCAAGTGGTGATTGAAAAAGACAACAGTATTACGGTAATTGACAATGGCCGGGGAATTCCTGTAGGGATGCATGAGAAAGCAGGACGGCCAGCTGTTGAAGTCATTATGACTGTACTTCATGCTGGCGGAAAGTTTGGGGGCGGAGGATACAAGGTTTCCGGAGGATTGCACGGTGTAGGTGCATCGGTAGTTAACGCCCTTTCTACAGAGTTAGAGGTCTTTGTTCATCGTGATGGAAATATTTATTATCAAAAATATCATCGAGGCGTACCTCAAGAAGATCTGAAAATTATTGGTGAAACCGATCAGACAGGTACAAGAACCCATTTTAAACCAGATCCGGAAATTTTTACAGAGACGACTGAGTACAATTATGAGACATTAGCTAACCGTTTGCGTGAACTGGCTTTTTTAAACAAAGGTCTTTCCATTTCTATTGAAGATAAGCGAAATGACCAGGAACCACAAGTGTTCTACTATGAAGGAGGTATCCGATCATATGTAGAACACTTAAACCGTACACGTGAAACCCTTCACGAACCTTTTTATATTGAAAATGAAATGGACCAGATTACCGTAGAAGTGTCTCTTCAATATAATGACGGGTTTGTTAGTAATATATACTCCTTCGCCAATAATATTCACACTTATGAAGGGGGAACCCATGAATCCGGGTTTAAAACAGCATTGACAAGGGTCATCAATGATTATGCACGCAAAAATAATATGTTTAAGGAAAATGACCCGAATCTTTCTGGTGATGATGTAAGAGAAGGATTAACCGCGATTATATCGATAAAGCATCCTGACCCTCAATTTGAAGGACAGACAAAAACCAAGTTAGGAAACAGTGAAGCACGTACGGTAACAGATGCTGTTTTCAGCGAAAATTTTTCTAAGTTTTTATTTGAAAATCCAGATATTGCAAAAAAGATCGTTGAAAAGGGATTGATGGCCTCCCGTGCCAGAATTGCCGCTAAAAAAGCAAGGGAATTAACGAGGAGGAAGAGTGCATTAGAGGTTGCTAATTTACCGGGTAAATTAGCTGACTGCTCGTCCAAAGATGCTTCCATCAGTGAATTATATATCGTTGAGGGTGACTCTGCCGGCGGATCTGCTAAACAGGGACGGGATCGCCATTTTCAGGCTATTCTGCCACTCAGGGGAAAAATTATTAACGTTGAAAAAGCCCGCCTGGATAAAATTTTATCGAACAACGAAATCCGGACCATCATTACAGCTCTTGGAACTGGAATAGGCGAAGAATTTGATATTTCCAAAGCGAGATATCATAAAATTGTCATCATGACGGATGCCGATGTTGATGGTGCCCATATCCGAACCTTGTTGCTGACATTCTTTTACCGCTATATGCGTCCATTAATTGAACATGGATATATTTATATTGCCCAGCCGCCTCTTTATAAAATTCAGCAGGGCAAATCGGTTTACTATGTGTACAGTGACAGGGAGCTGGAACAGAAACTAAACGAGCTTCCAAAATCACCGAAGCCAGGAATCCAGAGGTATAAAGGTTTAGGAGAAATGAACCCTACTCAGTTATGGGAAACAACAATGGATCCAGACACGAGAACACTGCTGCAGGTTGGATTAGAAGATGCGATAGAAGCTGATGAAATTTTTGAAATTCTAATGGGGGATAAAGTAGAACCACGCCGAGACTTCATCCAGAAAAACGCTCGTTACGTTAAAAATTTAGATATTTAACATTTTTGTGTAATTTTTCTCGGCCTCAGTAATAGGAGGGAAGCCAATGGCAGATCAAGAGCGATCAAATATTCAAGAAGTGAATATTAGCCAGGAAATGAAAACATCTTTTCTAGATTATGCAATGAGTGTTATCGTCTCCCGGGCCATTCCAGATGTAAGAGACGGGTTAAAGCCCGTTCACCGGAGAATTTTATATGCGATGCATGACCTTGGAATGCATGCAGATAAAGCTTATAAAAAGTCGGCACGTATTGTCGGGGAAGTTATCGGTAAGTATCATCCCCATGGGGACTCTGCTGTGTACGATACGATGGTGCGAATGGCACAGGACTTTAACTACCGATATATGCTGGTAGATGGTCATGGAAACTTTGGTTCAGTGGACGGTGATGCTGCTGCAGCAATGCGTTATACCGAAGCCCGCATGTCCAAAATTTCCATGGAAATCCTGCGTGATATTAATAAAGATACCATTGATTTTACGGACAACTATGACGGTTCCGAAAAAGAACCGATTGTGCTGCCGTCACGATTCCCGAATCTTCTGGTGAATGGTGCATCCGGAATTGCAGTAGGTATGGCTACCAATATTCCGCCCCATCAGCTGGGAGAAGTAATAGATGGAGTGCTGGCCGTAAGTAAAAACCCGGATATTACTGTTGATGAATTAATGGAAAACTATATCTTTGGACCTGATTTTCCGACAGCCGGTCAAATTTTAGGAAGAAGCGGCATCCGCAAAGCTTATGAAACAGGAAAAGGGTCCATTACACTTCGGGCAAAAACAGAGATTGTTGAGCATGATAACGGAAAGTCGTCCATTATTGTGACTGAAATTCCTTACCAGGTAAACAAAGCAAAATTAATTGAAAAAATTGCTGAACTCGTCAGGGACAAAAAAATTGACGGAATTACCGATTTGCGTGATGAATCAGACCGTGAAGGTATGCGAATTGTCATTGAGCTTCGCCGTGACGTCAATCCAAATGTTGTATTAAATAATTTGTATAAGCAAACAGCCATGCAAACAACTTTCGGAATTAATCTATTAGCTCTTGTTAACGGGGAACCGAAAGTATTAAATTTAAAACAATGTTTGCAGTATTATTTGGATCATCAAATCGTAGTCATTAAACGACGTACTGCCTACGAATTAAGAAAAGCCGAAGCTCGTGCACACATTGTCGAAGGTCTTCGTATTGCACTGGATCATCTAGATGAAGTGATTTCCTTAATCCGTAACTCGAAAACAACCGATATCGCCCGTGAAGGCTTAATGAATCGCTTCGAACTCTCGGAAAAGCAGGCACAGGCCATTCTGGACATGCGCCTGCAGCGTTTAACTGGATTAGAACGCGAGAAAATTGAACAGGAATATCAGGACCTGATCAAATTAATTGCAGAATTAAAAGAAATTTTAGCGAACGAAGAAAAAGTTCTGGAAATCATTCGTGAAGAATTAACAGAAATCAAAGATAAATATAATGATGAACGCCGTACGGAAATTGTAATTGGACAGGCAGACTTCTTTGAGGATGAGGATTTAATTCCTGAAGAAACGGTCATTATTACGCTAACTCATAAAGGTTATATTAAACGGTTACCGCTATCCACTTACCGTGCCCAGCGCCGAGGCGGACGGGGAGTACAGGGTATGGGAACCAATGAAGATGATTTTGTAGAACATTTATTATCTACTTCCACACATGACACGCTGTTATTTTTTACGAACAAAGGTAAAGTATACAAAGCTAAAGGCTATGAAATTCCTGAATTTGGACGGACAGCTAAAGGGATCCCAATTGTCAATGTGCTCAATGTAGAAAAAGATGAATGGATCAACGCAGTTATTGCCGTAAAAGATTTTGAAGATGATCATTATATTTTCTTTGCAACAAAGCAAGGCATTTCAAAGCGAACAGCACTGTCACAGTTTGGGAATATTCGCCGTGACGGCATCCGCGCCATTAATCTGAGGGATGAAGATGAATTAATTGCGGTTCGTCTGACAGACGGCAAAAAAGATATTATGGTTGGTACGAAGAAAGGGTATTTAATTCGTTTCCCGGAAGAAGAAGTTCGTGCTATGGGAAGAACAGCTGCCGGTGTAAAAGCTATTTCTCTTCGTGACGAAGAAGATGAAGTAGTGTCTATGGATATCATAGAAGATGGGTTACAGGTACTGGTTGTAACCGTAAATGGCTTTGGAAAGCGTACCCCTGCTGAAGATTACCGTATTACTGGACGGGGCGGAAAAGGGATTTTGACCTGTAATTTAACGGAACGTAATGGAATGGTAGCAGCGGTCAAAACCGTAACAGGAGAAGAAGATATTATGATTATTACGGAAAGCGGCGTACTGATTCGCATGTCTGTTGACGGCATTTCTGTTACTGGCCGTAATACCCAGGGGGTTCGGCTCATTCGACTGCATGAAGAAGACCAGGTGGCAACGGTTGCCCGCATCGAAAAGGAAGAGAATGATGAGGGTGTGGAAGATGAACCGGAACAAACATCAGAGAATGAAACAACTGAAGAATAGTGAATAGGAGGGCAATTGGGATATTGTCCTCTTTTTCTTACAAATTCCCCTGATTCATAGGCTGATTTTTATTAGCTTTCCTTTCTTTACAAGGAGGTATCAAATGTACTGTGAGAGTCCATCCAGATGAATTGGTTTCAGGCTGTCTTATTACGAAGGATGTGATGGGACAAACCCTGCAGCCAATTGTGCCAAGAAATACAGTGGTTAAGGACATACATATTACGGTATTAAAAAAGTTTTTGATCGATGAAGTATCTGTGTCTCCGAAACTGGTAAATGGTGAACCTTTTCAGCCAGAGTCTGTCATTGAGGATGAACAGGAAAAGAAGCAGGAAAAAGAAAAAGAAAAACAATCCTCACCAAAAAGAGAACAGGATGACTGGTCGTTTATTGATTATTATCTGCACAGTGCGAAACAAACAAAAGCACTGTTTGAAGACTGGCAGGCCGGTTCACCAGTAGATATTGTGAAAATCAGGGATCACTTAATTCCGCTGATCAAAATTGCAGAACAATCCCCAGAACTGGTGTTTTCAGTTCATCATTACTCTAATAAGGAAATGTACCTGTATCATCACATGGTTACGATGGCTTTGCTCGCGAATTTACTTGCTTACAAAATGGATTATAAAAGGGGAGAACGTTTTCAGGTTGCTCTATCCGCTTACTTAAGTGATGCGGGCATGGCTAAAGTGGATAGGAAAATATTAGAAAAGACATCACCTCTCAATTCCCAAGAATTTAGTGAGGTGAAAAAGCACCCTATTTACTCCTACCGGATGATTGAAAATCTTAGTACTCTTACCAATGCAGTGAAATTAAGTGTACTGCAGCACCATGAACGGCTGGATGGTTCCGGGTATCCAATGGGGCTAAAAGACAATCGAATCCATCCTTTTGCTAAAATTATAGCTGTAGCTGATATGTTCCATGCCATGACATCAGAGAGAAATTATCGTTCCAAGCAATCCCCTTTTAAAGTCATTGAGGAAATTCATCATTACCAGTTTGGAAAATTAGACCCGGACACAGTTCAAGTATTTATCAATAGTTTGACCAATTTTTCAAATGGAACAAGGGTACAGCTTTCAGATCACTCAAAAGGGGAAATTGTCTTTATTGACAGAAAAAATCCCACCAGACCCATGGTTAAGCTGGAAAATGGAACAATCATTGATTTAAAACAGCAATCAGATTTATATATTGAAGATATCATAACATAGAAATAACTATTGAAGGGCTGCTTCTATCAATAAAGGGGCAGCCTTTTTTTATGTGGAAGTAAAGTTGTACATGAAATAAATTGTGTTTTTATTAAGATATCCTTTCATATTGCTGCATTAAAAAAGCACCAAGCAGAACAGGGACTTTTTCTGCAGCGATTTCGAGATAACGAGTAATAAAAGGATAATCTTTGCTTGAAAAAGTGTGAAGAAGTTCCCCCCACCATTCGGTTTCGTAACGGCAAATCATGCTTAGGTTATACAGGAGCAAATAATGGACCATAATCTCATGAAAGGGAAAAAAAATGGTCCGCTGACAGGGAAAATAATAGTGTTCCTCCTGTAAATGCAGTGTCATAATGTCACTGTAAAAAGGTTGAAGGGGCTCTGTAAAACTTAACACCAGTGAATCTCCTTTTTGTTTTAAACTATCGAAGTGACAGAGACATTGATTCAATTTGTGCTCCAGGCTGTTTTTTGTCAAATGGAGGTCATCTAAAACAGACTCTGGCATTAAAAAAATAGGATCAAGATAATGGCCAATATTAATTTGAGCGGAATCGCTATGATGAATGTTATACACTTCATTCATTTCGGGAATTTTTTTAAATAATAGATCCATGGAAAATTTGTCTTTTGGCATATGTTTCATATGAAACATATAGCGTGCCAGATATGGAAACAATCCTTTTTGCTGAATTTTGACTTCATCCTGCAGAAAGGAATATTGCTGTTTTTTTCGTTTCCGCGTGGAAGCACCGTGAGCAAGCAAATTCGTTGATTCGGGATAATGGGGTCTGATCGTTAAAAGACATGATTTAATCTGCTGCACCATTCCATAAAAAAGCAGAATGGGCTGAATTTCAATAGGGGAATTTCTCACCTGATCATAAAAGATCTGGGAATGATTGAGGTAATATAAAAAACGTTCTGCATTTGAAAAGCTGAGTGAATCAGGTTCTTTTTCCCCCTGTAATGCGTAACACCGCTTAAGGTACGATTGAATAACAGATACCGCTTTTAGCTGGTTCACAAATACAGAAATTTTTTCCTTTAACATTTGCCCCACCTTTTCGTAAATATTTCTTGAAAAACAAGCACTCTTGTCGTATTGTTATTAACAATAATAAAAACGAAATCTTTTTCCTATTTAGTTTAACCACTTTTTCACAAAGCATGATTAAAAGGGAGGATCAAGCATGCGGGAGGACAAATTTTCAAAAGAAGGATTAACCTTTGATGATGTACTGCTGGTACCAGCAAAGTCAGAAGTGCTGCCAAGGGAAGTAGAAGTTAAGACAGAACTGTCTCCTACATTAAAGCTGAATATTCCGCTAATCAGTGCAGGGATGGATACAGTTACAGAGGCAGAAATGGCCATTGCCATGGCACGCCAGGGCGGATTAGGAATTATCCATAAGAATATGTCCATTGAAGAGCAGGCAGATCAGGTGGACAAGGTTAAGCGTTCCGAAAATGGAGTGATCACCAATCCTTTCTTCTTAACACCGGAGCATCAGGTATATGATGCAGAACATTTAATGGGAAAATATCGCATTTCTGGTGTACCAATTGTGAATAATGAAGAGGATCAAAAGCTGGTCGGGATTATTACGAACCGCGATCTGCGGTTTATTCAGGATTACTCTATTCAAATTAAAGAAGTGATGACGAGCGAAAATCTTGTAACAGCTCCAGTCGGGACAACCGTTGAGGAAGCGGAAGAAATTTTACAAAAATATAAAATTGAAAAGCTGCCCCTTGTTGATGATCAGGGAATCTTAAAGGGGTTAATTACGATTAAAGATATTGAAAAAGTCATTGAGTTTCCGAATGCAGCTAAGGACGAACAGGGACGTCTGTTAGCAGGAGCGGCTGTCGGGGTAACGGCTGACTCTATGCTTCGGATTGAGAAACTGGTGGAAGCCGGCGTTGATGTCATTGTTATTGATACAGCCCATGGACATTCTAAAGGGGTACTTGATCTGGTCCGAAAAGTAAGAGAGACCTATCCTGAGTTAAATATTATCGCTGGAAATGTAGCAACTGCTGAAGGTACAAGGGATTTAATTGAAGCTGGTGCCAATATTGTTAAAGTAGGCATAGGCCCTGGTTCCATCTGTACAACAAGGGTTGTTGCGGGCGTCGGTGTACCGCAAATTACGGCTGTTTATGACTGTGCTAGAGAAGCCAGCAAGCATGGGGTTCCAATTATTGCTGATGGAGGAATTAAGTATTCAGGAGATATTGTGAAGGCCCTTGCTGCCGGTGCCCATGCAGTTATGCTGGGAAGCCTATTTGCCGGTGTAACTGAAAGCCCAGGAGAAACCGAGATTTATCAGGGACGCCGTTTTAAAGTTTATCGAGGCATGGGATCCGTTGGTGCCATGCAGGCTGGTTCCAAAGACCGTTACTTCCAGAATGAATCTGAAGCCAATAAATTAGTTCCAGAAGGTATAGAAGGACGGGTTCCATATAAAGGACCACTTGCTGATACAATTCATCAGCTGGTTGGCGGACTCCGTTCAGGCATGGGGTATTGTGGTGCGAAGGATTTAACTTTCCTCAGAGAAGAATCACAATTTGTACGAATTACCAATGCAGGCCTGAAGGAAAGTCATCCCCATGATGTACAGATTACAAAAGAGGCTCCAAACTACTCCGTTTAACCTATTTTTGAATCTTGAGACAGGGACTTTTCCCTGTCTATTTTTTTGCATACACCTGTGATAAAATATGCTACGTGAAGAACTCTAAAGGTGGAGGTAAAAAGAATGAAAAAGATCTATCATAACCTTTTCATTTTGGTATCTGTAATGACAATAGTTTTTGTATCCATGATTCCAGTACCTATAACGGTAAATGCGCAACCAGCAGACATTCAAGCCGAATCGGCTATATTAGTTGATTTTGAAACAGGGAAAATCTTATATGAAAAAAATGCGGATGTTGCTTTACCTCCAGCCAGTATGACTAAGATGATGACCGAGTATCTTGTGTTAGAAGCAATCCATGAAGGAAAAATCAGCTGGGATACGACCACAGAGATCAGTGATTATGCTTATGATATTTCATATAACAATGACTTTTCCGGTATCGGGTTAAGAAAAGATTATCCATATACTGTTAGGGAATTATATGATGCGATGGCCATTTATTCCGATAATGCTACAACCATTGCCCTGGCAGAATTAATCGCCGGCAGTGAAGGCGAATTTGTGAAAATGATGAATGAAAAAGGCAAAGAAATGGGTTTGCCTGATTTTCAGTTTGTGAACTCAACAGGTCTATCCAACCGTGATTTAGGGGACAACTATCCGAAAGGAACCGATCCTGAAGCTGATAATTTGCTTTCAGCCCGTTCTGCAGCATTGCTGGCCTATCATTTAATCAAAGATTATCCGGAAGTTCTGGAACATTCAAGCGTCAGACAAAAAGAATTTGAAGGAAAAATGATGACGAACTGGAACTGGATGCTTCCGGGAATGCCAGGCTATCTTGAACAATATGGGTATGAAGGTGTAGATGGACTAAAAACAGGCTGGACAGATTTAGCCGGTTATTGTTTTACAGGAACAGCTGAACGGAGTGATAGAAGGCTAATATCCGTTGTGATGAGGACAGCTAGTAAAGAAGCACGTTTCCTGGAAACCCAGAAGCTTCTGGATTATGGCTTCAGCCAGTTTGAAAGGAAAGAAATTTTCCCTTCCGGTTATCAAATTGACGAACAATCTGTTATTCCTGTAACCAAAGGTAAAGAAAATCAGGTTGAAATTGAATCAGCTGCACCGGTTGAACTGATGATAAAAAAAGGAGAAAAAGACCAATATCAGGCTGTGTTCGAACTGGATGAATCTTTATTAACAGAAGATGGTGAACTGACGGCTCCAGTTGAAGAAGGAACTCAGGTTGGAAGGATGCGAGTAACCTATACCGGTGATGAAAATTTTGGTTACTTGCTGGACGAATTAGAGCAACAGGCGACCATTGTTCCTGTTGTTACGAAAGATGGAGTGGAGAAGGCCAGCTGGTTTGCTCTGTTCTTCCGCGCCATTGGAGAGTTTTTCGCTGATATTTTTTCAAGTGTAACGAATGGAATTAAAGGCTTATTTTAATTTCAGATTTGTTAGTAGGATTTTTGATCAAAATAAGGTAAAATTACTAATTGGACATAAATTATCGTGATTTTTGAATCAGAATGGGAGGAAAACAGCATGTCAAAAACAGGTACTGATCGTGTAAAACGTGGTATGGCAGAAATGCAAAAAGGTGGCGTCATTATGGACGTTGTGAATGCCGAACAGGCTAAAATTGCTGAAGAAGCAGGTGCTGTAGCCGTTATGGCACTGGAAAGGGTTCCAGCAGATATCCGTGCAGCCGGTGGAGTTGCCCGTATGGCTGATCCCCGCATCGTAGAAGAGGTTATGAATGCCGTATCCATTCCTGTAATGGCGAAAGCGCGTATTGGACATATTGTAGAAGCTCGTGTACTGGAGTCTATGGGTGTAGACTATATCGATGAAAGTGAAGTATTGACACCTGCAGATGAAGTGTATCATATCAATAAACGTGAATTTACGGTTCCTTTTGTATGCGGATGCCGCAACCTGGGCGAGGCGGTTCGCCGTATTGGCGAAGGAGCATCCATGCTTCGCACAAAAGGTGAGCCTGGAACAGGAAATATTGTTGAAGCGGTTCGTCATATGCGTAAGGTACAGGCGCAAATCCGTGAAGTGGCAGGTATGTCTGATGACGAATTAATGGTATATGCAAAGGAAAACGGTGCACCTTATGAAATTTTATTAGAAATTAAACAGGAAGGCCGTCTTCCAGTGGTTAACTTCGCAGCAGGAGGTATTGCTACTCCAGCAGACGCGGCTCTCATGATGCAATTAGGTGCTGACGGTGTATTTGTCGGTTCAGGTATTTTCAAATCTTCTAACCCTGAAAAATATGCACGTGCGATTGTAGAAGCAACAACACATTATGAAGATTATGAATTAATTGCACAGCTTTCAAAAGATCTTGGCGATGCGATGCCTGGCATTGAAATGTCAACCCTGGCTCCAGAACAGCGCATGCAAGATCGAAGCCAGTAATTCAACATTGACGGCTTTTTATGGATGATTTATGAGGGTTAACGGATCTATTGAACAAAGGGGAAATGCATCATGACGAAAATCGGTGTATTAGGATTGCAGGGTGCTGTTCGGGAACATGTACGTTCGGTTGAATCATGCGGCGCTGAGGCTGTGGTGATTAAGAAAAAGGAACAGTTGGACGAAATTGACGGCCTTATTCTTCCAGGCGGCGAAAGCACCACGATGCGCCGTTTAATCGATAAATATGATTTTTATGAAGCGCTTCAGAATTTCGGAAAAGCAGGAAAACCTATTTTCGGTACCTGTGCAGGCTTGATTCTGCTCGCGAAAGAAATTGACGGACAAAGTGATGCTCATCTAAAATTAATGAATACAACAGTGAAGCGGAATGCCTTTGGCCGTCAGAGGGAGAGCTTTGAAGCAGAAATCGATATCAAAGGGATTGCCGATCAATTTAATGCGGTTTTCATTCGTGCCCCATATATACTGGAAGTAGGTGAAGGTGTAGAGATTCTGGCTACTTATCAGGACAAAATTGTATTGGCCCAGGATCGCCATTATCTTGCCTGTGCCTTCCATCCGGAATTAACTGATGACAATCGTCTGACCCAGCATTTTATTCAGATGGTGGAAGAATCTAAAAAAGAACTTGCAACTTCCTAAAAAATCCGTTACATTAATAAACAATAAAAGGAATATACACATTCAACAGCTGTGATGGGAAATAGTAGCAGTTCGTTCTTTCTCAAGAGAGCCGGTGGGTGGTGGAAACCGGTGAAAGAAGGCTGTGAATCCATCCCTGAGCTGGTATGCTGAAACGTCTGTTCTTGGTTAAGACATAGTAGGCATATTCGGTGAAACGCCGTTACCGTAGCCAAGCAGGAAGGTTATTGAGTTAAAAGTATGCCTTCAATGAGGGTGGTATCGCGGGAATATACACTCCCGTCCCTTAACGTTTAAGGGACGGGAGTTTTTTCATGAAATGAGTCTCATTTTAGTTTTTGTAAAAATTTAGTAAAGGAGGATAAAACGATGCTTGATATGAAGTTTTTACGTGACAACTTTGAAGAAGTAAAAGCAAAATTGCAGCATCGGGGTGAAGATCTGTCTGACTTTGATAAATTTGGAGAATGGGATCAAAAAAGAAGGCAACTCATTCAGGAAAGCGAGGAACTAAAGGCTAAAAGGAATGAAGTTTCTAAAGAAATTTCATTACTAAAGAAAGAAAAAAAGGATGCCGATCACTTAATAAAAGAAATGCGGGAAGTAAGTCAGAAAATAAAAACTCTGGACCAGGAACTGAAGGATGTTGAAGATAACTTGCATGAGCTTCTTCTGTCCATACCAAATATTCCCCATGAAAGCGTCCCTGTCGGAGAAAATGAGGACGATAATGTGGAAGTCCGCCAATGGGGAGAGGTACCGAAATTTGACTTTGAAGCAAAAGCTCACTGGGATCTGGCTGATCAGCTGGATATCCTGGACTTTGAGCGGGCTTCAAAAGTAACCGGCAGCCGGTTTGTATTTTATAAAGGAATCGGGGCCCGACTGGAACGTGCACTGATGAGCTTTATGATGGACCTGCATGCGGATGAGCATGGCTATGAAGAAGCATTGCCTCCTTATATCGTGAATCGTGACAGTTTAACCGGAACGGGCCAGCTGCCGAAATTTGAAGAAGATGTCTTTAAAATCGCTGACTGGGATTATTTCTTAATTCCAACTGCAGAAGTGCCGATTACGAATCTCCATCGGGATGAGATTTTAAATGAAGAAGATCTGCCAAAAAAATATGTTGCCTTTAGTGCTTGTTTCCGTTCTGAAGCCGGTTCTGCCGGCCGGGATACCCGGGGATTAATTCGCCAGCATCAGTTTAACAAAGTAGAGCTGGTTCAGTTTGTAAAGCCGGAAGACTCTTATGACGTATTAGAGCAGCTGACCGGACATGCTGAAAAAGTGCTGCAGCTGTTAAAGCTGCCTTACCGGGTGATGAGCATGTGTACAGGTGACTTAGGGTTTACCGCAGCAAAAAAATACGACATTGAAGTGTGGCTTCCAAGCTATAATACGTATCGAGAAATTTCTTCTTGTTCTAACTTTGAAGACTATCAGGCTCGCCGGGCAAAAATCCGCTTCCGCCGCGGCCCAAAAGGAAAGCCAGAATATGTGCACACCTTAAATGGCTCAGGCCTGGCGATTGGCCGTACAGTTGCCGCTATTCTGGAAAATTACCAGCAGGAAGATGGTTCTGTTGTTATTCCGGAAGTATTGCGTCCTTACATGGGCAATAAAGAAAAAATTGAACCGAAAAAATAAAAAGCATTCTGGGAGGATGTCTGAGGTGGAACAAGGTTTGACTCAAATGGCTAAACGCATCATTCAGGAGCATTTTCCTGGCTGCCGGACAGCTCTTTTGTGCGGTAGCCATGTGAGAGGCCAGGGAACTGCTACCTCTGATCTGGATCTGGTCATTATTGACGATACTTTTCAGACGTCCTTCCGGGAATCTTTTTTGTTTCAAAATAAGCCAGTAGAATGCTTTAGAATGATTTGTGCATAACAGTAAGTATGGCGGATGTTCATTTAACGGGTATACACCCAGAGAAAAATTAAAAAATTCAAAAAATAACTAAGCCTCTTGCACAGAATGTTATCATGTGATATATTTTTGAAGTGTCAGCACGGAGGAGTACCCAAGTCTGGCTGAAGGGAGCGGTCTTGAAAACCGCCAGGGGCTTCACGGCCCGCGGGGGTTCGAATCCCTCCTCCTCCGCCATTTTTTATGCGCATAAAAATTGGAGATTGGACAGGGTCGTTACGTACATGTAGCGTTTTTTTTATGTCAGAATTAAAAACATCCCATTCAACAGATGGGGTGTTTTTTTATTATTGCTGGATTCCTTATTTTTACATATTTTGTATGAATTTCTTAAAGGGATGATGGAGGGACATGTCGAAATTTTAGTAGGAATGCCTAAAAATGGGGGGACTGGAATGAAAACGCGGAACAAAACCTGGACCATCCTGCTTATGTCCGATACGAATAAACCTGTTATACAATTGAAAATTCCTAAAATCATTCCTTATATCGCTTCACTGGTGCTGGTGACGCTCTCCATCTGGTTATATATATCTGAAACATCTGGAAAACAGTTAGAGGAAAAAAATCAAATTCTAACGCAAAATTTAGTTCAGATGAAAGAAAAGGTGGATCAGCAGCGTGAGGAAATTGCTTACTATGAACAAGAAGCCAGCAGAATAGAAGAGAAACTTATCCATTTAGATCAACTGGAAAGGGAATTAACAGAGATGATTTCTTCACTGAATCCGGACCATATTGAATCCGTGCAAGATTCGGGACCAATGGGAGGGTTGGACATCCCTTTTCAGCAGGGAACAGGGCAGAATGAGATTGTACAACTCAGTTATCAAACGGAGAAGGACCGTTCATTAACCGTTCAGTACAGTGAATTAGAAGAGCAACTGCCTGATTTCATAAAACGATATGAGAAGGCTCTTGAAAACATTGAAAAAATTAATGAAAAATTAAAATCCGTCCCAACCTTTTGGCCAACTGATGCCACCAGGATTACATCAACATTTGGAAAACGTTCAGATCCATTTACAGGACGTGAAGCTGTTCACACGGGCATTGATCTTGCCGGCCCCTGGGGAACACCTATTTATGCAGCTGCTGATGGAACAGTAATTTTTTCAGGCCGGGATGGAGGTTACGGGAATTCAATTGTAATAAACCATAACTCGACCTATCAAACACGGTATGGCCATATGTCAAGACTCGCAGTAAATGAAGGAGATAAAGTCAAAAAAGGGGACGTAATCGGCTATATGGGGTCAACTGGAAGAAGTACCGGATCCCATTTGCATTATGAAATCATTAAAAACGGGAATATGATCGACCCATATCCATACATGATGTTTTTGCAAAGAGTACTGAACAACAACCATTGATAAGGTGGGGAAAAACATGTTTTCAAAAAGTGAAAAAAGAAAAGATACAGTGGATACAGTTATTGGCAAAGGAACGGTATTAGAAGGAAAAATCCAAACAGAAGCAAGTATGAGAGTGGATGGGAACATAAAAGGAGAAGTCATCTGTCAGGGAGACTTGACTGTTGGAAAAGACGGCTGTGTGGATGCCAGTGTCCAGGGAAGAAACGTCATCATTGCCGGTGAAATAAAAGGAAATGTACAGGCTAAAGAAAAAATTCATATAGAATCGAGCGGAACATTAATAGGAAATGTAGAAATGAACACTTTTATCATTGATGAAGGAGGAACCTTTAAAGGAGAAAGTAAAATGAAAAGCGAGCAGCCTAAACCTTCCGTTAAACAAAAAGAAAAGAAAACCTCTTAAAAAGCTGTGAAATAAAGAAATGCCCGGTGAAAACTTTATACTATCTTATCTATCAATGTAAAAATATCCGAACTTATTCATATGGCGATTGAATATAGTTCGGATATTTTATGTCCTTTCGCGGTCTGGTCCTGCCTTTTTATGTAAAGGGTCTTATTTTTTTGATCGGGCTTTTTGAATATAGTATCCCATTCGCTCCAGAATAGGTTCAATTGATGACTCATCATTAATTAAATCATAGTCCCGGATATTTAACCGCATAACCGGGCATGCGTTAAATTCATTAATCCATTTCGTATAGCGGTCGTGCATCTCTTTCCAGTATTCCATTGAGGTTTGCTGTTCCATTGGGCGTCCCCGCTGATTAATTCGTTCCACGATATCCTCAAAGGACCCTTCCAGGTAAATGAGCAGATCGGGATGGGGAAAATAAGGGGTCATGACCATGGCTTCAAATAGATTGGTATAGGTTTCATAATCCGTTTTGGACATGGTTCCCCGTTCGTAATGCATACGTGCAAAAATCCCTGTGTCTTCATAAATCGACCGGTCCTGAATAAAACCTCCGCCATATTCAAACATCCGTTTCTGTTCTTTAAAGCGTTCAGCTAAAAAGAAAATCTGCAAATGAAAGCTCCATCGTTTAAAATCACTATAAAATTTATCGAGATAAGGATTATTATCCACTTTTTCAAATGAGGTTTGAAAGTTCAGCCTTTGTGCCAGTGTTCGGGTCATGGTTGATTTTCCTACGCCGACCATACCTGCAATGGTGATGATAGAATCTTTTGGTATACCATATGAATTAGAGTGTGTCATGTTGAAATTCCCCTTTTTATGTTGTTTTCGACGATGGACAAAATATAGTCCAGATCCTTTTGTTGATGGACAAAATCCAATTCATCTCCATTAAGTCGAATCACCGGAATATCGGGATGTTCCTTTTCAAAATGTTCCATAAATACCCGATAATCTTCGGAGAGCTGATCTAAATAATCCGGATCGAGGTGCTGTTCAACATCCCGGTTTCGGATTTGAATTCGCTTCAGCAATGTATCAAGACTTGCATCCAGATAAATCAAGATATTCGGTTCTGGCATGTCCTCTGTTAAAATGCGATAGATCTGTTCGTATTTTTTATAGTGATGATCCTTTAACGTGCGTTTGGCAAAGATGATATTTTTAAAGATATGATAGTCGGAAACAACCGGATGATGATGCTCCAGATGCTGATGTTTAATGTCTTCTAGCTGTTTATATCGATTGCAAAGAAAGAACATTTCCGTCTGGAAGCTCCATTCCTCAATATCTTCATAAAACCTGGCCAAAAAAGGATTTTCTTCTACAATTTCTTTCAACAGATGAAATTGAAAATGGGAAGCTATTTTTTCTGCCAGCGATGTTTTGCCGGCACCAATGGGGCCTTCAATGGCTATAAAAGGTACCTGTTTCATCATAGTTACCCCCTTCGAAAAAAACAATACAGGAAACCCATCAAATCGACAAATCTCATTTTATCATAACTGCTGCCAAACAGGCACAGCAACAGCAAATTTCGACAAGTGACAGGCACCTTTTGGGAGGTGCTTTTCAAACGGGGATAAATTTTGTATAATAGTCAAGGCAATCATGGCCCCGTAGCTCAGCAGGATAGAGCGTCGGTTTCCTAAACCGTGCGTCGGGGGTTCGAGTCCCTCCGGGGCCGTTAGCTGAAAATAAAGAAATGACGCAGGATTGAGGCGTGTGCTTCAACTGCGTCATTTTTATTTAAACTCATAATTGCAAACATTTTGCAAACTTTTATTTAACTAAAGAGTATTTAAGCGTCAAACATTATCTTATCGAGTGCATTAGCAGCTTCCTTTTGTAAATTAGGGAGAACGTGAGAGTACGTATCCAGAGTTACTCCTATACTGGAATGCCCCAGGCGTTCGCTAACTATCTTTGGATGCACTCCCTGGGATAATAAAATGGTAGCGTGTGTATGTCTAATATCGTGAAAACGGATCTTTGGAAGGCCGGCTTTTTTTATTATACGGAACCAGTTTCGATCCAGGTTTCTTGGGATAACAGGAGTTCCTATGGATGTGGCCACGACTAGGTCAAAATGGTTCAGAATAAACACTGAACTCCAGGAACACATAGAACGATACACAGCTGAAATGAAACTGGAAAGCTTTCTGTTTAAGTCCAGGAGAGGGAATCAGCCGATTCAAAGGGTGCAAGCCTATAAAATACTGAAAGAGGCTGCAAAAAAGGCAGGAAACGCTGATATCGGTACTCACACACACCGAAAGACCTTTGGGTATCATTTTTACTAAAAGACCAAAGAGTGGATCTATTACAGGGTATTTTTAATCATTCAGCACCTTCTATTACCTTGAAGTATATAGGGATTAACCAGTAATGATCAGGCGATGGAGGAGTTAGTTTGTAGCGAAAAATGTAATATATTGATAATTGAGGAATTTTTATGTATATTTTTAAATAATATTTCTTTTAGGAAATTGTTAATTATAATAACCAATCATGGAATTAGTAGTTTTTATTAAAGGGGAAAGCGTATGGATTGGAAAAGTACTATTTTACTCATTTCAATGATTACTATTATTTCCTACAACTTACATAATATAGGTTTTAGGAAATTCAATGCTGTTTTTACAGGAATTAAAGATTATGAGGATAAATTCCTTACCGGAATTCTTATAGTATATATACTAGTTTTGTCATTATTTTGGTGGGTGACATTTGATATAAATTTTTTTAGGAAAATAGAAAATTTTGTGAACAAAATACATTATATTCATATTATTATTCTAGTATATTTCATATACTGGAAAATTAAACGTAAACATAATAATTTTTTAAACAAATTATTTTTTTCTAATATACCAAAGTACAAGCGTAACAACATTTTATT
Organism: Bacillaceae bacterium; assembly: GCA_017656265.1. Classification (GTDB taxonomy): domain Bacteria; phylum Bacillota; class Bacilli; order Bacillales; family Alkalibacillaceae; genus Melghiribacillus. Next base: position 13,957 of record JACDOD010000002.1, on the reverse strand, counting down.
TTCTGCATTTTTGATTCTTGCAATAATTTCATTGTTACTTGTAAGTAGAATCCATTTCTATTTAGTTAATATTACTGATATTAAAAAAGAACAGCTGATCATTTTGATTTTTGATATACTTGCTTATGTTATAATTACATCTTTTGGTTTTATTTCTAGCGGTTATTTGATTTCTATATATGCGTTGTCTAAACCTGATTTATTTTATTTTAAATTAGAAGATGGAACTAAAATAATGGCATATTTTATTAAAAGAGATAAAGATTTTTTTATTATAAAACCTATTAATAAAAAAATAATTTATCTTAATAGTAGCAAGATAGCATATGCAGAGTTGATTGATACATACAATAGTACTAATACATTAATAAGTAGCATATTTAAATATTTAAAAAAGAAAATTGACTCCTTTATGAAAACAACCTAAAAAAGAAAAACCAATACGACACGTTTGAAAGAGATCCATATGTATTCAAATAAAAAAGCAAGTTTTAACGTTTTATCAAAAAAGGTGAATTAAGATGACTATATTTAAAAAGTTTTTCAAAAATAGAAATAAAGAAAAGTTTGAACAGCAAACTAAAAATATAAAAGGAAAAAACTTCAAAAAATATAATGAAAAGGTTGCCTCCAGAAAAGGTGAATTAGGTGAATACAAAATTGATATCCAGTTAGATCAATTACCGAAGGGCTATAAATATCTAAGTGATATTATGGTCGAAAATCCAAAGTCTAAATCGGGTTACTCCCAAATTGATCATGTAGTCATTAACCCTTTTGGAATTTTCGTGGTTGAAACAAAGAATTATCAGGGTACCATATATGGAGGAAAAAACAGAAAACAATGGTCCGTAAATGGAAAGTTTAATATGATGAATCCGTTTAATCAAAATCATGGTCACATAGAAGCCCTAAAAAGTCTGCTGGATCACAAATATAAAGACTTTTTCATCTCTATGGTTTCCTTTACCAAAAGATGTACTATTAAAGTGGATCTGGAATTAAGAAAAATTCAGTCGGACCAGCTGATTATTTATGATGTTGAATTATCTGAATACATACATAGAAAAACCCTTGACTTGAAAAGAAAATATGGAAAGGAATTAATAACCCAGGAAGAAATCAATAAAATTTATGATACCGTTGCAAAAGCAAATATAACTGATGAAACAATCAGACAAAGACATATAGAGCTGTTAAAGCAGAAAAATGATTCTAAGACAGAAGCTGACCAAGAAAAAAATGATGTATGCGTAATTTGTAAGAGGCCGGTATCAGAAAAAGTTAAGAACTTTTGTTTATCCAATAAAAAATATAAGGGGAAAGTATATTGTTTCGAGCATCAAAAAATTTTAAAGGGAAATAAATACCTCACAATTGCAAACTAAACTGCAAACATATTTGCAAACTAAAGTATCTAAACATTGCAAATTCAATTTAGAAATAAATTGCTAACTAGCGTCTGAGTTCAACATGGATACTTCAAAATGCATTAATAGGAACTAAAACCATTATAGTCGGTATCCTAAACCGTGCGTCGGGGTTTCGAGTCCCTCCGGGGCCGTATACGATTAAAAAAACGCGGGTTTGAAGCATTAGCTTCACCCGCGTTTTTTTATAGCTACTTTTTTAACATCTGCTCCCACTCTTCAAAAGAAAACTTACCTTCTACTTGTTTAAGCTGTTCGGGAACATCAATAAAACACATGAATTCTAAACTGTTACCATCAATATCATGGAAATAAACGGAAGCATTTCCTTGATGGGGTCTGACAAAGGGATCAACAGACTCCCTGCCGCCAAATGGAACAGGTTCGATGTCCCGTTCACGGAGCCATTCAACAGAATATTTCATAAAATCATAACTGACCCGAAAGGCGATATGGCGTATGGATGGGTGGTATGGATACTGAACATTTTTTTTAGACTCCCATAAGCCCAGCCAGCTTTTTTCTTTTTCAATCCAAAAAAATGCAGTATGTTCATCTCTCCAGGTCATTTCCAATCCCAGACGTTGATAAAATTCGATGGAGCTTTCCAGATTTTGAACAGGCAGATGGGCTTCATACAATCCTAATATCATACTCTTGCTCCCTTCCTGATCTCAGCATTTACTTCTACCTTAAGGATAATAAAGATCAGGATTAAAAAAATCACCTGTTCGAAGGGTCTTTTTTCCGACTAAAGAAGGATTTATGTTCACTGCTGCATTCCATGACAAATTATAAAGATGCCATTATGCTTACTCTAATAATACACGCTCATAGACCACATAGGAGTATATCCGATACAACAATGGTATGAGGAACAAAATAGAAATGAAACGCTGTGAGCCGTCAAATAAAAGTAAAGTCAGAATCATAAAAAACAATGAAGATGCAGCGACAAAATTTCCGGATGTCCCGTTGATTGGCTGATTTTCAAGAAAAACCGTTTTAGCTGATTTAAGATCTTGTGCATAACATTCATTATGATATGGTACGACTTCTAGTATCAAGCGTGCTGTTGTTAAATCATCTCTATATTTAATCTCACCTGAACATTTCTCACAATATACTTTTCTGGTCATATCTCTCTCACTCCCTGATAATATCAACTAGACCTTTTCTGTCAAAAGAGCAAAACAAGTGTTATCGTTATATTTCCTTCAAAACATCCTGTGTCCATAAAATAGCCTGTTTATAACAATTAAACAGATTTCCCTTATGAAGACCAACTTCTTTCATCCGTACATCCAGCTGCTGCCATTCAGCTCGTTCAACAGCCACCGATAAGTCTAATATTTTTTTGTAAACATTATCGGTTCCTGTTAACGCATTGACAATTCCGTCATCGAGGGGGAGCTGGGAAACAATCGTTTCCATCGGACGTTTTAACAGAGTGTCCATCAGCGAAAACAGTCCTGTCAGAAAAAAACTCGGTCCATCTGATTTTTTCCCCAGTTCAGCCGCTATTAATTCACAGGTTTTTGCCCGAATATAACACATTTTAAGAACTTCGTTTGTATAATTTTCAATTTCTGTAATCGCCTCCCGCAAAGACAGTACATAGATCCATTTTTGAAATTCTTTTAGCCCCAGTAAAACAATGGCCTGCTGAATGGATTTAATTTTATAGATGGTGGGAAAAGCGGGTGAATTGATTAATTTTAATAGTTTGTAAGACAAAGCGATATCTTTTTCGATTTTTTCGGTAATCCTCTTGTAAATGTCGGGATGGTTCTGATTCAGTTCCTCAATAATGGAAAAATAAATATGGTTTTGTACCGGCAGGTCTCGGGTAGATAAAATAGCTGGCTTGCTGAAGAAAAATCCCTGAAAGTATTGATAGCCATCCTGAAGGCATTGCTGATATTCCTCCGGTGTTTCTATTTTTTCAGCCAGAAGTTCCACATCATACTTCTTTAGCAGGGACAATAACTGAAGCTGTCTTGATCTGGAAGTATTTCGGATATCTATTTTGACAATGTCGGCGATTTCGAGAAGAGGATCATATAAATGAATATCTTGGGGGCCTATGGAGAAGTCATCTAAAGCGATCGTATAACCGTTTTGTTTTAAATGTAAGCAAGTTTCAATAATCTCAGCTGAAGGCTCGACCGTTTCTAATATTTCCACCACCAGCATATCAGGATGAAAGTAAGCAGGGATATCATTTTTAAGGAGATTTTCCGTGAAATTGACAAAACAGGGTTTCCCTTCCGACAAGTCCTCAAAACCTATTTGAAGAAAACTATTAAATACGTCCGATGTGGCTTGATCGGCATTGATGTCAGGAAATTGATTATTGGCATTATTGCGATATAAAATCTCATATCCAATTACTTTTTGATTGACATCCAAAATCGGCTGCCGCCCAACGAATATTTCCATCCCGACTAAACCCCCGGTTCCGAATAGTTTTTAATTGGAAAAATTTATTTAAATTTATTTTACTAGATTTATCTGTAAAAATACAGATGCAGTTTTATTCATAAACCTGCCATCATTCGGATATATCTTTTAATAAAAAATGGCAGCTTTCTTGTTCAGATTACGTCACATAACTATGAATCAAAAAAGGGGACCGCTATAGTTAACTAATTTAAGAATTACCCATCATTCAGCGTGTAAGCGCATACAAAATAACTAACTTAACGATACACGAGGGGGATATTGCGTGATTGAAGAATCCAGAGTTAAAGTTCGTTTTTTTGAAACGGATGCACTGGGGCATGTGAATAATGCCAGCTATTTTATCTATTTTGAGGAAGCAAGAGTACATTTTTTTCAAAAGCTTGGTTATGAGTTGAATACAGATAAATGGCATTTTATTCTCGCTTCAACTAAATGTGATTTTTTAAATCAGGCGTATTTTGCCCAGGAATTGGTAATTGAAACCTTCGTCAACAAGATTGGGAAAAAAAGTTTTGGGTTGACTCACCGGGTCCTGGAGCAAAATTCAAAGGAACTGATTGCGACAGGAAATGAAATCGTTGTGCATTTTGATTTTGACATCCAGCAGAGCACACCAATGCCGAAAAAGTTAAAAGACAAGTTAAATCAGTATTTGATATCGCCATAGTCAACTAAGGGAAAAATATACTTCAAAAGCGATAGGGGCATAAGCTCTTGAGAAAATTCTGCTGCTGTCAGTATAAATCTTCTTTGCTTCATAAAAGGCACTGTCCGGAGTGAATTAGATTAAACTTCTTTAAAAATCTGTAAGTTTCTTATAAAATATAAATATCAAATTTTTTAGAAAATTTAATATTATTATTTCCTTTGCATATATTAGTACTAGCTATATGCAAGTAAACGATTGCAAAAAAATTGGGGATGGGGTGATAGTGTGAATATGAAACCAATTTCAGTGAAAGAAGGAAACTTCAACCTGAAAAACTATGAAGAAACCTACAAGAATTTCAGCTGGGACGAAGTAAAAAAGAATTTCAGCTGGCATAAAACCGGCAAAGTGAATATCGCTTATGAAGCGATTGATCGCCATGCGGAGGATCCTGCCAAAAAGGACAAGATTGCCCTCTATTATTCCGATACAGATCGGGAAGAACAATTGACATTCAGTGACTTGAAAACATACAGCAATCAGTTTGCCAATGTCCTGAAGAAATACGACATTAAAAAAGGTGACCGTGTTTTCTTATTTATGCCGCGGAGTCCTGAATTTTACATGGCGTTCCTTGGAATTTTAAAAGTTGGTGCGATTGCCGGTCCGCTTTTTGAAGCATTTATGGAACAGGCAGTTGAGGACCGTCTTCAGGACAGCGAAGCCGTCATGCTGATTACAACTCCTGAATTGCTTGAGCGGGTACCGCAGGATCGTCTGCCCGATTTGGAAAAAATTGTTCTTGTTGGGGACACATCTGGTGTAACTGGAGATCAGTACATTGACTTCCATAAAGAAATGGAACAGGCATCTGAAAAATTTGATGTGGAGTGGGTAGATCTGGAGGATGGCATGCTGCTGCATTATACTTCCGGTTCCACAGGCAAGCCAAAGGGAGTCTATCATGTACACAATGCCATGATTCAGCATTATCAGACTGCAAAATGGGTGCTTGATCTTCAGGAAGATGACATTTACTGGTGTACAGCTGACCCGGGCTGGGTAACAGGAACAAGCTATGGTATTTTTGGTCCATGGCTGAACGGGGTAACGAATGTTATTCGCGGCGGCCGCTTTACTCCGGAAGACTGGTATGCCACCATTGAAAAACATAAAGTAACGGTATGGTATTCTGCACCAACTGCATTCCGTAAATTAATGAGTGCCGGGGAAAAAGTATTAGAAAAATTTGATTTATCGTCTCTGCGCCATATATTAAGTGTAGGGGAGCCGCTGAACCCTGAAGTCATTCACTGGGGCATGGACGTGTTCGATAAACGGATCCATGATACATGGTGGATGACGGAAACCGGCGGCATGCTGATCTGTAACTATCCAGCTATGGAAATTAAACCAGGTTCCATGGGTAAACCATTCCCGGGTATTGAGGCGGCAATCATTGATAATGACGGAAACAAACTGCCTCCGAATCAGATGGGTAACCTGGCCATTAAAAAGGGCTGGCCATCCATGATGCGCCAGATCTGGAAGCGTCCCGAAAAATACGAAAGCTACTTCATTGGGGACTGGTATGTATCCGGTGACAGTGCGTACATGGATGAAGAAGGGTATTTCTGGTTTCAGGGCCGTTTAGATGATGTAATCAATACATCCGGTGAGCGCGTCGGTCCGTTTGAAGTAGAAAGTAAATTGATTGAACATCCTGCTGTTGCAGAAGCAGGGGTTATCGGGAAGCCGGACCCTGAACGGGGAGAAATTATCAAAGCCTTTATTACGCTTCGCGAAGGCTATGAGGAATCCGATGAACTGCTGGAAGACATCCGTCAATTTGTGAAGAAGGGTTTAAGTGCCCATGCAGCTCCAAGAGAAATTGAAATTAAGGATAAGATTCCTAAAACCAGAAGCGGAAAAATTATGCGCCGTCTTCTGAAATCCTGGGAGCTTGGATTACCGACAGGAGATACATCTACATTAGAAGAATAAAGTCTAAAAGGGAGGACTTGTTCCTCCCTTGTTTATTGTGAAAATTGTGGCATGAAAAACTTCAATCTATTCTAATCACATTACACATCCTAAATAAAAATTTTCCACCTGTTCTGGAATCATTTCGGTATGGATACTCAATCGGCGATGCCCGGTTAAAAGATTGCTGGCCAGTTGCCAGAAAATAAAGGGGGTTCTCCTGCCATAATCGGCGTAATTAAATCTTCTTCTGGCTCGATATAACTAATCGATTCTTTTGCTGACATTCATTTTTCGTGGTAAAGCCGATTGACGTTCATGCAGTTGTCTTCCTCTCAATCTTCTTATGTATTCACGAAAAAATTAGCTCAGAGGATTAGGGCAATCGTAACCTGATAAATGATTTTGCAATCGAAAAAGTTAAAAATAAAATAATATAAAGGATTTAACACACTTTTTCCTTAAAATATTCAGCAGATCAATCTATAGATAAAAGCAGGTGAGTGTTAATGATCGTACGGAATAAGCAAGATTTCTTTTTATTATTTAAACAACATGATCATGGCCTCGCTTCAGGAGAAATGGCCAGGTACTGGAAAAGGGAATTTTTTATTCGCCCTGATCTCCGCAGGGAAGTCGAGTATGCAACTGCTAATCATGATCGAGCTTGGATTCCGCTGGATCACCTACCCTTATGGAATGACAGCGATCAAAAACCTTACTCCTTTATTGATTATCCCCTGGAAGAAAAAATAAACCATTATGAACAGGGGATCGATGAAGTACAGGATAAAACCAATTATGGAGCTGTTCTTTGCAGTATGCACTACAGTTCATTTTTTCCAAAAAATTCGTCCCAAGCTGTCATATCTTCATTTATTTCCCGGGAAATAAGTCGAAGGGAGCGGATTTTTGACAGAATGATTACCAGCATTTCCGATGATGAAGTAGCCTTTCATTTTCATCTTCTCCAGTTCTGTGATGATTTATCATTATATATTTGTATGAATGAGCCGGGAGTTCAAAAGGAACGGGAATTATCATGGTTTAGAGATGGATTTCGCCAGAAGTTTTCATTTGCCAGGAATGGAATGATGGCGAAATGGGAAGACAGAAAAACTATTTCAGTTGACCCTTTTCCTTTTGAAGAAGCTTTTTATGTGTCTATTCCCTTTGTCAAGGTTCTGAAAAGGGATATCAAAGAAAAAGGGTTGGATAAAGCTTATCAGCAAGGGGAAAAAGGAGAACTACGGGTTCGTATTATACGAAAACAGGGATGAACCCCGTCCGCTACCAGAAAATATGGACGGGGATTTTGGGTCGGTTTTTTAAGGTTCTTTCACAATATTAAATTCACTGTTTAACAGTGCCCAGTTTTGCGGGAAATTCAGTCCTAATTTCCAGTAGCTGACCCCTTTTAAATTTAATTCCCTGACAAGGTCAAACTTTGCTTCTATGGACCTTGCGTCTTCAAACCAGACTTCATGCCTGTTGCCTTGATCATCTGTGTAAAAGAAAAAAGGTGCTTCTGCTTCTTCATCATATTGGATAGCCACATTTTGTTCCCGTGCAAGCTGAATCGCCTGCTGCGGACTTAAAGCCCTGGCATACTCCCCGCCCGGTTCATAGGGAAGGGTCCAATCATAACCATATAAATTCTGGCCGAGAAATATTTTTTCGGAAGGCATTTCAGTCAGGGCGTATTCCACTACCTGGCGAACGGGTCCAATTGGTGAAACGGGCATAGGTGGCCCTCCGCTATATCCCCATTCATAGGTCATTAAAACAACAAAATCCGCAATTTCACCGTGAGCACCATAATCATGGGCTTCATACCATGCCCCTTCCTGTTCGGCAGATACTTTAGGTGCCAGTGCAGTGGAAAGAAGCAATCCTTCATTTGACAGACGTCCCTTTGCTTTCCGCAAAAACTGATTGTAATTCTCCCTTGTTTCCGGCGGCAGAAATTCAAAATCAAAATGGATATCACGAAAACCAATTTCGTTAGCTGTCTGTACAATATTGTTTAGTAATGTGTTCTGTACGTTTTCGTCTGTTACAATGATCCTCCCTAATTCCCGGCTAAACTGCCCTTCTTCTAAATTGGTCACCACCATCATGAGGGCGGCCTGATTTTCTCTGGCAATCTGGGCAAACTGATTCAATGGGGGAGGTGTCAGACTCCCATCCCGATTTACCCGGTAGCTGAAGGGAGCGAGATAGGATAAATATCTTGCCCTGTTTCTTGCTGACTGTTCAAGTGCAGGACTTACCTCATCACCAATCGGCTCTACATAGGCATTAAAAAAGGCCCTGGTTTTTGGTTTTTCAGGAATCGACAGTACCTGACCAGGGTTAAGAGGGGCATCAGCGGATATTTGACTGGCCTGAGCAATCTGCTGATAAGGAACATTGAACTGCTGGCCAATCTGATACAAATTATCTCCAGGCTGCACAACGTATTGATCGGATGGAATGACAAGAGCCTGACCAACAACGAGGTTTGCCGGCTGATCAAGCTGATTGAGGTTAATGATAGATTGGGTAGAAATCTGGAACTTGCGGGCAATTTCAAATATCGAATCCCCCTGTTCGACCACATAAATCAACATAAGAGAAGTCCTCCTTTCGAGCCGTAACTCTCTTACAAAATGTATGAGAGAGGGGAGGAAAGTATTCTTGTTAAACGATACGAAAACTTAAAATATAGAAGAGATTTTCGTTAAAATATCCTGTCTATAACCTGATTCATTCACCCTGAAGAAGCGGAAGCCAGAACGGTGCCACCAGAAGTCAGCAAGAAAGACGGACTGTGGCATTTCCCTGTCATTTTACTTGCAACGAAAGAGAAAGTTTCATACGATTTGTTAAGAAAAAATGAATGAAGAGAAGTGGTATCCATGAAGCATGATTATTTTATGAAACAGGCCATTGAAGAGGCGAAAAAAGCAGAAAAACTTGATGAGGTTCCCATTGGAGCAGTTATCGTCAAGGATCAAGAGATTATTGCCAGAGCACATAATTTAAGGGTGACATCCCAAAAAGCCAGCAGTCATGCTGAAATGATTGCCATAGAGGAAGCGAATCAAAAATTGAACAGTTGGCGGCTGGAGGACTGTACCCTTTACGTAACCCTGGAACCCTGCCCAATGTGTGCTGGAGCTATTTTGCAGTCGAGAATTCCTGTTGTCGTCTTTGGCGCATACGATCCCAAGGCGGGGTCGGCAGGGAGTCTTTTGAATTTACTGGAAGATCAACGTTTCAATCATGTTGCCGAAGTTATTCCGGGCGTAATGAAAGAAGAATGCGGGGCTTTGTTAAGTAATTTTTTCCGAAAACTGCGGGATAAAAAGAAAAGGGAAAAGAAGAAGAATTAAACCGGGTTGGAAGTAAATTACCAATATAAAAGGATTGAAATTTTATCAAAAAGTCGATATACTAAGTAATGCACATTTTTTGATGTGCTTTTTAAAAAATAGTTAGCAGGTTTGCCGTGCTAGGCGGGGAGGTAGCGGTGCCCTGTACTCGCAATCCGCTATAGCGGGGCTGAATTCCTGCTCGAGGTGGAATCAACTCATGGTCTGCCGTAAGTAACCGGTGCTGACACCCGGGTCCTGCGCAACGGGAACCCGTGAACCCTGTCAGGTCCGGAAGGAAGCAGCAGTAAGCGGTCATTCTCGTGTGCCGCAGGGCAGCCTGGGTCGAGCCGTGAGCTTACGTAACGCTTGAGGTGGTTTCATCAACGGCAGGTGCACGGCGTTAAAATATAATTTTATAAACACGACACATAAACCCTTGCGTTTTATCGCAAGGGTTTTATATTTGGCTGGAAGGAAGTGATGGGCTGATGGAAAACAGATTCGCCCAATCACTTGTTTTCACAGACCAGGGTGCCGATGAATATTTTAAAAAATAGACAACAGCTTTTGAAATCATAGTAAACAATCGGGTATAATGAGGAAGAAACCACAAAGGGGAACGTGGAACATGAGTTATCAAGCTTTGTATCGAGTATGGCGTCCAAAGACGTTTCAGGATGTTGTGGGGCAATCCCATATCACCAGAACACTTCAAAATGCAATTGTTCAAAATAAGTTTACCCATGCCTATTTGTTTTCAGGACCAAGGGGCACAGGGAAAACCAGTGCTGCCAAAATTTTTGCAAAAGCCGTAAACTGCGAGCGTTCTCCGGTAAAAGAGCCATGCAATGAATGCGCAGCATGCAGAGGCATTCAGGATGGTTCCATTTCTGATGTCATTGAAATTGATGCAGCATCCAATAACAGTGTTGAACAAATCAGGGATATTCGGGATCACGTTAAATATGCGCCGAGTGCCGTAAAGTATAAAGTGTACATCATTGATGAAGTGCATATGTTATCCATAAGTGCCTTTAATGCTCTGTTAAAAACCCTGGAGGAACCGCCGGGTCATGTGATTTTTATTCTGGCTACGACAGAGCCGCACAAAATTCCGTTAACCATCATCTCCAGATGTCAACGTTTTGATTTTAAGCGGATTTCACAGCAGTCTATTGTAGACAGGCTAAAACATATCCTTGAAGCTGAGCAGGTACAGGCAGATGATGAAGCGCTGTTAACGGTGGCTCTTGCAGCAGAAGGCGGAATGCGTGATGCTTTGAGTCTGCTCGATCAGGCTATTTCATATAGTGAGAATGGAGAATTATCTCTTGACGATGTGTTAGCTGTTACCGGATCAGTTTCCCAGAAACGCCTGGGAGAAATGGTTCAAGCATTGTACGAACAGGATGCCAGATTGTCATTGAATATGGTAGATGAAGCAATACAGGAAGGAAAAGATCCAGGACGCCTCGTATTTGATTTGATTTATTATTTAAGGGATTTATTGCTTTATCAAAATACACCTGATGTAGAATTGCTTGAGAGGGCCATTCCGGATGAATCCTTTCAAAAGCTGGCTCAATCTGCAGAGCCTGCATGGATTCAACAAGCCATCAGCATCTTAAATCAGTGTCAGCAGGAAATGAAATGGACGACAACACCTAAGATATTCCTGGAAATGGCTTTTTTAAAAATGGTTGATTTACAACAGGAAAAAAACGTGAATCAGTCCGTTTCTCCTCAGTTGATGCAGCGTCTGGAACAGCTTGAAAAAGAGCTTCAGGCTTTAAAACAGGCAGGAGTCCCGGCGGCTGAAGGTTCAGTAACTGCCAGCCAGCCGCGGCCCAAAACGAATCCCAGGGGGAGAAAATATAAAGTTCCATTTGAGCGAATTCGCCATGTTCTGGATGAAGCTTCCAAAAAAGAGCTGCAAAGCATCCAGAGCCAGTGGGCAGCCTTTATGGATTCACTAAAGCAAAACAGCCCCCCGGCTCATGCTAAACTGATCAACAGTCAGCCAAGGGCAGCCTCAGAAAAGGCGCTTGTACTGTCCTTTAAATATGAAATACATTGTTCCCTTATGCTGGAAAATCAAAATACTATAGAATCACTGCTGGCTGATTTTATTGGAAAGACGATCACCATTATTCCAATACCGGAAGCAGACTGGAAAGAATTAAGGGAAGAATATGTTCGCAAACAACGCCAACAAGAACAGGATGAAAGTGAAGAAACCGAAGACCCTGTTGTGGCAGAAGCCCGTAAACTGGTTGGCGATGAATTACTGGAGATTCAAGATTGATAAGGAGGAATTTTTATGCGTGGTGGAATGGGAAATATGAATAATATGATGAAACAAATGCAAAAAATGCAAAAGAAAATGATGCAGGCTCAGGAAGAACTGCATAATTCTACATTCGAAGCTACTGCCGGCGGAGGAATGGTGAAAGTCATAGTAAATGGAAAAAAAGAGCTTGTTGATATTGAAATCAAAGAGGAAGTTGTCGATCCAGATGATGTAGAAATGCTTCAGGATTTAATTTTAGCTGCAACGAATGAAGCATTAAAGCAGGTAGACGATAAAACAAATGAAACTATGGGACAATTTACAAAAGGATTGAACATTCCTGGAATGTTCTAGGGGGTTCTTTTTATGTATTATCCTGAACCGATTTCAAGGTTGATTGACAGCTTTACAAAGTTGCCAGGGATTGGGCCCAAAACAGCGGTTCGCCTGGCTTTTTTTGTGCTGAATATGAAAGAAGACGATGTGCTTGACTTTGCTAAATCTTTGGTGAATGCCAGGCGGGAATTAACCCATTGCTCTGTATGCGGGCATATTACGGACCAGGATCCATGCTCTATTTGTCAGGATGAAGAACGGGATGAAAGCACGATCTGTGTCGTCCAGGATCCTAAAGATGTCATTGCCATGGAAAAAATGAAGGAGTACAGAGGAAAATACCATGTCCTGCATGGAGCTATATCCCCTATTGATGGCATAGGACCAGAGGATATTAATATTCCGAGTCTAATCAACCGATTAAAAGACGAAAATATAAAGGAATTAATTTTAGCCACCAATCCGAATATTGAAGGAGAAGCCACAGCCATGTATATTTCCAGGCTGGTCAAACCAGCAGGAATAAAAACGACCCGCATTGCTCATGGTCTTCCTGTAGGCGGAGATCTTGAATATGCAGATGAAGTAACCTTATCAAAAGCACTTGAGGGACGAAGAGAACTGTAGGATGGCGGTGGATCCATGTTTGGCAAAAAGAAACTAAAGAAAAAGCAGCTTGATCAGCAATTGCTGGAAAAGGTTCGGCAGCTCAAAGACGATTCCCAGCATTTGCAGGAGATGTTGAGACACAGTGTTGACCCGAGTGAAAAAGGCAAATATGACCTGGCAGTTAAAAAGGCTAAATATTATTACTTATTAAAAGAAGCGAGGTATCGTCATATAAAGAGTTCATCATAGTTCTATTCTCTTTGTTCCTGCATATAGATATAGTAGGGACAAGCTAAGGGAGTGTGAATGGTGCGATGAGCTCTTATCTGGTAATAGGAATTATTTTGATTTTGATCTTATTCTTATTTATTTCGGGTATACCGACAAATATTCTCCGTCTTGTATCACAGGGATTTATTAAAGTCGTAATTGGTGCATTATTACTTTTCTTTTTAAATGTGTTCGGGGCAAGTTTTGGAATACATGTACCCATTAATTTATTTACAACGATTATTGCAGGGTTTTTAGGTATTCCTGGTCTAGTATCTCTGGTGGCCATTCAAATGATTGTGTTTCCATAAATTGGGCTGAAAAAAACAGCCCAATTTCTATTGCAATTAGATTGAAATCATGATATATTATTATCTGTCGCCACGAAGTGAGGCGAAAAAACAGCTGTAAAAAAACATTTTAAAAAGCTGTTGACAATCAGAAATAAACTTGTTATATTACTAAAGTCGCTGTTTTGAGCGATGACATTTCGAACCTTGAAAACTGAACGAAACAACTTGTAACGCCAGAAGCTAGATTGAACTTTTTCAAAAGATTTTTTGGA
>JACDOD010000001.1 GCA_017656265.1 Bacillaceae bacterium | reverse complement strand
CAAACCCAGCGCCCGGTCCGAACCCAGCACCTGGTCCAAACCCAGCGCCCGGTCCGAACCCAGCACCCGGCCCAAATCCAGCACCTGGTCCAAACCCAGCGCCTGGTCCAAATCCAGCACCCGGCCCAAATCCAGCACCTGGTCCAAACCCAGCGCCTGATCCAAATCCAGCACCCGGTCCAAACCCAGAGCCCGGTCCAAATCCCATCCCAGGACCCCATCCAGCTCCGGCACCCATTCCAGGTCCGTATGTTTCTCCCCACTGAGGTCTGCTATCATCTAACTGACCGTTCTGAAGGTTTTGCGGCATCCCTTGTTCGTTAATCATTAGGCATCCTCCTCATTTGATTAAATACACTATACTTTATGACAAATATCCTGAATATGGTTACAAATCAGGGTGGAATTCCGCTAATATCATAGACTTAATTGAATTGGACAGAAGTAAAGTTTACATGATCAGAAAATCTTGTAACAAACACCCAGTCTTAGAATATGATGTGATTGAATGACCAATATGGAAAGGGATGAATAAAAGTCATGAATGGTTTCAATCCTTATATGAACATGCCTATTCACAGTCAAATGATGGTTCCGTCATATGGAGCGATGGATCAGCAGGATTATAAAAAGCATATGCAGGACCAGTGCAAGAACTATATGCTTCAATATGTAGTTATCGAAATGAATGATGGCAGTTCTTATGATGGTATTGTTGAAGACATGGATGATGATCATGTGATTATCTTAATTCCTGAAGGAGATCAAGATTGGGGACATCATCGTGAAACTGAACAAAATGAAGAAGAACGTCAGTTTGGCTATGGCGGATTTCCAGGTTATGGCGGAGGATATGGTTATGGATATGGGGTACCATGGAGGTTTCGGCGATTTAGAAGATATCGATTTCCCTTCTTTGGTGTTCGAAGATTTTTCTTTCCGTTTTTCTATTAATAAAGTCAGAAGTTCAGACGCAGAATTTTCTGCGTCTTTTTTATAAATTCTCAACTTTCACAGAGTGAAAACGCTCTCTATTTCAACTGCCGTTTGAAACAGAACCCATTTTAATAGGTTCCTTGACAATCATCTTGTATAAAACAAAAACATCCCGACGTTTGGTATATCCTGTATTTAACCAGCAACAGAAGAGGTGTCCCCAACTATGATCGTGAATATTAATCTATAGAAGCAACTGCCAAACGAAATAAAATCAACCCTTTACACCATACTTCGGCTTTGCCTAACTACATCAAGGATTATCTACTGATTTCAGGGTGCGAACGTTAAGTGAAAACCAAAAGAGAGGGAAAATGCGTTTTAAATGGCGTTCATCGGGCTGATGAAAACCAAAAGAGAGGGAAAATGCGTTTTAAATGGCGTTCATCGGGCTGATGAAAACCAAAAGAGAGGGAAAATGCGTTTCAAATGGCGTTCATCGGGCTGATGAAAACCAAAAGAGAGGGAAAATGCGTTTCAAATGGCCTTCATCGTGCTGATGAAGGCCAAAAGAGCGAGAAAACAGGCTCAAAATGTCTCTCATCGAAGCCAATCGATGGAATTTTAACAAACAGCTTAAACAGAAATAAACGAGAAGATTCTCGATAAATTTGGATTACTGGAAGCTGCTGTATAAACCGTCGTTTGCCTTGCAAATTTGCAGCATGGCATGACAGAACGCTGGGCGGCATGTTTTATGAATGATGTGATGAAATCAACGGGCGTGATTGGGCTGCAGCACTTCAAAAGGTAATTAAGTTTCTTAAAGTTACCCTGAAACACACAAATTATCGCTTCAAAAAGATGATTAAAAGTCAATGACAGCAATGGATTTCGGGTTTACCTAACTATATCAAGGGTTACCTGCCGATTTCAGGGTGCGAAAGTTGAGTAAATTAAAACAGAAGACTATATGTATTTTCTTGTAACCCTTTCATCATTCTTTCGTCTAAAAAATAGCAGAATGTTTTTGAGGGTGTAAATAATTTGAAAAAAATCTTCTCTTCTATTCTCTTTATAACCATACTTATGGGCCTGGCTGCGTGTGAAAGTGATCGTTACTTTTTTAGTAAACGTGAATACGTCCAGGATAAGGTCACCTATTTAGAGTATAAAGATTATAAAAATCCATTACGGATTTCTTATGAATTCTGGCTTGAGAATGGAACTAAAAATCTGTGGGTTACAGACGAAGGTGAAATGAAATTCGTGATTCGGGAGCTGAAAAAAAGCTTGCCCTTAGCCACAGAGAAGCAAAAAGAAGAATTGGTTGATGGAGTTCCACGTTATGTCTGGTTTTTTTTAAGGGAACATGAAAAAGATCCATCAAGGATTTTACTGCATGTGGACGTGAATGAAAAAGGAATTGCAAAAATTGGGGGGAATCTTTATGTGGAACTTACAGATGATTTATGGAATTACTTGCAGGAGGTGGAACTGCGGGCAGAAAACATACCTGAGGAGTATGTTGAAATGGATAAATAAAGGGGACTGGGGCAAAAGGCAAATGAACTATCCGAACTACATTCAAGCGCCACATGAATGAGCTCGGATATTTTGACTCTGAAACCGGTTTAAGTTGACCTGGAGTCTGGCATGTTAACTGCGTAAATTTTTTTTAGTCAGGTTGTTCGTCTTCTCTGCCGTTCATATCTTTATGTCCCATCCCCAATCACTTATTCTTCAATTTGCAGTTGAACTTTTTCCGTTAAACTTGCAATGACTGGTGATTTTGACAATGCTGTTTCGGCAATGGCTTTGATTTGTTCCATGGATCCATCAGTTTCTGCTTTCAGGATAATTTTTGGATTAAGAATTCCACCGTTACCATCTTCCAGCCCCAGGAATACAGCTGCATTTAAATCTGCTTCAATCTGAACTTCAACGTCTTTTAACGTGATCCCTTCCTGGCTTGCCATCACTTGAAATGTAATAGCAAAACAGCTTGCTGCAGCACCAATTAAATATTCAACCGGATTCGGTGCCTGATCAGTTCCTCCGAGGGTTTCGGGTTCATCAACTAAATATGAATCAAATTCCCGTATGGAAACACGGTTTTGCACGCCGTTTTTCCACTTAACAGTTGCATTCCATTTTCTCATTTTAAACTCTGGATGTTCCTTCAACTGTTCTACCGTTTGATTGACAGCATCAAAATTAATATGATTCATAGATATCATCCTTTCCTACTACTTTGTACAGAATGATGATATCAAACCATGGGGGGTATGTATGTAATATTCCTTACATATTCCTGTTCATTTTCACCCAGATTCTTTGATCCTCCTGCTTGATCTGTCCTGTCTGTGAAAGCTTGTTTAATAGAAAGGTAACGGTTTCACGGGTTGATGCAATCATACCTGCTAAATCTTTATGGGTTAAATAGGAAGGAATTGGACTCCACTTATCCACAGAATCTGATGTACTTGCCAGGTTTTGAAGCAAATAATTCAGCCGCTCCTCAACCTTGCTGTATGCAACTTGTTCTAAAATATCTACAGTTTCCAACAGTCTGCTGGAAAAGTATTTCAATAGCGTCATGGCTAATTCAGGACTTTGCTCAACCGTTTCAGAAACTTCGCTTAGGGGAATGGAAACGGCTTCACCATCTGTTAAAGCTTTTGCAAATATATGACTGTCACGTTCGGAAAAAATATTAAATATGTCAAGGAAGTCTCCTTTCGAAAGGACACCAAGCACACATTCTTTACCTTCAATATGAATATGAAAAACCCGTATATGTCCTGACAAGATAAGGTTTACTGAATCGTTATTCTGTCCAGGCGTGCAAATCAATTCCCCTTTTTTAAAATGTTTCTTTTGTCCTGTTTGTTCCCACTGCTGCAGCTTTTTCTCTGGAAAAAGGTGGTATAAATTAGAAGGGTAAAATTGATAAGGTTTAGACATGCAAAACTCTCCTTTTCATGAAAATGTAAGGATGCTTACATTCAAGGTTTATATGATTGTGCTATTATTTTATCCGTGTTCTAGTATTACATTCAACGAACAAGGAGGATGTATAATGAAAGCTGATCGTATTTTAGATATTCAGGGATTTGCCTGTACCATGTTAATTGTCAAAACGAAAAAGGCTATGGATGAATTAGATTCAGGTGATGTTCTGGAAGTTCATACTTCTGATCAGGGATCCATCAATGACTTACAGGGTTGGTGTGAATCCGTTGGTCATGAAATAATCAAGATGGAAGAAGGAGAACTATTAAAATTTTGGATCAAAAAAGGAAATAGAGGATAATAACAAATAATCATGAAGCGGGGACAAAAGTATTCAACGGTGAGGAAGCCGAACAAATTGCAATAAGTAAAAAATATCCGACTACATTCATTCATGTGATGAATGAATGTAGTCGGATATTTTTATTTTGCGGTTTTGATTCCTGCCTCTATACATGAGGGAATGAATAGGACTGTATGATGGCAAAAAAACGGAAAAAATGACGAATTTTCTCGGAAAACGAATAGACAGTCATACTGGTATACGTATATAATTCATATAAAGGGACATTTTTCCTATCATTCTATTGCTATTGCTGGAGTGTTTCCCAGTATCTAGGAGTTGATGGCAGTGCAGCACGCTGAATTTATCCAGGAGTTTGTCGAAGAGGCAGAAGCCCACATTGAAACGCTGGAAGAAGGGCTTCTTCGCTATGAGAAAAAAGACATAGATGCTGAATTAATTCATGACCTATTCAGGGCTGTTCATAGTATTAAAGGAACAGCTGGATTTTTTGAACTGAAAAATATTGTGGAATTGTCACATAAAATGGAGTCCATTTTTGGCCAGATACGTGACGGGAAACGATCACTCTCTAAATCATTAATTGATCAGCTTCTGCAGGCAACCGATCAATTAGGAGAAATGATACGAGACCCTCAGTCGAGTGATCAACTCGATATACATACATTAATTGACTTATTAGATCAGATTCAGCAAAATACAGAGCCTCATGCAGAGATTACAGTCTCACAGCAAGCAGTTGAAGCGGATGAACCATTCATTAGTGAGAATAAGGAACAAAACGAAAAAGAACATGAAATAGAAGAATTGTACGAAGAATTAGTGCCGGAATCTGAGGAAATAAAAGAGGATGATCCCCCCGGGAAGTCTCTTATTTTAGAGGATCGGGTTCGGGTACATGTGAGTGTTCTAAATGACTTATTAAACTTGTCCAGCGAGATGGTACTCGCCAGAAATCAGTTGTTAAGTGTATTAAAATCTCATGAGAAATCAATCCCCAACTTAAAAAATATTCTGCAAAATATTAATAACCTCACAACTGATCTCCAGGAAAAAGTAATGCAGACCAGAATGCAGCCCATCGAAAAACTATTCCATAAATTTCCGAGGATGATCAGAGACTTAGCGAAACAGGTCGGCAAAGAAGTAGATTTAGAATTGAACGGCAGGGATGTTGAACTGGATAAATCCATCATTGAATTGCTGAATGATCCCCTTACTCATCTGTTGCGAAATGCTGTAGATCATGGGATTGAATCTCCTGTTACACGTGAAAACCTTGGAAAGAACAGAATCGGATCCATCCATATGAATGCCTATCATGAAGGCGGTCTGGTACATATCAAAATTGAAGATGATGGAGCAGGCATAGATATTGATCAGATCGAGCAGAAGGCGATAGAAAATGGGATTATTACCAGGGAAGATACCAGGAAAATGAAAGAAAGGGACATCCTTCAGCTTATTTTCAGCCCGGGTTTTTCAACTGCCAGCACAGTTACTGATCTTTCCGGAAGAGGGGTTGGGCTGGATGTTGTCAAAACAAATTTGGAAAAATTAGGCGGTTCTATTGACATACAGACCAAATGGGGTGAAGGGACCACATTCCATCTGACCATGCCTTTGACAGTAGCGATTATTCCGGCTTTAATCGTAAGTTCGATGGGAGAAAAGTTTGTCATTCCTCAAATTAATGTACAGGAAATGGTACGGGTTAAGCCGGGCGAACATTCAGTCAAACTGGAACGTGTTCGTGAATCGCTGCTGTTAAAACTTCGAAATAAATTATACCCTACTGTACACCTCTCTGAGGTGCTTGGAATGACTGATCAGTCGATTGATTTTGATTCCGGGACATCCTGTGTATTAATTTTAAAATCTGGTTCGATGAGATATGGCTTAATCATAGACCAGGTTTATGATGAAGAAGAGATTTTGATTAAATCACTTCCACAGCCATTGAATAAATGTGTGGCCTACTCAGGGGTAACCATCCTCGGAGATGGCCGTGTTGCATTTATTCTGGAC
This sequence comes from Bacillaceae bacterium, assembly GCA_017656265.1. Taxonomy (GTDB): domain Bacteria; phylum Bacillota; class Bacilli; order Bacillales; family Alkalibacillaceae; genus Melghiribacillus. The sequence goes on along the minus strand of JACDOD010000001.1, from coordinate 759,532 downwards.
ACAGATGGATTAGTAGAAAAAGCGGAAATCTCTTTTGATGATGAAATTGTTGAACCAGCAGAAGAAGAAACTGGATTATCAAGTCAAAAGCAGGAGTTATTAATGTTTGGCACATCGGCAGGGGAAACCTTTTGTATGGATCTTGAGCTCATTGCTCGAATTGAAAAAGTGAATCGTTCCCAGATTGAGCGTATAGGGGACAAAGACTTCATTCAGTTTCAAGGGGAACCATTAAGGGTGATTGAGCTTGAGGACTACTTGCCAATCGGACGAGCTTCAGGGGCTGAGCAGGAATGCTATGTAATTGTGCCAAAACTGGTAAAACACCCAATCGGGATTATGTGCTCACGTATATACGATTCTATAGAAAGCAGCATAGAATTTTCCCAGAACAATGACATTGCTTTTAAAGGAATCGTAGGTTCGGCTATTCTGCAAAACCGGATTGTTTTGCTGTTAAATATTTATGAACTATTTGAAATGGCAGATCCTGAAAATTATTCGTATGACGATAAAACACATTTAGCCCAGCATACGGTTTTGCTGGCAGAAGATACACCATTTTTCCGGCGTTTAGAACAGCAGTACATGGAGTCAGCAGGTTATCACGTTTTAGCAGCCACTAATGGAAAAGAAGCATGGGAAATTTTAAGGAGTCATGAAGTAGATGTAGTGGTTACCGATATTCATATGCCAATTATGAACGGGATTGAATTTGTGAAAAAAATCAGATCTGACGGGAAATATGCTGATCTGCCTGTGATTGCAGTTACCTCCATAAATGAACAGGCAATGAAGGAAAAAGCGTATGAGGCTGGAGTAGATTTTTATGAAATTAAACTAGATAAACAGCGTCTGCTTGAAAAATTGAAAACAGCCTTACAAGAAGGAAGGTCAGTTGTATGAAGAATGAAATCTTGACCTTTAATTTGGGAGACTTAACATTAGGCATTGAATTAAAGCAAGTGAAAGAAATGAACCGAAATATCACATATACGATGGTCCCCGAATCACCTGAGCATATCGTTGGACTTATGAATATGAGGGGCGACATTGTCACGTTATTTGACCTGGCGGCACTTTTGGATTTAAAAATCACAGGACAGCCAGAACAGCTGAACGGTTTGGTACTGAAAAAGAGCCAAAATGACCAGGACTATTTTGGGTTTGTCATTCATTCAGCAGACTCAGTTCTAGAAATCAATGACGACATTTGTGAGCAGCCCCCTAAGAAAATGAAAGATCTAAATGTAAAATACATTAAAAAAATTGCCAAGTTAAAAGATCAGCTCATCATGATTATTCATTACGATTTATTAAAAGAGAAAATGACAGAATGGTGATGAGTACGTGAAAAAAATCCATGTATTGCTCATAGAAGATAAACCCTCATTTCGGGCTTTTGTTCAAGAAGCGATCAACCAGACCCATATCGGGAAGCTTATTGGTTTTGCAGCGAATGGTCACATTGCTGCCGAACGGCTAAAGCAAATGAAAATTCATATGGTTGTTTGCAGATCAAATAAGATTCTGGAAGATATACAGGTTTTTCAGAACATTCGCAGAAACTATCCGGACATACATTGGGTTATTTTATCAGAGGACGCCAGAAAAAAGAATTTTCCTGAATTATCCTTTTTGACTAATTTCAATGTCATGTTTGTTCCAATTGTTAAGGATGAAATAAGAAGTAAGAGGATGAGTCATTCGTTTGTTCATGTGTTTTCCAGCTACTTAACCCAGCGTTCTTTTATCAAATATACTAACAGAGCCGAACAAAACAAAATCATATCTCACCCTATAAACAAAGCAGCTTTTAAAACCAGCCCTTTCAAAAAGGCTGATCTCATTATCATTGCAGCATCTACTGGTGGACCGGATGCGGTGGAAAAGGTTTGTGAGGCTTTTGATGATCAACTTGCCATACCAGTAATCATTGTCCAGCATATGCCGAAAAATTTCACGGGGAGCTTTGCCCGTTCCCTTAATGAAAAAACGGGAGCGACGGTCATTGAAGGAAAACATGGGGAAATCGTCAAAAAGGGACAAATTATTGTAGCGCCAGGAGGTGTCAACTCAGCTATTTTTGCTGAACATTCCTTTAAGCGAGTGATTAGACGGAAGAGTTCCAGAGGGTATGTTGCCCTTCCTTCAGCAGATGTCATGTTTGAATCTGCAGCAGAGGCCTATGAAGGGAAAAATGTACTGGCAGTTGTACTGACAGGAATGGGGAATGACGGTACAGCCGGCCTTCAGCATCTTAAAAGACATTGTAACTGCTTCTGTATGATACAGAACGAAGAAACTTCCGTTGTTTATAGTATGCCTAAACATGTGAAGGAAGCTGGATTAGCAGACGAAGAGCTGAGTCTTTATGAAATTCCAGCCAGAATCCGAAGCTTCTTGTAGAACATCTTAAAGAAAGTTGGGTGAATAAAGATGATTAATCATGACTCTTTTAAGGACTCCAGCATTTTAGTGATTGATGATCAGCGGACCATTACCCTGATTTTAAAGAAAACACTGACTGAATCCGGATTTCATAATGTTACCTGTATTAATGATCCGCGTGATGCGATGAAAACCTTTGAGGAAGTTAAGCCTGATTTAATTTTACAGGACCTTGCCATGCCACATATTAACGGATTTGAACTGTTAAAAATGTTTAGAGAAAAAGAATCAATCATTCCCATTATAGTACTAACATCTGAACAGGATCCAGAATCCAAGTACAATGCCCTGTCCCTCGGGGCGAATGATTTTCTGAGAAAGCCCTTTGATAAAGCTGAGCTCCTGGCCAGGATACATAATAATCTGGCTATCCGTCATCAGCACAAAATTCTGGAACAGAAAGTAGCGGAACGGACAAAAGAATTGCAGGAGACTCAGATTGAAGTCATCCACCGATTAATCAAGGCTTCAGAATATCGGGACAGTGATACCGGGGATCACATCATCCGCATGAGCATCCTCTGTGAGGAACTGGCAAAAGCGGTGGGCTTCTCCGACCGGGAAGCTCAAATCCTCCGATATGCCAGCACTATGCATGATGTTGGAAAAATTGGAATACCGGATGATATTTTGCTCAAGCCAGGCAAGTTAAGTGACGAAGAGTTTCGGGTTATGAAAGAACACACACTAATTGGTGCAGAGATTTTGAAGGAAAGCCGTTCAAGGTTATTGCAAATGGCAGAAAATATTGTCTTAACCCACCATGAACGTTGGGATGGTAGCGGGTATCCAAATGGATTAAAGGGAGAAGAGATTCCCCTCGAAGGCCGGATTACCGCAATCTGTGATGTGTTTGATGCGTTAACATCAAGCCGACCTTATAAAGAACCCTGGCCTCTCGATAAAGTAATAGCTGAAATAGAAAATCAGAAGGGAAAACATTTTGATCCTGATGTGGCAGACAAGTTTTTGGACATTTTACCATCTGTCCTGGAAAGACATCAAATTTTCTCCCATGTCAAAGGGACACAGCAGGCTTAATGTCGTGAGGGGAAAAAATATTGGAAAAAGGAGTTTGGGTATACATGAGTTATACAATGAAAATATTTTTTAGTTTTCTCGGTTTCGGTACCGTCATTGGCGCAATTTTTCCTTTCTTTGCGAGTCTTTTTGTAGATGTAAAAGAAGGAAATGACTTCATCTTTTTTATATCCTGTGTTATGGCTGGAGTCGTTCTGGGCATTATCAATTTTGCCATTTATAATTCCATTATCGGCAATATCATAAAAAGGCTGTCAAATGCACTGACTTCAGTTGCGGATGGAAATTTAACTGAGAAAGTAACCCTGAAATCCAATGATGTCTATGGAGAACTGGCTAACGCGGCGGAAACCATGAGACGCTATTTAGTTGATTTTGTTCATCAGCTGACCAACAGTGCTGACCAGGCAACCAGAACATCACAAAAATTAATTGCATCCGCGAATTATACAAGGGAATCTTCTCTTGAAATGACAGAAATGTTAGATGAAATCAGTTCGTACATACAGAACATTGCTGAAAGCACCAGCAGCTCCACTCAGTCCACCAAAAAAACCAATGATAACATCAACAATATATCAGCATCTATGGAGGAGATGTCTTCTACCATTCGGGTACTGGCTTCAACAGCTGAGCAGATTTCCTCAGAAGTGGATCAAATTAACTCAAGTATCAACCAAATAACGAGCAGTATCCAAAAAGTAGATCAGTCCACCCAGGATGTCTCCCGTTCCGTTAATGGAGTAGCGGCATCTGTGGAAGAAATTGATGTATCATTGAATCAAATCAATGAACATTGTGAACGCTCACTGATTATTACAGATGAAGCAGAAAAGAAAGTGAAACAGACAACCGATGCATTTGAAAAGCTAAATCACTCGTCCAAAATGATCGGTAAAATTGTTGGAATGATTAATGATATTGCTGAACAGACCAATATGCTTGCATTAAATGCATCGATAGAAGCAGCCGGTGCCGGTGAAGCAGGTAAAGGATTTGCCGTTGTCGCCAGGGAAGTTAAGGAACTTGCCAGACAAACCGCTGATTCCACAGGTGAAATCAGTGAATTAATCGAGGACATGCAATCCAATATTTCAACTGCATCTCAATCGGTTTATTCCGTTAAAGATGTCATTTCAGAAGTGAATGATATCTCTAATGAAATCGCTTCTGCTGTTATGGAGCAGTCCAGTGCAACAAGTGAAATCGCCCAGTCTGTTGCCCGCTCTGCAGAAGAAGTGAATTCCATCAGCCGGGAAATATCGGAAATTGCAGCAAACAGTACTCAGGTATCAGAGGGAATTAATAAAACGACCCTGGCTGTTAGAGATATAGCGAATTCTTCATCAGACTTATCACATGCATCAAATGAAATGGCTGCGGATATCGAATCATCTTCTGAAGAGATTAACAAAATTACTGAAGAAAGTGAACAAATCAACCGCAGAATAGGGGAAATATCCCAAAATATCGAAGAGATAGGAGAGGTATCAAAGAAATATGCTTCCAGTGCAGAGGAATCCAATCATGATGCCAATGATCTCAATGGAATTTCCAATAACATTGGCGATCTTATAAAAGGCTTTAAAACGGCCTGATGGATATTCAGAATGAGAACAGACTGTATTTAAAAGATATATGTCGATGAGAATTTGCATCAGAATAAATAGCCCAGTCATGAACCGAATTGGCTTGACTGGGTTTTGTTTTATTGTTTACGGTTATTCTGGTCCTCTTCTTTTTGTTTTCTTCTTTTCAGAACCTCTTCTGTATATGAATCAATTTCGTAAGGTTTAAGATCTCCAAAGGTTGTCATAATCCCCTCATCATCCAGTGCTTCTTCAAATTTTTCATGCTGATCATTTGGATAAATCGTTATGTTTTTTCCTTCAATATCGTTGCCTGCAAAGTTTTCATAATCTTCCACATAGCCAATTCGATCCTCTGACTCGGGATAGATGTCATTGTAATCCCCAACAGGAATCTCCATATCCTGTGGAGTTTCAGATGTGCCCCATTTGGCCACTTCCTGCCATGCATCCTCAGAATCATAAACTGCCGCATCCTTATCGTCAAACTCGAATTTCCCATATGGCGGCATCAGTACCCCCTCTTCCATAGGCCGCTGCCTTGATACGACCTGGTCAGGAGAGTGTTCTTTGCAGTGCGTAGCAGTCGGCAGTGCCTGAAGACGTTCAAAAGGGATCTCTTTTCCACATGTTTCACATGTTCCATAGGTTCCTTGATCCATGGCCTTTAAAGCATGGTTGATATCTTTCATTTCTTTTTCCATATGCTCATTTAAAGCCACGTCTTTTTCCCGTTCGTACAATGCCGACCCCTCATCAGCGGGATGATTATCATAACTGGACAATTCTCCCATGGATTCATGGTAATGTCCCCGTTTTAAATCAAAATGATCGTGATCTTCAAGCCGCTTTTCAAGGCGATTCTTTGTCCTCTCTAAATAAGTTCTGAGAATCGATAATTGCTGTTTCGTAGGCATAATGATCTCTCCTTCATCATACAGTAAAACCAATCCTGTTCTTAGTATGAGCAACATTTCATATGTCATGATGGCAAAAACATGTAAGTTTATTAAAGAATTTTCAAAATTATTTGACATACTAACTAATTAACTTTATAATACTTTTTAACTTCAATTAAATAAAATGGAATTATTACTCTTATCACGAGTGGCGGAGGGACTAGGCCCTATGAAGCCCGGCAACCTTCAAGCTTTCGCAAGCTTGAAAAGGTGCCAATTCCTACAGGTCATCATGATCTGAAAGATAAGAGGAGGCAGAATGAACGATTAACCCTCTTCTCTTATCGGAAGAGGGTTTTCTAATTTCCTCAAAATACTCTCCTCTTCTGGATCCTCATGACTTACATCGCCAGTTCCATTATGTTCGGTGACCTAAGTAGGATAATCAAACAGGAAGACTTAGTTTTTCCATAAGAAAATAATATTGATAAGGAGTGGATTGTATGTCAGTTTCTGACAAAACGTTTGAAAAGGAAACATTGCTTTTGCATGGAGGGCAAACACCAGATCCGGCAACCGGATCCAGAGCAGTACCTATTTATCAAACAACATCGTATGTATTTCGGGACAGTGAACATGCCCAAAATTTATTTTCTTTAAAAGAAGAAGGGAATATTTATACCAGGATTATGAACCCGACGGTAGATGTGTTTGAGAAAAGGGTTGCACTGATCGAAGGCGGTACAAATGCGGTTGCTTTTTCTTCAGGGATGGCAGCCATTACCATGGCCATTTTAAACGTTGCCCGAGCTGGAGACGAAATTGTTGCAGCCAGTAACTTGTATGGGGGGACCTATAATTTATTTGCTGTCACTTTGCCGAAATACGGAATCCATGTAAAATTTGTAGACCCGAGAGATCCTGATCATTTCAAAAAGGCGATTACCCCTAAAACGAAAGCTGTTTTTGCTGAAACCATCGGAAATCCCAGTCTCCATGTTCTTGATATTGAAAAAGTTGCTGAGGTGGCTCATGAGCACCACATTCCATTAATTATTGATAATACCTTTGCCTCCCCTTATGGGTGCCAGCCAATTAAGTGGGGAGCAGATGTAGTCGTTCATTCAGCAACGAAATGGATTGGCGGCCATGGTACGGTCATTGGCGGTGTGGTCGTAGACGGGGGACATTTTGACTGGAACCATGAAAAACATCCGGACTTTGTGGAGCCTGATGAAAGCTATCATGGTATCCGCTATGCCATCGATGTCCCCGATCAGGCATTTGGGATAAAACTTCGGGTACAGCTTTTGCGGGATCTAGGTGCCTGCTTAAGCCCAGAAAATGCCTTTTTGTTCATACAGGGTCTGGAAACATTGCATCTCCGGATTCAAAAACATAATGAAAACGCCCAGCAAATAGCTGAGTATTTAAGCAATCACAGTTCAGTAGAATGGGTGTCCTATCCAGGGCTTGAAAACCACCCGTCTTTTGATTTGGCAAACAAATATTTGGCACATGGATCTGGATCTGTAGTAGTGTTCGGAATTAAGGGCGGGCGTGATGCAGGACAGCAGGTAATTGATCATGTTACACTCTGGTCCCATGTGGCTAACGTGGGAGATGCAAAATCGCTAATTATTCATCCAGCTTCCACAACCCATCAGCAGTTAAATGATGAAGATTTAAAAAAGACAGGTGTTACAGAGGAATTAATCCGTTTATCTGTCGGGCTGGAATCCACAAAAGACTTAATACAGGATCTGGAACAGGCGATTCAGAAAGCAACGCTGCAACTGGCAAAGGGGAGCTGAGCTGTGACCGAAGTAAAAGCGAAAACCAAAGGAATAAAGCGCCGCACTGGCAACGTTTCCATAGGTGACTTCTCTCTGGAATCAGGCATCGTCCTGCAAGATGTACACCTTGCCTATGAGCAGGTTGGTCCTGATGGCGCACCAGTCGTATTAGTCTGCCACGCTTTAACGGGAAATCAATTTGCCGCAGGAACGAATGATCATCCAGGCTGGTGGGCTGGCTTAATTGGAGCGGGTAAAAGCATTGATACGAATAAGTTCCAGGTCATCACATTTAATGTGCTTGGCGGGTGCAATGGTTCTACGGGTCCATTGTCCAAAAACCCCAGGACAGGGACCCTGTACCGAAACGAATTTCCTCACGTGACTGTCCGGGATATGGTAAGGGCACAGGAAAGAGCGTTGAAATGCTTGGGAATCCGGGATTTAAAAGCTGTCATAGGCGGTTCTCTTGGCGGGATGCAGGTGCTGGAATGGGGACTTTGCTTTCCGAGTCAAATGGAAATTTTATTCGTGCTGGCTGCGACTCCTTTTCTGAGTGATTATGGGATCGCTTTTAATCGAATTGGTATTGAAGTCATCGAAAAGGATCCGGGATTTAAGGGAGGGCATTACGGTGATTCAAGGGAAGTAAAAGGCTTCGAAATTGCTCGAATGACTGGAATGGTCACATATCGGAGTGCAGATTTATTTGCTGACCGATTCACCCGAAGTCAGTGTAGAAAGGAAGAGAATGGAAAGCCTCTGTATGAGGTGGAGTCCTATTTAAAATATCAGGGGGAAAAAATAACCGAACGATTTGATGTCAACAGTTATTTAACATTACTTTATGCCATGAATGATCATGATATCGGCAGGAGTCGAGGCGGATGGAAAAACGCTTTGAATCAATTTCAAGCCGACATGATTGGGGTTGGCTATAAAGGGGATTTGATTTATCCCCCGGATTTTATGAAAGAGTTTATAGAAAAGGTGCCATCCGGTAAATTTTATAAAGTAGATACGAAGTACGGACATGACGGATTTTTAGTTGAGTTCGAAAAATGGAGCCACATTATCCAGCATCACCTTAATCAGTGATGCTGTTTTTTTGTGTATAAATGTTACCGCGGACTACTATTTTTCAAATGTTCGAGGATCATTCACTTTCCTTCTGAGGGAGTTATACCTGTTGTTTTCCTATGCAATCACACGCATTCTTGTGTCACTGATCTGGGCTCCTGTGCATATGGTATAGCACATCACATTACAGCGATGGAAACGACACAAGGATGGTGTGCCTATATGTTTGATTTATCGTTTAGTCATTTGCTGTATGGCTTGTTTACCCTGGTTGTGATTATCACCATGGCATTTCGGAAAGGGGTCGTTCTCCCTACACTTCTTGGTACCTTTGTCATCGCATGGGTATATAAGGGAAGTGTTATCGGTGGCTTTACTGCAGTATTCAATGCCAATTTAGTAGCAGCACAGGAGCTTTTTAATATATTTTTAATCATCACGTTTATGGTAGCCCTTCTTCATGCCTTGAAAGATCTGGGGGCAGACCGAAGAATGATTGAACCAATTCAAAAAGTAATGAAAAATGGACCAGTGGCTTATCTGGTATTAGTTGTGGCAACGTATGTAATTTCGTTATTTTTCTGGCCGACACCTGCAGTGCCATTGATCTGTGCCCTGTTGGTTCCTGCAGCCGTCAGAGCCGGTTTGCCCGTGATGATGGCTGCCATTGCTGTAACACTCGCCGGTCAGGGAATGGCGCTGTCATCAGATTATGTTATGCAAATCGCTCCCGACCTTTCAGCGAAAGCAGCGGGCATTGAAACAAGTGCTGTGGCAGATAAAGCGCTTATCCTATCACTGGTAACAGGTGTTGTGGCAATCGTTTTAGGATTTTGGCTGAATAGAAAATCGCTCCGAAATCCTGAAGACCCAAGAAATGAATTTGAAATTGAACGTATGCAGGGCTTAGAGGAAGAGGAAAAGTCTTCTCGGGTTTTAGAAAAGCCAACCTGGAGCAAAGTGTTTGCTGTTCTCGTACCATTGGCTATGCTGGCTGTTATGTGTTACATGATTTTCAGTAAGCTGTCCTCCGGAAGAATGGGAGGATTTGAAGGTGGAGACGGAGCTGCTTTTATTGGCGGAGTGGCGGTAATCCTTCTCCTGCTTGCGACAGTTGTTTTTGGAAGAAGCAAATCACTGGATCATATCAGCAGTCATATCACCAATGGATTTGTTTTTGCCTTTAAAGCAATGGGGCCTGTCATTCCAATTGCAGGATTTTTCTTTCTGGGAAGTTCGGATTTCTCAGGTCGAATATTATCCCTCGGGGAGGCTGTCCCTCCTGCCTTTTTATTTGATATCGTGCAGGCTTCACAGGAGTTTGTCCCTCAGAGCACAGTACTGGCTGCCTTTAGTATTCTGATCATCGGCATGATAACTGGTCTGGATGGATCTGGTTTTTCCGGGCTGCCGTTGACCGGGGCACTGTCTGGGGCACTTGCCTCCAATGGTATGGATCCGGGGACACTGGCTGCAGTTGGTCAGATGGGTTCCATCTGGACTGGCGGCGGAACGATCGTTGCCTGGTCTTCCATGATTGCAATAGCCGGATTTTGTGGGATTTCGGTAATGGACCTTGTACGAAAGAACTTTATTCCAGTAATGCTGGGGCTAATTGTTTCCACAGTACTCGCCCTTCTTATCTGGTAATAAAAAAATGCACGGGCTTAAGGAATTCCCTTAAGTTTCCGTGCATTTTATAGTTTAGGAACTTGATGAGGTGTTATTCCTGTATGTATTTCCCATGAACAAACGTCATGATCGCAAAAAGAATAAAGCTAATGAGTAATATCGTACCGCCAATAATGAAGAAAATCATATTAAACAAATCAGCTTCCGGAAAAGGCTGGACATAATAGAACCACATCCCTGCTGTCAGGCCGATTGATCCCAAAAAAGCTGTCCAGACATGCAAAAAAGCTAATTTGGACTGTTTAGGAATAGGGAAAAGTTTATAATAGACCGAAAAGGCAAATAAGGATAGCCAGCCCACAACCAAAATGTGTGCATGAACGGAACGGTAGATATAGCTTCCCGCGCCGGCCATGTGGGAACCAATAAACGCACCTATTAACCCATAAATAGCAGCTGTTCTCAGTAAAAAACGAGTGCGGTTCATTCTGATTTCCTCCTTTAATTTTAAATGATGGATACGAACTCATTATTCCATATCTTATATTAGATTTAAACAAATAGACATTAATGAAGAATTACACAATTTGATAGTATTCGTATAACTTTTTATGGAAGCGATTCACAAACCTTTCCGTCTTCATCCTGATCAAGTCGATGAGGATCCTGTTCTGGTCCACCAGCAGCTTCAAAAAATGTTTGAGCATGAACCTGGGAAGGAAAGTCACTGCAGTCACGGTCCGGACCAGCCGGATCATAAAGCAATTCAACATGAACAGCTGAATGTTTAAACACTTCTTCATGGTATCCATCCTCTTTAACATATCCAGGAATACTCCAGATTCCGAGTTTCTGTTCTCTGGCTGTTGCTTCTGCTGCGCGAAGCTGATCAACATATTTATCATTGGGGGGGAACACATAGGCAACTCGGGCAAGCCCCTTTTCTATAATCATTTGATTAAACAAGTTTCCATCAATATAAACATATGCCAGCATCCGGCCATATTTGTCCCTTTTTTCTGTGCCTAATTCCAGCATCACAGTTTTATTTTCTAATACTTGTCTGGCGTAATCAGTTGCTTCTCTTCCATAGGGCTGAACTGGTTTGGAAGGATGATTGGTCTCAGGGGTATCAATCAGGAGAAGACGAACGGTTTCTTCTTCGCCATTAAACTGGACATGCACGGTGTCCCCATCAATTACACGGGTAACAAATGCTTCAATATCTGGTGCACCTTTCGTGCATGATGATAAAATAAGAATCATGATGATCAGAATGATGGACACATAACGTTTCATATCTTTTTCTCCTTTTGAGCAGCCGAGTGATGACACCTTTTTATAGAATACATGAAAATGTTCAATTTGTTGAGTGTAAATCGACTGGGGGGAAGTCCAGTGAGGAAAAGGGTAAGAGAATTAGGGATTAAATCAGGAAGCATGAAAACGGGTAACAGAAATCAGATTACAGATGTGGCAGGTGTGAAGGTTGGACATATCACATTAAAAGAAGACAGGAATGAAGATCATATCATTCGTACGGGAATTACTTCCATTTTGCCCCATCAAGGGAATCCCTTTTTAGAAAAAGTTCCAGCAGCAAGTTTTGTATTGAATGGCTATGGGAAGACAGCCGGGCTTATTCAGGTTGAGGAACTGGGAGTGATTGAATCGCCCATCATGCTGACAAGTACCTTTCATGTGGGGGATGTATTGCAGGGGACACTGGAATATATGATGAATCTGACACCGGAGATTGGGGATACAACCAGCTCTTTAAATATTGTAGTGGGAGAATGCAATGACAGCTATCTGCATTCTGTTCGGTCAAATGCCATCACGAAGAATCTTGCCGGTGAAGCTATTCAGCGGGCATCCGAAACGGTGGAAGAGGGGGCTGTTGGAGCCGGGACAGGGATGATGTGCTATGGCTATAAAGGAGGAGTAGGAACTGCATCCCGTATTACAGAAGATGAAGGGTTTATCGTAGGGGTTCTGGTACTAAGCAATTTTGGGAAGAGAAATGAGCTCCAATTGACCAGGTATAAAGCACCTGATTTTGATGAGTCGGAGGTTCCTGATGGATCCATTATGATGATTGTGGCAACCGATGCCCCGCTGTCATCCATACAATTAAAGCGTCTGGCAAAGCGGGCCACATTTGGACTGGCCAGGACAGGAAGCCATATCCATCATGGAAGTGGAGATATTGTCATTGCTTTTTCAAACGGATATACCATTCCTCACTTTGAGTCATCTCCGTATCATCATCCGCCTAAGCACGTTCGAGATGACCATCCCGTGATGAATCAGCTTTTTCAGGGGGCAATAGAAGCAACAGAAGAAGCTATTCTGAACTCTTTGACTATGTCACAAACTACGACAGGAAGAAAGGGAAGAATAGGGGAAGGAATCCCATATGAATGGCTTAAACATGAGATTTAAACAGAAAGGGCGGGACAAAAAATATCAACCTTGAAAAAGACGATCCAGTTGACTAAAGAAAAATTCACAACAACATGCTGGAAACTCCTGCTGGAACAGCACTACAGTAGAGTGGGAAAATAATTTAACAAAAAATTAACTTCCCTCCTGTTTTCTATTAATATTCGACAATTAGACTGTGAGTTGAATTCAAGTACCTGTTTGCATAAATTGCTGACAAAAGGAGTTCAATCATGTTTCGATTAAAATTTTCTGGAATCGGGTTACAGCGGTTCGATATTATCTGGAAATATATAAAGGAACAAAGAAAATCAAAAATGAATCAATATAAACAGTTTGCTGAGCTGCAAAGAATTATCCGGTCAAGGTCTATGCAGACATTTTTTCAGCCCATTGTTAATCTGGAAAATGGACAAATTCAAGGGTATGAAGCCCTAAATCGTCCTCCAATGTCCCGCTTTTTTTCTAATACAGAGGCTTTTTATGAGTTTGTAGGGCAAATGGATCAGGTTTTTATGGTAGAACGCTATTTGAGAAGGCTGTCCCTTGAAAGATACTCAGAACAGTTATCCCTGCACCCCAATATGAAAGATGCCTTGCTGTTTTTAAATGTGCATCCTCAGGTTCTGGCAGATCCCAATTATAAAAACGGGGAAACACTATCCATATTGAGGGAAAAGGGCATTTCACCGGAACAAATTGTTCTTGAACTGACTGAAAAACAGGCGGTTACCGATTTTGTGGAGTTTGAAAAAGTTCTCTCTAATTATCGAAAGCAAGGGTTTCGGATTGCGATTGATGATGCTGGTTCAGGCTACAACAGCTTAAAATCTCTGGTTTATCTAAAACCTGAATTTATAAAACTGGATCGTACACTTATTCAAAATATTCACCGTGATTTTCCTAAACAGCAAATGGTTCAGCTGTTATTGGAGTATGCCAATCGTTCCAAAACATATGTTATTGCGGAGGGGATCGAGAAACAAGAAGAGATGTTCATTCTTCGGAAATATGGTGTTCACTTAGGGCAGGGGTATTACATTGGAAAACCGGCATTAGAACTGATGACGATTGGTGTCCCCGGGGATTTTTGTTCCTGGCAGCTATCTCTCGATGTCTAATGGTGAATCATTAATCAGTTCGGATTGATTTCCATCTATAGGAATAACCAGTATCCTTTAACAAGAAAATATCATAAGATATAGTGAATGATTGCTTACGAAAAGGTGATGATATGTGGACACGACAGTTGTATCAGTTCCCTTATTTTTTCTGGCCATATAGCAACTACTCCTATATGGGACAATTACCTTATGATCAGTCTAATTATTCTATGCCTTTCATGAACGGTTTCAACCCATTTTTATATCCTTCGTTTCCAGGCGGGATGTATGGTCCATCCGTAACTGGCACAGTGACCAAAGAAAGTTATGGTTCACCTATTTTTGCTATTCCGTTCCAGTAAGCTCGTTATAAGATTACATGATAGTGTTTTGTCCGGTTGTTATGGCACCAGGTAACCTCAGGTCTTTGCAGGAAAAACGGGCATGTGATCGAAATAAAAATATCCGAACTTATTCATGTAACGTTTGAATATAGTTCGGATAGTTTTCTTTCATTTACCGTTTTGCTCCAGCCTTATTATGGCCTCTTAAAATTCTTTCAAGATCCCCCGGCTTTTGATCAAGCCTGATGGAAAGTCAAGTGTGATGGTTCCGTGTTCCACACCAAGATCAGTTTGCAGATAATCCACTAATGCATCGACTTTTTCTGAATCCCCTTTTTCCTTTTTGCGGGTCAAAGAAATCTGGATAACGGGGTATCCCTTCTGTCCGTTGTAGCGGGGGATATCATCCAGAGGAATATCGAGCTGGTATCCGATATCCTTAGGATAATAAATCCACAATGAATTAATGTCTCCAAAATGGTCTGTCAGATAAGGCTGAAGATCCTCTTCTAATTGTTCCTCCCAGATTTCTGCGACGTAACTGTCCTGATAAGTTTCTGATTCCGAATGATAAAAAACCAGAAATTGAAATTTAGCATCATGTTCCGGCTCTACTTTTGCTGCATACTGAAAGGCATTAAACAAGTCGGCATTATCATACAGTGTGCCTACCACTTTCATTGGCTCATCAAAATGTTCTTTCACATAGATTTCAGCAGCTTCAAATACCTCTTCTTCCCGGCTGGCATCACCTTTTAAATGGCTATAGGTCAGCCAGACGATTATAGCAATAATAAATGTGAGAACAACTAATACAAAGAAAAATGCTTTTTTATGTGCATTCATATTTTCACCTCATTTACTCATGCCTAATAAAAAAACGTAACTTCATTACAAAAACTTAAAACACCTTACTGAACAGTTCGATAGCGGTATATCCAAGGATTCCCAGCAAAATTCCGCTTGAAGAAAAAAGAATGACCATGTTCGTCCATTTTTGGTGGTCAAACCATGCCAGGATCGCGGATATAAACAAACCAATTGGAATGACAGTAAATAATACATACGTAGGAAGAATAGTTCCCCCTGTATATAAGTATAAAAGCAAACCTAAAAAGGAAAACACAAAAACAATACGAGTTATCCAGGTAATCATCTTAAGACCTCCCAACACATATCTATACAAAAAGAAAAATGCATTGTCCAGAAGTATAGTAATCCTTTCTTATTGTACAAGTATTTTAAAAAAGATGTAAGAAAACAGGTATATCTGACAAAAATCTGTTAAAATATAATAAAATTTAAAATATTCGGAAAAAAGAGGGGGGAGTATGGAACTTGCCACCAAACGGGAAAAGGGACTAAAGTCCTGGCAAAGACGGTTATTATTTATTTTAGGTATTCTACTTGTTATTGGGTTAAGTGCTATCGTTTTTTTACATATTTATATTTCCAGAACATTGCCTCAGACAGAAGGGACGATCGAAATCGATGGATTATATGCTCGTGTTGAGGTTATTCGGGATCAATCTGGTGTGCCCCATATAAAAGCACAAAATGAACATGATCTGTTTTTGGCTCAAGGGTATATTACAGCACAGGAACGAATGTTTCAAATGGAATTATCACGCCGGCTGGCTTCTGGACGATTAAGTGAAGTGGTAGGTAAGGATGCCCTTCAGTCTGACCGCTATTTTCGAACACTGGGGCTGAGGCGTGCAGCTGAAAAATCTTATACTGTGTATTCTGATGAAGCCAAAGAAGTCATGCAATGGTATGCGGATGGAGTGAATGCTTACTTGAAAGACGCCCAGGCTGATTATCGGCTGTCTGTTGAATTTTTCTTAATGGGAATCGAGCCAGAACCATGGACTCCGATTGACTCTTTGACCATCGGCAAATACATGGCATTTGATCTGGGAGGACACTGGGAGCGACAGGCCTTTAATTATTATTTACTGCACCATTTTCCTGAGAAGAAGGCGCTTGAGCTGTTCCCGGATTATCCTGATGCTGCTCCTACAATCATAAAAGATGATGAATACGTGGATATAGCAGAAGCTTTTTCAAGTGCAGTTATTCCTAATCCTTTTAATGGAAGCAACAACTGGGTCGTTGATGGTAGCAAAACGGAATCCGGCAAACCACTACTGGCCAATGATCCGCATCTGGGTCTGGATACACCATCAATCTGGTTCCAAACCCATCTGCAGTCGCCTGATTTGAATGTAAGCGGTGTTATTTTTGCGGGTGTGCCAGGGATCATTGTGGGGCATAATGATCATATTGCCTGGGGTGTGACGAATGTTGGTCCTGATGTTCAGCAGCTCTATTTAGAAAAGCGTCACCCCGAAGATCCCTATAAATTTTTATATGAGAATAGATGGGAACAGGCAGAAGTGATAAAAGAAACGATATTCGTCAAGGATGAAGAACCAGTGAAACTGGAAGTGGTGGAAACACGTCATGGACCAGTTATTTCAGAGTTTGCAAAAAAGAGCGGAGAGGAAACCGTTTTGTCGCTCAGGTGGACGGCTCTCGATGCAACGACTGAACTGGAAGCGGTCCTAGAATTAAACCGGGCAACAAACTGGGACCAATTTGAAAAAGGATTAGAAAAGTTCCTGGTACCTGCCCAAAATTTTGTTTTTGCTTCAACGGATGGCACCATCGCTTACAAAGCGAATGGACTGATTCCAATTTATCCAGATGAAAAAGATGCGCTTCTTCCTCTAGAAGGATGGAAGAAGGAAAATGAATGGCGGGGCTTTATTCCGTTTGATGAGCTCCCGAAGGTTGTGAACCCGGATAAAGGCTTTATAGCCTCTGCCAATAATAAAATAACGCCAGACAACTATCCTTACCATATCAGCCATGTCTGGGCCCAGCCATATCGATACAAGCGAATTGAAGAATTTTTGTCTAATCGCAACGGTTTAACCGTAAAGGATATGCAGAAGCTGCAGATGGATCAGCTTAATTTACAGGCTAGAGAATTTGTACCGATGTTTTTAACTATACTGGAGGAGAGCAGATTATCACCTGATGAACAGGAAGCCATTCAATTGTTATCGGGATGGAATTATATGGATGATAAACATCTTGCTGCGCCTTTGATTTTTCATCAGTGGATGGAAAAAATTAAACACATGCTTTACGAAGAAATACCAGAGGAAATGATGGGATTTTTTAAAGCAAAGGACCAGACTACAGATGAGCTGCTTCGAAAGGCATACAGGGGAGAGGCTGTTTCATGGATAGATGAAAAAGGTGGGCTGGAGTCTGTACTGAAAGTGTCTTTAAAGGAGACCCTTAACCATCTTTCCAGTCAGTACGGTGATGAAATGCTTGTCTGGAATTGGGGGGATGATCATCAATTGAGGTTTGATCACCCGCTTTCCAGTGTCAGATTTCTGAATTATTTTTTTAATCCAGAAGATCCAATTCCAATCGGAGGGAGCAGTGTAACTGTAATGGCAGCTGCGCAAGGGAAAGACGGAATGGTTAATCACGGAGCACCATGGCGGTTTGTAGCTGATTTAAACCATTTAAGCCAGGCCTGGCATATTGTTGGTCCGGGTCAGTCGGGACATTTTAGAAGTGGTTGGTATCATGATCAGCGGGATGATTGGGCAGAAGGAAACTATCATGTCACCAAAATTAAACAGGCAGAAGGAGATATCCTAACCCTGGTTCCCGGGCAATAAATGAAAGAGACTGGGACACATAAAATATTTATACTTCTTTATGCGCCGCATCCTACGGGAACAGCCCTGACGAAATTCCAGAGATAGAAGGCTGAACACGTTAAAGAGCCTTCTGGCATTGCTGGGGAAAGCGAAGCATGTTGAAGAAATAGAAATATCCGAACTCATTCATGTGACGATTGAAGGTGGTTCGGATATTTCTAGTCCCAGTCTCTTTCGCTGTCATTTATTTTTCTGGTTCGTCTCTTTGAAGCTGATCCCGTTCTTCTTTTGTAAATACCCGGGATCTGGTCAGAAAACGCTTTCCTTCCGGCCCTTCCAGCGAGAACATTCCACCCCGACCATCCACTACATCAATGATCAGTTGGGTATGTTTCCAGTATTCGTACTGATCTTTTGACATATAGAAAGGTGTATCTCCCAAATGACCCAGCAGCACATCGGATTCACCTACCCGAAATTCATCCCGGGGGTAGCACATAGGCGAGCTGCCGTCACAGCAGCCGCCAGATTGATGAAACATCAGAGGGCCGTGGATATCCTTTAATTTGTTGATTAATTCAAGGGCTTCCTCAGTTGCGGTTACACGCTGAATCATGTATGACATCTCCTCAGGCCGTTATTCATTGGGTCACAGCTTTTATTTAGTATAATCCAGCCGGTTCATGGCTGTAGCTGACCAGCAAGTTTTTCGTCTGCTGATAATGTTCAAGCATCATTTTATGATTTTCCCGGCCGATTCCAGATTTCTTATACCCTCCAAAAGCTGCATGGGCAGGGTACTGATGATAACAATTTGTCCATACGCGTCCGGCCTCAATTTCACGTCCGAAACGATAGGCTTTGTTAATATTTCTGGTCCACACCCCTGCACCTAATCCATACAGGGTATCATTGGCAATTTCCAGTGCTTCAGCATCATCTTTAAAGGTAGTCACAGACAGAACTGGCCCAAAGATTTCTTCCTGGAATATGCGCATCTTGTTATTGCCTCTGAAAATAGTAGGCTCAATATAGTATCCGCCTTTGAGTTCACCTTCTAATTTATTGACATGTCCTCCAGTTAACAGTTCTGCTCCTTCCTGTCTGCCGATATCTATATAGGATTTGATTTTTTCCATTTGTTCAAGGGATGCCTGAGCACCCATCATCGTTTCGGTATCCAGAGGGTGGCCTACTTTAATTTGACTGACACGCTCCATCGCCCGGTCCATAAACTCATCATAAATGGATTCGTGAATCAGCGCTCTAGACGGGCAAGTACATACTTCACCCTGGTTAAAGGCAAACATAGTCAATCCTTCAACTGCCTTATCTAAGAAAGAATCGTCTTTTTCCATCACATCCGGGAAGAAGATATTAGGCGACTTTCCGCCCAGTTCAAGGGTAACTGGTATGATATTTTCTGAAGCGTATTGCATGATGAGACGGCCAGTGGTCGTTTCGCCGGTAAATGCTACTTTCGCCACACGAGGATTGGATGCAAGAGGTTTGCCAGCTTCAAGACCATAGCCATTCACCACATTGACAACACCTGGAGGCAATAAATCTTTTATGAGATCCAGGAATATGTAAATGGATGCCGGTGTCTGTTCAGCTGGCTTGAGTACTACACAGTTGCCTGCAGCAAGGGCCGGAGCCAGTTTCCAGGTTGCCATGAGCAGCGGGAAATTCCATGGGATAATTTGTCCGACAACCCCTAACGGCTCATGGAAATGGTACGCGACTGTATCATCATCCAACTGGCTAATTGAGCCTTCCTGGGCACGAACGACACCTGCAAAATAGCGGAAATGATCAACCGCAAGCGGAATGTCCGCATTCATTGTTTCGCGTATGGGTTTCCCGTTGTCCCATGTCTCGGCCACTGCAAGTGTTTCAAGATTCTCTTCCATCCGATCCGCAATTTTATTTAAAATATTCGCTCGTTCTGCAGGAGATGTTTTCCCCCATGCATGCTTAGCTTCATGGGCAGCATCCAGGGCGAGTTCAATATCTTCTTTTGTGGATCTTGGCACTTCACAGAATACTTCTCCTGTTACCGGGCTCGGGTTTTTAAAGTATTGCCCTTTGACAGGCGGGCGATATTCTCCTCCGATGAAATTATCATACCGCTCTTTGAAGGAAACCTTTGCTCCTTCCGAATTTGGATTGGCATACTTCATAAGCATTCCTCCTTCATTTTGAGTTGAAAATTTGGGAGTCGTCCCATAATTAAGGTATTCAGATATTAACCGGGTTAGAACTCCGAATGGCAGGAAGAGGTGGGGGAGGGGGAAAATCAAAAATGGGGCAAGGCGATGAAGCTGGACAAGTATTCCTTTCATGTAAAAGACTCAAATTTTATACCTTGCGTATTTTGAGCAAAAAAAATATCCGAACTAATTCAGACTGTTGAATATAGTTCGGATATATCAGTATCTATTTGCACTTTTGTCCTGACTCTACTGAATGTTTATCTTTGGGTTTCGTCTTCATCTGCTTCAAATTGCAGTACAGGTTCATCGTGATCGGATTGATGGTTCTGTTGACTGCTGTTTTTGTCGGATAAAACTTCTTTGGCCCCTGCTATGGTACCCAACAGGGAAGTGGCGTCTGATGGAATAACAATCTTAGTTGCCTGCCCCATGGAAACCTTTTCGAGGGCTTCCATAGAACGGAGCTGTACCACTTCTTTTGTGGGTGCTGCCTTCTTGATGGCTTCGTAAATGATCCGCTGACCTTCTGCCCTGGCCTGGGAAACTTTGCGAATGGCTTCTGCCTCCCCTTCAGCCTGCAGAATCTGGGATTCTTTTTCCCCTTCAGCACGGGTAATTTCAGCTGCTTTATCTGCTTCTGCTTTTAGGATGGCAGCCTGTTTTTCCCCTTCAGCACGAAGCACTTCAGATTCCTTTAGACCGCGGGCTTCCAGGACTTTTTCCCGGCGAAGGCGTTCTGCACGCATTTGCCGCTCCATTGCATCCTGGATATCCTTTGGCGGATCGATATTACGGATTTCAACCCGATTCACTTTAATTCCCCAGCGGTCGGATGCTTCATCAAGTACGGTGCGAAGTCTGGTATTGACATAATCACGTGAAGTATAGGTATCATCCAGTTCCTGCTCACCAATTAAATTCCTCAAGGTGGTTGAAGTCAAATTCTCAATTGCTGTAATGGCATTTTCAATCTCATATTCGTTTTTTACGGGGTCCGTGATTTGATAATACACAACAAAATCAATATTGGCGCTGACATTATCCTTCGTAATAACAGGCTGTGGCGGGAAGTCAATAACATGTTCCTTTAAACTTTTCTTCGCAACAATCCGATCAATAAAAGGCACAATGACATGGATACCGCTTTCCATCGTCCGGTGGAATTTACCCAGACGCTCTACGATATGCACTTCGGACTGACGGACAATTTTAATCGATGTCGCCAGCAGGAGAATAACCAGCAACGCAATAGCTCCAAATATGATTAAGCCAGCATATGATGACATACAGATTCCTCCTTCTATACATTTAAATTTATTTGGTTTTATACATTTTGTGTTTTACGGACATAAGCCGTAACACCTTCAACTTTCGTAATTTCCACCGTTTCCCCTTCTGCTATGGTGCTGTCTGCCAGGGCAGACCAGTGGTTTCCATCGATTTTAATCTCACCTTTGTGGGGAGGCTCGATGGCTTTAGTTACAACTCCGCTGCGTCCGATCAGCGCGTCTGCACCGTTTTTTAGCGATGCGTCTTCTTTAAAAAACCACTTTTTTGCAAGGGGTCTGGTGAAGATTAGTAGAATAATAGATACAGCAGAAAAAATCAGAATTAAATCAACAGGTGATTGCCAGAAGAAGGCAACTATACCTGAAACAAAGGCACCGATGCCAAACCACAGCAAATAGAAGGACAATGTAAATATTTCCAGAATAACGAAAGCGATAGCAATTAAAATCCAGATAGAAGGATTGGCCAGCCAGTCCATAGCTACTCACCTTTCTCTCTTGTAAAATTAAGGAAATTTACAGACTTACTATAACAAAAAAACATGGATAGGGAACCCTGAAAAAGAAAATACTTGAAGATTATCCATATATATGGATTTATTATGTATAACGAAATAAGAAAGCAAAAGGTTTCATTTTTGTATAAGGGATTGATTGGCATGCATAAATCATTCGGAAAATGGATGCGCATTCTTTTTATCTTATTTGTCGTTTTTGTTGGTTATTCAGGTCTTCAAATTATTTTATATAGTTTCCATGATGAAACCAGAGAGGCTGATTCAGCCATTGTTTTAGGTGCAGCTGCCTGGGGAGACCGTCCTTCATCGGTTTTTCGGGAACGAATCAATCACGGGATTCATCTATACCATGAAGGGATCGTGGACACCCTCATTTTCACTGGGGGAAAACGCAGCGAAAAGGATTTGGCTGAATCTGAAGTTGCGAAACGGTATGCAATAAAACGTGGGGTGGCTGATGAGGATATCCTGATTGAAACCCGGTCTTCCATAACGGAAGAAAACCTTGAGTATGCCCTTCAAGTTTCAAGGAAGAAGCAGCTGACATCATTTTTAATTGTAAGTGATCCATTACATATGAAGAGAGCAGTCACAATGGCGAGAGATATGGGAATGGAAGCTTATTCGTCACCCACTCCAACATCTGCGTACGAAAGTTACAAAACAAAAGTGCCGTTTTTTATTCGGGAGTGGCTTTTTTATTTGGGATATCAGGCTACTCGTGTCTTTCGTTAATATGAATATATGAGGATTAAAGGACAGTCTAAGGAAAAAATGACGAAAGCAGGTGTTGACAATGTTAGAATTTCATATTCAGTTTAATCAGGACGCACCTCTATACCAGCAGCTCTATGAATATATCAAACATGATATTCAGTCAGGAATGCTGGAAGCGGGAACCCGTTTGCCTTCGATCCAATATTTATCGCGGCAGCTTCAGATCAGCAAAACCACAGTAGAAACCGCCTACGACCAGTTGCTTGCGGAAGGATATATACGAAGCAAACCGAGAAGCGGTTATTATGTGGAGGATTTAAATACAGCTTTTTTCTCTCAATCGATTCCTTTACCTCAGAAAAAGGACACGGCATTTCACGGAAATCCCAGAAATTTTCGGATTGATTTTAATGACAATCACATCGATCAGGAACATTTTCCGTTAAGTGTCTGGCGACGGCTGTATAACCAGAGCTTACAGGAGCAGGATGCTTACTTTTATGGTGATCCTCAAGGAGAATGGGGGCTGAGGCATGAAATCGTCAAGTATATTCGCCAGATCCGGGGGATTCAATGCACCGAAGAACAAATCATTATAGGAGCGAATTCCCAGCACTTAATCGGGCTGCTTTGCAAGATGTTAAAAAATGATACTGAAACAGTAGGGATGGAAGAGCCTGGCTATCATGTGGTGACCAGGGTATTTAAGGATGAAGGGTTTCATGTGTTTCCTATTCCCATTCAGAATGACGGCATTGATGTTTCCGTGATTCGTTCAGCTCATCCAGATATCGTATTTACAAGTCCCTCTCATCATTATCCTTTTGGCATGGTGATGCCTATACAGAAAAGAATTGAACTGTTGGAATGGGCAGAAAAAGAAGGAGGATACATCATTGAGGATGATATTTTGAGTGAATTTCGTTATAGCGGCCAGCCGATTCCTGCTTTAAAAAGTCTTGATAAAAAAGATCGGGTCATTTATATGGGAACTTTTTTTAAAACCCTGCTGCCTTCCCTGAGAATCGGCTACCTCGTACTACCAGAAATACTGGCTAATCACTATCGTGAACATTTTCATGTCTATCAGCAGACCACATCCCGAATCGATCAAAACACGCTGGAGCGATTTATGAAAAATGGACACTGGGAACAGCACATCCGCAAAATGAGAAAAGTTTATCAGGGAAAATATGAAACAATAGTAGAAGCGGTTAAAACTTTTATGAAAGATCATGCAGAAATCATAGGACATCCAGCAGGGCTGCATATTTTGCTTCATATTAAATCCATTACAAATGAAGAAGAGCTTGAGAAACGTGCTGGAGAAAAAGGCATCAAAGTTTATCGGATTTCGGAGTCGTGGTTTAAGAAAGAAAATAATTTTCTGAACGGATCGGTCTTTTTATTGGGGTTTGGCGGATTAAAAAAAGAAGAGATTGTCAGGGGTATTCAAGAATTAAGTGAAATCTGGTTTGGAAATGGCGAATAAACCAGGGATTCGTCCCAAACATAAGTAAAATAGTAGAAAGTAATAGACAGTTGGAGTCTGTCCCCTTTAAAAAACATTAAATTAACCATTTTTGAATGGTCAATCCCCTTCTATAATAAAACGACAACAAGAAGAAGGGGATGTTTTGGATGAGTATGAAAAAAGGACAATATGTGGAGCTGTTGGCACAGAGAAACTATGTTATTGTCCTGGCAGCTAACACATTTACTACTTTTGGATTTGTTTTATTTCAAATTGCTTTTTTCTGGTTAGCTTATGATCTGACCGATTCTGCATTTATTGCTGGTCTGGTTATTTTAGGAGCTACCTCGCCGTATATTGTTTTTGGATTAATTGGAGGAGCATATGCCGATCGCTGGAATCGAAAAAAAGTAGTGATGTACAGTAATGGTCTGACTGCTGTTGTAACCATCATTGTACCTATCCTCAACTGGCTTGGGCTATTGTCTGTCTGGTTTCTGGCTCTATCGGCATTTGCGATTGTTAGCTTGAGGTGTTTCTTCAGTCCGGCCATTCGGGCAATGGTTCCGCAGGTGCTTCCATCAGAACAATGGCCATCGGGGAACTCTGTATTCCAGATCGGTGCCCAGTTAAGTAAGGCGATTGGTCCAGCTTTAGGAGGGTTTTTCATTGCCTGGATTTCAGCTATGTCGATTTATATCCTATTTTTTATTTTGCTGGTTTTATCGGTTGTATCCATCTATTCACTCGAATTAACGCAAAAACACCCGGAAGATCATAAGGGGATTTTCAATGAAATCATCGAAACCTTCCATTTTATGAGAAAAATCAAACCACTATTCTGGTCTATCATGCTTTTTGGCCTGGTATTATTGTTTTTAACGGGAATTGAAAGGATTGGCCTCCCAAAAATATCCGATCATGTGTGGAACCTTGGACCTAAAGGGTTTGGGCTAATCATGACAATGATGGGAATCGGGAATATCGCAGGAGCCGTATGGCTGGGAAAGATCCAGATCAAATCCTATGAAAAATATATATTTATAGGCTGGATGCTCTGGGGCTTGTTTATTGCCCTTGCAGGACTCAGCCCGTGGTTTTACATGGCAGCGTTGATGGCCCTGTTGGCAGGAATAGCTGAAGCCATGAATGATTTGCCAATGGTTCTCATGATTCAGCGTCTCACTCCTGAAGAACAGATGGGGAAAGTATTCAGTGCCTGGTCCACGATCGCTTTTGTAGGAGAAACAGGATCGAGCGTGCTGGCCGGGGCATTAATCGGATTTTTTGGAGTCTATACCGGTTTTATTACAATGGGATCCGCTTTAATCGTAATCGGGCTAGTCGGGCTTGTTCTGACAAAAGAATATTACGTTTCGCTCGGTGAACACGTTCAGGATGAAACAGGATAAAGGATGAAAAAAAGGAGGATCAGCATGAGTAAACCCTGGTGGAAAGAAGCTGTTGTCTATCAAATTTATCCCCGCAGTTTCAACGACAGTAATGGAGATGGAATTGGAGATTTACAGGGGATTATTGAAAAACTTGATTATGTAAAGGAATTAGGGGTGGATGTGATCTGGCTGTCACCCGTCTATCAATCTCCTAATGATGATAATGGATATGATGTGAGTGATTATCGGGATATTATGGATGAATTCGGAACGCTGGATGATTGGGAAGAATTAATCGAAGCAATCCATAGCCGGGGAATGAAGTTAGTGATGGACCTGGTGGTGAATCATACTTCAGATGAACATGACTGGTTTATGGAATCCAGAAAATCGAAGGATAATCCTTATCGCAATTACTATATCTGGCATCCAGGGAAAGGCGGTAAGGAGCCGAATAACTGGAGCTCAGCTTTTGGGGGTTCAGCCTGGGCGTATGATGAACAAACCGGTGAATATTATTTGCATCTGTTCAGCAAAAAACAGCCCGATTTAAACTGGGAGAATCCAGAGGTTCGAAAAGAAGTCTATGACATGATGACCTGGTGGCTGGATAAGGGGGTCGATGGTTTCCGCATGGATGTGATCAATTTTATTTCCAAGGTTCCGGAACTTCCCGATGCCCCCAACCCTAACGGAAAGAGATATGTATCCGGAGCAGAGTATTACATGAATGGGCCCAAAATTCATGATTATTTGCAGGAAATGAATGAACGGGTTTTGTCCAAATATGATGTCATGACGGTTGGAGAGATGCCCGGTGTAACGGTAAATGAAGCTCAGTTGTACACTTCGGAAGATCGCAGGGAATTACATATGGTATTTCAATTTGAACATATGGAACTGGATTCAGGTCCCGGCGGCAAATGGGATTTGAAACCTTTTCGCATGAAGGACTTAAAAGAAAATCTGACTAAATGGCAAAAAGGACTTGAAAATAAAGGCTGGAACAGTGTCTATTTCAACAACCACGACCAGCCCCGCATGGTGTCACGGTTCGGAAATGACAGGGAATATCGGGAGGAATCAGCCAAAATGCTGGCTACCCTGTCTTTCACCCTGAAGGGGACCCCTTATATTTATCAGGGAGAAGAACTGGGCATGACCAATGTTTGCTTTGATTCCATTGATGAATACAGGGATATTGAAACGCTGAACATGTACAAAGAACAAGTAGAGGAAGAAGGGAAGTCACCAGAACAGGTGATGAAAAGTATCTATGTGAAAAGCCGGGACAATGCCAGAACTCCAATGCAATGGGATGACAGTCAACATGCTGGATTCACAACGGGAAGTCCATGGATGAAGGTAAATCCTAACTACAAGGAAATTAATGCGAAAAAGGTAATGGAAGATTCGAATTCAATTTTTTATTATTATCAAAAACTTATTCGTCTTCGCAAAGAAATGCCTATTTTTATCTATGGTACGTATGACTTGATTTTGCCGGATCATGAAGAAATATATGCTTTTACAAGAACAGAAGGAAATCAGAAGCTCCTCGTTATTTTAAATTTTAGCAAAAACCAGCCCGAGTTCAAATTGCCAGATGAGGTTTCCTTTACGCATAAGGAGCTCCTCATCAGCAATTATCATGTGGATGTGACAGAATCCATAGATTCCATCCAATTAAGACCTTATGAAGCAAGGGTTTATAAGCTGAAATATGATTTATAGGTTTTTCTATGTTAAAAAAAGAAAAACCATTACCAGGGGAGGAATGTCTATAAAAAAACGAGGCTGGGACAAAAAAGAAATGAGCGGTGGAAAAACCGAACAATTTTACTGAAAATTACGTAGTCAAAATGCGAAGACTCCTGGTCGACTAAAACCGGCCACGTCCTGTGGCCAACGTCGACACTAGCACGTCCTGTGCGTCGCGGGAACAGCACGAGCCGAAAATCCCGCAGACAGCGAATAGATGAGCTGTCGAGGAAGTTGAGGCCGTGCCCGCGGAAAGCGAAGCATTTTGACGAAGTAAAAGAATATCCGAACTAATTCATGTGATGTTTGAATATAGTTCGGATATTTCATTTACTTATGAAGTTTTGTCCCAGCCACGTTTTTTGTGAAATATACCTCCTGATCATAAACCAAAATGTAAATACTGGGTTACTGGCCTACCAGTGCAAATGTTCCGTCTTGTTCATAAAACGAACGATGACATGTTTTGAGACTTCAATGAGATGCATTCCGGTGTCCCCTGTATAAAACCCGTATTTTCGGTATGGCAGATTAAACAGGCGATGAAAAATCTGTGAGATAGTGCCCCCGTGGGAAACAATGCTGATAAAGGATCTGTCTTTTTCCCGGGCATCTTTCATGATTTCTGAGAATACTTTCTCAGCCCGGGCCCGGAATTCAATTAAGCTTTCACCCCCTGGAATCGGCTCATGGAGGGCGCGGTTTTTCGGTTCAGGAAATCGTCTTCTGGCTTCTTCCCGGGAAAGCCCCTTTAATTTTCTGTTATCCATTTCCATTAAATCATCTTTAAACGTCAGCGGAATATTCACTGTTTCCGACAAAATTTCAGCGGTTTTCGCTGCCCGCTTTAATGGGCTTGCATATACTTCTTCCAGTTCAGGAAAATGCTTATGTACATATTGGGCCATTTTTTCAGCCTGCTGGACTCCTTTTTCCGTCAACGGAAAATCAGCCCGTCCTTCATGAACATCAAGCAGATCGGCTTCACTTTCCCCGTGGCGGATGATGAGAATTTTCATCTTCTAAAATCTCTCCCCCTATTAAAATACCAGAAATGTAAAAATATGCTTATATTATACCTATAAAAAAATTGTAAAAACAAGCATATCGACCCATATATTGAATATTTATTACACGAATACTTGTAATAGAATGATAGATACAGACATACAGGAGGTAGAACAGCTTGGGGAAACTTTTCATTCTATTACCATCCATCCTTCTTTTTCTCACAGGCATTCCTGTTACAGGTCATGCCCAGAAAATCGTAGAAACGGATACCGTCTATACATATGAAATGATGCAGGAAGATTTACGATTCTTAGATCAGGAATATGGTGACTTAATTGAAGTATTTGAAACAGGAAAAACGCCATATGGACGGCATTTATATCTGGTGAAGCTAGGTTATGGGGACGCCCATGTCTTTTACAATGCCTCCCACCATGCCAGGGAGTGGCTGACCACCATCCTGCTGATGAATATGCTCGAAGAATATGCAAAGGCATATCAGACAGGGAGTGACATTCAGGGGTATAATCTGAAGGAATTGCTGCATCAAACTACAATCTGGATGATGCCCATGGTGAATCCCGATGGAGTCACCCTCCAGCAAAAGGGACTGAGTGCATTTCCAAAATCGGTTCATCAGCAGCTCATTCAATTTAACGAAGGAAGCAGAGATTTTAAACGGTGGAAAGCAAATGCAGAGGGAATTGACCTGAACCGTCAATACCCGGCCGGCTGGGAGGAGATTGAGGCCACCCGTCCATCCTGGAAAAATTACAAAGGAACCAGGCCTTTTCAGGCAAAAGAAGTTCAGACCGTCCGGGATCTTACCTATATCTTAGATCCTCAAATCACACTTGCCTATCATACCGCAGGACAGATCATCTACTGGAACTATAACATTGAGCCCAAATTCATAGAAAGGGATACGAGAATTGCAGAAACCTATTCCAGAATGAGCGGATATCGATTAGTTGAAACCAGGACCGGTTCTGGCTATACCGACTGGTTCAACGTTCAGTTTAAGCGGCCAGGGTTAACACCGGAATTAGGGGTCTACCCTGGAGAGCGAAACGTAGATCCAACGTATTTTCCAGAAGCATGGAAGCGAAATCAATTAGCAGCTCTGTACATGGCTGAAGAAGGTTTTCAGTTGAGCGAAAAGATAAGTAACCCGAGAAAAGAAGGTAATGATGTTATTTATGCGGACGGGAGGTTTGAAAGGGACATACTGCCATCTGACGCCATGTCTCTATACCAGCAAATATTGTATATAAAGCGCAACTATTCATTACATATTGAACAGGCAGTAAAATTATATAGCTGGTATAAAGGATGTGAAGGAAAATGCAGTATGAACGATCCGGTATTGTCAGCTATCTTCCCACCATTAAAGAAATTTCAACAGTGGGAAACAAAAAGAACAGTGAATGCCTTTCACACCTGGAAAATTAAAATGAATATTCCCATAGATTCAAATTCCGTTCATGGTGAAAATATCTATATTTTAGATAGCCAGCTAAATCGTGTTGATATCCAAATAGTTCCGCTTATAGATGAAATCGCTATTAAGCCACCTAAGGGCGGATATAAACCGGGAACCTATACCCTTTATATTAAAGAGGTTCGCTCAAGAAAAAATGCAGTGATGAAAACCCCAGTAGAGATGCAGTTTAGGGTGGAGTAAAGATGCTTGGACAGAAAATTATACGTACATAACATATGCAGATCCAAGGGGAACAGTACGAACCTCATATACTGGGGTGAGCAATTGAGGAAGTTAAGATAATGCCTGAAAAATCAAAAGTAGATTGACAAAGTAAAACTATCCGAACTTATTCTCATGACAGGTGAATATCGTTCGGATAGTTTGTATCAATCGTTAAATAACTTAAACACTTCTTTTCGGCTTTTTAAGTGAAGTTTACGATAAATGTTTTTACAATGTGTTTTCGCTGTTTCAATGGTGATGGATAATTCCGCGGCAATAATAGCATTTGATTTCCCTTCAATTAGGAACTGAAAAACTTTATATTCTGTTGGTGTTAGTTTGCTTTTTGCATAAAGCATTTTGTTATGCGTATAGTCGTGTTCACTGCCGCAAGTAAGTAGTTGCTGATAATATTCCGAAGCTTCAGGATGAAGGGTGGTTTTTATTGGCTTCAAAAACTTTACATTTCTTACAAGTATAGATTTAGCAATTTCCCATTCCTCTAGAAATAATTGAAAATATCCTTCCTGTCTGCCGATTTCGAGAGCCTCTCTCACATGGTGGTCAGCTTTGCTCGGTTGCCTCTGATTTTCATATAGAATGCTGAGCAAAAAGTGAATTTCGGCTATATAATAGTATAGATTTAAGGACAGGCTATAGTGTAATAAGCGTTCACCATAATAGATTCCCTGGTCAAATTGGCGGAGGTATAGATACGCACGAAGCAGGGTCAAATACTCATAAAAGTATCTGAAATCCAGCATATCATCTATCTGATTCGACTGGAGATTCATCCAATTTTTCACATGCTGAAATTGTTGTGTTTTCATATGTATTCGCGCCTGACAGGCATCCATGATCGACCACGTGAACCGAGATTTTTCATCTGTTAATAAGTTTCTCGTTTCTTCAATTAAAATTTGAGCTATGCGTTTTTCTCCATTAGTCCACTTTAGCTGCACAAGTGTAAGGGTTGATGGCAAAATTAAGCCAGTCTCCATCAGATCGAATCCAATTCTTCTTCCAGCTGATAAATGTTTTTCTGCTTTATCGAAAACCCTTCGCTCATAATAGCATTCACCTAATAGAGTTTGGATTAACCCATACCCCTTATTCACACCTTTCCATAAAGGTTCAGCTACTTTACATCTGTAAATGGCCTGGTCGATCGCTCCCCAATGCCCGATGGAACCTTTCAACAGGGAGCTTTCCAGTTTATCAAACGTATTTACGTAACTAAATAAATAGCCCTGGCCATTTAACCTTGATTTCCCTTCTTTCATATAGGCCATTCCTGTTTCTGTATCACGGCGCTGAAAATAAATTCTTGATTTAATCGCTGCGATATATCCTCTGAGATCTTCCCCTGTGGGTTCAAAGACTAGGTTTTCTTCACTTCTGTGTGCCTCTAATTGATCGAGTACCGTTTCTGCAGCCGTTAATCGCTGGTTAACCGTTAATAGCCATGCATATAGCATGGCGATGGAAGGGCGTCGGTTTATTTCTGTTCTTGGGAATTGTTCCAGGGACAGAAGCAGTTTTGAGTTCGGATGGCTGAATGTATGAACGATGTCCTTCAGAAACAATGTGGAAGCCAATTCATAATCCGGAATCATGAGGGCATGTTGCATAGCTTCAATCAGGAAACCATGTTCATGGAACCATGCACTGCATTGCTTATGCATGTTTAAAAATTGCTCTCTGTCAAATTGCTTCAGGCGCTGTTGTAAAAAATGGGCAAACAATGGATGATATCTATAGTTTCGGCTGTCCTCCTGCATCAAAAACAAATTTTGTTGAATCAGGTGCTCGATATAACTATTATTTTGACTATCTTTTGAAAGTACATAACTGAACTGTGTATCGAAAAAATCCGGAATGGACGTGTTGAGCATAAACTGTTGGAGTGCAGGAGATTGCTTTAGAAAAATCTGATTCAAAAAGAGATCATGCAGCCCATGTCGTAGGGCATCCATGGCGGAATATTCATCATGGGGCTGAGCTCTGCTTTTGTCTAACAGAA
Organism: Bacillaceae bacterium; assembly: GCA_017656265.1. GTDB lineage: Bacteria > Bacillota > Bacilli > Bacillales > Alkalibacillaceae > Melghiribacillus. The sequence goes on along the minus strand of JACDOD010000001.1, from coordinate 727,352 downwards.
ACACATAATGGCTGACAGCCAATGGCCATCCTTCCGTTAACATATATAATTTCTGCAACTCGGCATCATGAAGATGACAGCCAATTTTGAGTGCAATGTATTCTTTAATTTCGTGCAAATCATATTTCAAATGGTCGGATGTAATTGTAAGTGAATCAGACTGAATCTTTTTATTTTGAAAGGGAAGTTTGGCAGAGCTTGCAAAATAGTAATGTATGTTGGTACCTGAATAAGTGATTAAATGTTCGAATAAAAGATGTACATCCTTTTCGTATATATGTTCATACTGGTCGAAAAACAAGTGAATTTCACCCTGGACATTCAAAGTTTGAACGATTTGATCAAGGAGTGAAAAGGAGAGTCGATCTTCACTGGGTTCTATTTGTTTGAGTTCGTTTAGCCATTGGTGACGAAGGTTTTCCTGGGGAAAAGGAAGTGCTTCAATCAATTTTTCAAGGAAAGGATTCATGTTGTTGTCCTTCTCATTCAGGGTCAGCCACACAACTTTTTTCTCATCCGCCAAGCGTTTTGCCCATATGGCCATCAGCGTTGTTTTCCCATATCCAACTGGACCTTCTACAATTGTTATATTTCGATAGGATTCACGTGCTAAGAGTTGAATGCACCTTGAGCGATAAATAATCGGCTTCCCTGAAATTGAATACATAGGTATATCCTCCATAAAGATCTAAAAAATTCTAACTGTTTCATTCATTATAACTTTCTTTAAAAAAAAGAGGTAGAGAAATTTTAAAAAGGGGCAGATACATGGTGCAAAAAATCACTCTGGGAGAGGGATAGTAATCAGGATATAAATCTACCTATAATGAACTATAAACTAATAATGAACCATCTGGCACGATCTAAAACATAGATTCTTTGCAGTTTTGGCTGAGTTAGTCAGAAGAGAGGAGTTTAATTATATGAAAAAATGGCATAGGGTGATAGTTTTATGTTTTATCACAATGGGAGTAGCATTTGCGTATTGGAATAGATCTGAGGCTGCTGCCGTAGTCACCGTAAGTTTACCTGAAGGAGCCTCAACTGAATATAAAATTGGAGAAACAATAACGTTAAAAATTGTGTTTAATGAAAAAGTGAATATGAGTGCCGGGGCAATACCTGCTGGAGTGGATGGCAACGGAAATCAAATGAAGTTTAATTTAGAAGGTGCTTCACCAGGTGAATTTAGGCAAGTGTACGAGGCTGTGATGACGGTGCTGCCTGAATATCCGAATGGGAAAATCCAGCTTGGAAATTTACAGGGTGTAGCCATTACGAGTGATGGGAAATCCTATTATGATTCAACTGATCAAACGGTTCAATATGATACGGTAGCAGAGAATATTACTATTGATACTCTGGAAATTGAATGGAATCCAAAAGTGTTTGTAAGTGATAAGGAAGTTACTGAATCAGGATATTCTGCTGAACGGGGGGAAATGATACGCGTTCAGCTTTTTTCCATGAATGTCGGTGTAAACGGTCCCGATTATTATGGAGAATACCAGGGACTTGAATTAAATGGGACGGGTCAGTGGATGACTGACTATCGATTCATCCCTCATTCTGATGATTATCGCAATGGAATTCATCTCAATCGATACACGTACGAATTTTTTTATCCGGTTCCCCAGAACGTGGTGTTAGATCCATTTCACATTTTGAGCATTGTAAGAGATCAGCCCCTTAATCACAATGGCAAAGATTTTGCTTTAATATTACCTGATGAAGTTAAAACAACTATAGCAGATTTGGATTTATTAGCTGATGGTCGCTCACCTCACATAAATGTTGATGTTACAAGCGATTCAGAACCTAAAAATAGGGAGAACCGTAAAGTTGTTGTAACTGCAAGTGATGAATCGGGTATTGATGCACTCTTTTATAAATGGGCACTTGAAGGATCTGAATTAGATCAATATTTTTGGGGATTTAAGACGAATGGAGTCGCTTCCGGGAATCCAGTCCCCATTTTGCCTGAAGATGTTCCTGCAGACGGTAGCTACTATCTTTATATACGTGCTTTAGACAACGCAGGAAATGAAAGAACACAAAAATTTGGACCTTATCAATTTAAAGTGAATGTACCTGGATTTTTAGTAGATCCCCAGAGTGGAACCCGTTTTAAAGGAGACGACATAGCTCAAATATCTGTTGCTCTTGATACTTTATCAGTAACAGAATCTGTTTATTATAGCTGGAGTGATCAAGAGGAAGTAATCGTTCCAGACACACTTCTGGATGGCGAAGGTCCATGGACCATTCATGATTTGCCAGCCGGAAATCACTTATATGATTTGAACCTTGTTTTTACAGATGAATTTAGCAATAGTACAGAGGCAACATATACTTTTATCCGAGATCTCTACGCACCGACTGTAACCGGTGATGTCTATGGTATGGACTCTACGCTGCCCCATCAATCCGTAGAAATTCCTCTAACGATTAATCCACTCCCTGGTGATGCTACTGCTGAAGGAGATACCTACACGGTATATCAAATGTGGAGTTCACATGCGTCATCCCCTGATGTTAGTGACAGTGGTTGGCATAGATTAGAAAATCCGGCAAGTGCTGTTTCTCCAGCTGGATTAAATGGAGAACATTTTTTGCACATAAAGGCAGTGGATGCCGTTGGAAATAGGACGATTCAAACAATAGGTGGGTTTTTATTCGACAATACACCACCGATACTGAATGAATCTGCTGAAATGGGAATAGCATGTTCTGAACAATATTATTATCCTTTTATAAACGTGGACTGCACGGATCAAGTCAGTGTAGATGAAGTACCGAGAAATTCTCTGGATCTCCAGTTATTGGTTGATGACCGGTCGGATTTAACACAATATACGATTGAATATTACGTTTCTAATCAGCCAATTCTTGCCTATAAAGGGAAATATCCGCTCAGCGGATGGAAAATTGCAGAAAATGGGAGAGTGGACGTCAGTGGTTATGATGGCGTTCGCTATCTGATTTTTAAAATTACAGACCCTGCTGGAAACTCAATGTTATATATGACTGATGGATATACGTTTGATGATGGTGGGGTTACTGGAGAGGTTCATTTTGAAAAAAATTATACAAATCAAAAAAGTGTGATGTTCATCCCTTCTAGTGCTGCAGATGATGTAACCTTGCTTCGTTATTCTTTTGACGGAATCAACTTTAGTGAATATATGTCATTTACTGCGGATTCTTCGGTTTCGGTTGATCTGCCGGCGGATTCAGATGGGAATGTGGAAGAAGGGGTGTATACGATCTTTGTTCAATTTAAAGATCATTCGGGAAATGAAAGTAATACATTTGCAAACGATACGATCACTTATGATGTTACACCGCCTTCAGTGGATAGTGTAGAGATGGTTGAAGATGATGAAACCGGAAATGTTACATCAACTGTTTATTATTCAGATAATTTTTCGCCAATTTCTGATTCTGTCACCTTGATATTCACAGAAAATGGAACCAAAGATGTAGAAGTGTTCGATGAAGCGGGAAATATCACTGTCTATACAGTTACAGTGGATCAAATAGACCGAACTGGGCCGGAAATACAATTTTCTCCCTGGGGGAATATGGTACCCCAGCAAACTGCACAAACAACGGTTATGGTAAGTGATAGCCAGTCAGGACTGGATTCCGGTTCATTACAGTATGTCTGGCATAATCAGAATCAGTTGCCGAACGTTGGTGACATAAGCTGGCAATCATTCAGTTCTGGAGATGATATTTCGTTAAGTTCAGTAAACGGTACGTGGTATCTGTTTATAAAAGCATCTGATCTTAAGGGAAATGAGGTCATTGTCAGAAGTGATGCATTTTTATTAGATAATCATCCGCCAGAAATTTTTGTGTCATACTCTTTTAACATGGAGGGGCAGCAGCAAATGCCATTAAAGACAGCCGGCCCGATTACTGCAACGCTGAAAGCAAATCATGATCAGATTATCGGGATTGACTATACGTTTGGCAAAGCGTTTACAGTTATAAAAGTTGTGAACGTTCATCGGATGGAAGTGAAACTCCCCTTTTTGGCGGAGAAGGATGCCCTGATTATGAAGGAGGATGTCCGAACACATGGACATTCACAGAAAATACGAGTGAAATTTATCGTTTTTACGCGAAGGACCAGGCAGGGAATGTTTCTTCAGCAGATACGCGTCCAATAAACGTCATCGAATCAGGTTTTCCTAAGGTAAACATTACTGAGACTCCCGACTCGATGACCAATGATTATGTTGACGTCAGCATCCAAGTTGATTCCGCCTACAGAAACGCTGCATTACTAAAGGAAGTGATGTCTGATGGAACGTTACGGAAGGTTGTGACAAGAGATAACAGCATTTATGAAGGTGCTGCATTATCAGAGATTGATTTATATAATCTGAATATCGTTGAAATTGTTCACCGATTTACTTCGGATGAGCCTCGTAATTTCATCAATTACTCGATTGAATATTGTTCAGAGAGTGAAGTGTGTGAAACATTTGGGATGTATGAGTATGAGGTGCAAAATCTTGACCAGACTCCACCAGGATATGACGTGATATACAGCCTTCCGGAGCTTTCAAAATCCGAAATAGACAAAAATCCGGATTTCTATACCAATCGTGATGTAACTGTCCGGGTTATGGCGAGAGACTTAGCGGGTCATGTCACATTTGAAAGTGCTGGAGGTGCGATGCATACCTTCACATCCAATGGAAGCCACACCTTTGTTTTTAGGGATGAAGCAGGAAATGAAGTGGAAGAAACTATTACCATGTACCGTATTTTAAAGGATGCAACGGGGGAGATAGAAGTTGTATATCATCCTGACTCCTGGACCAATCAGCCTGTTACTGCAGCAATAAACTTTGATGGTAAAGGGACAGGGAAAAAGGTGAAGATTGAAGGGACGGAGAAGTGGGTTTCGAGTGCTGAATTTATATTTGAAGCCAATGGTTCACGGGTGGTGACTTATTCGGATGAAGCAGGTAATCAGGAATCGGTGACGTTACAAGTGAATTGGATCGACTTGATTCCGCCTACAGGGGTGGTAACGTACCATGAAGACGGGTCAGGAAATATTGTTGCGACCTTATCCATGGTTGATAATTCTGGATTACCTCCGATTGTAATTGATGCTTCCGGAAATGAACTTCCCGGGGGAGAAACACATATCTTTACTGAAAATGATACACATACTTTTTATTTTAAAGACGCTGCCGGAAATATAGGTTCAGTAACAGCAAGTGTCACGAATATTGATCATGATCCTCCTGAGATTGATGTCACCTATTCAAATGAAATCTGGAAAGACGGTAATGGGGACGGAACACCGGAACGCATACAGCTACCGACAAATGGTGCAGTCCGTGTCATTATTGAGGCCAATGAAGAGGTGGCATTCATCGATTATGAGGGGCCGGATATTTTTGAATACGTCAACAGCGGATATTCAAACAAACATATTTTTGATGTGAATCAAAATGGTGACGTCACATTTGTTTTTTCAGATCAAGCCGGAAATAAACAAGAAACAATTATACATGTTACTTCTATTGATCGAGACGCCCCTGCAGTCAACGTTCAATACAGCACAGAAAGTGAAACAAAGGATAACGTGATTGCGACTGTGAATGCGGATGAAGAAATCCGGGTTTTAAACAACGGAGGAAAAACTCAATTTATTTTTCGAGAAAATGGCAAATTTACATTTATGGTATCTGACCTTGCTGGTAATCTTACCGAAGTTGAGTCCCAGGTAACCTGGATTAACCATTCAAAAATCGAATTCAAAGTAGAATACAGTGAAACAAGCCCGACCCAAGACCATGTTACAGCAACCATCATGGTAAAGGAAGGTGAGTCATGGAAAAGGCTGGAGGATGAGCTGACAGGAAGAGATGGTTCTGCAATCAAATCAGATTACACATTTACAAAAAATGGAGCGAAGTGGATTTTTGCGAAAGATTCGCTTGGCAATGACTACATGGTTGAAATGAGAGTAGCTAATATTGACTTAGAGCCGCCAAAAATTTTATATGCGGGACAATTGCTGATTCCAATTGGAGGAGAAGTCAACCCCCTTGAAGGCTTGAGGGCAGTCGATAATTTTGATGGCGATGTTCTGGATCAGGTAAATGTTGTATCTAATACGGTGAACCCGGCTATTGAAGGGGAGTATCAAATCGTCTATCAAGTAAGGGATAAAGCAGGCAATACAACTTCTATAACCAGAAATGCAACCGTTGCTCCGAATGATCGTTTAACCGTTTATGTGAATGGTGAACGTCCTGAAAATATTGATTATATAGAAGGTAACCATATTTATTTATCTGTTTTTGGTGCTCAGGGGAAAAGAACGATTCAATGGGATTATGGTAAGCATCCAAAGGGGCACTTTAAGGAATTTGGAACTGTATTAAAAGACATTTTAGAAGTCAGTCGACAAGGATACTACACCTTTTACGTTCAGGACCAGGAAAGAAACTATCAGCTCATCCATGTTTATGTCATTCCACGAGGAGGGGTTTAGAAGATGGATCATTTTAAGACAGGGAGAAGTAATGGATTGGATTTGATTATGAGAATCGGTACTTTTGTACTTTGCATGTTGCTGGCAAGCTCATCATTGAGTGTCCCGATTTCTGCATTAGCTGAAGAGAAATCGATTGAGGAAATAGGCAATGGTTTTATCGAGGTGTATATTGATCCATCTTCTGGACGATTTGTAATCCAAACAGATGAAGGAAACCCAGGGAGAGATCATGATTCCCAGAAGGAATTACTGTTTGGAGAGAAGAATCCCAAAACATCATTTACCACTTTCCGTATTGATGATCACGATTATATTTTTGGAAACTCCTATGGTTTTTTAGGATTGGGCAGCAGCTTTGTTGTACCTGCAACTACAGTGGGATCAGTCAATCAAAGTAAGTGGAAAGTCGATGGAATTGAAATCACTCAAACCATAACATTAATGGATGATGAAACGAATCCAAATGCAGGAAACGTAAGAATTTCCTATTTAGTTGACAACCAATCAGGCAAAACAAGGAAAATAGGCAGCCGTATTTTGCTGGATACAAAGCTTGGACCAGAGGATGCTTCGCCAATTACTTTAGAAGGAGAAAATTCGTTTATCCAGCATGAAACCGAACTGTCTGGAGAATTACCCCAATATTGGCGTGCTTCAGATGATACGCTGACACCTGATGTTATATCTTATGGTTTTTTAAGTGGGTGGAATAATATAGCACCAGATCGAATGATTGTGGGCCATTGGGAAGGGATGTCTGCAACGAAATGGGATTATGAAGCAAACCGTACTCTTAACTTTACCAATGACAGAAATAAGTACGGGACTGCAGACAGTGCTGTTGCCATTTATTGGGATACGGAAACGTTCGCCCCGGGAGAAACCCGTGTTTATGAAACTTATTATGGTCTCGGTGATTTTCAATCAGGTGATCAAACAACCTTTGATACCTTGCTGACAGGACCACATGAGCTCACTGTTAATGACAAAAAAGATGGATATAATGAAGAAACGTTTCAAATTAGTTTGTTAATAGATAATACCTTATCAGATGCTGTGGTTTTGGATGATGTAGTGGTAGAGCTCGGACTTCCGGCACAGTTACAGCTGGCAGAAGGTGAACAGGCAGCAAAAACGTTTACAAAGATAGAAGTCAATGAAACGAAAACGATAACGTGGAATGTTCAGCCTGAACCACAGGCAAATTTTGAAGTGCCACGCTATTTAGCAAGAGTCAGGGCCAAAGGAACTGAGGAAACGATTACAGCAAATTATGTGATTCTACCCGCTACCAGTGGAGCCCCCCCAGAGGTTCAAGTTATGGATATGCTTCCAGACATGAAATATGTTGGGGATGAAACACATGAACTCACAGTTGTCGGAAAAAATTTATCTCTTCTTAAAGGAAATCCGGATGTCAACGTAACATTTGTCCGGGAAACCGATGGACATATTTATACCATCCCGTCCGAAGACATCAAGACCAGCGGGAACGTCATGACCATATCCCTTGATGGTTTATGGACAACTTCTGTCAGCAAGCATCCAAAACCAGGATTGTATACCCTTCAAATTGATGGAGGTTCTTATGGGAAATTTGAAAAACAAATGGAGTACACGAACGATGAGTCCTATCGTTCATTGAAGTATGGGATTTTGGCGGTTGTGAGTAACGGAACATCACACGACTTAAAACCTTTTGAATCTGAAGAAGATTTAGAAATGAATTCCCAGGAGAAATTGCTGATTATTCGGGGGAAGGTACGTGAATTTTCCGATACCTACAGCACCTGGTATGAAGTTGAAAAAGGAGCAACCATCAACTCGGTCATCCGTTTTGAAGAAAACTCATCTGTTGCCGATTGGTTAGGATTGGATCAAAAAATAACTGTAAAGAAAAATGATGCAGAAGATGTTGTTTTAACTGGTGCTGGAGCTTTATCTATTCCGAGCTTTCCGTTTGCCCTGGGAGAGTTCAGCATTACGCTGGAAGACGGAACAGATTATACACTGGATACTGAAGAAGAGTCAGGAAGAATAGAAATCGTCTGGCCGCTGATGAGCTGGCAGGAGTCTGAACAAAATTTAAATTCAATGCCAGTCAAAATTGAAAGTGCAAAGCTTGGGAAAATAGGCAATAATCATACCGTATCGTTTGGCGGAAAACTTACGATGAACCTGGGAGGTCAGCAAAAATCAGTTGGTGCAGAAACCCCTCCAACCGAAACAGGTGATGAAGCTGGTATTAATGTTGCGCTGGAAGAAGCCCGTTTTGGGATTACTAAAAATGGTCAATTTGGCTTGCAAGGCATCGATGCCAATGGAGAAGTAGCTCTTCCAGAAGATTTTATTCCAGGCATGACGTTCGGTGCAGAAGCATCCATGGAATTTAATACCTTTATTAAGAAATACGGTGTTTCCGTAGCTGTTGAATTCGAAGTGATTGAACTGAATGGAACACTTGTATTAAGACTGACAGATCAGGATATTCCGGTCATCGATAAACTGGAATTTGCCATCGGTGCTGATGAACTGGGTCTTCCGCTTGTACCTCCAACTGTTGTAGGAGAAATTACAAAAGCAGGAGGAGGCTTTGACAATCTGTACGATACCATTATGGGGAACTATGAAGTACTGCCGCCATTAAAGCTCACTTTGATAGGAAGTATGGAGTTAGCGGAAGTTATTGAGGCCAATGACATGCGTCTGGACATGTCACTGCAGGGAACTTCATTCACTGGATCACTGGATATCTTGAAAGTTCCCATTTTAAAAAGTGTTTATGGAAATATAATTGTGAAGGATGCCAGAGAAGTTGGTGTTGATGTAAACATCGGAGCTAAACTGCGTGTGCTTGAAATAATAAATGGAAACGCTGAACTGGCTTTTTCTTATGATGAAACACGTGAGGGAATTTTTGGACCGGTATATTTAGCGGGAAGAGGAAATGTGGCCATTGTGATCCCTGCCGAGACACCGATTATTGGAGGTGCTGAAATAGCCGGTGCTCAGGCAGAAATCAGTACAGAACAGTTGATGGCTCAATTACGGGTACTTGAGATACCTGTGGGTGTGAGTTATGTATGGGGCGGGAATGTGGAATTTTTAGCCAGCAATCAAGATTTTATTCCGAAAAGCTTCTTAATGAATCAACCATTATTTGATCCTGAGACCGGTGAATATTTGGGCCAGATTAATTTTGGGACAAACATTCAAAAAATTACGAGCGGAACACTGAAAAGTACCGTTGCATCTTTAGATGATGTATTCATTTTTAAATTGCTTGCGGGTGTCAATAGATATGATTTAACAATATCAGATGTGGATGACCACATGTTTTTAGAATTGCCTCTAACTAGCTCCAGCATTCCTGATGTAACGATAGCTGGACCATCCGGAACTCTTGAATTAAAAGAAAATGAAAATTATCTCATCAGAACGGTATCCAGTGATGAGAGTGCTTCTGGAGTTGCAGAGCATTATATGGTGATAGCTGTTAAGGTACCACAAAAAGGAAATTGGACAATTACAACGAGCGAACCGTTAAAGGGAGATCCTGTTGCATATAGTGTAACTGCACTTCCGGAAATCCATCATGTAACTGCTACGAGTTCAGAAAACAACGTTACCGTCACATGGGACCTGTCCAATACAGAAGATGGAAAAGAAGTGGCCCTTTATTTAACAACGGATAATGGCGTACCTGATCCTGATTCAACAGAATCGATCGAATCGTCAGACATTCATGTTTTGGGCCCGGCGGGCGTAAATGCCAATGATCATACTGCTACTTTCTCGATTCCTGAAACGTTGCCGTCTGGAGAATATTTTGTTAAAGCGGTTCTTGCAGATGGAGATACGAATCTGCATAGTGCATACAGTGCTCATTCTATATCTATAACAAATGAAAATGAACCTCGACAGCCTGAAAAAGTACAGGCATCTTCAATTGGAAGCGGCATATTAAAAATTGATTGGACATATGGTGAAACAGAACTGAATGGAGGATTTGCCATTCAAGCTTTAGATGAGAATGGGGATTCACTTCCTGGTGTAGGTCCAGTCATAGTTGATGATGCTTCACAGCGTACAGTCAACATTGGAGGCGTCTTTACAAACACTAAAACAGGCGAGGAATTCGGTTTGTTCCCGGACAAACATTATAAAATTGCTGTAACGGCTTTTAACCTGGTAAATGGAAAAAAGGTTTATGGAGGTAGTACAGTTTCTGACTTGACATATATCCCTGAACCAGACCCGGCCACGGTACGATTATCGATACCTGACGGGCAGGCAAAAGAGATTTTGGATGAAAGGGGTAATCTCGTATATTTTACAGCTCATGATTCCGTAGATTTACAAGTTGATGCAAACCAGGACATAGAGGCAGATTTATATGTAGATGGGAAATATTTATCAACACATGCTGGAACATCCATATCTGAGCCGATTTTTATAGACGAAGGAGAGCATTTTATCGAACTGCGGGCAATGAATCGTAATGGGGATATCACTATTTCAACACTGCAAGTTCGAAAAGATTCTGTAGCACCAGATTTAAAAATGGTTTCACCTCTTCGATCGGAAGCAGTAAGCCATCATGTGGAAGTAAAGGGTATTGCAGAACCGGGAAGTACTGTGACGGTTGACGGCGAAAAAGTGCCTGTCAAGTCTGATGGACAATTTTATAAGACAATAACGATCGATGGTTATTTAACCAGACAAATAGAGGTGATTGCTGAAGATCAGGCGGGTAATCGGACTGTATACGTATCAGAGGTTGCAAATACAGATATACCCGTATTTGATCATATTGAAATTCGGTCAGATGTACATGATGTGATGAGAAAAGTGACCGTTAAAAAAGCAACAGAGATAATGTCATTACGTATTGGAGAATCAGAACAACTGACAGCAGTAGGCGTGGATGAATCTGGAAATGAATTTGTTATAGACGACAATCATATTGACTGGGAAGTGGTTATCGGCGACCACTACGGTTCTATCTCACCTGATGGAACCCTATCTGCATCCGCAGAAGGAGAATTATTCATTAAAGCCTCCTATTCAGTAGGTTCAGGGTATACGTATGCTGATATGCTAAGGGTAAAAGTAAAAGGGGAGGCAGATGAACCTGATATGCCTGAGGACCCAGTAGAACCAGGAGATCCTGAAGAACCGGAAGATCCAGAAAAACCTGATCCAGATAAACCGGACCAGAGTGATTCTGATCGAAACCCTAAGAGTAACAAAAAGACTTATCATTTCATCGACGAAAAACTGGAAAGAACATTGCGTAAATTAATTCAGGCAGATAAACACATAAAATTTATTGGCTTTAAGAGGTTATCAGAGAAAAAAGATATTGGAGTTCAAATGGATGCATCTGCTAATCTGTTATTTTTCAAACAAAAAGGTTTGGATAAAATTGGGGTAGGATATGGTATAGTCAGAAATCCGGAACATTATCGTTCAGATTCCCTGGAATTCGTTAGTGATGTGTATGAGATCAAGCTCAGTGAGCCAGTGAATTTTGATAAAAGTCCGATTCTTTCTATTCATGTACCTTATCATGAAACCATAAATGTAAATAGGCTAAAAATCTATTGGTATAACGAAGAAGAAGAACACTGGGAAAAGGTTGGAGGAACATACGATCCTGCCAGCCGAACCATATCAGTTGAGCTTTCTCACTTCAGTAAATATGCGCTTCTATACAATAAAGAACGTCCATTCATCAACAATATATTTGATTTATGGACACAGTATACATTGGATTATTTGTATTCAAGGGGCGTGATAAACAGTCGCGTTTTAAAAGAAGAATGGCTGTTTAGTTCAATTGACCGTATGATCGAACAAGAAATGTTGAGATTCTCTATGGGACCATTTGATTACAGGCCAGGCCAGGGGCTTAAGGATCGATTGTTAAGCCGGGATGGGATATGGGTAGAACCGTATATTCGTACTGATAGGAGAAATGAGAGGCTTATTTATTTAGAAAAAGATTGCACATTGTATTTAGCGTCAAAAAATGAAATAACTAAAGAAGAAGCTACGGTTATATGTTCTTATCTATTTAAAAATATGAACAAAGCTGACGATAGAAAGATTTTACTATCTGATGAAGCATGGCTGTATAGGCGGCTAGTAATCGGGTTTCTTGACGAATTATATGGGAATCAATGGAGGGATGGATGCGATAATTGCAACTTTGAACACATGCTAGTGATTCCCGGAGAAGCAGAATTGTTTTGGATAAATAACCTCAGATATTATTTTGACTAAAAATTTATGAGTAACATGCAAAAGGCTGTCCCAAAAGTCGATCAAATCGCCGAGTAGGGGCAGCCTCTTATTTTGTTATCGATTATCCACTTTTTCGGGGTAGAGGTCATGATTCATCATTCGGTATTCGGCCATTTTTTCGTATTTGGTGCCGGGACGTCCGTAATTCACATACGGATCAATAGATATCCCACCCCTCGGGGTGAATTTACCCCATACTTCGATGTAGCGGGGATCCATCAATTCGATCAGGTCATTCATGATAATATTGACACTGTCTTCATGGAAGTCCCCGTGATTACGGAAGCTGAACAAGTATAGCTTCAACGACTTACTTTCCACCATTTTTTGATCAGGAATGTAGCTGATATAGATGGTAGCAAAGTCTGGCTGCCCGGTTTTCGGGCACAGCGTGGTAAATTCCGGGCAATTGAATTTGACGAAATAATCCCGGTTTGGGTGTTTGTTTTCAAAGGTTTCGAGAATACCCGGGTTATAGTTAAACGTATAAGTCGTACCCTGGTTTCCAAGTAAGGTTAAGTCTGATAATTCTTCATCTTTTCTGCCTGGCATTATTTAATTCTCCTTTCGTTAAACTCCCCGTTTGTTTCCCCAGACAAGGGTGTGCAGCTGGGGAAGTACACGGACGTTTTTCAGATCTATATCGTTCATCACTTGATCAATGAGCCATTCATAACGCTTAATCAGATGGGGTGTTAGATCATCAGCATTCTCATCCTTTACATCCGGGTTCCCTGTCTGTAAATAAAATGGAATGTCAGGGTAACGTTGATGAATCGCTCTGGCAAAGTCAAGGTCCTCATTATCAAAAATAACAATCTTTAATGATGTTTGGTCAATTCGGCCGTGCTTATGCTGAGCCGTTATGATCTGATCAAGAATGTCCAGGTTTGGTTCCATACCGGAACTTGGTGGTTTTGGTGATAGGGTCAGGTCATCCACTTTTCTAAACCACTCCTGAAAGAGGCTTCCCTGGGTTTCAATGGCTACCTGAATGTCCTGTTCATGCAGAAGGTCAATCAAACCATCAAGCTGCGGGTAGAGGGCCGGATTGCCGCCGGATATGGTGACATGGGTAAAGGTGCACCCGCCAATCTTTTTCAGTTCCGTCCAGATTTCCGATGGTTCCAAAAGCTTGATTTCGTCCCGTGCACTTCCATCCCAGGTAAACTTTGAATCACACCAGCTGCAGCTATAATCACAGCCGGCAGTGCGGACAAACATCGTTTTTTGCCCGATGACCATTCCTTCTCCCTGAATGGTGGGGCCGAAAATTTCGATGACAGGTAGGCGGATTTTATTCATGTAGATTGCTCCTTTTTGGACGGTAAATGACATAGCTTGTCGGTGTTTCACGAACGAAGACCTGCACGCATTCTGGCCGATTATCCAGCCGGTTCAGCTCTTTCTGAATGATGTCATAGATTGTTCGGGCTACTGCTTCAGTACTTGGATAGGAATCCGGGGTATCATGACCAAATTCAGCATGATCGTTCAGAAGCGTGTGATCAAATTTTCCATGCACCAGTTTTTTTAGTTTTGCAAAATTCACGAGAAACCCTTGGTCATCCAATTCATCGCCGGCGATGGTCACATTGACAAAATAGGTGTGACCGTGAACGTTCTGGCATTTTCCTGCCTTTTCATCAGGAATGTAGTGGGCTGCAGCAATATGCATATCTTTATTTAGTTCATAGGCATAGCCATGCTGAACCTGTGGATAGATTTGATGAAGCATATTACACACCGCCTTTTTGCTGCAAATATTGATCCAGTCCACGCTTCCGCAGTTGGCAGGCCGGGCATTCTCCGCAACCGTCAGCAATGATGCCGTTATAGCAGGTAAGGGTATTTTCACGCACAAAATCAAAGGCCCCGAGCTTATCTGCCAGTTCCCAGGTTTCAGCTTTATCCAGCCACATGAGCGGAGTGTGAATGACGAACTGATCATCCATTGCCAGATTCAAAGTCACATTACAGGATTTGATAAACACGTCGCGGCAATCAGGATATCCGCTGAAATCTGTTTCACATACACCGGTTACGATATGTTTCGCACCGATTTGATTAGCCAGGATGGCGGCAAATGATAAAAATAATAAATTCCTCCCCGGAACAAACGTATTCGGGGGCTCACCATCTTTCTCCTCAATTTTGATATGATTTCTCGTTAATGCATTCGGTGTCAGCTGGCTTAACAGTGACATATCCAACATATGATGTTCAACGTTCAGCTTAGCGGCAATTTCTTTTGCCACTTCAATTTCCTGATGGTGACGCTGGTTATAGTCAAAGGTCACCGCCACCACTTCATCAAACTTCTTCAGCGCCCAGAACAGGCAGGTGGTGCTGTCCTGACCGCCGCTGAATACAACAACAGCCTTTTGATCTTTCATCTGACTTCATCCTTTCTGACCAGACCTCCTGCGGGATATAAGAAACATGAAAAAAAGCACCTGAATGAGGTGCTAGCAACACAAATAAAACAAAAAACTATACCCTAAGGATATAGTCTGGTCCTTAGTTTTTTATAGAGGGTTAGCTAGAACCTCTCCCGTTTAGACATGACAGCCTAAGCGGAATTTATTTAATTGTTCTTCACAAACACATTATACTATAACATGTTCTATGAGAATATGCTATAAAAATTTCCGGGGAAATGATTTTTAAACCTTTTACTTTCCGATAGTAGTCATTTAAATGAAGCTCTTATACTCTATCGGGATTCAGTACGTTCTTTTAAGGGATCAGGACATCCCAATCGGGATTCAGTGCATCTTTATCAGATTCACATATTCTTCCCTGTGCTACCAGAATTCACACTTGCAGGATCTGGAATAAGCTATATGCATCAAACAAAAAGCTGCCCCGTTTCCAAACAGGACAGCTAATCCCCCTATGCCTCCTGCAACACTTTTGGAAACAGGACATTATTTTCCAGATGAATATGCTGAAACAGGTCTTGTTCCAGCGCTTCCAGCCGGCGGTATACGAATGTATAGGTTCTGCATGCGCCTGGGGGCAGGGTGTAGTCATCGGTTGCTTCCCGGAGCTTTTTCAGAATGGTTCCGGCCGTTTCATGTTCTTCTGTCAGGGATTGAATGTGAGCTTTTAATTTTTCCAGTTTGTCGGGCGATGGATCCTCGGCATAATCCAGAATTATGGGGAAGTCTGTCTGTTCTTCTGTGATTAAATGCTGTTCCAGGTCTGTTTTTAATTCGTGAAACAGCCTGTGGACTTCAGCAAGGTGCGGGTGTTTTCTGCCATGAACCCGAAGTACTTTGGTTACATAAGGGCTTAGTTCCGGCAGCTCTTCATTTAAAAAAGCGTGATGGTTGTATACGATGTGCTCGATGATTTCACGGAAGGAAGCTTCATTCCAGTTCCTGTTTTCTGATTCTCTTTCCTGGAATTGCTGGTAAACTTCATTTAATTGCTCGAGCAGCTGTTGCTCATCCAGATTGGATTCCTGTATCACTTTGGCCAGCGGACGGTTACCTCCGCAACAAAAATCAATTTTATACCGTTTAAATAGATCAGCAGTCTGTGGCACCAGATTCACAATGTCGCCGACTTTCATAGAACGTTCAATTTTTGGCATTTTAAACCCTCCTCCATAAGTTCTGCATCTCTATCGTAAAGAATAAAGCCTGATGGTGTTGTGATACATATCACTTTTAGGGAAGCTATGATCAGCAATTGAAAAAAATTGATCACATTATATTAAACTGAAAGAAAGGAAAACCTTTTATAATATGGGAAGGGGAGGAATTCGATCGGCTTTTTAAAGAGAGGATGAGGTATATGTCTTCGAATCCCATCAAACAAATTTTACGGAATGTATCCCTGTTCAAAGAATTGACGGATTCAGAGCTCCAGACCATGATGGATATTGCTCATACCAAAACGTTTTTGCCCGGTAAGCATGTGTTTATGCAGGGGGACCCCCTTGAACGTGTCTTTTTTATACATCAAGGGAAAGTCAAAATTTATAAAACGGATATTCACGGAAAGGAACAGATCGTCTCCGTTTTACAGAAGGGAGATATGTTTCCCCACACCGGCTTTTTTAAAAAAGGAACCTACCCTGCCCATGCTGAAATGATGGAAGAGACGACACTGATTATAATTAAAGTAAAAGACTTTGAGTATTTGCTGTTAACCTATCCGGAAATGGCGGTAAAACTGTTTCGGATTATGGGAGATAAAATTGTAGATTTGCAAAACCGCCTGGAGGAGCAAATTCTTCATAATACGTATGGACAAGTAATTATGCTGCTCATTCGTCTGAGTAAAAGTTATGGAAAAAATCTTGGTGACACCAGAGTAAAGCTCACCTCCCATTTTACCAACCGGGAACTGGCCAATATGATTGGCACATCCAGGGAAACAGTCAGCCGGACGATCAATGCTCTGAAAAAACAAAATCTGGTTGAAACCGGAGATGACGGATTGCTTATCATAGATCCTGATGCTCTTCAAGATGAATTATTGGATGTTTGACATGATAGGATGTAGAAAGAGGTTCATAACAGGGGGGGAGTAAATATGAAACTGGACAATCGGGGCCTTGAACCGCCAGAGCCCATGGTGAGGACTCTAGAACAACTGGAAAACATGCCGGATGATGAGGTGTTGTATATCATCAATGATCGCCGACCGATCTATCTCTATCCCGAACTGGAGGCCAGAGGCTATGACCATGAAACACGAGAGCTTGAAGACGGCAGTTTTGAAATCAAAATCTTTAAGTCCTCATAGCGTAAGCCCACAACGATCCTGATTTTGTATGATGAAGAAAATGTGAAAATTTTTATAAAAAAAGTGGAAAGCAAAAACCCGGGGCAGGGACCAGGATATCCAGCGCCCGGGTTTTTGCCCATTCGGGGAGTTGTTTCAGGGCTGTTTTTAATTGGATTCTTTGAACAAAAAAGATGGGATCAGCGGTGAAATATCAGGATTCAATCGGAAGAAATCAGAGTTCACGCGCGAGATATCAGGGTTCAGCCGGAAGATATCAGGGTTCAGGCACGAGATATCAGGGTTCAGGCGCGGGAAATCAGGACTCAGCCGGGAGATATTGCAATTAGTATAAAAAGTGGACACACCTTAAGGCAAACTGTTTTAATAGAACTAATACATGAAAGGACGTGTTCACTTGGGGAAAAGAAAACAATATGATCCTGCTTTTCGGGATTATGTGGTTCGGTTAGTGGTGCAGGATGGGAGAAGGTTAACAGAGATCAGCCGGGAGCTGGAAATTCCTTATGACACATTGTCAACCTGGGTAGGCACCTATCGCAGGCAACTGAAAAAAGCAGAGAAAGACAGACAAAGCAGCTTATTAACTGCCACAGAATACAAAGAAAAATATGAGGCTGAACGGAAACGAGCCCTTGAACTGGAAGAGGAAAACGAAATCTTAAAAAAGGCCATGCGCATCTTCACGGAAGAAAGGAAGTAATTTTTGATTTTATTGAAGATCATAAGGATGAACACACCATCCGGAAGATGTGTGAAGTTATGGGTGTGTCACGGTCAGGGTACTATGCGTATATAGCCAGAAAAGCTGCTGGTCCAACTGAGCGGGAAATCTACAATGAAAAATTAAAAAAGGCCATTAAGAAACACTTTTACGAAAGTCAGGAAACGTATGGGAGTCCAAGGGTTCATCAGATGCTGTTGAGAGACGGATTTGTGGTATCACTTAAAACCGTTGTGAATCGAATGAGGGAAATGGGGCTGTATTCAAAAGCTCGGCCTCGGCGGATGAAAACTACAGACTCCAACCATCATAATCCCATCTATGAAAATAAACTGAAACGGGAATTTGACGTTGAAGAACTCAATCAAGTGTGGGTCACAGACATCACGTATGTGCACACATTGGAAGGAACAGTTTATCTCAATCCAATCATGGATTTATGCTCACGAAAAATTATCAGTCATACTATTGATGATACGATGGTCAAAGAACTGTGCGTAAAAGCTCTGAAATACGCTCTTAACACCCGGCAACCGGAAGCAGGATTCCTTCATCATTCGGACCGCGGCAGCCAGTACACTTCTAAAGACTATACAGACCTCCTGAAGGATGTACAGGGAGAGATCAGTATGAGCAGAAAAGGAGATCCGTATGACAATGCCTGTATGGAGTCCTTCTTCGCAACCCTTAAAAAAGAATTACTGTATCGCTGGGTATTTGAAACCAAAGATGATGCCATCGCAGCGATTAACTTATATATAGAGTTTTATAATCGTAAACGGATCCACTCTTCACTGGGATACTTGACTCCAGATGAATATGAAAGGCAAATGAAAAGACCAAGAGAAAACCTTTGTGCAAAAGCTAATTAGCCTTGTCATGAAGTGATTTTATGTATTTCAAGAAAATCACTTCATGACAAGGAATCCAAGCGATGTGTAGTAGCATCGCGCGGAAGAAAAAAGTTTGCCTTATAGTCATGCATTTGTGTCCATTTTCTTGACAGAAGTCCAAATCAGGCCTCAGCTGGAAGAAACCAGGCTGAGGCCAGAAAATATCAATCCTCGTTACAAGCCCATGTAAATAACAGCTATTCCTTAATTCTTTTAAAACTTTCATCCACCAGTTTCTGATACTGCACAAAAAACTCTGGAGGGTGTTCCAGGCTATAAACCAGGGACTTTGCAACTTCTCGAAAGTACCACTCCTGGCTTTTGACATCCATTCGAAAGGATTTCCAGATTTCATCTCCCATTTTCTCGTAGTCATTCATTATGGATGTCAGGTTGTGAGTTTTGTCAGCACAAACGATATATTTTGCTTCAATGGGAGCATGTTTTACTGCATCGATGGTATGCTGTTTTCGTTCTTGCCATGTTTTCGTCTTGTCTGGTTCTGAAGCCCATTCCACCAGGTTTCTTACGTCTTTCCCGAAGGCTTCTTCGATGTCGTTCAGGTCATGGTCCGTATCCTCCCACACATCATGAAGAATCGCAGCAACTACCATATTTTCTTTTGTTTTTTCTGGAAAGTCAGCATCCTTCAAGGCGTCTGTCAAATAGAGGGCAACGGTTAAAGGGTGGGAAATATAGCTGATCTTTTCGGTTTTCCGGTATTGTCCTTCATGTGCTTTTGTGGCAAATTTAATTGCCAGATCCAGCCGTTTTGTGTTGAACAATGGTTACACCTTCCTTTGTTTCTCCTGATTCTAATAAAGGTTCATACATCATCAGGGCATGGTTTTCGGTGATGTATTCGTCATCAATCTGCTCTCCCTGCATGTTAAACACTTTTCGGTATATGGTATTGTGTCGCATATAGCCGCCCCAGTATTCGTGGGTAATAGAATGCTCTTTTTCATACACTTTGTAGGCAGTCAGAGAAGGTTCCGCCGATCGCCACTCCCCCACAAGATGGGTGTCGGTCAGGTACAGATGAAGCTGGTAAGGCTCATTCGTTTCATTTTTAATTTGTAGGTCCAAAAAATTGTATGCACAGGTGGCGCCGCTCCCAAAGGGCTGTTTTCTTCTGGAGTCCGGAAAAACATCATAGCTGTGGCGGTGGCGCTCGATCACGGTGAGGGGGGTATGGAGGGTCATCCAGTAAATTAAATTGGAAAGCTGGCAAAGCCCCCCGCCGACCCCGGGCTTGAATTTTCCATAATATAATACCATGCCTTCTACATATCCTTTACGTCTGGTGGGTTTGCCAATCAGGCGCCAGTACGAAAAGGTTACTCCCGGATAAATAACGACTTTGTTCAGTTTCTCTACAGCCAGTGATAAATTTTTTACTTTATTTTCCTGGTACCACATATCGACATCTTTTAATTTCCTGTAGATGGGTGTCTGATGTTGAAAAATCTCATAAGGGAGGAGGTCCTCCTGTTTCTTTTTTGCAAAGGTTTGATTGGAAATAGCCCATTCATAGTAACGCTTCAGCCTGTAATAAGTCATACCCACCATGGAGCGTAATTTGGAGCGTTTTTTTGGCTTGAACTGCATGGATTGAAAAATATTCATCAAACCCCTCATTTATTCGTTTCAGTTATAGGAAATATACCTTTTTTATAGTATATATAAACTTTAGCTGGAATTGTTGTGACAGCCGCTAAAAATTCGCAAAAATAGTCATTTATTGAAGAGAAGGGAGGGAAATGATATTGAAAATCTTTCGTTTTGATGCTGATGCAGGAAAACGTGTGACAAAATACGATTCCGATTTTATCATGTCGCGCATCGTGCAAACGGAAAAAGCAAGTTATATAGGATGTATGCATCTGAAAAGTGGAGGGGTGGTTGGGTATCACCAGGCTGTTATTCCACAGCTGTTATTAGTAGTAGATGGAGAAGGGGTGGTGCGAGGACAGGAAAATTCATGGGTTCAAGTGAGAACAGGAGAAGCTGTATTCTGGGAACGGGATGAATGGCATGAAACAAAGACCAAAAAAGGGTTAACAGCCATTGTCATTGAATCGGAGACATTAACTCCTGAAGATTTTATGCCAGTGAAATACTCCCACCACCTACGTTAACGCTAACTGAAGAAGCGGCAGGGGACGAAAATCCCAGAGAAAGAAGGTTGAGCTGTCTTTGGCCTTGTCAGTGGAAAGTGAAGCATGCTGATAAGAAAAGCGGAAGCGCCCTGGTTAGCCCCTAAAACGGCTGGAGGGCCACCGATGAGGCCACCCGCGCCTGCGGGGATTCGAAGCAGTTCAAGGGGTCAGGCGCTGCAGCTGGACAATCATTTCCTTCATTTTTTAAAGCACGAAACCGAACATATCCGTACGTATTATGTAGGACTGAATAGTGTTCGGATATGTGATTTCCTTTTTTTGTACTTTTGTCTCAGCTTTATAAATCATTTTTTATTCCATGATAAACTTGACCGTTGTCATCTATATATTGGATGCCTCTCTTTATTAAGTCAACATTAACTCGCTCATCAACAAATTCAGTGTAAAACTTAATGTCTGCCTCTGATGCATGGTACGGGATTAATTTAAATTTATAAAGGGCTCCATACATTTTTGGTACAGTGATATAAAGCTCTCCTTGTTTTTCTGTGATTTTAATTTCTTGCCCGTTTTCAAGTTTGTAAACACCTGGAAGATCTTTCGAGCAATCTAAACCTTGTAAAGGAGATAGGGATGGAGGAACAGGTACTTTTTCACCCAAAACAATTTTTGCTAATGTTCGGCTTATATTCATGACCGGGGTAAAACTGAAATTACTCAAAACGATGACAGTGATATCCCTGTCAATATATCTTAAAAAATCATTTGTAAAGCCATTGATATCGCCAAAATGGCAGGCCAGACGTCCCATGTTTCCAGCTTCCTGAACAGCCCATCCGCAGCCGTAGTTGGCAAGATTGGGCGTGAACATCGTTTTGATGGATTCCTTGCTTACCAGTTTTTCAGAATATAGTGCCCGGTCCCATAAGTACAAGTCTTCTACTGTCGAATACATCCCATAGCCTCCAGAAGGGATAGACATGTCCACGAACTCTGTATGGATGATATTCTCCCATACCGAATAGCCACTGGCCATATTTGAAACAATGTTTCGGCCGTCATCAACTCCTGTGTGATTCATGTTTAATGGTCGCAATATATGCTCCTTTAGAAATGACGGGTATGACTGATCCGATACGATTTCGATAATTTTCGTTAACAGCATATAATTGGACGTACTGTATTCATACTGCTCCCCAGGTTCGAAATGTAAAGGCTGATTTTTAAAGGAAGTTATGATTCTGTCAACGGAAGAAGGTAGGCGCATGGTTCTGGTCCAATAGTCCGAAAACCCTACAAAGTCCGGGATTCCAGATGTGTTGGTCAGCAGATGATAAAGGGTAATTTGGTCCCCATTAGGATAGTTTTCAATATAGTGGCTGACGCAATCATTTATATCTAACTTCCCCTGTTCTTGCAGCAAAAATATTGCCATTGCTGTAAATCCTTTAGTAATGGATCCGATCTTAAACCGGGTAGAGGGGGTGTTTTTAATCTGATGTTCGACATTGGCAAATCCATATCCCTGTTTTAAAAGAATATGTCCCTGATGAGCAACCAGGATACTTCCATTAAAATAGCCTTTTTCAGCTAAGGCATTCATATAGGTATGTAAATCGGCATTTGCTTGATGATTCAAGAAACTCACTTCCTTCTTTTTATGTACTCCATTTATTATACTAGCTGAAAAAAACAGGTGGAAGCGGATTCCACCTGTTTTTAGAACAAAAATTACGCTTTATGCTTTTCTAAATGTTCTTTCCATTTTTCTTTTGTCTCGTCATAATTTCCATGGAATCGGTATAGTTTTCCATCAATCAGATAGGCTGTCTCTTTAAAATTCCGGTTCAAAAAGTATCGGTCGTGGGAAACACAGATGACTGTTCCCTCAAATTGATCCAGGGCTTCCTCCAATACTTCCTGAGAATCCAGGTCTAAGTGGTTTGTCGGTTCATCTAAAATCAGCAGATTTAAATTCTGATGCATAAAGATGGCCAGTTTCAGTCTCATACGCTCCCCGCCGCTTAACTGGTGAAGCTTTCGAAATACGGCATACCCGAAAAATAAAAATCGGGCGAGAATCTGCCGGGCCTGGCCTTCAGTAACCCGAATGTGTTCCCTAAAATGATCAATGACAGTCTGATTCGGATCAGCATGCTCAAATGGGTGCTGGGACAAGTAACCGATTTGAACCTGAGAACCCACGGATATTTCTCCTGAATCAGGCTCGATAAGTCCCATGATTCCATTCAGCAAGGTAGATTTCCCGCTGCCGTTTTTGCCCGCAATGGCGATACGGTCCCTGAATCGAACATGGAAATCAACACCCTGAAGCACTTTTTTATCGCCAAACTGTTTAGTCACTTCCTTCATTTTGACCACATCAGTGCCGCTTCTTTCCCCGGTTTGAAAGGATAGCTTCATCTTCTTCGGATCAATTAACGGTTTCTCTTTTTTCTCCATTCGCTCCAGAGCCCGTTCCATGCTGCGGGCCCGGCGGTGAAGCCCCTCATTTGGGGGATTTGCCTGATTGGCCCATTCCTTCAGACGCTTGATGGTTTCTCTCATTTTTTTGATCTTTTTCTGCTGTTCCTGGTAGGCCTTAAATTCAGCAAGAAGCCGCTCTTCTTTTTCTTTTATAAAGCGGGAATAGTTCCCATGATAAATGGTTAATTCTCCGGCTTCCAGATCAGCAATTTTGTTTACTGCCTGATCAAGAAAATAGCGGTCATGGGAGATAATGCAGCAGGCTCCCTGAAACTCTTTTAAGTAATCCTCCAGCCATTCAATGGCAGAGAGGTCCAGATGATTGGTCGGCTCATCCAGGAAAAGTACATCCGGTTCCTCCAGCAAAATTTTCCCAAGTCCCGCTTTCGTTTTTTCTCCGCCGCTTAAACTGGAAAAGGAGTGTTCCAGCAGGTGTTGAATATTTAGTCCGTTAGCTACTGCTTCAAGCTTCGCATCCATTTCATAGCCTCCCAGACGGCTGAATTGGTCCTGCAAAGATCCGTATCTGGCCATGGCCTTTTCAAATGTATCGGGATGCTGCATTTGTTCCTCCAGTTTTTCCATCTGCTGTTTCATTTCCTGAAGCCGAAAGAAACCAGACTGCAAATATTTCCTTACCGATCCTTCAAATTCAGGAATCTGGTCGAGATAACCTATTTTTGTATTCTTTTTTATGAATAAATTTCCCTCGTCGAGACTCTCTACCTGGGTAAACAGTTTAAACAATGTCGTTTTTCCGCATCCATTCCGACCTACAAGGCCAATACGGTCTTTTTCCTTTATTTCAAAGTTCAATCCTTCAAATATGGTGTCACTTCCGAATACTTTCTTTGCATTTTTTAATGTGATCAGCATTTTTTAATCCTCCTGCATTCATTATTTCAAAACAAAAAAGCCTGAGGATCTCCAAAATCCTCAGGCCTATTACTTATTCTTTAATCCAATGTGGTACGAGTGAAATGGGTCCAATAGAAGGACAAACATCCCCATCCATAAAAAATCCACACAAGCATAGTGTGGATCGGATTAAAGTATGTGGCAAGCTGCTATTTGACAGTTAGAGATCCGACACACGTTCATGATTCAGTTGCTAAAAAAGGGCATACGTATCCCGTTAGCAGCAGAATCATGAAAAATTGCACGGCGAATATACAGCGAATTGCTGTCGATCACGTGCTTGCGTGCGTTCATCATCTCTAACTGTCACCTCCTCTTATTATTTAAATTTCATTTTATCATGCTCTTCAAAAAAGGTAAAGATGGAACGGTTATCAGCAGTGAAAAAAGCAATTTTTTCAAAAATTATCTATAGAACTGTAAGGAAATGTTCAATCCTGGATTCTGTCTAGTATCATCTTTTGTTTTATAATAAAAGGGAGCCTCATTGCAGAAAGAGAGGGATAAAAGATGAATCGAGCAAAGATGGAAACACTGCCCAGCGTTGTAAAAACCATTCGTGAATTGCTGCCTCAGGAAGCTGGAATTGCCGTTGCAGATTCGGACCACTTTATTTATTATGAGCCTGGAAACAGCGTCAATCTTCCTATTAAACCCGGGGAAACGCTAAAAAGGGGTTCGGTTTCCTGGAAGGCATTAAAAATGAAAAGAAAAGTGTCCATGTTCGTGAATCGTGATGTGTTTGGAGTCCCATACTATGCTACAGGATATCCAATTTTAAATAAAGGCAGGATCGAAGGAATTATTACCGTTGTTTTCCCTCCGGAAAGCAGTGAAGATACTAAGGCAAAAAGACTTCCTTCTTTTCTGGTAGGCAAAAGAGAAGACCGATGGATCACAGCAGATTTTGACCAAATTGTCTACTTGAAATCAGAGAACGGGAAAACCTATATGGTTACGGAAAACGGTACGTATGTAAACAAATTTACGTTAAATGACCTTGAATGGATTCTTCCAGAAAACCAATTTTTCCGTACTCATCGTTCATTTATCGTGAATTTAAATTGGATTAAGGAAATCCATCCTCACTTTCACTCGACATTTTCTCTGATTATGAAAGATGAAGATGGAAGCAGAGTCCCTGTCAGCCAGAAATATTCGAGCATGTTTAGACAGTTTTTAGGATTTTAAATGCTGCCGTCCGTTTTAGGGCGGGTTTTATTAAAGGGTGTATTGTGAAATATTTCACAAAATAACTGGAAAGCGATTTCATTTATTCATTAAAAAATTTTCTAATTGAACACTAAATTTTCTGGTTTATAGAAATTTTAATGAGGGAGAAATAAATTATTGATACCTTTTTAATCATGAATGATGTCAAAATTCTGAAAGAGGTTGATGATAATGAGGGAACGAATTCGAAATACAGAACTGAGAAAGCGCATCATGTCTGCCGAGGAGGCTGCAGCCCATATCCGAAACGGGATGGTTGTGGGTGTCAGCGGATTTGCGCGCTCTGGAGATACAAAAGCTGTGCTGGAAGCTTTTCTTAAGCTGGCCAATGGAAAAAATGATATTCAGATTGATTTATATACGGGTGCTTCACTTGGAAATATGGATAGACGTCTGGCCGAAGCAGGTCTCCTTAGAAGAAGATTTCCGTTTCAGGTGGATAAAGTGATGAGGAATTCAATCAATCAAGGAGATATTCTGTTTTCTGACCTTCATTTATCTGAAATGGCTGAGCAGATCCGTTCAGGGGCACTGCGGGATGTTGATCTGGCTATTGTCGAAGCCACTTCGATTACGGAAGAGGGATCTATTGTTCCTTCTACATCAGTTGGGAATAACTCACTTTTTATTGAACGTGCGAAAAAAGTGATTGTAGAGCTTAATCTCGCACAGCCATTGGAACTGGAAGGTGTTCACGACATTTATATGCCAGAGAACCAATTAAATCGGCAGCCAATTGGCATTATGAAGCCAGATGACAGAATCGGTACAACAGCCATCCCGGTTGATCCTGAAAAGATTATTGGTATGGTTGTGACTGATCAGAAAGATATGCCATCTTCCATCGTTAATCCTGATGAAGAAACCAGACAGATGGCTCATCATTTAATGAACTTTTTCCAAAGTGAAGTGCAGGCAGGGCGTTTAACGGAAACCTTAATGCCCTTGCAGTCAGGTATTGGCTCTGTGGCCAATGCTGTACTGTATGGATTTCTGGATTCCGAATTTCACGATTTAACGCTGTATTCAGAAGTCATTCAAGATGCTGTCTTTGATTTAATTGATGAAGGGAAGATAACATTTGCATCAACCAGCTCACTGGTATTATCTGAAAAATACATGAACAAGGTACTTCCAAATATTAAGGAATACAAAGATAAAATCGTCATCCGTCCACAAGAAATCTCTAATCATCCGGAAGTGATTCGCCGCCTTGGGATTATTGCTATCAATACGGCAGTGGAAGTGGATATATATGGAAATGTAAACTCTACACACGTTGCTGGAACAAAGATGATGAACGGAATTGGAGGATCAGGCGATTTTGCCCGTAATGCCCGCCTGGCCATCTTTGTAACGAAGTCCATAAAAAAGAATGGGAATATCTCAAGTATTGTCCCTTTCGTTTCCCATGTTGATCATAACGAACATGATGTTGATGTGATTGTTACGGAGCAGGGGACAGCAGATTTACGCGGAAAATCACCAGTTGAGAGGGCGCACGAAATCATTGAACATTGTGCCCATCCAGATTACCGCCCGCTCCTGAATCAATATTTAACTGAAGCCCTTAAACGGGGTGGACATACACCTCACGTTCTGGAAGAGGCATTTTCCTTCCATGAAAGGCTTGCACATACTGGATCCATGCAAGAAAAAGCTCTTGTCGGAGGAGGTGTAGGTGCTTATCTGAAATAGAATTTGATGTTCAATATTTCAGCCATCTTCCCATATTAAATATATCGAGGCTGTGACATAAAAAATAAGTTTAAAAAAGTCGATCAAATTATTTCATGCAGTCGACATGCGAGACTTCTGGTCGACTAAAACCGGCCACGTCCTGTGGCCAACGTCGACACAGCACGTCCTGTGCGTCGCGGAACAGCACAAGTTCGGATAACTCGCAATCCCTTTACGCATTTGTCATAGCCTCGTCAATCGTATCGATGATTAAAAAGATAGTACTTTTTTGAGTTCATTTATTGCATCTTTTAGCTCAGCATGAACAACCCATTTAAATAATTCGTCCTTTGCTGTAGGTTCCCGATTGATGAAAGCAGCGGGGATCTCACATTCATACACTGCCAATTCCGGCAGCGTATTAAAGGGGGTGACCCAGAGGGATGTGCCAAGAACCAGCATGAAATCAGCCTGTTTAATCCTTTGTTCTGATCTCATG
The DNA here is from genome assembly GCA_017656265.1 of Bacillaceae bacterium. Taxonomy (GTDB): domain Bacteria; phylum Bacillota; class Bacilli; order Bacillales; family Alkalibacillaceae; genus Melghiribacillus. The sequence goes on along the minus strand of JACDOD010000001.1, from coordinate 699,193 downwards.
TGTTCTGTGATCATATCTCCAAATAATACAACGTCCGGTTTCAGGGGGCTTTTACACATTTCACAAAGTGGCAATTCATGCTTCATGACATAGGAAAGGTCATACGAATCCCCACAATCAGGGCAGCTGGCTGTCCTGATTGTGGGGATTCGATAACCTGTTCGTTTCCTGCTTTTTTGTGTAAGCCGTCAACATTTTGCGTAATAATCGAAACGGTTTTGCCCTTTCGTTCAAGTTCGCTTAAAAAGATGTGGGTATGATTGGGCTCATATTTCTTTGCCAGTTTGATTTGAAAAATGTCTTTATATTTCGTCCAGAAGTCTTCAGGTTCCGATTGAAAATAGTGATTTGACATGTAATATTCTCTGGACTTATCTGTCTCCCATATTCCGCCCTTTGAACGAAAGTCTGGAATGCCACTGTCCGTACTCACTCCGGCACCGGTTAAAACGGAAATATGTTCCGCTTTCTTCAGATGCTCCCCGATTGCTTTTAACGCTTGATGCACAGGTACCACCCCATAAAAAATTTTTCAAACCAGCATAATCGCCAGATGAATCCTATATTTTCTTCTGAAAAATACGAACTACCGTTTATTCATCCCTTTGCTTTGTATATATTCTGTAACTTCCATACGAACGGGTTTTGACAATTTTCTCTGGATTTGAGTGCTCCAGTTATCCTGACGCTGATTCGTTGAACGTTTTGCATAATATTCCTGCAGGGTTTCGTCAAACCGCTCCAGTGCCCTGTGGTAAGCCTGTTCGTCAGGCCGATAGGTGTTTTCGAAATAAATAGCTTCCATAGGGAGGCGAGGTTTCAGTTCTGGTTTGTGATCCGGATAACCAACGGCGAGCCCAAACAATGGAATCACAAACTCAGGTAAATTTAGCAGCTCATCCACCCGTTTGATGTCAGTACGTATTCCTCCGATATAACAAATCCCAAGCCCCATGGATTCTGCAGCCAGACTGGCATTCTGGGCCGCAAGTGCTGCATCAATAGCTGCCACCAGGAAATGTTCAGTGTTTTCAAGGTTTGCGTTCATTTTAGTTTTTGTTTCTGGATCTGCACCATAGGCAAGCCGATTTAAATCTGCACAAAAAACAAAGAAGTGCCCGCTATTTTTAACATGAGCATGACCTGAAAGCCCGGCTATTTCCTCTTTGATTGACGGGTCTGTAACTCCAATTATGGAGTAGGCCTGATAGTGGCTTGAAGTAGACGCACGTTGTGCTGACTCTACCATAATGTGAATCTGCTCATCGGTTAACGGTTCATCCTTAAACGTTCTAATGGATCTGTGGTTTAAAATTTGCTCAATTACTCTATTCATGGATAAACTCCTTTCTGACTACAAATCAAATTCAATCCATTGTGCACCTTTTTCATCTGCGGGGATTTTTGCATCAGGGATTTTAATCCTTATTTTTCTATCATTAATCCATTCTTTTTCAAGGATAGAGGTATTGTAATTTAATACGTCCCGGGTCAAATTTTCATTTTTTAACCGCAGAATTTCTATATGATTCAAGTCAATGATAACCAGATCACTCATCGCCTTTTCAGGAGAAACCGGACGATTAAACTGAAGCATGACCTTCTCACTTGATGGTGAAAAGACAGCATCATGAAATTTAGTGAAATCAGCTACAGGCATAGACAGGCTTCCATCCGTTTCTTTGTGAACCAGAATGTAGGAACAAAGATTATGGCTCTGTTCACAGGCGAAAGATAAAAGGTAAAATGTCCCTGAACCGCTTTCTGTCAGATGATGCAATTTTATACTGCTCAGTTCTTTATGTAGGTCACTGCTTGTTTTTAAATACATTTCTAAAAAAGGAAGGGCGGATAGTTTGAACTCAACATACTTGTCTTCATAAGGAATTGAAATCACTTCGGGCAGTACGATTTCTGTTTTCGGAGGTGACTGCTGATCTGATGGTTGAAATGGTTTAGTAATGGGATCGGTTTTATGTTCTTGACTGCACCCGGTTAATAGTAAAACAATCATAGCATAAGTCACTATTCTTTTCATAAACAGCACCTGACCTTTATATGATTGTACAACGTTAATTATAAATGAATTCCTGTTGATGTTGTTAATAAACATGAGCAGAAAACCGCAGCATTTTTAAAACTGAGATAAAGTGACTTGAACACCGATAATTGGCAACGAAAATCAGGGGATAATCATTCCATTGGCCTATTACAATTACTTGAGATATATGGTACAGTTACAATTAATCTCTATAAGCCCTTCCAACCTTATCATTCCACTTTGGCCATCAGTTTAGGGTGGCCGCTTTTTTGTGTATCAAAGAATTTTAATACGTAAAAAAATTCACGAATACCCATGGTTTCTCATAGGATAGGAATAAAAGGCCAGGGTGGTGTCCGTGAGTAGACTTCTCCTATTTGATCTGCTGATGCTTCTGATCCTCTTATGTGTGCTTGCGCTTCACTTCTTCCATTATGTGAATGATTTTACAGTTGCTTTTTTTGCCATACCAATTTTAGTTTATTTTATCGTGTTTCATGATTGGGTAGAAAAATATTTCAAAAAATAACTCATTAACTTTTAATCATTAATTTTTTTAAAAATAATGAATACCACTGTGAGTATAGGGATAAAACCAGAATAAAGGCATTCCCCTATTGATTTTTTTAGTTTTTACCCTTGACAAAATGGAAATGGTTATTTAATATACCTCATAGGGTATATAAAACAGACCCAAAAAAATTTATGAAAAATTAGTTAAGGGGGAAATATAAACATGAAAGTAGCGATTATTGCAGCAAATGGTGGCGCATTTGATGCGTATAAGGTTTTTAATATTGCAACAGCTGCGGCAGCAGCAGACGGTGAGGTAGAAATCTTCTTTACATTTGAAGGACTAAACCTGATTCATAAAGAAGCTTATAAGCAGCTTCCAATGCCAGAAGGTACAGAGCATTTCCAGGAAGGATTTGAAAAAGCTAACGTACCATCCATTCCAGAATTAGTTGAAATGGCAAATGATCTTGGGGTTAAGTTTGTAGCTTGCCAGATGACAATGGACGTTATGGGTCTGACTAAGGAAGACTTCGTGGACGGAATCGAAGTTGGCGGAGCAGCTACATTCTTAAACTACGCTAAAGACGCTGACATTACGCTAACATTTTAATGATTGAAATATGGGTCTCGAAACACTTCGGATCCATTGATTTCCGGTAAGGAGGCGATAAAATGGTTACCGTTTACACGACAAGCACATGTCCTTACTGTACAATGGTAAAAACCTTTTTAACACAAAAAGGTGTAGATTTTAAAGAAGTAAATGTGGAACGTGATCCTATTGCAGCACAACGCCTTGTTCAGACAACAGGAGAAATGGGTGTTCCACAAACTGAAATTAATGGTAAATGGGTCATTGGTTTTGATCCAAATGCGATTACTGAACTACTAGAAGAAAAGTAAGAACTATGATGGATGCCTCATGAAAATGGGGTGTCCATATCTTTGATTCTTGACAAGTTATTAAATATATTTATAGATAATCGTGGAGAAACGAGAATATTAGGTTTTACACATATAGAAAGGTTTTTTACACCTGATATGTATGATGGGCAACGAAAAATCAGCCAAAATCTCTGGTTTGACGATATATTTTTTTTCGTTTACACTATACCCATAGGGGTAATAGAAGTAACGAAAAGAAAAGAGGGTATAATATGGATACAGTTATAACCTACCTTGCGATTGGCCTTATTATATTGTTCATTATCAGAAGAATGATCCAGCCAAAGGATGTAAATCAGATATCTGCATCTGATTTAAAAAAGGAACTTAAACTAAATAAAAACCAAAAACAGTTTATTGATGTGAGAACACCAATAGAATACCAGGGCAATCATATTAAGGGATTCAATAATATTCCATTACAATCATTAAAAGCAAAATTAAATGAGCTGGATAAAAATAAAGAAGTAGTTGTTATCTGCCAGAGCGGAAACCGAAGCATGGCAGCGGCAAGAATTTTAAAGAAAAATGGATTTGAAGTCACCAATGTTCAAGGTGGCATGAATGCATATCGCTAAGTATGATAATCTAATAGAGAATTGAAAAAGGAGGGTAACTGAAGATGAACACAATTACTGCTAAAGAAGTTGAAGAAATGCTAAATAGTGGCAAAGAGTTAAATATCATTGATGTGCGGGAGGCTGCAGAAGTTCAGCAGGGAGCTATTCCTGGAGCAGTGAATATTCCGCTGAGCCTGTTAGAATTCCGTGCACATGAATTAGATAAAGGCAAGGAATATATTATGGTTTGCCGGTCTGGAAACAGAAGTGGTCTGGCTACACAATTCCTTTCTTCTCAAGGATATAAAGCCACTAATATGACAGGCGGTATGATTGCCTGGGAAGGACCAGTAGAATAATCAAAGAAAGCATTTTAAGGGGGAATACGTCATGAAGGCAGATTTCACAGTTGATGCAAGTGGTTTAACTTGCCCAATGCCAATTGTAAAGACAAAAAAAGCAATTAATGAACTTGAAGGAGGCCAGGTTCTGGAGGTCCTTGCTACAGACAAAGGTTCCATTGCCGATATTCAAGCATGGGCTGAGAGCACAGGACACCAGTATCTCGGTACAAAAGAAGATGGCGATGTTTTAAAACACTATATTCGCAAAGCTTTTGAAGGTGAAGAAAAAGAGGAGAAGAAACATGATAAAACCATTGATAACGATGGCTTAAAAAATAAATTGGATGACAATATTACAATCATCGATGTGCGTGAACCAGCAGAATATGCTTTTGGCCATATTCCTGGAGCCATTTCCATTCCAATGGGTGAACTGGAAGATCGTATGGATGAAATCGGTCAGGACCAGGAAGTATATGTCGTATGCCGAACTGGTAACCGCAGTGACATGGCTGCCCAAAAACTTTCTGAGAAAGGATACAATGTTATTAACGTTGTACCAGGTATGTCTCAATGGGATGGACCTGTTGAAAAATCAGAGTAAGTTTTTGATTATATGGAATCCATTAGTCGAAAATAGATTTAACTATAGATTAGTTAGTTAAATGTTAAACTTAAATTTATTAAAGGAGTGTTCAATCAATGGAAGCAAAAAAAGTGTTAGATGTAAAAGGTTTATCTTGCCCAATGCCAATTGTAAAAACAAAAAAAGCTATAGATGAATTAGAATCAGGAGATATTTTGGAAGTACACGCAACTGATCCTGGCTCCAAAAATGACCTGACAGCCTGGACTGAATCAAGTGGTCATGAATTGCTGGAAAGCAAAGAAGAAGATGGAGTATTCAAGTACTGGGTTAAAAAAGGTTAATAAAAGTGGGGTACGATGAATGGTTATCGTACCCTTTCCTTCTGAACGATTCAACTAAAATGTTGATTGGTTTCTGTTTTTAAATTTTCCTCATTTTTCCGCAAACATGTACCCCCATTTAATCATAATTTTTTATTTGCATACCAAATACCCTATGAGGTATAATGGGATTTAGTTTTGAAAAATCCATTTCATAAACTGATGTAGTAAAGGACAATCTACAACAGAGAGGTTTATAAGGAGGAATAAGGAAGATGTTAAAAAAACTTATACCAGCTATCGACTGGCTAGGTCATTACAATAAAAATGACTTGCGGGGAGATCTTTCAGCAGGTCTGATTGTTGCGGTTATGTTAATACCGCAGGGGATGGCTTATGCGATGTTGGCAGGTTTACCCCCAGAAATTGGTCTTTATGCATCTACTATACCATTAATTATTTATGCATTATTTGGTTCTTCCAGACAACTGGCAGTTGGACCGGTTGCGATGGTATCCCTTCTTGTATTTACCGGGGTATCACAGTTGGCAGAACCTAATACAGATGAATTTGTATCCTATGCATTACTACTGGCTTTAATGGTAGGGGTTATACAATTTGCATTAGGTGTCTTTCGTCTGGGATTTTTAGTGAACTTTCTATCACACGCCGTTATTAGCGGTTTTACATCTGCTGCTGCGTTGATTATTGGTTTAAGTCAGTTAAAACATATTTTAGGATTTAGTTTACCTAGGGATAGTGTATTTGTCGTATTATACGAAGCGATTACCCGTATTGGGGAAACCAATCTTGTTGCATTCTTAATTGGTGCAGGCAGTATAGGGATTTTGCTCTTTTTCAAAAAGAAATTCCCAAAATTTCCTGCACCCCTGGTTGTAGTAGTACTTGGAACAGTCATTACTTATATGTTTAAATTAAATGAAACTGCTGGAGTCAATATTGTTGGAGACATTCCAAAAGGTATTCCTAGTCTTTCATTACCTGCATTTGACTTTGGATCTATTGGGGCATTACTTCCAATTGCTCTGACCATTTCATTTGTAGGATTTATGGAATCGATTGCTGTTGCGAAGGCTATTGCTGCGAAAGAAAAATATAAAATTAACTCTAACCAGGAGTTAAACGGACTAGGTCTTGCCAATATTGTTGGTTCGTTTTTCTCAGCCTATCCGGTAACTGGAGGATTTTCACGTTCTGCGGTTAACTACCAGGCAGGTGCAAGAACGGGCCTAGCTTCGATTATTACTGCGGTGATCATTCTTGTCGCTTTACTTTTCTTGACACCTTTACTTTATTATCTGCCACAGGCAGTACTTGCAGCGATCATTATGGTTGCCGTATTTGGATTGATTGATATTAAGGAAGCAATTCACATCTTTAAAATCAGACAGGCAGATGGCTGGACATTAATTATTACAGCGATTGCGACCCTTACCCTGGGTATTGAACAGGGAATTCTGATGGGTGTTGCAGTATCTCTCATACTGTTTATCTGGCGCAGTGCTTATCCGCATATTGCCGAACTTGGGTATGTTGAAAAAGAGGATGTCTTTAAGAACATCAAGCGATTCCCTGAAGCGAAAACATATGATCAAACCCTTATTTTCCGTATCGATGCATCTCTATACTTTGCCAACATGGCATTCCTTGAAGAAAAACTCCATGGAGCCATCGCTGAAAAAGATGCCAATAAAGTGATACTCGACTTCTCAGCTGTAAATGCCATGGATGCTGTTGCCATAGATGAATTAGATGAGATCATTGAGAGCTATAAAGATTCAGGGGTAGAATTTTACATTGCAGGTATGAAAGGACCAGTTCACGAACTAGTGGCAAGAGCTGGCTGGGATGAAAAATACGGCGATAAGATCAACTTCTTGACTGTAAGACAGGCACTCAGAACTGTACATTAAGTGGAGATGATTTGGATGAAAGAAAAAGAAATTTTTCAGCAAAATGAAGAATTTGTTCATGATATGATACAATCTAATTCAGATTTCTTTAATGAATTGAAAGAAGGGCAGCATCCTGACTTTTTCGTGATTGCCTGTTCCGATTCACGGGTCAGTCCTTCTGTGATTTCTAAAATTCCGTTGGGAAATTCCTTCACTCATCGCAATATAGCCAATCAGGTTTCAAAAGATGATGAAAGCTTCAATGCAGGACTATATTATGCTTTAAAGCATTTGAAAGTAAAAACCATCATCATTGAGGGACACACAGGCTGCGGCGGAGTCGCTGCTGCCTGGAATCAAAACGATGAACCTGAGTTGCAAGGCTGGATTTCGAAAGTGAAAAATAGTCTGCCTGATAAGGAAGGAAATGAAGATTTAAGTGCAGAAGAACTTTCCAGACAAAATGTATTGAAGCAGGTAGAACATTTAAAAAGCCACCCGATTTATCAAAAATATGGTCAGGGTGTAGCCATACTTGGTCTGCTGTTTCATCTTGAATCCGGAAAGCTGGAAAAAGTGACAGAATTTACTTCATAACAAATCCAGTAGAATCTGGTATAAAACCATAAAAGGAAACGAAATATCCGAACTAAAATTCATTCGTCACATGAATTAGTTCGGATATTTTTTTGCTTAAAATTTTCCTTTAGTCGATTATTTGTCTTTTTCACCGTTCATTTATTTATGTCTCAGCCTCTATATGCTTTAAGGCGCTTACCTTTAGAGAAGCATGAACTTTTTAATTTGTGTGCTAATGTGAAGGGTTTTTTTTTCGGGATTTTGTGATTGGCTGATGGCCGAGATTACAGCTATCCCATCAGCCCCGGCGCGCAATACCTGTTCCAGATTTTCTGAGTTAATTCCGCCGATACCCGTAATGGGCAGAGTGATTCCTGCATTTCTGATTTCCTGTATGACCTTAGGACCCCGTACTTTTCGTATATCCTTTTTTGTTTTTGTCGGAAACATCGGGCCTACTCCTAAATAGTCTGCACCCATCATGGCTGCCTGCCGTGCTTCGCCTATATTGTGGGCAGATATCCCGAGTATTTTATCTCCAATTTTTTGTCGAACATATTCCGCCGGTTCATCTTCCTGGCCAATATGAACGCCGTCTGCTTCAATTTCAAGAGCTAAATCCACATCATCGTTCACAATAAAAGGGATGTGATGATTCTGGCAAATCTTTTTCAGGCGAAGGGCGAGGTCCAGTTTTTCCCGACCTGTTTTGGCACCATTTCCTTTTTCCCGGAATTGAAAACAGGTAATGCCCCCTTTGATCGCTTTTTTTATTGTTTGCTCGGGGCTTTGTTCACAGTTCTGGCTTCCCATGACAAAATAAAGCCGGAGCTGTTGTCTGGTGATCCTCATGGTGTTTTCACCCGTTTATTTTGATAGGCCCAGTGATTGGTGGGCCCGTGACCACTTCCAATGGTTAGTTCATTTTCAATGGCTGCCTGGATAAATGATTTTCCAGTTTGAATGGCGTTGATAGGACTCTTGCCTTTGGCCAATTCGGCTGTAATAGCGGCTGAGAAGGTGCAGCCAGTTCCGTGTGTATTTTTGGTGTGAATCCGCTTTCCGTCCATCCAGCGAAATTGATGTCCATCGAAAAATAAGTCCTGTGCTTTTTCATCATTTTCCTGATGCCCCCCCTTGATGACCACATACTGGCATCCGAGATCCATTAGTTTTTCTGCAGCCAGTTTTCGATCCTCTGCTGTCTTAATCTTAATATCAGTTAACACTTCAGCTTCAGGAATATTAGGTGTTATGACCGTAGCCAGTGGAATGAGATCGTTTTTTAATGATTCGATGGCATCTTCCTGCAGAAGGGGGGATCCGCCTTTTGCAATCATCACTGGATCAACTACAATATTGGTCCAGCCGAAGGATCTGATTTTCTCGGAAACGGTTTGAATGATTTCTTCATTAAACAGCATCCCGGTTTTAATGGCCTGTGGTGTCAGATCTTCAGCAATCGAATCTAACTGTTTTCGAACACCTAAAACGGGGGTTGGAAATACCCCCTGGACTCCAAGAGTATTTTGGGCAGTAAGGGCTGTGATCACGGACATCCCATACACTTTTAACTCCTGAAAGGTTTTTAAGTCAGCCTGAATGCCGGCACCACCGCCGCTGTCAGACCCGGCAATGGTCAGAGCTTTCGCTATCATGGTAAAACTCCTTTCTGTTTTTAAGATCCAAAAAAACGGTAATAGATACTTTTTGCTTTTTGAATGTCGTTCGTTCCATGAATGAAAACACGGCCGTCCAGAAAACAAACCAAACGATACGGTTTTTCCAGAGAAACAGATAATAAATAGGAATTCCTTCTGGTGTTATAGCCAAGACCCTGAAAAACAGATTCCCAGTGGGACAAATCTGCTTGATGAGGGGAGCCTGGCCGGATTTGAACGGTATTTCGTCCACATAATACCGCCGCTTTTGTCTGATGCTGGTATTTAAGGTACGGGAAGTCAGGGTTAGCACCACAGCTTAAGCAGGAATCTGTTTTTAACACAGATACATCAATTTCGCTCCGTTCATTGTTCCAGAGATCAAAAGATAAAAGGGTTGTTCGTAATGAATCCCAGTTTTCTGTTAAAATTTTTAAGGCTTCTGCCGTCTGAATAGACGTGACCATTTGAACAGCTGGTGCAATGATTCCCTCTGAATCACAGGTAGCTCCCGTTAAAGGAATTTGTTCAAGCAAGCAGGACATGCAAGGAGTTTTTCCGGGAATAAAATTATAAGAAATCCCATAACTGCCAAGACATGCTCCATAAATCCACGGAATGTTTTGTTTCTGACAGAAGTCGTTGATGCTTAATCGGGTATCAAAATTGTCGGTAGCATCAATGATAAGATCCACATCTGAAAAGCGCTCCAAAACTTCCGGTGTTACATCTGTGACCAGCCCCGAGATCTCTATGGATTGGTTGATTTGTTTCAGCCGTTGTTCCGCGGCATAAGCTTTAGGAAGGGATGTGGACGCATCCTCTTCTGTATATAATTGCTGACGCTGCAGGTTGCTCTCTTCAACGTAGTCCCTGTCAGCAATGGTTAATGTTCCGACTCCTGAACGGGCAAGTATTTCAGCACATCCTGAACCAAGCGCCCCTGCACCGATGATCAGCACATGCTTTTCTTTTAATTTTTCCTGCCCATTTTTGCCGATTGGCTGGAACAATATCTGCCGGGAGTACCGCTTGAAGCTATCGTAATTGGGCTCATGCACATCATCCACCCCCGACAAATTTGACCAGTTCCAGCTGATCACCTTCGTTTACTGGTGCGACGGAATAACTCTGTTTATCGATAACCTGGCCGTTCTGTTCCACAATCACTAGCTGGGGGTTAAGCTTCAGTTCGTTCATCAGTTCTTCAATGGTTCGAATATGTTCTGACACAGATTTCTGCTGTCCATTAATGACAAGATTCATCACTGATTCCTCCCTGAACAAAATGATTTTGATAGGTTTCAAAATAATCCCTTGCCGCTTTTCTGGGGTTCCTTGCATCCAGAATCCCGGACATAACGGCGAATCCATCAGCACCAGTCTGATAAATGGCTGGAATATGTTTTGGCTGAATACCGCCGATTGGGATGACCGGAACAGATACATGTTCAACGATTTCTTTTAGAATATAGATCCCTTTTGCCTTTTGACCGGGTTTGCTACTGGTAGGATATACATGGCCGAATATTAAGAAATCTGCTCCGTATTGTGAAGCTGATTGAGCGCCTGAAAGGTCATGAACCGAACGCCCCAGAGTAAAGTCCGGAAAACGTTTTTTCACAGCCTGAACAGGCGGAGATTGTTCTCCCAGATGAACCCCTTTGACAGAAAATAATGCAGCCAGATCAGCCCTGTCGTTTATGATGATTTTGCTTTTCGGCACACCATGTTCAATTAAACGGGCAATCATTTGAAATAACGCTCTGGGAGTTTTTTGTTTTTCCCGTATATGAACGTAATGGATATATGGATGAATATCTATGAGCAGTGAAATAAAATCCTCCGTTTCCCATTTTCCATTGGATATTAGGTGAATTCCCCTTGACATAGATAGTTCTCCTTATATGAGTATTTCCCAGTCCTTCATTACCGGGTGATAGCCTTTGTCTCTCAGAACTTGTTTTATTTCTTCCACTGTGCGATGATCAGACAATTCAAATTGACTATTTTCACCTGTATGAGATTTCGAATATCCGCCTACGGTTGTGGAAGATTCCGCTGACATTTTAGTTACACCAAGGGGGATAAGGTGATTCCTCAGTTCCGGAGCTTCTCTTGTTGAAATGGTAATCCCCGATCTTGGCATGAATAACCGATAGGCAAGCATGGCCTGAACTAAATCTATGTCTGTTACATGAACATTGGGCTGAAAACTTCCCAGGTGGGGTTTCAGCCGGGGGAATGATACACTGATTTCTGTGTCCAGATAGTTGTCCTGCAAGTATTTTGCATGCATTCCGGTAAAAAACACTTCTTTTCGCCAGTCATCCAGCCCGAGAAGAGCCCCGATATTGACACTTCGCATACCGGCCCGGCAGCCCCGTTCAGGTGTGTCGAGCCGAAACCGGTAATTCCTTTTTGGTCCCTTTACATGTATATCTTTATAAATGTCTTCGTTGTACACTTCCTGATAAACCGTTAATCCATCAATCCCAGCTTCAATTAATACTCTGTATTCCTCGGTCTTTAATGGCTGAACTTCTAAAGAAATAGAAGAAAAATAGTTTTTCAGAATTTCGGCTGCCTCTTTTAAATACCCAACGGATGAATGGATGCGTGACTCTCCGGTAAGCAGGATAATATGTTCAATTCCCTTTTTCTTAATGACTTTTGCTTCTTTCTCGATTTCATCCAGTGTTAATTTCGTCCGGGGAAATACATGGTCAAAACTAAAGCTGCAATACTTGCACTTATTAACGCAATAGTCCGTCAGATAAAGGGGCAGAAACAATTGCATGGTTCTCCCAAAATGCTGCACCGTTAATTGATGGGCTTTTTGAGCCATTTCTTCCAGAAAGTGTTCAGCTTTCGGAGACAGAAGAATTAAAAACTCTTCATTCGTCAAGGGATCGGTTTTGTTAAGTACATGCCAGACATGTTCAGGGGTGATTTGATCAAAAAACTCTTGAAAGGGAATGGTTTTTAGACTTATATATTCGTCATAGAAACTCAAGAAAAAACCTCCTTTATCAGAGAGCAGTTCTATACCACTAACCCATAACCGCTTCATTATTTATGAATGCAAAAATCCGGTAAGGGGTGAAGATGCATGAGCCTGATTGGATGTGGGACCAAGGCCTGCTTTATAACCCCGTCGTCCTGCCAGAACAGCTTCATGAAATGCTTTTGCCATCTGAACAGGATTGTTGGCGGTAGCAATAGCCGTATTCACAAGTACCGCGTCCGCTCCCATTTCCATAGCCTCTGCTGCATCTGAAGGTTTGCCGATTCCAGCATCCACAATAATGGGAACCTCTAATTCATGGATCATGATCTGAATGATTTCTTTCATGCGAATCCCGCGGTTGGAGCCGATAGGAGCACCGAGGGGCATAACTGCAGCAGCTCCAGCTTCCTGCAATGCTTTTCCCGCCATCAGATCAGGGCTCATATACGGGAAAACCTGGAATCCTTCTCTTGCAAGTTCCCTCGTTGCCTTAATCGTTTCTTGATTGTCGGGGAGCAAATATTTCTGATCAGAAATTACTTCAACTTTTACCCAGTCACCGAGACCGCTGGCTTTTGCGAGCCGGGCAATCCGGATGGCTTCTTCTGCATTTCTGGCTCCTGAGGTATTGGGCATAAGCTGAATATGATCGGGAATATCGTTCAAAATGTAATGATCATCTTCCTTCAGGTTTACTCGCCTTAGAGCAACGGTCACCACTTCGGTGTTAGATGACAAAATAGCTTCTTTCATGTCTTGATGGTCAGCAAATTTGCCGGTCCCTAAAAAAAGACGGCTTGTTAAAGTTTTACCTCCGATTGTCCATTGTTCCTTCATGATGGATCACCCTCATTTCCAGTCATTACAGGGTGCAAACGGGAGGGAATTCCCCAATCTTCCAGTGTGTAGGCCATTTCCCAGAATTGAAGTTCATAATAACTGCTGATGATAAAGTGTTCTGTCATACGTTTCAGTTCTTGTTCACTTGCATCTTCAGCGATCGAATTTAACCGGTCAATCTGTTCTTCCACCAGATCTTTAAACCACTCAGCACCATAAGCCTGAATCCACTCCTGATATATCGGTTCATCTGGAACTGCTCCTTTAAAATGAATTCCGATATCATAATAAAGCCAGTAACATGGAAGAATAGAAGCGATGATTTCTCCCAGTTGTCCATGATAGGCTGCGCGATATAAATGGGAGGTATACGCATAGGCAGTAGGAGATGGTTTAAAGGCTTTTTTCTCTTCTTCCGTAATGTTCAGTAGTTTTGAAAATTTTTCATGAAGTTTGAGCTCTGCCTGATAGGTTCCGCTGGCATGCTGAGCCATCCGGTATGTCGTATGAAAATCATTGCTTTTTGCTGCGCCCAGAGACTGCACTCTGGCAAACTGGCTTAAATAGTAAGAATCCTGTAAAACATAGTAGCGGAATTTTTCCAGGGGCAAGCTTCCATCCGCAATTCCTGTTACAAATGGATGACGAAAACTGTTTTCCCAATAGGATGTGGCTGCATCTTTCAATTGTTGGGCAAATGTCATAAGACCAACTCCTTCAAATGAGATTGTTCCACTGTCAGGATTTCTTTCCAGAATTTCGGGGTAGTAGAGGAAAAGGGAAATGAAAAGGCATTGTAAGGAGATACGGGTCAATAAAAAAACCACTTCCTCCATGGAAGTGGTTCAGGAAATGTTCGCGTTTAACTATAAATAAAACGAACACGTATATCCGAACCCTTCCACTTCCCTACGCTAGTACGAACTAGATCAGGTTGTAAGGGTTGAGACATATGTCTCTCTCAGCGCCATAAACAGCGCACCCCTAGTGGAAAGAAAATCCGCTATTTACTTTTCACTTTTTACCTTACACCATAAAAAAGGAATTAGCAAGTGTTTATCAGTCCAAAGCAGTTTTGAGGTTTGTGTTCTAATCAGAAGGTCAGTGTTATATTCGCATCTCTCGCGAAATTTAAGAATGTGGCAGCACCGCCTACATCGACCCCATCCACGAATTGATCTTTTTCCAGATTCATCACATCCATGGTCATCTGGCAGGCTGTCATTTTTACGTCCATTTCATTTGCCATGCTGACGAGTTCTTCAATAGGAGGGACGTTTGCTTTCTGGAATCCTTCCTGAAAATGTTCAGCCCCTTGTGGCATCGGCAAATTTTTATGAGCTTCTTTGTGAATTAAATTTAATCCCTCAAAAGTAAAGAAAATTCCAACTTCAGCATCGATGGATGCGGCAGCTGTGGCAATATTGAATACTTTATAGGCATCAAATAATCCCCCATTTGATGCAATGATGGCTACTTTGGTCATGGTCTTTTCCTCCTTATTCTGTTTTTTCGGTTGGACCTTTCCAGTCATTCATGCCTGGAATAACGTTTTTTACATGAGAAAACCCTTTTCCAGCCAATTTTTGTGCAGCCAGGTCACTCCGATTTCCTGTTCGGCAAATGACATGGATCGGTTCCTCCTTATTCAATTCCTCAAATCGCTTTTCCAGTTCACCTAGCGGGATATTAATGGCTCCGGGAATGTGGCCAAATGCATATTCAGCTGGCTCCCGAACGTCTAGAACGGTCACTTTTTCTTCCCCTTCAATATATTGAAGCAATTCATCCAGGCTGATCACGTCTTCGTGCTTCTGTTCTTGTTTTTCTTCCTCTTTGCTTACTTTTCGGATATAATGTTTGATAATTTCTCCGTCTTGCGTTGAACCGATATATTCGTGGCCCGTGCTTTCAGACCAGGCTTTCAAATCAGCGATGGACTCTTTGTCTGTTGCCTGGATTTCCATCACTTCTCCTGGCTCTAAATCATTGATTTCTTTTTTAGTGCGTATGATTGGCATTGGACACGTTAGTCCTTTACAGTCCACTACTTTGTTAACTGTTACCTGCAAAACAGACCCTCCTTTCATCAATATTATTTTTCATTTTTTTCAAACCATGCGGAATTTAATAATGGTATGTATTGTATGCAGAAAAATAACATTTCCATAAAACGGAATATTCTGTTGTAACTTCAAAGAATAGAACAACCTAAATGAACAGAAATTAATGAAAGAAAGGAGGAAAAGAATCATGGCACCAAAACCAATAACCAGTGCAGAAGTATTGGACCGAGTTCTAAAAAAAGGTAACATTTTCATTCTGGATGTCCGTAATGAATCAGACTTTAATGACTGGAAAATTGAAGGGTCAAACATTGAGCACTTAAATGTACCATATTTTGACTTGATTGACGGTGTGGGAAATATTGTTGACCGGATCCCTTCGGATAATGAGATTATCGTCGTATGTGCGAAGGAAGGCTCTTCAAAAATGGTTGCGGAAATGCTGGATGAAGAAGGTCTGGATGTTATGTACCTGAAAGGCGGCATGAAAGCGTGGAGTGAGTATTTATATCGCATCGAGGTTTATCGTGATGAGGAGATTAAAGTGTATCAATACATCCGTGTAGGTAAAGGATGCCTTTCCTACATGGTTGTATCAGGTGAAGATGCACTGATCGTTGACCCGAGCCGCTTTGTGGACAAATATATACAGGATGCTGAAAAGGAAAATGTGAAAATTACCCATGTAGTGGATTCCCATCTACATGCAGACCATATTTCCGGGGGGCCTGAACTTCGTGAGAAAACAGGAGCCAAGTATTATTTGATGAAAAGTGAAGGAGCTAAGTATGAACACGAAGCCCTGGAAGAGCATGAAACAATTGAATTTGCCAAAATTAAACTGGAAGTTATCGCACTAAAAACTCCTGGACATACGCCAGGGAGTGTATCTTTCTTTGTTAATGATAAGCTGCTATTCTCAGGAGATACGATCTTTGTCAGCGGTATTGGACGCCCGGACCTCGGAGGAAAAGTACGGGAATGGGCACGGGATCTGTATGATACCATTTACAATAAAGTATCCCAAATTGCTGATGATGTATTAGTTCTTCCGGCACACTATGCTGATTTTGACCATGAAATTAATGAAAACGGATATATCGGTGAAACCCTGGGAGAAATCCGCCGTCAGAATGAAATCATGGTCAGCAAAAATGAAGACGACTTCATTGAGTACATTGCAGGATCAGCCAAATCCGAAACACCTCCTAACTTTGAAGATATTGTAGCCATTAACCGTGGTGAACTGGAGGTATCTCCAGAAAAGGAAACAGAATTAGAAATTGGTCCAAACCGCTGTGCTGTTCACCATACCAGTTAAATAATTTGGACAGACAAATTTCAAACCCAGTCATGAAGCCACTGCTCTTGACTGGGTTTTTCAGCAAAGACTGCAATATTTTTCATTGATTAGTGGAAAATGTCCCGCTGTCTTTAACTTGAGAATTTCCGTTAATACTGGTTGCCTGTGCATGAAGTTTAGGTGGTTGAGGCTTTCGTTCTGGTTTTATTATTGGGACATGTACATCCTTTTCTTGGTCTGGGGTAGTATGATCAATGTGCAGATTCTTATCAGATTGATCACAGTTGTCTGATTGATTGGAAGGAGGAGGCAAAACCCATGAAGCTTTATGATTTTGAAGACCATTTACTTCTTCAATATTAGGCTTATTAAATGGCATATTAGATGCAGCATATTTCATTGCAGGTCTGAAAGATGACTGATCTGATGTTTTCTTTGATTGAACAGCAGAACCAGTTTTGTTATTGCTGCTCATGAGGTTAAAATCCAGGAATGGAAAGTCAATTGCTATAGAAAATCCCATAACGTTTTGAATAGAGATAAAATGTTTACACTGGTGTTGGTCTGTTCCTTCTAAAATGGAGGAGGAAAGCAGTCTGAGATTATTAACGTATAAGTTATGGCCGTTTTTTAACATGAAATGGAAAACAGTCTGGAGGTTCTCTTTTCGAATCAATTGAATTAAACAATCCATAAGCACGCTCCTTTTTAAAGGTATTCTTATAACAAGAGGGAGCGTGATCATTTTTTTTAGACATTATTCCGTGTCAGTAAGAGATTGAATAGCTTCTTCAAACATCTTGCGGTTTTCCCCGATGTGTTCATCCAGTCTGGCCAAAATATCTTCTAAGTTAATATTTTTCTGAAACTGGTCAGACATAAAGTGGTAAAAAAACAATGCCATTGCATATGCGATACCTGTATTGTCAACGTATACAATTCCATTTCCGCTTTGTTTAACACTGGAGTTCCCATTTTCATTGGTTAGTTCGGCTGTAAAATGTTTGGCAAGGTCTTCCATATGATTTCGGAAATAATGGTCTATTTCTTTCTGAATCAGGGCACGCAAGTCTTCATTCATTTCCATAGTATCCCTCCATATTTTTATATAGTTATATGTCAAAACCAAAAGGATGGTATGGACATATAATATGGAAAAGGGTGCCCAAAAAAGGGCACCATAAGGGTTAGGAGTTTGCTGCGCCTAATCCGCCGATTAATACAAGAACAATGACGATGACTACTACAAAGGTTACATCATTGTCATTTTTTGCTTTGCTGTTTCCGCTATTGGTAATATAAGAATTTCCATTATAAACATGAAATTTACCTTTTACTTCAGACTCTTGTTCTGTTTCCTGCTCATTTTCCTGTTCAGATTCTAACTCTGCTTCCTGTTCAGTTTCATTCTCAAAATTTTGTCTCTGTAGAAGTAGAGATAGAGCTTCTGCCAGTGATTCAGGGCTTAAAATATTGTTTTGATTGTCATTTGCGTTACCCATGACTTTACCTCCTTTCCTTTTAGATTCATTAATAACGTATTGGAAAGGAGGTAAGCTTGTCTGTGCGGTTTCATTAATAGAGTAAAAATTAGATGGTTTTATTATGGTATATTTATCCTTGATCTGGTTGTGTGAACGGAGGTTTTAATAGAATGTAAATATAAAAAAGCTGACTGGACCAACATGGTCAAGTCAGCATGATAACATTTGTGGTTATTTTTTCTTTCCGGTTATGAGCCAGTGACAGCGTGCTGTCTGTACACAGGTAATATGCTGAAATCCTGTCAGCCGAAGCAAAGTATCCACTTCCGGAATGAGTGCGTAGTCTTCACTGTCATCCCATTTGTCTGCGAGCTCCCGGCTGGCATCATTCATTGATGCCTCTGAAGCAAACATTAAATCTACTAAACAAACGGTTCCGCCTGGCTTCAACACTCGATTCACCTCTTCTAAAGCAGCTTTCCGTTCAACCCGTTCGACTTCATGAAAACAGAAACTGCTGATCACAGCATCCATGGATTCATCTTCAAAGGGTATATTCGTAAAATTTCCTTCCTTCAAAACAAAGTTCGGAAATTTTTGGTGACATTGATTAAGCATTTCATCTGATATGTCTACACCATGAATATTTGTGTCAGAAGCAAAGAGGCTGGCAAAATTACCGGTTCCAATCCCAACATCAAGGAGATTTCCTTTTTCAGGCAAGGTTGATTTCACTTCAATCGCTGCCATTTGCAGGGTCTGGTCATAGCCAATAAATGGGCCGCCGACCGTTTGAACATCATGATCGTATGTTTTTGCCCACTGGTTAAAAAATTGTTTTTTACTATTCATGAAATTCCCCCCAATCTGGTTTTATCATATCAAAAATAGGCTGGATAATGTAAATTTTTTAAAGATTGGTTATTTTTCGGATGGAAAAATAAAGGGTTTGAGGCTTTGAAATCGAAAGTTATAGCAAATTGAAGTAAAATGAAAGGGCATTTATATCACCAGTTGGTTTTCATTTTATGTAAGCTTCCTGAATATGTTAGAACCATTGAGCAGTTTATTAAAGGAGTGATCAAATGTCAAAGAAAATGAATGTGGAAAGCTTTAATCTGGATCATACGAAAGTAAACGCACCATATGTACGTCTGGCAGGAAAAACGAAAGGGGAGCATGGTGATGTGATTTACAAATATGACCTCCGTTTTTGTCAGCCCAATAAAGAGCATATGGAAATGCCTGCACTCCATTCATTGGAACATATGATGGCAGAATTTATCCGTAATCATCATGATGGAGTAGTTGATCTTAGTCCAATGGGGTGTCAGACTGGATTCTATTTATCCCTAATCAATGATTCCGATTATGACCGCGTACTCGATGTGCTGACCAAAACGCTCGGAGATGTGCTGGAAGCGACTGAAGTTCCTGCCTGCAATGAAGTTCAGTGCGGATGGGCTGCCAGTCACAGTCTGGAGGGCGCCCAGGAGATTGCCCGAAAAATGCTAGCCAAAAGAGAACAATGGAAAGAGGTTTTTGCATAAATTAAAACTATGAAATGTAAATAGGATAAGGTTGAACTGTCGGGTGTGGAAATAAATGCAAACATAAAAGGAGGCGGTGATAGCCAATCTCACTCTGCCTCCTTTTTACTTTCTATGGGCATAGCCTTTCGTATATGGCAAACGGCTATTATTTTTTTTTCACTGTTGCCAGGCTATACGAGATAAATAATTACCATGGCTCGTATGGCAATGAGCCTGGCGGGGAGTTTTGAATCATATTTATGATTGGCGCTGCGTAGGCAAGAAGGGACAGAAGGATGGAAAGACCGATCCATACCGACCATCTCTCCAAAATTTTTGGCGGCCGCTGGGCTTTTTCGTATACTTCCCCGATTGGGTATTCGATAACCCTGTCTGTTTTTGGAGCGAGAAACATTAGGTGAAAGGCCTGATACACAAATAGGAGAATTGCAAGGATTAAAAATACAGCTCCAACAGCAATGACGTAATAATAAGGGAGCCAGCCAAGGGCTACCTCATGATCCCCATAGGTTGAGAAACTGGATCTTCTTGGTGAACCGAGCAGTCCTACAATATGCATTGTTCCAGACAGAAGAAGCATTCCAATTGCCCAGATAATCGCCTGAATAATGCCAAGCCTGTTCATAAACCGGGTTAACTTCCGTTTTGTTAAGACAGGAATAAGCCATATGGATATTCCAAAAAAGGTGAGCACCACGGATGAGGCCAGGGTCATATGGAAATGCCCGGTAACAAACCATGTATTATGGACCGTGGAGTTCATCTGATAACTGGCCAGGACAATTCCTCCGGCGCCCCCGAAGATAAAGATGAGCATGGCTACAAAAGGAGCAAAAAATCGGGCATCTCGATATGGCAGCTTTTTAAGCCAGCCAAAAATCCCTTTTGCTCCTTTTTCCCTTCCGGCTAATTCAAAGGTGCCGATAATTGAAAATACGGTTAGAAGGGATGGAACAACTACCATCATCGTCAGTACAACCTGCAGGTACTTCCAGAATGAATCTATTCCAGGTTCATTGAGCTGATGGTGAAATCCAACGGGAATAGAAAACAGGATAAACAATAAAAAGGTTAAACGGGGAAGGGAACTGCTAAGTATTTTACCTCCGACAATTTTCGGGATATTCACATACCAGTAAACATAGGCAGGCAATAACCAGAAATAAACCAGCGCATGTCCAAAATACCAGAATAGCGTGCGGCTTAACGTCACATCCACTCGCTCTACTAACCCCATAGACCATGGAATTAACTGAAGTATGACTTCTATTGCCACAAATAAAGAGGCATGAATCCACAGGATCATAATCGCAACTGCCATAAAGGCGAAGAGGGGGGTTTCATGGCCTTTATTGCGTTTTCGCCAGGAAGCATAGTTGGTAAACATGGCTGCCCCACTGATCCAGCTTCCCACTATCAGAAGAACTAAACCGAAATAAAAAGTCGGAGAAGCTTTAAGAGGAGCATAAAAGGTATACAACACAGTAGCTTCATTAACTAAAATGGCATAGGTAGCCATAATGGATCCCACGACCATCAAAACATAGCCTATCCAGGCCAGTACTCTGGCTGCTGGAATCAGCCTGCCGTCCATTGTTTTAGCAATACCCGAATATAAAAAACCGATAATAAAAATAGTTGTAAAAACTAATGCAAGAAGAACCCCATGAGCTGTTAAAATCTGGTAGTATCCTAGCTGAACAGGCAATTGAATGAGCCCGGCTCGCTGAAGGGTTTGAAACAGTCCGGCGATCGCCCCTAAAAAAAGGGCAAGGAAAGCAAAGCCCAGATGATAAAGGATAAGCTTTCGGTCCTGTTCCTCGAATGAAAAATCCGATAGAGGAACTAGCTCGCTACCAAATCCACGATTAGCTTTTTCCATATACTATCCTTCCTTTCATGAGGTTGTGTTTTCAGGATCATATACGATAATTCTTCCCTGCATTAACTGATGGCCTGTTCCACAGTATTCATGACATAAAAAAAGATGTTCACCAGTTTCATCAAAGGTGTATGTATACTCCGTGACATGTCCTGGAACAAGCATGAGATTAACGTTTGTATTCGGTACATATATGCCATGTACCACATCTTTTGAAGTAACTTTAAAGTGTACTTTTGCGCCTTTGGGGATTCGGATTTCCCGTGGTTCATAACTAAAAACAAACGAAGTCATGATCACCTCATATTCATTTGGTCCAACTTTATATACCCCTGGTTTATCGAAAGGGGGATGCTGATCAACGTTTTCGGGAACAGTGGTTTTTTCTTTACTGTCAGGGGGATGTAATCCCATTCCAAAGGACAGAACCCCTAAAATAATCAAAAATAGAGCCAGTGACCCCATGCCAACGGTCATCCAGATACGTTCATAACGGGGCATATCCATATTTTTTCCTCCTTCCACCTTACATCCTGTTTAAATAAATGATGAATAGGGTAATCCAGAACAGGAGGATGATTCCTCCGATAAGAAATGAGGCAATAAACGTTCCCTTTAAATCCTCATCTTTTTCAGGTGAAATTCTGCCTAAATCATCTTTTGTTGCCATATTCAACCCTCCTTAATAGCTAATATGGGCAATCAGCCAGTGCTTTATTCCATTTTTGTTAATTCATCTTTTTATAGGGAATTTTTAGAGAAATCATAAAGGGTGGGACAAACGTGCAAAAGGGAATAAAAAACCCGAACTAAGTTCATTTGTCACATGAACTAGTTCGGATTTTTTTACTTCGACAGATAAGGAAATAAAAAATGAGGCTTAATCAATTCTTCAATGGAGAGAATAATTGTCTAGCTTCAGCGCCCAGCCCCTCGAGCTGCTTCGGTCCCCCTGCGGCGGCGACAGCCTCCTCGGTGGTCCTCCAGCCGTTTTCGGGGCTAAACGGTGCGCTTCCGCTTTTCTTATTAACATGCTTCGCTTTCCGCGGGCCCGGCCTAAGGATGTCTTCGGAGCCAGTCGGCACTTGTGTTTATCTATATGAGCTATAGAAGTTTTCCCATATAATACTCATCTACATATTCTCCATTTATGTATAGGGAATCTTTTTTTACTCCTTCCATTTCAAATCCCATCTTCTTGTATAGAGCGACCCCAGCTTTATTTTTGGAAATGACGGTCAGCTCCAGACGATGAATGTTCTTTTCACGCGACCATTCCTCTAGTTTTTGAAACATCCTGGTTCCAAGTCCCTGTCCCCGGTAATCCTTTAAGAGCCCAACGACGAGGTAGGCTGAATGACGGTTTCTCCTCGCCTGGCCTCCCATCGCCATTAAATAGCCTACAAGTTTCCCCTGGTCTTCTGCTACTATGATGGTTGAATTATTTTCAGATTTTACTGTTTTAATTCGGGTTTCAGCCGATGATACATCCATAGTACGTTCTCCGCCCTCAAATAACATAAATTCTGACTCCTCATCTACTTGAAGCAGAAGACGGGCAAATGATTGTGCATCTTCCATTTCGATATGACGGATTTTCATAAATACCCCTACTCTCTAATGATTTGAATGTAATAAACGATTTAATGCCTGATTGGTTTTATGGATTTCTTGATTTAATTCTTTGTTTTGCATGACATGATTTTGTACAGTTGCTGTAATCTCTTCCAGAGATGCCGTAGTTTGTTCTAATATAGCAGCGAATTCATTGACAGCATGTTCGATGGAATCCGTATCTGAGCCAATTTCTCTTGCCATCGATTCAAAAGAATGAATCTGTGACGTCAAATTTTTCATAGATGCATCAATTTCATAAAAAATCGTAGATGTGTCCTCGGTCAACTTCATATTTTCTTCCATTTGGTCTGCAATGCTGGCCATTTGCTCCTGTGTTTCCTCATTATAGGCTTTTACATCATGAAGCTTTTCAGATATTTCTCTTGCCGTATTCTCAGACGTTTCTGCAAGTTTGCGAATTTCATCGGCAACAACGGCAAACCCTTTTCCATGTTCTCCGGCGCGGGCTGCTTCTATGGATGCATTTAAAGCCAGCAGGTTTGTCTGTTCGGTAATTTCCTGTATAGATGAAAGAAATTCCACTGATTCATCAATATTGTTCGTTAATTGTTTAAAGTCTTCAGCCATTTGATACAGTGCTTTTCGAAAATGCTCGATATTCGTTTGTAAGGTTTCGGAATGGGTACGTCCTTTCTCCACATCCTTGCAGATTGATCCGTTTGCGACAGAATGCTGACCGCACTTTCTAACATTTCTTTAATTCGTGTATTTGTGTTTTTTACTGATTGACGAATATGATCAATGGATTCGGCCTGGCTCTGGGTACCCGAAGCTACTTCGTTAATCGCATGGTTCATTTCCTGATACGATTGATAATTGGCAGAAGATTGTTTTTCAATATTCTCCATGCTGCCGCGAATGACAGATGCCTGATTTTCGGTGTTTTTTCTCTGGTTTTGTTCATTTAATAAGTTTTTTGATACCTCTTCCTGCAACTCGTCAATTTGTCTGTTGAATTTTGCAGAAATCCGTTCCTGAAAGACCAGGACAATTACAGTTAAAATCAGAACCAGAAGGGCATTGGACAGTTTAAGATCCAATGACGGAAATAGAATGGGATAGGAAATCAATAGACTTGCACTAATTATAACACCAGTCCAAAGAATCCGGCGTTCCAAATAGAGGGCTGACATAGCCAGTAAAAGGTATAAAAGCCCGATGTTCTGAACTCCAGGATTTAAAAACATAATGGCAAACAGGATAACAGCAAGTCCTAAAATACCCAGGTATGGAAGGAAACGGGTTGTTTTTCTGAAATAATGAAGGATCCCAAATATGGCTGAAATCACACCCCCACCGACCCCAATGGTTAAGATGACTTCGACTGGACGCTGGATGACGATATCGACCACTGTTGCTAAAACTGTTGAAACAACCAGCAGTACGAACATCAACTGATTTTTAGACCGATAATTTTCCAGCTCCAACTGTTCCTTTGAAACCATTTCTTTTTCCTCACTTTCTAAATCTTTGAAAAGTTAAAAAATATATTCATATATCTTTTATCGTCGTGAAATAGCAGTTATTTAGTGTTCTCACCTTGCAGTCTGAAAAGAAAATCAGACCTGGGGCTGAGTGAAGTTCATGCCGGCTGCCGTTATTGCTAACAAGATTCACAGCTATAATGAAGTCAACAAGTTAAAAGAAGGTGATGAATTTGATCAATGTATATGAATTAGAAAAATTAGCGGATGAACGCCGTCCCAAGTAACTGTTTACAACAATGACAAAGGAGAGTGAAAAATATGACTGTTAATCAATATGAGTTAGAACAAATGATTGTTGACCATAAGAAAAAAGTTAAAAAAGCAGAGGATCACCATTCTGGCTATGACAATCAAAAGCAAAACAGAATACAGGCCAATGAAAGTCTAGAAAATTTACGATTGACAAAAGAATTGAGATCTAGATTTCTGTGAGGTGATCCTATGTCAGGCAAAACTGGATATTCATTATTAAAACATGCTGAGATTAAAGCGGGTGAAATAAAGTGAACACGGATACATGCAAACCCCGCAAACAGCTAACCAACCATTAGCCTCCATTTCTTCTGAAAGTTCAGAAAGAAAATGGAGGCTTTGTTTATGAATAAAAAAATCATCATCAAAAACGAGTCACGAAGCTTGATGACAGAAGGATGGAACCCTCAGATTTGTAAAGAGAACTGTCTGTCGTTATTTTAACTAACAAAATCATACTTAAGACTGACTGGATTTCAATCTATGTAATGGTGTCACTATTTGCATGATAGAATATGATAGATATTGACATCTCTCTTATAAAAGAGTGTGACCATTTTGTCTTTTTTTATGGAAGGCTGATTCGGGATGAATCAGCTATTTTTTTGCTTTCAATGTAAACCAGAGGGATTCTTTAAAATGGAATCTGACACTTCCAGGCTTTGTTGACAATTCATTAGGATATATTTAAAATAATTTTATGACAAATTCTTGACAGCATTGAGAAGTATAACAGGGAATAAACTGTATTAGCATATGGATAATGAGGATTGTCCCTATGAAAATACAGGAAAATAACTTGTTGTCTGGTTTTATGGTATTTTCATCACGCACTGATGATCATATTGGATGAAACAGGACTGAATAAATAGTAGATGGCAATCAGTTGTTAAAATTCACAGAGGTGTTATAACTGTGACAAAAGGTCAATTGGAAGCGGAAATCAGTAAAGCTTTAACCCAATGGGAAAAAGACTACTTAGGCCGTGGGTCAGTGAATGTTAAAACGGATGTTGTCAGGGATATGGTGATTGTGGCCTTAAAGGGAATATTAACCCCCGCTGAATACAGACTCTCTGAGACGATGGAAGGTCTATTATCTATTAAAAAAATAAGATCTGATCTAGTAGAATCAGGACGTGACAGGCTAGGCGAAATTATCAAAGAGAAAACCGGTGAGGATGTCATTACCTTCCATACAGATATCAGTACCAGAACCGGTGAGCGGATTATGGTATTCAGGCTATCGAATGACATTGAAAAAAAGCTGATAACTAAACATATGAAGCGGTAGATCTTTAAAATACCTTCATTCAGGTAAGTTAAAGATAAACCGGCAATGGACATGTAACAGGAGAAGATGATCCGGTATGCGGATCATGGAGTCTCCATTACATGGAAATTGCCGGTTTTTTATATGGAAAAAAACTTTTCGTTTTTCCTGAAAAAATTTTTTTAAAAGTACAACAACTTGAGAGGAGAGATGATGATGGACCACACGATTTTTCAAAACCTGCTGTCGCCTGCTGTATTGTTTTTTGCACTAGGAATTCTAGCAGCCACTGTTAAATCTGACTTGAAATTTCCTGCATCGCTAAGTGAGGCATTGAGCATGTATCTGCTGATTGCCATTGGGATTAAAGGAGGAATTGAACTTTCCCATTATACGTTAGGTTCTGTGTTTAAGCCAATACTTGGGACTCTATTTTTAGGGGCATTTATTCCTGTCCTTACTTTAATCATTCTCCGGTTTATGAAAATGGATTTGAGAAATGCTATCGGTTTAGCTGCAACCTATGGATCTGTCAGCATAGTGACATATGGAGCGGCTATTGCCTTTTTGGAGGATAATGGAACCAGTTTCGAAAGCTATATGAATGTACTGGTTGTTTTATTAGAAAGTCCTGCTATATTTGTTTCATTGTTACTTTTAAAAATACTAGAAAAAAATCACAACGGCACAATGCTGCATTCCCGTAAAACGGGTATCATTGCCGGCAGTTTTGCACCATGGAATGGAATTATTGACAGGGAAGTCATAAAAGAAAGTTTATTTGGAAAAAGCGTGCTGCTTCTTCTGGGCAGTTTATTAGTTGGCTGGATATCCGGGGAAATGGCCGTGCCTGCGGTTAAGCCCCTGTTTATTGACCTTTATCAAGGCGTGCTAATTCTCTTTCTTTTAAACATGGGATTAATTGCCGGGGAACGTTTTCCTGAAGTTAAGGCTTATGGTGTCAAGATTCTGGCCTTTGGGATTTGCATGCCGATTATTTGCGGGACTCTTGGAGTAGTCATCGGATTGGCTGCCGATTTGTCAATGGGAGGATCTGCCTTAATGGGGGTACTCGCAGGCAGCGCATCCTATATCGCTGCTCCAGCTGCCCTGAGAACATCTGTTCCGGAAGCGAATCCCTCCATTTATCTAGGACTCTCGTTGGGAGTTACGTTTCCGTTTAATCTGATTGTTGGAATACCGCTTTACTATTCCATTGCCCAGTGGCTGTATTAAGTATTTACTAAAGCAATTGGACATTCCCAGGTTCCAGATTGGGCATATCAAGAAAGCAAAAGAAGCTTTTCACATAAGATATCCATGAAGTTTTAAACATGAGTATCTTTTTATTTCAGGATTAATCTTAAATATTCTAGGGTAAAGATGAAAGGAAGGGGGTGGGTTCTTTTGATGTATGATTATGGAATGATGGGCTGGGGATGGATGATTCTTGCGCTGGCAACCTTACTTTTGTTTCTGGTCGGAGCGTTCGTAATTGCATTTATACTTAGGGGAAACAAAAACCCGAAAGATCAGACAGCAGAAGAATTGCTGAAAATTCGTCTGGCTAAGGGAGAAATATCAGAAGAAGAATTTGACCGGCTGATTAAAAAAGTAAAGTAAGCCTTAACCGTTACCTTTTCTGTGCGTTTCATAGATATTTGTTCAATGGAGTTAACCTTCAATGTAGTAAAAACTGCAGAAATAAACGGCGACACTTTTGCTGATTTGGATTATAGCTTTCAAATCTGATAAACGTCGGGTGAATATCCGAGTATGAGTCTTTTGTAAGATAATCTGAATAACCTAAAAAGGGATGCATTTACAATTTGTGTCTTTGTATCCCTTTTAATTTTTATTAACCTTTTCTGAGTTTTATTAAGGGGAATTTTAAGAGGTGATTCAATGTATTACACCAGAAGTGGATATTATTGGATATTTTTCAACGTCATATTATTTTTCATTTCATACATAGGATATTTATTGGGTGAAAAATTATATCTATGGAGTTCTTATATTACTATTATCATAGGGTTGATTTTGTTTGTAGCCATCATCCCATTTGCTGCGTATCTGGCAGATTTGCTTATGAAGTTCACAATAGATAAAAATATTTACAAAAAAAGTATATTTAAATTCTTTCTAGTTGGTATGATCGTACTCCCCATTGCATTAGTTTCTATGACTATTTATAACGAATATAGAGAGAAAAACTTAAGTAATGTCTTAGGTTATGACCCATCCCATGTAAAGTCGATGGAATTCCATTTAGAAGGGAGTTCCCCATTTTGGAAAAATAACAACCATGAGGCTGTGTTGGAACTGTATAATTTCTTAAGCCAATATCACGTAAAAAAAATGAGAGACAGCGAGTGGGATCGTGATGTTTCTAAAGAAACCGGTTTTTGGTTTACCATCTATACAAAAGGGGACATCATCAGGGTCTCTGTCTATGAAAACCGTTTGATACTTTATGGAGGCAGGAACAGTGACTATTTTTCAGTAACTAATGGACCGATCGATATGGAATGGATTGCAAACTATAATGATAAATATGATTAACCCGGGATTTATCCAGCATTTTCGAGGATTAGAACTAAAACTCTGAGAACTCAGAATGGGAACCATTTACAGACTTTAAAATTTTTTAACTGATTTGATATGCATTTCAAGTGTATTTTGGTAAGATAATACATAAAATTCATTTGTTTTCCAGAACACTTCTGTAGAATAGGTGAGCTATTTTCATCATGATTTAAAAGTAGGTCAGTCCTTTTTTTGCTGAACGCAGCGGAAAAGGATTTTTTTGCGATTTAAAGGAGGGATGCAAGATGAATGCATCGAGAATATCCAGAGCCTATATGGCTAAAAACTTGGATTCAAAAATGTTTACAAGATATGTGATCAATTGCATCCGCAGAGAGCTGAAAGATCAGGGGCGTTTAGTCCGCATCGATGTGGTGACCCATCAAAATGGAACTGTAGAATTCAGCTGTTATGAAGGGGATCAGCGATATTCTTTTGAAACGTCATGGCCTAACATTAAAAAACAGCAGAAAAAGGGATTATTTGACCTGGATCGGATGATTTTAGAAAAGCTAGAACAAAAGGGATTCACTCTGGATAAGGAGTGTTCTGACTATGTAAGGACACTGTTTCGATATATGAATGAAAGTGAAGGGTGAAATCGTTATAGGATGGCGGAAAATGTTTTATCCACGAGTGAGTGGAGATCTTAAAAAAATTATAAAAATATTTGCAATTCATTTAAAATTATCATACACTTATTTCAACTTATTTTATTGAGTTAGAGCAGAGTTGAGCTGAGAATGTCAGGTGAGTTGAGGACCAGTAGAATGAGATGAGCAGAGAATAGGTGTTTATACCCTCATGTATATGCCTCAACTGCCTCATTCTCCATATCCTTATGGAGAGGTGAGACAATTGAATCCTTCGTTTAAAGACTTTTCCTGTGATGGGGATCATTACAGGACCATTCCAGTCACGGATGTTTTTTACAGTGACACGTTAACTCCCATTCAAATGTTTTCCAGTTTGAAAGATGATGCGGTGTTTCTGCTTGAAAGCAAAGCTTTTGGAGACCCGTCTATCCGGTTTTCCTTTATTGGTTTGAATCCGTTTTTTGAAATAGTTGAAGAGGCCAATCGATTTCTGCTGAAGGATCTAACCTTTGGAACGGTTGGTGAAGCCGAAACTTTTAAGGAAGCTTTTCACAAAGTTACAGAATTACTCCAGGTCAAGATCCCGGATTTGTCCATTCCCTTTTCTGGAGGAGGGGTAGGCTATGTCAGCTATGAAGCTGTTTCGGATTTTGAAACTATATCGCTGAGAAATCATAGCAAACGTCATCCCCGCTATCACTTTTTGTTTTGTGAAACCATTGTTGCTTTTGATCATGTTGAGCAGTCTGTCACAATCATACACTTTGTGCGAAAGAATAAACCGTCATATGACGGAGACTTAAAAAACGCTTATGTTAAGGCTGAAGAAAAGGTGCGTGAAATCAAGCGCATCATCCAAACAAGAAAAAGTATGCAGGATTTAATGCTTCAGTATGTGGATAAAAGCCCGGAAATAGAGCTTATTCATTCAAACTATGAGAAACATCAATTTCTGGAACAGGTAGAGCAGGTAAAAAGGTACATCCGAGCAGGAGACATATTCCAGACGGTGTTAAGCCAACGCTTTGAAAAAGAATTTTCAGCGAGCGGATTTGAACTGTATAGAGTATTGCGCCAGATTAATCCATCTCCCTATTTATTTTATTTAAAGTATCAAAATATGGAGATCATAGGCAGCTCTCCAGAACGGTTTGTTCAGGTAAAAAATCAAATAGTTGAAATGCACCCCATAGCAGGTACCAGAAAAAGAGGGGCAACAACGGCTATAGATCAAGAGATTGCCAGGCAATTGCTGAGAGATGGGAAGGAACGTGCTGAACATGTTATGCTGGTAGATCTCGCAAGAAATGATGTGGGCAGGGTGGCAAAGTATGGAAGTGTCACTGTCCCAGAACAGCTTCAGGTCAAGTACTTTTCCCATGTCATGCATATGGTCAGTGTTGTTCAGGGCACCTTGCGTCCTGATCTTCATTCCATTGATGCGTTCATGTCAGCTTTTCCGGCGGGAACATTGACCGGTGCTCCAAAAATCAGGGCTATGGAGATTATTGATGAATTAGAACCCTCCGCTCGTGGAATATACGGGGGTGCCATTGTTTATTTTAGTTTTGACGGAAATATGGATTCCTGTATTGCTATCAGAACGGCCATGATACAGGACCGGGTAATCCGTGTTCAGGCTGGAGCAGGTATTGTAGCCGATTCTGATCCGGAAAGTGAATATCAGGAGACGATTCATAAAGCTAGAAGTTTGCTTTATGCTGTCTCGATAGCTGAGAAGAGCCAGTTAAATAGAGTTTAGAGGAGGAGAGCTTAGATGATTCAGATGATTTTAGGTCGAGTTGTGAAAGGGGAGACCCTCTCGAAAGAAGAGGCTTCAGAGGTCATGACAATGATGATGGAAGGTAAACTGACTTCGGAACAAATTGCGAGCCTGATCAGTATGATGCGAATTAGGGGAGAAACAACAGAGGAAATCAGCGGATTTCTGCAGACAATGAGGAGATATATGAAAACCTTGAATATTGCAGAAACCGATTCTGTTATTGATACATGTGGAACGGGAGGGGACGGTACTTCTACGTTTAATATATCTACAGCTGCAGCTATTGTCCTGGCTTCCATGGGGATAAAGGTAGCCAAACATGGCAACCGCAGTGTTTCATCCTCAAGCGGAAGTGCTGATGTTCTTGAGATGCTTGGCATCCCCGTTGAGCAAACTCAAGAAGAGGGAGTAATGGCCTTAAAGGAAAAGAAGCTGACTTTTCTGTTTGCCCCCTTCTATCATTCAGCCATGAAGCATGCGGCGATTGCAAGGAAAGCGGTTGGGTTTCGGACCATTTTCAACTTGCTAGGACCGCTGGCCAATCCTGCGGGGACGAAGCGGCAGTTAATAGGTCTTTTTGACTTCAGTTTTGCCACTAAAATTGCCAGAGTCCTGAAAGAAACCGGATCCAGGCACGTTCTGATCGTTTCCGGCAGAGATGGATTGGATGAAATATCGATCAGTGAAGAAACAGATATCGTGGAGTTAAAAGAAGGTGAAATTCACAGTTATTCGATTTCACCAGAACAATTTGGAATGAGAAAAGGTGAATTAAAAGACATACAGATTCAAAGCCCGGAAGAAAGTGCTTCCTTAATTCAGTCGATTTTTAAAGGAACAGCCAGTGAAAGTGCAACCAACATTGTCATTTTAAACGCAGCAGCCGGGTTATATGTGGCAGGGCAGACGGCATCCATTCAACAGGGGGTTCGAAGGGTTCGTCAGGCTTTATCAGATGGGACCGTTCAAAACTATTTTGAACAGGTTTTGACCAAAAAGGGCGGGAAGGTTCATGTTAAGTCAAATCCTTAAAGCTAAGAAAGAAGAAGTAAAGCAGCTGCAAATGCCTGCCCCCTGCAAGTTTCAACATTTTTCATTAAAACAATCACTGATTTCTGCCAAAAATAATATTGGTCTCATTGCTGAGGTGAAAAAGGCCTCTCCATCCAAAGGTGTCATCAGACATGATTTTGACCCTGTAGCTATTGCAAAAGACTATGAAAAGGCTGGTGCCAGTGCTATTTCCGTGTTAACTGACCAGTACTTTTTTCAGGGTCACCACAAATATTTATCAGAAATCAAACAGCATACCCGTATTCCTGTCCTGAGAAAAGATTTCATCATAGATTCAAAGCAGGTGCTGGAATCAAAACGAATTGGCGCTGATGCCATTTTGCTGATCGGGGAAGCATTGGAGCCTTCCAGACTTTATGATTTATACCAGAATGCACGTGAGCTTGGGCTGGAAGTGCTGGTCGAAATTCATGCTTTATCCACACTGGAGAATATACTGGCAATATTTACTCCAGAGATCATCGGTGTCAATAACCGAAACCTAAAAACATTTCAAACTGATCTCACGCAAACGGAAAAAATATCACCTTACGTTCCTGAAGGCAGTGTTTTTATTAGCGAAAGTGGAATAGTTTCCCATGAAGACATTCTTCGTGTAAAAAAGACTGGAGCAAAGGGAGTGCTGGTAGGGGAAGCCCTGATGAAAAACACAGATATCTCAAAGGGAGTAGAGGAATTATTGAGGGGGAGTATCATTTGACATTATATGTAAAGCTTTGTGGGAATCGGTCAATGGAAGATTTGAAAACAGTTAGTGAGACAACCGCAGATTTTGTTGGCGTTATTTTTGCTGACAGCAAACGAAAAGTAAATCCTGTACAGCTGCAAACCTGGCTGTCCCTTCATCCTCTTTCCCCAGGACAAAAGCTGGTTGGGGTGTTTGTTCAGCCGGATTTAACCGAACTGGAACAAATATTGGAAGTGGTCCCGCTGGATATCATACAGCTTCATGGAAAAGAGACGCCATCATTTGTGCTAAACCTGAAAGAAATCTTTAATATTCCTATCTGGAAAGCTATTCATCATCAGCAGGAGGGTCTTAAATACATGAGGGCATTTGAAAGTCTGGTGGATGGATATGTAATTGATTCAAAAGTAAAGGGTGCCTGGGGAGGCACTGGAATAAAGTTTGACTGGGAAGCCGTTCCCGATTATACCGAAGAAGCTATGCGCCAGGGTTTACCTTGTTTAATTGCGGGGGGTGTCCGCCCTGAAAATATCAGCGAACTTCTTCAAAAACACCCATTGGGTATTGACGTTTCCAGCGGCATCGAAACAAATGAGCAAAAGGATAAATCCAAAATTCAAAAACTATTAAGACAGGTGATGACCCATGAAATATCCAGATAATTTTGGGAGATTCGGGATGTTTGGCGGGAAATATGTTCCAGAAACGCTAATGTTCCCGCTTCAGGAATTAGAGGAAGCACTGGAGACAGCTATGGAAGATGAAAGGTTTATAAAAGAATATAGAGAGTTACTCTCTGAATATAGCGGACGGGAAACTCCGCTTACCCTCGCAGCAAATCTGACCCGTAAAGTGGAAGGCCCAAAAATCTATCTTAAAAGAGAAGATTTAAATCATACCGGGGCGCACAAGATTAATAATGCCATTGGTCAGGCGCTTCTCGCAAAACGAATGGGAAAACAGCACCTGATCGCAGAGACGGGGGCAGGACAGCATGGAGTTGCCACGGCCACTGTTGCTGCCAGGTTTGGCATGAGCTGTAAAGTGTTTATGGGGATTGAAGATATCAAACGACAGGAATTAAACGTCTTTCGCATGAAGCTGTTAGGAGCGGAGGTAATCACTGTTGAAAGCGGCAATGGAACACTCAAAGATGCAACGAATGAAGCCATCCGCTACTGGGTCAGCCATTGTGATGATCATTTTTACTTAATTGGTTCAGTTGTTGGTCCCCACCCATATCCAGCTATGGTCCGTAATTTTCAAAAGGTGATTGGGGAAGAAACGAAACAGCAAATAATAGCTAAAGAAGGGCGTCTGCCCGACCGCATTTATGCCTGTGTTGGCGGGGGAAGCAATTCAATTGGAATGTTTTATCCCTTTCTGGAAGATCCGGTGGAATTAATAGGGATAGAAGCAGCTGGACTGGGACTAAATACTGCCGAGCATGCAGCGACTTTAACCAGAGGGTCAAAGGGAGTCATCCATGGATCTTACACATATTTACTTCAGGATGAACACGGACAGATCCTGGAACCCTACTCTATATCAGCCGGTCTGGATTATCCAGGAATCGGGCCAGAGCATGCGTTCCTTTTTGATTCTGGGAAAGTTCGCTATGAAGCTGTCACGGATCTGGAAGCCGTTGAAGCATTAAGATGTCTGTCGGAAACAGAAGGCATCATACCCGCTATTGAAAGTGCTCATGCAGTCGCACAGGCGATCAAGGAGGCCAAACATTTGCCGATGGATCAAATCATTGTCATAAATTTGTCAGGCAGGGGAGATAAAGATATGCACACCATTATGAACGTATTGGAGGGGGATGATGACAATCAAGGCGCCCTTTAATGGAAAATTAAAAAATACAACCAATTTGTTTATTCCTTTTATCATGGCTGGTGATCCTTCTCCATCCTTTACGGTTGAATTTGCTTATCTCCTCCAGGAAGAAGGAGCGGATATTTTAGAACTCGGTATTCCCTATTCAGATCCATTAGCTGATGGTCCTGTTATACAGCGTTCAGCAGCCAGAGCACTTAAACAGGGCATGACCCTAAAAAAAGCCATTGAACTTGTTCCGCGCATGAGAGAAAGGGGTCTTACGATTCCAGTGGTACTATTTACCTACTATAATCCAGTCCATCAATTTGGTGAAGAATCATTGCTTCGAACCCTGCATAAAAATGGGATTGATGGTCTCCTCATTCCTGATCTCCCTTTTGAAGAAAGCAGAGAATTAAAGGAACAATGTCAACAGTACAACATTGAATGGATTTCCCTGGCAGCTCCCAATTCAGAAAAAAGGATCAAACAAATAGCACGGGAAGCCACTGGATTTTTATACGGTGTTTCTTCTCTTGGAGTTACGGGAGAACGAGAGTCATTTTCACCTGAAATACAGGGGTTTATTAAACAATTAAAAACCTATAGCAACGTTCCGGTAGCCATCGGATTCGGGATTTCATCACATGACCAAATTGCGAGTGTAAACCAGTACGCAGATGGGGTCATAATTGGAAGTAAAATTATTCGGATTATAGAAGAGCATCTTCCAGATGTAGAGGCCCCGGACACATTAACGTTCACATCTATTTTAAAGGAGATTAGATATCTTTTAAGAGGAGAGTAATGGTAGACGAGCAGAGCAAAGGAGAGATGATAACATGATTGTGGTTATTGACAACTACGATTCTTTTACCTATAACATGGTTCAATATATTGGGGAAATGACGAATGAAATAAGTGTGAAGAGGAATGATGAGTGGACAATCGAAGAAATTGAAAACAGTCGTCCTAAACTAATTGTCATTTCACCAGGTCCCTGTACTCCGACAGAAGCAGGGATTTCCCTGGATACAGTCAAGCATTTTGCAGGCAAAGTTCCAATATTTGGTGTTTGTCTGGGACACCAGGTCATTGCAGAAGCTTTTGGAGCCCAGATCATTTCTTCACCAGAATTGCATCATGGAAAAACTTCTGCTATTACACATGACGGCAAAACAATTTATGACGGCTTGCCAGATCCATTGACAGTGATGCGTTATCATTCGCTGACGGTTCATCCCAAAACATTGCCTGCATGCTTAGAGGTCTCAGCACAGGATGAAGGAAAAGAAATTATGGGGATCCGCCATCATATCTATCCGATTGAGGGGGTCCAGTTTCATCCGGAATCTTTGTTCACTTGCGAAGGGAAAAAGATGTTTGAAAATTTATTATCACAATATTTTCCATCCAAAAGAAAAGTCCGGCGCAGTGAATGTATCTAAAAAATCTGGCACTGTTTGAGCTCAGCTGAACGATTTCATTTCAGTGCCAGATTTTTTACTATCACTTTTTTGGTTTGCTGTCCAGAATATCGTGGTCTACGTAACGTTCGCCATTTAATTCGCTGATAATATTAATCGCTACTTCCGCTCCATGTCCAGCTGTAATAATGGTATGAACGCTTTTCCCGGCAACCGTTCCTGCAGCCCAGACATTATTTTTGCTGGTTTTGCCGTTTTCATCTGTTTTGATATTTTTAGCAATTCGGGGCTCTTCACCATCAACGATGTCCAGTCCAAATTTTTCTGCTAATTTAACGGATAAACCGGTTGCGAAAATGATATGTTTCGTTTCATAGTTATGTTTTCCCATCTGAACGACATAATGATCGTCCTGTTCTTCAATTCTGGATACTTCATCCGATTTAAATTCAGCACCAAATTTTTTTGCTTGCTCCAGGCCCACATCCACGAGCTGAGGCCCTTCCATTTCCATGACACCATAATGGTTTTCAATCCATGCTTTTTTGGTAATGCTGTTTCCGTTATCGATAAGCAAAGTTTTCTTTCCGGCCTTAGCCAGGAAAATCGCAGCACTGGCTCCAGCGGGTCCAGCTCCTATAATTGCAGCATCATACATCCAGCATCTCTCCTTTTTTATTTTTGCCCTTATAGATGTGAAATGTTCAGCAAAAAATAAAGGCTTTTCAATCATGAATATTTTCCTTACAATGGTTAGTATAACGAATTTAGCCATTTTTTATAAAATAATCTGCCTTTATTCTACATAGATCATCTTTCTGGTCATTCCTCCATCGACTACAATATTTTCACCGGTTACAAAGGAATTTTTCGGGTCAGTCAGGTAAAGGCAAGCTTTTGCTACATCTTCAGGGTTACCAACCCTTCCGGCTGGATGCTGCTCATGGTCTTCATTGCTCAATTCATCATAATTTTGCGTTTCAATCCAACCAGGACTGACGGAATTCACACGTATGTGGTAGGGGCTCAATGAAAGGGCAAGGGCGTGGGTTAAAGCAATCATTCCTCCTTTTGAGGCTGCATATGCTTCAGAATCAGGTTCAGACATGAAAGTTCTGGTTGAGGCAATATTAACAATTCGTCCTTGTATTTGTTGTTCTTTCCAGTAGGAAGCTGCTTCTTTTGAACATAAAAAAACACTGCGAAGGTTAGTATTTAACACATGATCCCAGTCTTCTGCTGTGACATGAAACAGGTTTTGAAAACGGCTTACCCCGGCATTATTAATCAGAATAGTAGGAATACCTGTGAGCTTCAGTGCTTTAAGAAAAAGATTTTGAATGTCTTCCTGTTTTTGTACATCACAAGGAATATAAAAGGCCTGCCTGCCATCACTGTTCAATTTATTTTCTAAAATTTTTCCGTTTTTTTCATCTACATCTGCCATAATAATAGTAGACCCTTTACTTGCGTATTGTTCGGCAAGAGCTTTACCGATTCCGTTGCTTGCACCAGTAATTAAGACGATTTCCTTTGAAAAATCCATGTTATTAACCTCACTTCATTTCTATACACTCATTTTAGTTGTATTATATCGGAGTCCGAGTAAAGAACAAAGGAATTTCGCAACCTGGCTGTGCAGGTTTATAATAAGGGTATTGAAGGAGGAAATTATGAAAACATTTAAACTGATCTCACTGGATGTTCTGCAAAAACAGGGAGAAGAATTACATACCTTGATGATTGACTTAGTGGACGGATTAATTATTAACCGTGAAGATGAGCAAAATCGATGGCTCATTGAAGCTTATACAGACCAGGAGTATCTGCAGCTGTTCCGCAAGGCGAAAAAGGAAGATCGGGAACTGGTTTTACAGGTGAAAATATCGAAAGAAACGAATCAACCTGCAACATTTCTGGTCAAAGTGGTAGCAATAAATGAAATTGGAGACTATATGAACGTTCTGTTTTTAGGAACCATTGTCAACAAAAAGCAGGAACAGATTGAAAATGTGCTGCAAGAACTGATCGAACAGGGTTATCAAGGTGAAATGCTATTAAAGAAATTTAAAAAACGGTTTTCACAATCCATTTAATGAATCCCCGCCAAAAAGGTGGGGAATTTTATTTGAATATTATGAGGAAACAGAAGATAAAGTTGTTATAATAGGAGAAGAATGTCAGAATAAGAAGGATTTTCAGGAACTAAAGGAGAATTGAATATGCAGGAGAAAGGTATAAAAAAAAGCTGGCTTGACAGACTGTCGCCATTTCAAATGATCGCGCTATTTTATTTGCTCGCTGTTACGATATCATGCATTTTGCTTGGAATGCCGATTGCCCATAAAGAAGGGGTAGAGTTATCCTTTATTGAACTGCTGTTTACGTCTGTCAGTGCGGTAAGTGTAACCGGGTTAACAGTGATCACTGTTGCCGACACGTTTAATACACTTGGGATTTTTCTACTCGCGTTTGTTTTGCAGTTTGGCGGAATCGGTATCATGACCCTCGGGACCTTTATCTGGATCATCATAGGAAAAAAGATTGGTCTTAGAGAACGTCGGTTAATTATGACAGACCAAAATCAGACAACATTCCAGGGTATGGTCCGATTAATGATGGAAATTTTAAAAATCATTTTGTTCATTGAGTTGATTGGTTTTATCATTCTGGGCATCTATTTTTTAAGGTATTTTCCAACATGGCAAGATGCACTGCTACAGGGTTTTTTTGCATCAATCAGTGCTACAACAAATGCTGGTTTTGACATTACGGGTAATTCTTTAATTCCTTTTAAAGATGATTATTTTGTACAGTTTATTCAAATTATTCAAATTGTTTTAGGAGCCATAGGATTTCCCGTATTAGTGGAGGCAAAGCAATTTTTACTAACTCCTAGTAGAGAAAGAAAATCAATTCGTTTCTCTTTATATACCAAGGTCACTTCCTTGACATATTTTTTACTAGTGCTGCTTGGTTTCTTACTGTTAATCACTTTTGAATGGAATCACTATTTTGCTAATAAAAAGTGGCATGAAATTATTTTTTACAGTCTATTTCAGTCAGTCACTACGCGGAATGCGGGTTTATCAACAATGGATGTTAGTTTATTAACAGAGCAATCCCAATTATTAATGGCAGCATTAATGTTTATTGGTGCTTCTCCGTCCAGTGTGGGTGGAGGGATTCGTACCACAACTTTTGCTCTAATGATTATCTTCTTATTAACTTTTGCGAGGGGAAGAAGGAACATCCATATCTTTCGCAGAGAAGTTCATGAAGAAGATCTCTTTAAGGCTGTAACCGTTACCATTATGGCTTTATTTATCTGTTTTGTCGCTACAATTGTTTTATCAGTTACAGAATCATTTCCTTTAATGCACATTATCTTTGAAGTAGCATCTGCATTTGGAACAACAGGTTTGTCCATGGGCATTACAGCTGATTTAACTGTAGTCGGGAAACTTATTCTTATACTTTTAA
The DNA here is from genome assembly GCA_017656265.1 of Bacillaceae bacterium. Classification (GTDB taxonomy): domain Bacteria; phylum Bacillota; class Bacilli; order Bacillales; family Alkalibacillaceae; genus Melghiribacillus. The sequence continues at coordinate 659,471 of JACDOD010000001.1, read as the reverse complement.
TGTTCATTGGACGGATCGGGATTCTTACTTTCCTCTTTTCATTCAATACAGATAAGAAAAAGGGTGAATACCATTATCCAAAAGAGAGAATTATCATTGGATAAGGTCTTAGTCTAGGGGGAATATTAATGACAATTGAATCGAAGGGTTACACACCTCAAGTTTTTAACTGGCTTTTAAACCATGTGAAGGATGCCCTTATTTTCACCAATGAAGAAGGCAAGATTTTGGATTTAAACCCGGCTGCAGATTTTTGGCTTGGCGACCCGGATGTACCACGTACATCTATATATGATTTTTTTGATATAGATGATTTAAAAGAGAAAAAAGAAATTCAGTTTCTTTCCAGAATGAAAACAAATGAAAAACAATTATTTCAAGTAAGAATGTTTAAAGCTGAGGATCAATTAGTTTGTATCCTGCTGCACCCGGTCCGTTTTAATGAGTCACGCAATAAAATATTTCATGATTTGCATAGTAAGCAGCTGAACCCTATTGAGGGAATGGTTATCCATAAAAATGGAATCATTGTTGAATGTGATCATTCATTTGCGAAGATGCTGGGTTATACCCGTGAGGAATTACTGGACCAAACTGTTTTCCAGCTGGTAGATCCTAAATATCAGGAAGATTTAAGGGAAAATATGAACCGTACAGGGGAGTCATCCTATCAATTAAAAGGCCGTAAAAAGGATGGCAGCCCAATTTATGTAGAAATTTTATCCCAGCCTTATCAGGAAAATGATGAAATATTGCGAATGGCCTTAATTCGTGACATCACTGAGCTTGTTGAACATGAAAAACAAATGGAATTTATAGCCTATTATGATGAGCTCACAGATCTCCCAAACCGAAATTATTTTAAGAAGGTGTTAAGCGAAGCAATTTCAGACAGCAGTTCAAGTAACAATAAAATTGCTGTTCATTTTATGGATGTGGATTATTTTAAGCAAATTAATGACACCCTTGGCTATCAGTTTGGAGATGAACTGCTGAAGGCCTGTGCAGAACGGTTAAAGTTTTTGCTTGATGAGAAAACGTTTATTGCCCGCATGGGTGATGACGAGTTTTTGCTTATGCAGAGGAACATTCAATCGAAAAATGAAGCAGAAGAATTCGCTACTAAGGTTATTCAGGCGTTTGAAGAACCCATTTATGTTGCGGATTATGAGTTGTACATTACTGTGAGCATTGGAATCAGTATTTATCCTGAAAACGGGAAGACTCCAAATGATCTGATGAAGCATGCTGATTCAGCGATGAATGTGATTAAACATAATCAGCGAAATCATTATCAATTATTTGAATCATCTATATCAGAAAACTTTAAAGAAATGCTGAAAATGGAAACAGAACTGCGGAAAGCTATTCGAGAAAAACAGTTTGAAATTCACTATCAGCCTCAATTAGATATTCAAACTGAGAAGTTAATTGGGTTTGAAGCACTGCTGAGATGGAACCATCCTGAAAAGGGGAATGTTCCACCTGGAGTTTTTATCCCCCTGGCTGAAAAAACAGGTCTCATTATTGAATTAGGAGACTGGGTGCTTCGTGAAACATGTCGCCAAAATAAGAAATGGCAGGAACAGGGCTTTCCCCCTGTAAAGGTGAGCGTGAATCTATCCGCAAAGCAATTTTTACAAAAGAATCTGGTGCAGAGAATATCTGAAATACTAGAAGATACAGGCTTAGCACCTGAGTATTTAGAGCTGGAAATTACCGAGAGCATGGCGGTTTCAAATGAAGAATTTATTATGGATACCTTGAAGGGACTGCGTAACCTGGGAGTACATGTTTCCATTGATGATTTTGGAACAGGCTATTCCTCACTGAAATATTTAAGTCAGTTTCCCGTCAGTAAGTTAAAGATTGATCGACTGTTTATCAGCGAAAATAAAAAACAAAATCAAGCGATTGTAAAATCAATTATTCATATGTCTCACTCTTTAGATATGAAAGTGATTGCCGAGGGAGTAGAGACAAAAGAACAGTTGGATTTTCTAAAAAATCAAATGTGTGATGAAATACAGGGATATTATTTCAGCAAGCCTGTACATCCAAATGATGCAGATATATGGCTGAACAGAACAAACTGATGGAAAACCCAGGTGAAGACACCGGGACAAAAATGATTAAGGTCAGAAATGAGGCTGGGACAAAAAAGATATGAGCGGTGGAAAAGCCGAACAATTTTACTGAAAATTACGTAGTCAAACTGCGAAGACTCCTGGTCGACTAAAACCGGCCACGTCCTGTGGCCAACGTCGACACTAGCACGTCCTATACGTCGCGGGAACAGCACGAGCCGAAAATCCCGCAGACAGCGAATAGATGAGCTGTCGAGGAAGTTGAGGCCGTGCCCGCGGAAAGCGAAGCATTTTGACGAAGTAAAAGAATATCCGAACTAATTCATGTGATGTTTGAATATAGTTCGGATATTTCATTTACTTATGAAGTTTTGTCCCAGCCACATTTTATTTACTTTTCAAAGTGCTTGTCGATCGGCAAGCACGCCCTAAGCTTCACGGTAAGCTCGTTCTTCTGCACCTGGGTGTTTGGCTCGTGCTAATCCACAGACTCTAACTCGTGTTGGCGTGAAAACGTTTCTTTAACCCATTTGTTGGTTTTATTACTGGCTATGTCCCGTCCTCTTTAACCTGTCTCATTTACTGGATGTCAGGATTGGTTAAAAGTTCATTCATAATTTATTTATAAAAAGCTGTACCTACAATAATCAGCAAGATAAACAATACTACTATTAACGCAAATCCTCCGCCATAACCATATGGGCGATAGCAGCTGCCCCATCCGTATGTGTATCCGTACATGGAAGTTCACCTCCTGAATCTTATACACTTATATCATATGGCAAATATAACGGCGGGGTATAGACGGATATCACAGATGAAAGAGAAAACCCAATTTCTTTGTATAAAGACAAAAAAAAATTCCCGCTCAGTTAGCGAAGCGGGAGCTAATTATATTTTTAATCGAAAAATAAGTTCATCCAGTTGTTCGGCAGATTACAACGAACAGATTGTGCGAACACTCACTGTAAACATAAAAGAGACATCCCCATACATTGTTCATGAATTAGCCAGTTCTTCTAAATTTAGTTGAGACAGCATTTTGCCGATTTCTCTGTTGTTCAGCAGATCTTCTGGCTGCATAATCAGTACTAATCGATCTTCCAGCTTAGCAACGTGGAATTTGTGTTCAGCGATGTTGGAAACCTGTTGTATGGAATCTGATGAGATATCCATGATTTCTTTTGCTTCTTCTACAACGATTCCGAGATGGTTTTCTTTGTACTGAATCCCTATAATGCGTGTTGCTGAATCTTGTTTGCATGGCTGTGAAAATAAAAGGTTTTTTAAATCGATTAATGGGATGATTTTACTGCGAACATGAGAAACCCCCAAAACAAAGGACTCTACCTGAGGTATTTGTGTAATTTCCTCAAGCTGTTCAATGTAATTGACATGATCAATAGGCAAGGCAAACTCTACTCCGTTAACACAAAATGTTACATACTTATCCATTTTTTCACCTCCCAGGGCTTATTTGCTTTTTGATTTATGTTTATAATTAAGCTGTTTATCAATTTCTTTGATTAAATTCTGTATGTCCTTCTTTGTAATATTCTTTTTGCTTTTTATGGGCATGATGTCTCCTCCTTAATGGATCTATGATGTGTAATGATTTTGAATAAAAAAAAGATCCACCGAAAAAGTGGATCAACCCATTCCATCTTCTTCGGCAACCCGGCGACCTTAGTCCATAGAACCTTAGGCCCGTAGCTTTGCGCCCCTACCTTTCGATAGGTTTGCCCTGAACGGAAGAACATATGTAGTTGGATGTGTGAAAATTGTCCTATATAATTTATATCATAAAATAGGCATACATTTCTACTGTATTAAGAGTTTTTTCGACAATTTGAGGGAAAAAATGTTCTTCAAAAAATGGTATAATATTTTCATGTCGTGATGAAAAGGAGGGACAAATTTGAAAGAGTCGATTGCAAGTATCTTTAATCAGATGAAAATTGCTTTGAATACAATAGATAAACTGATTGATGCTCTGGAGAATCATGAACTTGGATATCGGCCTACACCGAAAAAATATTCTGTCGGGGAACTGCTTGGCCACCTGGTAACCATTTGCAGGGCTGATTATCTCATATCTACAGAAGCATCACAGGAAGCCATGCAAAAGTTTTATTCAGAACAAAAGCTAAAAAGTAAAGAAGAATTAAAAAAAGCTCTCTGGGAAAATTATAATTTTTTAAAAAGTATAACGGAGGAGCTTTCGGAAAAGGAATTAGAACAAATCACTACATCCTATTGGGGAGTTCAATATACCCGATATGAGTGGTTACTCGAAACACTGGTTCATATCTATCATCATCGTGGCCAGCTTCATTCCATGATTGTACATGGAATGAAGAAAGATTTGGGAATAGCAATGTTCGAATGAGAATCTTTAACAGTAAAAGGAGGCTGCACGCGCCCGCGGAAAGCGAAGCATGTTGATGAAGTAAAAAAATCCGAACTAGTTCATGTGACGAATGAATCTAGTTCGGATTTTTTATTACCTTTTACAGTTTGATCCCAGGTGCCTAATAGTAAACACTTTAGCTCGAAATGGTCAGGCGCTGAAAAGAGTCGTTTTAATTATAGTTGAAATTGTTTAACTTGTTCGTTCAATTGTTCAGCCAGTTTAGCCAGCTCTTCTGCACTGTTTGAAATGTCTTCCATGGAACTGCTCGTCTGCTGGACAGACGCAGATGCTTCTTCAACACCTGCTGCTGCCTCTTCAGAAACAGAGGCAACTTCTTCAATGGAACGGTTCATTTCTTTGCTGTTGTCACTCACTTCTCTCAAATTTTCAGAAATTGACTGAATACTGTATGCCATTTCGGTAAGGGATTGATTCATTTTTTCAAAAGTTTCACCGGTAAGTCTGATTTGTTTTGTGCCGGATTCAACTTCACCGTAACTGGACTCAAGAGATTCCACAACGTTCTTTGATTCTGTTTGGATGGAAGAAACGATACTTGTAATATCTCCAATGGAGGTTGACACTTGTTCGGCGAGTTTTCGGACTTCATCAGCCACTACAGCAAACCCTTTTCCGTGCTCGCCAGCCCTGGCTGCTTCAATAGCTGCATTTAAAGCAAGAAGATTGGTTTGTTCAGCAATGTCTTCAATCACCTGTACCAGTTTTGAGATATCCTGTGTTTGCTGATCCAGGCCTTGTACTTTATCAACAGCAGACCGAACAATTCGGTTGATTTTCTCCATTTGATCAACTGACTGGGTCATCAGTGCCTGACCTTCCTGAGTCATTGATACGACCTCATTGGAAGACTCAGAAATTGATTCACCTTTTTCATAGGATTCTTCGATTTTTTCCAGGAAGTCTTTCATCATTTCAGAAAGATTCGTGGCACTGTTGGCCTGGGTTTCAGCTCCGGCAGATAGTTGTTCCATTGTAGATGCGATTTGTTCGCTCCCTTCTGTAACTTCGTTTGCAGACTGTGTGAGCTCTTCACTCTGGCTTGAAACCTGTTCGGAGGCATTCGATACATTATGAATGATTTGCGTTAAACCATTTTTCATCACATTCATCGCTTTAGCAAGTTCGCCAACTTCGTCTTTCGTACGAATGACTAAATCTTCCTGACTGAGATTTCCGTTTGCCATTTCTTTCATCTGGGCAGTGACCTTAGAGATTGGCCTGGACATGGAATTAGTGAATAACCAGATGATTAGTAAGCCAATAATTACTGCAATTCCAACCGTAATGACCATTGAATAAAAAATTTCATTCGATTTTTTGTTGAAATCCAGCATGTATGTACTAGAAGCAACAATCCAACCCCAGTTTGCATCCTGTTCTGAGTAAGTAATTTTGGGTTTGATGGAGTCTGGATCATTTGGAAGAGGCCATTCATAATATGTAAACCCTCCACCATTTATGGCTGTTGTGATAGTTTCCTGAATAAACTTTGTACCAGTTGAATCCTGTACATCCCACATGTTGGCACCTTCTTTGGTGGGATGCATTAAAGTATTTCCGTTTTCATCCAGTACAAAAAAGTACCCGTTTTCTCCCATGTCAATAGATTGCTCTACAATTCTTGTACCATCGTCTTGCTTTTCCCCTAAAAGCATTACCTTAGCTCTTTCCTGTGCTTCTTCCAGACTAATGGCACCTTCTTCTACCTGTGCATTTAGAGAATCAATTAATTTGATTGCCATTTTTACACTGTTTTCAAGGTTTGTTGCACCGATTTCGTCCAAACCTTTTTTACTGGATTGATAAGAAATTATTCCAATAGTAACGGTAGGAATAAAAAGCAGAATCAGTCCAATGACAATTAACTTTGAGCGAATAGAACGAAAATTTTTTTTGATCATCATTCATACAACTCCCGATAAATTCTTGTTTTTTTATTTTTTTAAATTCTGTAGACTTAACACTATTTGCCAAATTCTCAATTTTAAAATAAGTCATTTGGCTGCATCACTAACATGACCGATTTTTCGGTTTTGTTGCCCGGACCCCATGTTTTATCAATATTGAAACCTTCTCCATTATTAATGGAAAAGTTTACGTACTTATCCATTTATCACCTCCTAATTTTCCTATATTCTTGTTGTTTCTAAGGTCGTTGAAGTGAATCTAGGATAAAAACCCTGTGGGGTATACAAATATACAAAAAAAAGATCTGCCGAAAAGCAGATCTTTCATCTAACCTCTTCGGCAACCCGGCTGCCTTAGTTCATAGAACCTTAGGCCCGTGGCTTTGCGTCCCTATCTTTCGACAGGTTTGCCTTTATCGCAAGAATATGCACTCTGTTGTATGGTGAGAAATTTATCCTATATATATTTATACCATAAAATAGGTATTCAGATCTATAAAGATTCGTATATCTGCGTTAAGATATAACAGAAATATAGAAACGTACCGGGGCTAAGAAGTCTGGACAAAACTGTATAAAGGTCACCCAATCGTTAATTAAGCTGGTATGAATTAAGAGTTTGTTTCAGAAACTTCAGAGAAAAAATCGAACATTGGTTCATGTTTTTTTGGAGAATAAATCACAAGCAACCAGCCAGGACAATGAATGATTTGCCCTGTAGTTAAATATGTTTGTACATTAAAGGTCACCCGATGCAGAACAACATGTTTCTTTAAATCCCGCTTTTTAAAACCGAAATCTGAGAAATCATGTTCTTCCCAGAGTTTATCATAAACCTTTTGTTTCTGTTGAGCCGATAACTCATCTTTCCATGCTGTGTGAGGCTTCTGTTTAAAGTTCCGGTAATAATCTATATGCATAAGCCCTTCAATAATGTCCAGATCAGCTACATCCTGTTCCTGTAAAAATTGATCAAGTCTTCGGAACAGGTCCGTCAATTGATGACCGATTTTATTCCATCCTCTGTCATGCCAGTAGGTACCAAACCCTTGAAAGAAGTCAAATGGAGTAGAGAAGACATGGTCCGTTATAAATGGAATCGTATGATTAAAAAATTGTTTATTCCAGTACTTTTCTAAAATATCTTCTACCTGCTTAATTCTTGTTACATCCTCAAAACTTAACACATTATTGGACAGCACTTCATATGGTGCATGATTCATGTACTGATAATCCCATTTCTTCGCCTCAGTTCGCAATCCAGTTCCCCTGAGCATTTTTAAAAAACCAAGCTGCAATTCCTCGGGTTTTAATGCAAAAACGTCATTAAACGTTTTCTTGAAGGAATCATAGTCTTCTTCAGGCAGACCCGCTATTAAGTCGAGGTGCTGCACTACTTTGCCGCCTTCTTTTATCAGGTTAACCGTTCGGCTGAGCTTGTTAAAATCCTGCCATCTTTTAATCAGGCGATTAGTCTGATCATTAGTGGATTGTACCCCAATTTCAAAACGAAATAACCCTTTCGGAGCATGTCTGTTGATAAATTCAAGCACTTCCGGTTTCATGATATCGGCTGTAATTTCGAATTGAAATACATTGCCCGGATGATGATTTTTTATTAAAAAGTCGAAAATCTCGAGAGCGTATTCTTTGTCCAGGTTGAAGGTGCGATCAATAAACTTAATAGTTTTTGCTCCACGGTCCATCAGATATTTAAGGTCGTCTTTCATTTGGTCAATATCAAAGTAACGAACTCCAAATTCAATACTTGACAGGCAAAACTGGCAGCGAAACGGGCATCCCCGGCTTGTTTCTACGTATGTGATTCGTTTTGAAAGGTTAGGCAAGTCAGCTTCAAAACGGTAAGGAGAAGGAATGTCATTTAAATCAAGTTTAGGTGCAGGAGGATTCACATAAATTTCGTCGTTTCTCCGATAGGTAATCCCTGGAACGTCATCCCAGGAACCTCCTGATTGGATCATCGACAGGAGAGATTTAAACGTATGTTCTCCTTCACCTCTGACAATGATATCAACATCTGACAATTCTTTTAGCCATTCTTCACTGTCATAAGTTACCTCTGGACCACCAAGTATAATCACAGTATCCGGCATGATTTTTTTTAGAATTGAGATGACCGGAATCGTCTCACGAATATTCCAGATATAACAGCTGAAACCGATTACGTGTGGCTTTTGTGCATATAGTTTACTGGCGATATCCAGTGGATCATCTTTAATGGTAAATTCTTTTATATCGATCTGAAATTCCGGCTGAGCATAAGCTTTTAGATAGCGAAGAGCCAGGCTTGTGTGTATATATTTGGCATTTAGGGTAGCCACAATCGCCCTCATTGGTCACACTCCAAATCTCTGAGTTTTTAGACAGAAAGAAGAGACCCCCTCATCTGAGGGCCTCTATTTGACTACTATCATGTTAGCGTATGAAAGAAAGGAAGGCAAGAAAAGAAGGAGAGCCAATCGTGATCATACATAGTTAATCAGAAATCTTTTATTTTTCATTAATGGAAAGGCGGGGGTGAAAGTTAAATATATTAACAATAGGGTTCTCACCCATTAAGAAATCTGATATAATGCTATCAATTTTATGTTAAGGAAGGGAGAAAGGACAGTGTTCATTGCGAAATGTACACCTAAAGACGAGGAACAAGTGATGGAATTTTTGAAGAGGGATCCGTCATTTCATTTGTTTTTAATTGGAGATATAGAAAATTACGGATTTGAATCTTCCTTTCAAGAGGTGTGGAAAGAAACGGATCATCAGGGGAATATAAGAAGCATTTTACTTCGGTATGAAAATAATTTTCTCCCTGCAGCATATGGAGAATTTGCGAAGGAGGAGTACGCAAGACTAATTGATCAGTATGAATTTGCAGTCCAAATTACTGGCAAGGATGATATTGTTAAAGAACTGGTTTCGTGTACAAAAAAATCTTTTCCAAAATCCCGAAATTTTTATTTTGCTAAGTTAACAGAGGAAACCTTTCATCCTGATCCCATTGATCATTTATCCATTAAGAAGGCAGTTCCTGATGACGCTAGCCGATTTTTTGACTTAAGGTCTCAAATTAAAGAGTTTCAACATGCTGCTTCAACACCTGAGAGCTGGAAAAGAAATATAGAAAAGGGTGTCGCGAGGCTGTATTATTTAGAAAATGAAGCGGGAGACATGATTGCAAGCGCAGGAACAACGGCTGAAAACACTTATTCTGCCATGGTGATCAGTGTTTGTACCCATCCTTCATATCGGGGCAGGGGATATGCATCCAGACTTGTCTCTAAATTGGCTTCTGATTTATTGAAAGAGGGAAAAACACTATGCTTGTTTTATGATAATCCTGATGCAGGGAAGATATATAAACGCCTTGGCTACAGAGACATTGGTACATATCTCATGCTGATGGAAACAACAGGACAATAACTACATAAGATAAAGAAGAGGCTGGAACATAAGGAAATGTATGGTCATAAGCGCGAAGAAATTGGCTCAAGAAAAAATATGCGCATAGTTCCGTTACTTCATGACCTTTTTCAGTTTTGTCCCAGCCTCTTTTAGCTGGACTAATAAAATTTTAAATCGTAATAAAGGGTATTTCGAAAGCCGCCTATTTCATTATAGACTGGTGCGGCTGTGCCATGATTCACCCCATCACTGACAATTTCATATTGCCATTCGGTTTTTAAACGTTTTCTTCCTTCTTCTGCATAGGTTTCATCGGTCATAATCCAGCTGGCCACTTCGAAAAAGTCTCCGACATCTTCAAGGTGATACTCATATGGATCCCATTTCACAACGTATCCCTGTACTTTTTCGTCTCCATCATAGGTAAATGAGAAACGGTTGTCGTCCCCATCATTGATGTGTTTGGACTCTGGCCAGTTGAATTTTATTCCTGCAGGGGAATTGGGGAGGCTCAATCCGTACTCCAGCGTAACAATGGGACCGCTAGTATATTTCGTTCCTGTAAAATCAACCACGGCATGCTTCATGTATTCCCCTTCATCAGTCCCGAACGCTGCTTTGGCACCGGCAACTTCAAGGCTGGACCCATTCACAGTAATAGTTGATTTATTAGGGTCATAGTAATCAATAGTGGTTTGATTATTCGTTAATTCAGCCGTTACAAACCAGTAACTACCATTTCCGTCAGTCGAAGAAGGCCAGTTATAGTAGTGGGTCACCGTTAATGTTTCTGTCCATTTATCGCCATAAATATAAAAGCTTCGTTCGTAGACTTCATCGTAACTGGTGTTATAAGCCTGTGTTCTAACTTGATAGGAGGATACATTCTCAGGAAGAACGTTGATATAGTCATTGTACCAGTATCGGTTGAAAAACAGCTGGTTCGTGTTTAATGTGTTTTTGAAACGTATACGTATGATTTGTCTTTTGTTTTTTTCTAAATACAATTCAATTTCATTATTGAACACATAAATAGATAGGGGGGTAAAATTCCCGGATGAATCGGTTGCCCGGGTGATTTTCTCTCCTTTAATGTTTCCTGAAATGCTGAATGGTTTACGGTCAACAGTTCCAACAATTTTTAATTGATTGTTTTTAAGCTGAACGTGCTTGATCCTTGAAATAACAGGAATTGCTTGTTTGGCTGTCAGGCGGTTTTGTTCAACGAATGAATCCTTAAAAAGAGTAGCTTCTTCCGAGAAATCTGTCTTTGCCGCCGTTTCCGTGATCATTCCCACAGACAACACCACGCTAAAGAATAATACAGACAACCACTTTTGGACCATTGAATAACCTCCTAATAAATTTGTGGTTTGTCTCCATTGTAAGAGTGAACGGGGAGTTTTTGTATTGAATAAAAAAATATAGGAAAGGACATTTCAACAGTAAGTATCTTGATTTTTTTATAAAAAAATTTACAATAAAAGAGTGCGAAATGGGAAAATTTGGACTCGTGATGGGGATGGAAAGAGGTGTTTCCAATTAACATCAAGTTTAAAGGAAAGGCTCTGGCATTATTTACCGGAGGAGCAATGCTGATGTTCAGTTTATTTTTCAATTATCAATTATATGAAAAAACTAAGAGTTATGAATTGTTTTTTTCAAAAGAATTGGAACGCTCCATTGCAAAGATAATTACTTCAAGCAGCAGCAGCCAGCAGATTATAGATGAGATGATCAGAACAGGAGAAGTAACGAAAGACAACTCCAGGGAACTAACCATCTATTTAGGGAGCTTTACCGCGAATGTAGATAAAGTTTTACAGCTGGATCATACTCTGAACCAGCTGGATGAGGGGAAAGACTGGTATAAAATACTAGAAAGCTTTTCCATGCTTCAAATGTATATGGATAAAATAAATGACCGAATCACAAAATCAGAAGATCAAACTTACCCATTAAATGATAATCAAAAAAATATTTTATCGAAAGCGAATCTTGTTCTGGAACAGTATATGATTACTGCCGAAAATGTGATCGGCGGAGTAGACCAGGAAGGAATTACCGGAGACTACAAACTCATTTATCAGAGAGACATGATTCAGACCGATTCATGGGCATTATTTTTGAAAGAGATGCAGCAAATTACTGAGGATAAACAACTATTGAAAGAAGTTTATCATTTTTTTGACAGTGTTTAATATGCATGTATGATAAAGCATTCGAAAAAATGAAGGTGATTATATGGAATATTTTCGAATATGGAAACTGAGCTTTGGCTCTTATCTTTTGTTTAGTATCATCATTCATATGTCTTTAGGGCTCGTTTTTGGCATGCTAGCATTCTTCATCAGTTTACTTGGAGGAAACGTTACCTTTTCGTTTGGTTATGCAAATTTTCAGGGGTTTGTCGCAGGAGTTTTAAACCTGCTGTTTGCACCGGCACTAACTTCATTAATGGGGCTTTTTATTGGTCTTATTACTTATTTACCCTTTCGGTGGATTACGGGAAAAACAGGAATCAAATTTTTAGGAAAGTTTGAAGAAGAAGAGACTGATTTATAACGAGTCTGTAAAAAACGCTGAAGAAAGAGGCTGGGACAACCTATTTGCGCTTTTGTCCCGGCCTCTTTTTGTTGCCTATTTCTATTTGTCCTTTCCACTTTTTTATTCATTGACATTTTTTAAATATTTTTTGTCCGTCATGAACAGTCTCCAAAAATAAATGAACCCTAGAATTACTATTGAAAATCCAACGATATAAGAGATAAATAAAGCTTTAAACATATTTGGGTGTGTAAACCGGGACAATATCTTTCAAAATAAAAATATCCGAACTCATTCAAATGATGATTGAATATAGTTCGGATATTTCATTACATTATGCAGTTTTTGGCTCAGTCTCTTTTATTCAATGACCTCAAATTCTTGCTGCGGCATGATGTGATATTCTCTCGCTGTTACATGGGAAATCACAAAATAGGTTCCTGGTTCATCAAAGGTATGCTCAAAATAATAAATTCCTTCCCCTTCAAGGGTTCCTTCAATACTCTTATGCTTATCTTCTGGATCTCCATCTTTCCACAATTCAAATTCTACTTCATCCGCATCGTTCACTTTCTCATCACCCTGAGTGACCAGACATTTAATTTGCACAGGCTCGCCTGTTTGAATTTCCTCAGGCATAATGATTTGTACATCTATAAATTCAGGCATCGTATTGTCTGTTTGGTTATTGCTGCCACTACATGCAGTGATGAAAAATAGGGTTAAAAATGAAATTAAAATCAGCCATTTTTTCATATTTTTTTCTCCTTTATCTAATTTCTGATTTAATCGTAACAGCTTTTCATACGTTGTAGAACCTTTCCGTATATTTTGTTAAAAAATGTTCATGATTGATGCTACTTTGTCTTAGTTTGAAAATAATATTCTTGCCAACACATGCTTATAATTTTGTAAACATGAAAAGATCATGTCCTGCGGTTCATACAGCATATAGTTAGAGAGAGACCATTTTAAATAGGGGAGAGATAGACGTGCATATCGCGACAATTCAATTAGAACGGGGGATCAGCAATACCTTTTGGTGGAATTTATATCATCAGGAAATAGAAATTCACCCTGGTTTTTGTCTTAAACAGGGTGAAATGAAGCAAACGGTTTTTAATCGCCCTCATTTGCCCGTTCTGGATCAGGTTGAGTTTCCGGCGGCTGCTATCAAAGGCTCTATGCACATTATTTACGAAGGGAAAAAGGGAAGGAGTATATATCCCCTTAACCTTCCGAAAAAAATCCATAAACAAGCGTCTATTTTACAGACGGTTCATTTGGACAGTTCCCAGAGCAGCCTTTGTGTGAAAGCCCGAAACGGTGACTGGCTTTATAACCTCAGCTATCAAGAAAAATCATCTGCTATGATGCTTTATCCAGGACTTGATTTGATTATCGATGTATTTGATGAACAGGGAAACAGGGTTGATCAATTGACAAACTACGAAGTGAACCCTAAAACTTATGTATTAATTATTTTGAATAGATAAATTCCCTAAAGGATGCTTATGACATATACCACAGCCGAATGCTCATAGCCACCACAACCACCACTAAAATCATCCTGACCCATTTTTCTCCCTGTTTGACAGCAAATTTGCTCGCGAGATAGCCGCCAGTACTGGTCCCAACAGCAAGTGTGATTCCATAAAGCCAGTGCACTTGATCATTGATTATAAAGACAATAAGAGATGAAATCATGTATAAGCCTACAATAAAAACTTTTAAACTGTTAATATGGACAAGGTTTAGCTGTGTGAATAAGGATAGAGCAGCTATAATCAGAAACCCGACACCTGCCTGGATAAAGCCGCCGTAAAAACCTACGAGTAAAAATACGATAGCGAGCAGAACTTTTTGCCATGGGTTAAAATGTTCATTTTGATACTGGAACTTTTTATGCGGTCGGAAGATCAATACAAATAGAACTACAATCATGACAATAGATAAAATACGGTTAAACATTTCATCGGATAAATCTATCGCCACTTTAGACCCGAGAATAGAACCGATAATGGCAGGTACAGCTAGCATAAGCCCTAATTTCCAGTGAAAGATTCCGCTTTGTCTGAAAGAGAGTATGGCTGTAATGTTTTGAGCCATAATGGCAATACGATTGGTTCCATTACTTAGCGCAGAAGGAAGGCCAAGAAAGATCAGCATAGGCAAAGTTAGAAGAGACCCTCCTCCCGCAAGGATATTAATGAATCCAGCTGCGATTCCGACACCCAGAATAATCAGAAGAGTAGTGATTGACATAGGTATACCTCTCCTTCTAAATTTGTCAAGGGCATGAAAATTATTATGTTAAGGGATTAAAAACAAAAACTCGCCAGAGGGCGAGCTGAAACAGTATTTATTCATTATGGTCTTCATTATCCTGTTCAGGAGGCTCATGTACGGTAGTAGACAGTAGCTTTTGGCTGCTGTCTAAAATTTTCAGCTGATCATTTTCGTAACCTACCGTCATTTTAATCTGGTAATGTTCTGTTACAAAGGTTTGATCCTGCTTTCGTAAGTCATAATCGGCATTTAAACTGATCTCAACTCGATTATTTTCCATCAGTTTGGCTTCAATATTTCGAACGGTTATATTTGTCAGATGCACATAATTTTCTCTGAACTGCTGGTATGTGGTATGTGTTTGCCATTGACTTCCCAACAGTGCATAGGCATTAAAATAATCACGCATCTGCAGACTTTCATAAAAATAATTCACAATGTATTGTGCATCCTGCTTCAATTGGTTTGGATCAATGTTCTCATATAAAGATGTATATCCGTCAAAGTCAAGTTCCCGATTATCTGCCCGGTCTGACCACATTTTAACCAGGTCATATACTTGTTGAATTGGAATGCTAAAGCCTATAGAACCATTTTGTGTGCCGGCGGAATTAATGCCGATTATTTTTCCGGTCGGAACATGAATCAGAGGTCCGCCACTGTTCCCCTGTGAAACAGAGGCAGAGATTTGATAGACATCTTCATATTCATAACCATTAACAGAGAAAGTCCGGTTTTTTCCAGAAATGATTCCCAGCGTAACAGTATTCTGAAAACCAAACGGGCTTCCGACCGCTATGATTTCATCCCCTAAATCTGCTTCAAATGTTGGATTAATGGGCAGGGGATTTCGGTTAACCAGCTGGGGAACGCGTATGACAGCAATGTCCTGATTTGATCCTACACCGATTAAAGCTCCGGGATATGTTCTGGCGTCAGATGTTTTTACAAAGATGGAGTCTGCTCCTTCCACTACATGAGCATTGGTAATGACATCCCCTTTGTTGTTATATATAAAGCCAGATCCGGTAGTCTGACCGTATTTGCCTTCTGCTTCAATCTGAACAACAAACTTTTGGGTTTCGTGAATGATGGTCGTCAAATCTTGCTCTGTATCGGACGGCTGCTCTTTGACGAGCTGTGCCGTTTCGTTTGAGACATTTAAGGAATTTTGTTCCCACTTCTGAAAATATAGTATCATTCCGAAAATGGTTAAAATGATTAAAATAATTGTCAATGTCACGGGCCAGAAAATGTGTTTCTGTTTCATCATCTCACTCCGTTTTTTAAGGCGAGTTTAAAAACCATGTCACTTTTTCAATTTCTGCCTTTAACTTTTCATCAATATCATAGTGGGTAAATTCAAATTTTCCAATTTCGTTTGGATACAATGTGTCTGGATAAACATAGACATCGTTGGACAATTTAATGTGATCCTTCAGGTCAACTAATTTATATTTAACGGAAACGGAATATATTGGAACAGTTGCTACACTTTTAATTTCCCCTTTGACCACTAAATCACCATAATCATCCAGGTTTGCTTCAATAGAAATGATTTTCACAGCATCATTTTCATTGATTTCCCTTTCTTTTTCCAGAGCATTCAAAGCTTGCTGTATCCGTTGCTGCTGCTCAGTTTCAAAGGCTACTTTCTCTTTTTCAATGGTGGTTTTTAAACTGGTCAGCTTACTGCTATCAGGTGCATATTTTAAACCATCCTCAACAATGGCGAGTGCATCTGTAAACTGATTGATCTTTAATTTTTCGTTGGCACTGGAGTAGGAATAATCTACAATTCGTTTTCGGATGCTTTCAGCAATCTCATTTGCTTCGTCACTTTGGATCGTTTCTGCCTGCCATAAAAGGGTTTTTAAATCTTGAATAGAGGGTTTTTGATCTAGCTTGTGATTCAGTTGGGCAACTTTAATTTCGTTTCTCTGAGCAATAATTTGAGTCAAAAGTTTATTGACCACCGTACCATTATAGTTATTTAAATTAGCTTCTGCTTCGGTCATATGGTTCAATGCTTCCTGAAAATTCCCTTTATTTTTTAACTCTTCACTTGTATTTAATTGGTTTTCAATTTCTTTTGCGATATCCATAAACTGTGCATTCTGGCTAGCAGCCGGGAAATTATCCTTGAATCTCAAGGCATCTAAAAAAAACTCTTTTGCTTCTGTAAACTGGCCGCTTGCTGCCAGTTCGGCTCCTCTGGCATAGGCAGTTTTAGCCTTTTCGATTTGATTTTCGAGCAGGAAATAGTAGCCGACTAAAAGCAAAATGGATAATACGAGAGTACTGATCGGCAGAAGCCACCACTTATTAAAGCCAGAAGAGACAATTACCCGTTTATTTAAATCTTCCGGCAGTTTTTTCCCGCAATTTATACAATACAATTCATCATTTTTTACTTCTGTACCGCAGTTCGGACAATGTGCCATGAGATCACCTGCTTACTTTAAGCTACGATTCTATTCTAAATTTTAACATATTGAGCAGATTGAGAATATATTTATCACAGGTTTTTCACAAATTCAAATAAAAAAATGTATGTTGTATCATTGCTTTTTGGTACACTAAAAAAAGGAGGATGATTCAGCAGGAGGTGTTTGAAGTGCTCGGTGTTATTTTATCATTAGCAAGTATACTTATACTATTGTTAAATATCGGATATTGTATGTTTGATCATTCTTAATAATTGGAAGCCAGCAAAAAGGTGTCCCTATCGGAAAGATAAGGGACACCTTTTTAATTAGTACAGCATATTCGATTATTTTAATAGACTTCTAGCTTTTAAATACTGATAAAACATCTGAGCTGCTTCAGCACGGGTGACATGATAATCCGGATGAAAGGACGGTGCTTCCAAATCCGTAATGTCTAAATAATGGATCATCGATGCAATATTTGCATCTTTTTCGTTTTCCAGGTCCTCAAAAGGCTGTGTAAATAAACCATTTACATTGGCCAATTCTTTATATCCCAGAGCATTGACAATTAGACGGGCGATCTCTATACGTGTGATTTTTTCTTCCGGATTATATGTTTCTCCATCCTCAATATAACCATTACGCACCGCTTCTTCAACATAAGGGAAATATTCGCTGCCATAACCTACATCATTAAAGGATGCTTCCTGATCGGCTAAGCTAAGTGCAACTTTTTGATAATAGATTGGATCAGGATTGTTAGCAAGCATCAGCATTTTAATCATTTCTCCACGGGTAATGTCCTTCATTGGATAAACTTTTCCAGTCTCATCCACTTTTATTGCACCGTACAAAATCATTAATTCTAAGGCACGCTGTTCATCTAGCCCCTGGATATCGCTGGCTGTTGTATGTTCGACAATTTGCTCACCCGTTGTGCGGGAGTGCCATTTACCAGTAAAGGCATCAAGATATATCGGCTCACTCAACTGCTGTTTGCTGGTAAATAGATATGCCTTGCGATATTCACGCTGATTCATATCATCTGAATTTAAGGTTCCGTTTTCTGCTGCCCGGTTTGGATAGGTAGCAACCCATCTCAGCTGTGCATCATATTGTTCAAATAGTTGATCCAGTACATCTTCTTTTGACACAATCTGTTCAGGTTTAGGAAACTCTATATCTGAGTCCCAGTTCTTGTGAAAACCAATCACTTCACCAGTTTGTGCAAAAATACTTACAGTCACTCCATTATTCATAACAGGAATCCCATTCTTCAGACGCTTGAAGGAAAAATGGTATCTGCTTGCATCACCTGGATTTACTTCCGATTTTGTTGTAGTTAAAGTGATCTCGTCTGCATGGGAAGGTACCCAATTTTTCACCGTTTCAATTGCTTTTTCCTTTGCTTCCTCAAATGTGATGCTGTTCTGCTTATTTTCTGATTCAGAGCTTTCATAATAAGAAGGATGATGGATACTAAAACTTTCTACTTCCCCTGTTCCGGCATGTATGGAAATTTGAATATGATAAGGTCGTTCCTCTTCTTCCTTTTGCCATTCATAGGAAAAGTTCCATACTGGTTTTCCTGATTGATTTTCATAATAATTGCTGTCCCGCAGCTTACTCTGTTCAGGAATAGGGAAATGTTTACGGACAAAAGCTTTAGCCTCTTCTTCCGTTAATGGCTGTTTGTCGACCCGAAGAAGATCCAGATTATCTTCGGATATAGGATTAAATTCATTTGTCTGATCAGCATGAGCAGGTTCTTTTCCTGTGCTGTCAATCCATTTGCCGGTAGCTGCATCTAAGTAAGGAGCAGGGAGATCCCAGTTGTACAATAGAATAGCTTTACGATTTTCTTCTTTTTCCATAATGAAATACTGATGGAGTTCATTATAGGACAAATACATATCAAGATTGTCTTTAATCATCTGGCGAGCTTCATCTTTAGAAATGGCTACCTTTTGTGCAGGCAAGGTTAACTCTTCATCCCAGAACATTCGATAGGAAGTTATTTTTCCATTTCCGTTTAACGTAATCTGCAGGTAATGTTCTGAGAACGGAGCACCATCAACCACCCGCTGGAATGTGTAGTAATAAAAGGTGTTTTCGTTTAGTGAAGGTTTAGATGGTTTATTGTATTCGTTTAACTGTACAGACTCATATTTATCGGAGAATTGCTTTTTAATAAACTCTGATGCGATTTTTTTTCCATCTTCCCAGTTAATTTTTGGCGGGAAAGTGAGTTCATCACTCGCATTGGTATTATAGTTTACTTCGTGGATTTCCCCGGAATTTCCATTAATGACAATGGAGAAGTATTCATACTTGTTCTTTTGCAATTCTTTTCTCAAATTAATTTGCCAGACAGGCATATGATCCAGCCTGTACCAGTCACTGTAGTAACTGATGTTAGCATCCTCAAACGATTGGTCAAAATATGTTTCTGCAATTTCAAGTGCTTCTGATTTAGAAATTTTTACTTCTGCAGGTGGAGTATTTGTTTCTTGATTGTCTGAGACAATATCATCTTTTACGGCAGTGTCTGCATGTGTAGAAGATGACGGAACAAGAGCAGTTAATGTTCCCCCAATCATTAATGAACTGCTCAAGAATAGGTTCAGTATTTTTCTCACTCCAATTCCTCCTTTTTCTTTTCCTCTCAATATTTGGTTTCACATCTTTAGACGTTTATTGGATAAAAAAGTTTCAATGAAAGACACCAGAAGGAATTAGGAAGCGATTATAGGTTTGAAAGGAGGTGAGAGAGATGGCGACAGCACACATCACACGCACTCAGCTGCAGCTTGTGTTTCAGGATGGAATGGAGAGTGACGGCAGCTACAAACTGGTTTCAAAAAGCTTTAATAATGTTAAAGGAACTGCAACACCGGACCAATTGTATGCAGTAGCACAGGTGCTCGTTCCATTGCAGCAAAGAACACTTCATAGTATTGAAAGAAATGATTCTTCTGTCATTATGAGTGCTTAAACATCAGGTTATTACATCGGCAGATTTTGAAGGGACAAAGCTTAATTTTAATTAGCCGGAAAGGAGGGGTATAATGGCTAAACGGCTGGAATTAAAGTTTTTGAATGAGCAAAATAAAACGGTAACCATTGCTCTGGATCAGCCGGTAGAACCTGTCGATCCGATGTTAATCAATCAAGCGATGGATGAAATTATTGCACAAAATATCTTTACAACATCCGGCGGTGATCTGGTAGCCAAAAAAGAAGCCCGCATAGTTGAGCGTAACATCTATGAAATTACATTATAAAGATCATATCTAACAGAAATATTGACCATTTTTTGTGAATCACATTTTGCAAATGAAGGTGTCAGGCACCTGTTGAATGATGGAAACCCTTGCTGCAGGGGAGCAGCAAGGGTTTGTTATTCCCAAAAAGGATATTGGCTTTCACCGTATTATGCTTCATCATTACAGCGATAAAATAGTTGAAAGGGGGGAAACGTATGGATCACTGGGTGAACTGGATTCCAGAGATCGGTTTTCCTATTGTGGTAACATTTTATTTGCTTCACCGCATAGAAGGAAAGATTGATCAACTGATTGAATCCATTCATTCCCTGCCAGATAAAATGAAGTAGACTCGAACAGTGTGCCTGCCCTTTCATATACTCACGTCTATCGTGTCAACTCAAACTCTTGAAATGGAAAAATAACCAGCTCAGTTCTTCCTTCAATTTCACTTTTCTTAATAAACCCTAGGCCATTTCGGCTATCTTTACTGATCGAGCGATTATCTCCCATTACAAAATAACTGTCTTCAGGTACTGTAACAGGCTCAAAGTTATTTGTGCCCATCAAGGCATCTCGGGTTAAATAGGGCTGATCCTGCTTTTTACCATTTATGTACAGCACGTGGTCTCTAACCTCAACCGTTTCGTTTGGCATCCCGATAATCCTTTTTACATAGTTCTTATCAGGACGTTTGATAATGACAATATCCCCCCGGTCAGGTTCGGTGAAATAATAAATAGCTTTATTATAAATCACCCATTCCCCATTTTCTAAAGTCGGATACATACTAGGTCCATCAACAATCGAAGTAGACATGACAAAGGTACGTAAAACAATAGCAAGTCCCAGGGCAAAAAGGATGGCTTTACCCCATTCCAGGATTTCTTTCATCACGTTGGCTTCTTCCTTTCTGCAATTACATCGTCATTAATAATACTATCACATTTTTTAACAGGAAAAGTATATGGGAAAATTTTTTTAATTCACTATATAACAATAAAACGCATATCTTCATGATATGCGTTTTCCTCCAACCGGTGTTCGGGGTTTCGGATGAAAATACGTGTTCAGGACGTATTCAAAAATAGCTTCTTCAACTCTTTTACCTGCCATTGTCAGCCCTTGATTCCCGAAAAGCACATTGAATTCAAGTATGAATGGCTTGCCATCGATAAGCAAAACATCGAATCCAGCATGATTAATATTTAATTCCGAAGAGACTCTTTTAACTAAATCCAGAACTTCAACCGGGACATGATGATAAGAGATTTGACCGCCTTTAGAGATATTATGGTAAAACTGATTATTTTCAGCTATTTTCCAATAGGAAGAATAAATATCTTCTCCTATTACTACGACTCGAATTTCCCGATCTGAGGGCAAATATTCTTGAATGTAGAGAATATCAGCTTGTTCACAATAAGCATAGAAATCATGTTCTGAATGAATCAGGAACACTCCCTGACCCATTGAATTTCGAGGGTTTTTTGCTACAAAGGGAAAAGGGAATGTTTCTAGTATTTCACGCTGATTATCAACTGTATTACCACGGATCTCTGTGTAAGGAAATGATTCAGGGCATACAGTCTGCAGCGCTCTGGTCATATCTACTTTATTATGACCAAGAACAATCGTGTCATAGTTTGGGAAAATCGTTTTCTTTAACGCGTGTGTGAGAACAGGAAGTTGCCATTTCTCAGGAAAAAAGATCAAATCGGCATTTTTTATGCTATCTATCTCTCGAAAAGTGTGTTCAGGTTTGATATACTTGACATTTGGAATCCCAATTGTCCGATACGGGTGAAAGGTAACAAACTCCATGTTTATCACTTCCATTCTTAAACTTAAGAGCTTGACTTAGAAATTATAGAAGCGGATCTAAAAAATTGCAAGAAAAAGTTTAAAAAACTCGACTGCAACCGGCAACATTTATAAATTTACAGAAAAATTTGTCTAATTTTGCGAAAGTGTTTACATTTAATATGACTTTTGTAATAATCATAATCGTTCGATTTTCTAAATATTTGCAGTACAAAATAAAATAGGGGAAGTGAGTGGGGATGAAATCAATTAAAAACAATGGTATTCGGACTTTAAAGGAAAAAATTTCGAAAAAACAGGAAGAAATGTATAAAACAGCAGATGAGTTCGGAATTCGAAGCAAGAATACTCTGACGATAAGCCAGGAACTGGATTATTTGATTAATATGTATTTGAAAACAAAAATAGAAGAAGCTAAAAAAGTTTAAAAGACATTTTTTTACATAATAACAAAGAATATGGTAATATAAAGATAATAGCCATTTCATGTAAAGGAGGTAATTTGGTGGCGTCTAGTTATGAGGCTTATGAGTTGTTAGAACGGATTGAATATCTTCGGAAGTACCTGATCGAGGTCGCGTCACAAAATGGATACACAAGTGATGAATCTATTCAGGTTAGTCAGGAATTGGACAAGCTATTAAATGTATACCAGAAACTAACAACAAGTGAGGATGTTCATCGAATCAGAAAAAAGAGCAGAAGCAATGAACAACGAGGCGTTTGTTAATTCTGCTGAAAAGGTTTGTCAGTTAAAATGGGAAAAATACTAGGATGAATCCCTATAAACTTCTTTCATAAAAAACATCCCATGCTGCCAATCGATGCAGCATGGGATGTTTTTTATAGGGGAAAATTGTTAATAAAATTCCTTTTCCATAAATTGTTCCAATCGGTCTAACCCTTCTTTTAAGGTGTCCATATGATAAGCGTAGGATAAACGCATATACCCCTGGCCATATGATGAGAAAGCATCTCCGGGTACAAGAGCCAGCCGGGCTTTCTGCACCATTTTTAATCCCAGATCAAACGATGACATTTGTTGAATTGGAAATTTAGGAAAGAGATAAAATGCTCCATCTGGCTTAACCACGTCAAGTCCCATCTGGGTTAGGCGATCATATACATAGTTTAATCGTTTTTTATATTGATCTCTCATAAACTCAGCATCGTTTTTTCCGGTTGTAACTGCTTCTAATGCAGCTCTCTGACTAATTGAAGATGCACAGGAGACATTATATTGATGAACTTTTAAAACATGTCTGGCGATGGAATTGGGTGCCAATAAAAATCCGATTCGCCATCCCGTCATAGAATGGGATTTTGATAATCCCTGGATCACAACGGTCTGATTGCGCACCTCTGGAAGAGAACCAATGGAAACATGTTTGTTTTCATAGGTTAATTCACTGTAGATTTCATCCGCAACAATAAATACCGGGCGATCCTTTAAAAGTCGAGCGATTTCGACTAATTCTTCTTTCTTTAAACTTACACCTGTTGGATTAGAAGGATATGGAAGAACGACTGCTTTTGTTTTGTCTGTTAAATAATGCTGAATTACATCAGCTGTTAATTTGAAATGGGTGTCTCTTGTATCAGCGAATATTGGTTTTCCGCCAGCAAGCTTGATCAAAGGCTCGTACCCCGGGTATACAGGACCTGGCAGGATGACCTCATCACCAGGTGATAAGATCGTCCGGAATGTAATATCAATTGCCTGAGAGGCACCAACGGTAACAATGATTTCAGATTCAGGGTGATAATTTAACTGATATTTTTCACGGACATATTCACTGATTGCTTTTCTTAAAGGTAACATTCCTGCATTATGGGTGTAGCTTGTATAATTTTCTTCAATGGCATGTTTTCCGGCCTCTTTAACATGTTCCGGAGTAGAAAAATCTGGCTGTCCTATAGTTAATGAAACCACATCATTTTGGTCTGCAACCAGATTAAAAAATTTACGGATGCCTGAAATCTCAATATTTGTAACTTGCTTATTTAACCACTTCTCCACTGTATTAACCTCCATAATGTTAACAAAATGTTCAAACAATTTAAATAAATCAAAGAATGTCTTCTGTTACAATAAAATCGGATTGACAAATCATCCATAAGGAGTGATTCATCATGAGACCACGCCGGCCTGTATTTGATGAGCTGGTCAATGAATATAAATCTCAGCTTATGAAAGATGAAAAAGAAATGATGAAGATTGAAAGAAGAGTTGAAAATAAACAACTTAAGCGCCAAAAGAAAACAAAAGAATATGCAGCTAATTAAATTTAGTTTTATCATATCATAAATGTGTAGATCAACAGGAGTTGCTGAGTCATAACTGACAAAGGTAATGATTATCCGAACTACATTCAATCGTTACATGAATGAGTTCGGATTTTTTTTGCTCTGAAAGATAAAAGGTATAAAATGTGAGCCTTTTTCAATTGAGAGAAGGGTTGTCTAGCTTCAGCGCCCAGCCCCTCGAGCGGCTTCGGCCCCCCTGCGGCGGCGACAGCCTCCTCGGTGGTCCTCCAGCCGTTTTCGGGGCTAAGCGGGGCGCTTCCGCTTTTCTTTTCAACATGCTTCGCTTTCCGTGGGCACGGCCTAAGGCTTCCTCAGGCAACTCATCCTTCTGTCTTTAGGGATTTTAGGCTCGTGCTGTTCCCGCGACGCACAGGACGTGTTCGTGTCGACGTTGGTCACAGGACGTGGCCGGTTTTAGTCGACCAGGAGTCTCGCATGTTGACTAGGTTAATTTTTTCAGGCAACGTGTTCGTGTTTTCCACCGTTCATTCCTTTATGTACCAGCCTCTTTCTTGGTTCGTGTTGCTTTACGAAAAGAACTTTTTTTGGACTGAACGGCTTCAAGCAGCCACACTGCCCCAATAATTAACACCATTCCAATCCCCTGTACAAACGAGAACGTTTCATGAAAAACAGAGATCCCAATCAATGTAGCCACCAGTGGTTCAACTGTTGTAAAAATAGAGGCCTTAGAGGCTTCTACATTTGTAAGCCCATAGGTGTATAAAAGATAGGCAAGAGCCGTAGGAAAAATACCAAGTCCAAACGCTATAAAAAGCACCTTGAATTGAAGCAAGGTTTCAATTGATTCATATGGAAAAGCTGGAATCAAAGCTATACTGGCCACTATAAAGGTATAGAAGGTAATCGTTTTCGTATTGTAGGTTACAAGAGCATATTTTCCAAAAATACTGTAGAGCGCGTACCCAAAGCCTGAACCAAGACCGAAGAGAAGTGCTGAGAGGTTGATCCGGTCAAGGTTCAGAGGAATCAGTTCAATTACCAGAACAGTTCCGGTTAATGAAAAGATAAGTGCTATTAATTTAGCAGCAGTAAAGAGTTCTTTAAATAGAAAGCGGGACATAATCGTCACAAAGACAGGAGCTGTGTACAATAAGGCTGTTGCTACAGGTATAGTAGATGCCTCTATGGCAGAAAACATGCAGAAGTTAAAAAAGACAATACTAAAGATGCCTGTACCAATAAAATAGCGAACATGACTGAACTGTTTTAGTTTGAGCACGGTCGGTTCTGTTAAGGCAAAATAGACAAATAAAAATATGACAGTCGTGAAGGCTCTCAATGTGACAACTTCAATTGGGGTAAAACCGTATGCATATAAGTTTTTTACATACCATCCAATGGTTCCCCATAGTCCGGCTCCAAGCATGATAAAAATAATAGAACGTCTCATCCCTAAACTCCCCTATGAGTCAGGATATATTCTACAATTATAATCCATCATAAATGAAGAATGAATTTCTTAAAAGCAGATTTTCAAATTAATCCCACTAGCTTAAGAAAAAAACTATAGTTTTAGGTTTAAAAGATTCAAAATCAGACAAAAATAGGAAGGAATTTTATTAAGGGGGCATTGGAATGAATGGAAGAGACTTACTATTTTTGCATGACCTTCTCGTTGAAAAGGCGAATCTAGCACCACTTGGCATTACTGATGACCACTTGCATTTTTCAATTGGGCTTATAGGGATTGTCATTTTGTATTATGTTTTTCACCCTGTGGTCACTTTACTGGTTAAGTTGAAATGGGATAAGGTGCTTGCTTATTTTTCTATTAGTTTTATCCTGCTATTTCTACTTACATTATTTGAATTGTATCAGGGCATTACAAATCAGGGGGATATGGAATTTTCTGATCTTTCCAGCGGGTCTTTGTCTATTATCTTTTTTGGAATTGTTCTCTTGACTGTCCATCTTTATACAGAGCTCAAGAGGTATATTAAAGCGAAGACCAAGAAAAGTTCTGTCAGATAAAAAAATGCTTAGGGCAGCTAAACCTTTATTTTGAAAAAAGATGAAACTTTCTCATTTTAAAAACGTACAGTTAAGATGAGGAAGGAGTGGTAGGGATGATTGGAGCAATTGCCCTGAGCATGTTCGGCTCATTTTTCTTTATCTTTATTTTTATTGGACTATTTTTGTTGTTTTTAAACGTCATTACAAGTATATGGGCCTACCGTGATTCACTAAATAAAGGCCATTCAAAGGAATATGCTCTAATTGTATTAATAGGTACATTATTTTTTCCTATCCTGGGCCTGATTGTGTACTTAATTATTCGAAATGATTAATATTTAAGGAGGATATATTAATGATTGTATCTACAACACATACCCTTCAGAACAGAGAAATTGATGAGTATTTAGGAGTCGTAACTGGAGAAGCCATTATGGGTGCCAATGTAGTAAGAGACTTTCTGGCTGGAATTTCAGATATTGTTGGAGGAAGAAGTTCTGCTTATGAAAGCAAACTGGCTGAAGGACGAGACATCGCGATACGGGAAATGACTCAGAAAGCATCCCAGATGGGTGCAAATGCAGTGATTGCAGTTGACCTTGATTTTGAAACCCTTCGAGAGGGAATGATGATGGTCGTAGCTTCTGGAACAGCTGTCCGCACAAAATAATGGAGGAGCAGCCTGCTAAAGAACTGGATCATTTTTAACTGTTTTATAATAACAATCATTTCCTTCATTTCATAGAATAATAAAAGACTTTTCGTATCTCTCGAAATAAAAATATCCGAACTATGCCTGTGACGATTGATTATAGTTCGGATATTTTTTTGCTTTTGGGTGTTTTGTCCCAGCCCCAGGTTATGACTTTTTGAAGTTTTGTACTGACCTCTTTTTTAATAGCATGAATAGAGACAGGACATACGCCATAGAGAGTTTTTAGTATCTGCCCTGCTTTTTGCGCCAATTTTGCTGATCTTGTCCGGAAACCCATGAAGAAACAGATGGAAACTGTTGACGGCCAGGGCTTTTTTTAACAGGTTTCCATCCTAAATAGTGGTAAAGAATCTGTTTGGCTCTTTTAAGAGAGAGCTGCGGTTTGGGGTTGCGGAATTCATGATTAATATGTCCCAGGTGTTTGAGGGTGTTTAAATCATTTTTTTCGGGCGGCAGATGAAAATAAAAATCTTCCACCTGGATTAACAGAGTGGTATGCTGTTTGCTTAGAGTAGGGTGTTCAGAATAATGAAGGCCAACTTTTTTTGCTTGTTTTTGATGGAGAAGTTTTTGGATGGATTTTCTTTTTAAGGTATAAAGTTGTTTCGGCTGGGGAGCAGTTTTGGCGTGGCGATTGACAACGGAAATGGCTTCAGCTATTTCTCGGGTGGTATAATGACAATCTTTCTGCTTCATAATGGACTCACCTTTCTTTTAGTCAGACAAAGGGCTGGCCCCAGTGAAGCCGACCCTTTATCTTTACTTTAAATAACCTTTTAAGTCTTCAACAATCTGTTCCATTTGCTGTGCCTGTGTACCATTGTAGCGTTTAATGGCATAGCCATCAGGTGTCACTATAAAGAATGAAACAGCATGGTTTACTTGATCCTGTCCTTCAGGCTTGTCTACCAAAGATTTAAATGATTTGAGAGCAAATTTCTCTATGTCCTCCATCGTATATCCCGTCAAGAAATCCCAGTTGGAGTAATCGACACCAAATTTATCCCCAAATGCTTTTAAGTTCTCCGGTGTATCTACTTCTGGATCTACACTAAATGATACGAGCCTTACCTCGTTTAATCCTTCCTCTTTCAGTAATTTTTGCAATCTGGCCATATTCGCTGTCATTGGCGGGCAAACCGTATTACAATTTGTGAACACCATATCTGCAACCCAGAAGGAGCCTTTCAAATCATCCAGTGAAACTGTTTCTCCATCCTGATTGATATAAGAGAAATCTTGCACTTCATATGAAAAATCCCCTTCATATTGTGTATCGCCAAATAGGCCACATCCTGTTAGCAAAATACTGAAAAAAATGACAGGAAATAAAATTTTCATTCCTTTCATAAACGTTCCTCCTGACAAAAGTCTTCATGTTCCATTGTAACACGATGGTGAACAAGTGTGTTACTATTCATCTTTGACAAAATATTAACAATTCATAGGAGAAAGATATAATCTATGGATGGTTTTGAGTTGCAGCAGATGTCAGTTGAAAAGAGGGGATCACTAAAAATATAAAAAGCGCATGTGATAGAATGTATCACATGCGCACGGTTTACCAGAAAAATGGTCTAGGGCGAAATGGACCAAAACCTGGTCCGAAAAAGGGACGGCCAAATCCACCGTAGCCAAAACCTGGTCCGAAAAAGGGACGGCCAAATCCGCCGTAGCCGAAACCTGGTCCAAAACCATAACCCCCAAATAACAAAGGACTGACTGCTAATCCAGTAAGAAAAGGAATAGCTCCACCATAAGGAAATATGCGCTGATCATCCCCATAAAAATGGTGAGGGTGTTCCGTTTCTCTTACCATTGGCTGATGAGCTGGGTAAACTAATGGATGATTCATGACTGACACTCCTTCCATATAGATGTTCATTACATTTATATGAAAGGGTAGGGACATGTGAGCCAGTACAAAAGCACAGAGGGCGGGTGTCTAGTAAAGGAAAAAATCAAACTCGTAAAAAACAGAACAACTGGCAGCGGCTCTTTTCCCAACCAGGCCTCAGTAAACCTATAGAATCATATCATGCCTTTTCCCATCACGGTGAATAAACTCTGAAAATCCCTTCTCTTTGAAAACCCAGTTTTTCATAAATGCGAATGGTCTGATGCAATGGATAATGGAATCATCGAAGATCATCATTTGTATTCTGGTGTTTCAGAGTATATAGGTGGATTTCTGGTTTGCATAAAAAACGGTACGGCAATCTTGTTGTTCCGATCCCCCGGGTAACAAAGAGCTGCAGAGGTTTTTCTCCAATTTCAAATTTCCCCTCTACGTATTTTTCTCCGAAGGGAGGCGTGACGATGTATCCGAAAAATGGGAGCTGAATTTGTCCGCCGTGACTGTGGCCAGACAACTGAACATCTACTGGATAATCTTTACTTCGATCCGCAAAGTCAGGTTCATGGCAAAGTAAAATGGAAAAAAGATCGTGGTTTACATGACGAAACGTTCGTTCTAAATCCGGTCGTCCAAGCATGACATCATCCAGTCCGGCCAGAACAATTCGATTACTTTCCTTTTCAATGGTTATGGCCTGATTTTGTAACAGGCGGAAGCCACCTCCCTGCATCACTTCTCTAATAATATCTGTTCCATACCCCCCATGATCATGATTTCCATAAATCCAATATTTTCCGTATGGTGCATGGATTTGTTTCAGCAATGATGCGCAACGGCTTAAATTATGCACTTCATATCGATTAGGGGCATCAATTAAATCTCCAGTGAAAACTACCAGGTCTGGCTGCTGTTTATTAATTTTTTGGACAAGCTTTTCAAATTCATCCAGATTATAATGAAATCCTAAATGGGTATCACTGAACTGTAAAAGTTTAAATCCCTCAAAAGAGGGCGGAATTCTAATGGAAGATATTTGATCTGTTTTGACGGTTAACAGATAAGGTTCAATGTGTTTAGCGTAATAATATGTACCTCCAGATATACCGAGGACACCTGCGATAGCAGAAAATGTTCGCTTTATAAAAGAACGCCGGTTCAATGGTTTACTCATCGGATTCATCCTTATTTGTGATTTCTGTACATGCAGTAGCATTATAGCATGTTATTTAAAGATAAATACAGGAGCATGCGAATCATTTTGGCGATTAAGTTCTTTTTTAAAATTACCTTCCCTAAAAACAGGATTTTCCCCTGCTTATGTGGAATTTTTTTTTCTAAGGAGGGAAATAGGATGAAGGATGAAGTCGTTATTGTTACTGGCGGTTCTAGCGGGATGGGGAAATACATGGCAAAAAAATTCGCTCATGAAGGTGCAAAAGTAATTATTACCGGACGTGATACAGATAAACTGGCCAGGGCAAAAGAGGAAATTCTTGAAGGGAAAAATCTTTTTGTACATACAATTTCGATGGATGTACGAAACCCTGATGATGTGGATCGGATGGTAGAGGAGGCTGTGACTACATTTGGTGCCATCAATCATCTGGTGAACAATGCAGCGGGAAACTTTATTTGTCCAGCTGAAAAATTGTCCGTGAACGGATGGAACGCCGTTATTGATATTGTGTTAAACGGTACATTCTATTGCAGCAGGTCAGTAGGGAACTACTGGATTGAAAACGGCATGAAAGGGAACATATTAAACATGGTTGCAACTTATGCCTGGGGTGCCGGGGCAGGCGTGATACACTCTGCCGCTGCTAAAGCAGGTGTATTATCGATGACCCGTACACTGGCAGTTGAATGGGGCAGCAAATATGGAATTCGAACCAATGCAATAGCCCCCGGACCAATTGAACGGACAGGCGGTGCAGAAAAGCTATGGGAATCGGAAGAAGCAGCTAAGCGCACCCTTCAATCCGTGCCATTAAAACGGCTGGGAACACCGGAAGAGATTGCTGAACTTGCCTTCTTTATTCTGTCGGAGAAGGCTGCTTATATGAACGGTGAAGTGGTGACATTGGATGGGGGGCAATGGCTCAATCCGCATCCATTTTAAGTGGAAGAGTCAGTTTTAAAATGGCGTCGGTCTGGTAAGAAAAAGGCTTATCGGGTCGGCGCTTATTAACGCGAATGTTTTCAGGAGAGGAGAGTTTAAGTTGAGCAAGCCGGAAATTAACATACAAAAAATAGATAATGAACACGAGATACTTCCTTATGAACTGCTTTATTTAGCTGATCCATCAAGGGAGTCTATTGATGATTACCTTGCAAGGGGACATTGTTATGTTGGTTTTTTTGATCAACGGGTAATCGGTGTTTATGTGCTGCTGGATACAAGGCCTCATACCATTGAAATAGTAAATGTTGCTGTGGACCCCGAATTTCAGAACAAAGGAATAGGAAAATGCCTTGTAATGGACGCCATTAAGCAAGCGAAGCAGCTGGGGGCTAAAACCATTGAAATAGGGACAGGGAATTCCAGTATACAGCAGCTGGCTCTATATCAGAAATGCGGTTTTAGGGTTCAGAGTATTGATCATGATTACTTTGTCAGACATTATGCAGAAGAAATTTTTGAAAGTGGCATCCGGTGCCGGGATATGGTACGTCTGTCAATGGATTTGTAAAAGAGATTATAGAAAAACGGTGGCAATGCAACCCACCGTTTTCTACTGATTTATGCTACCACATAAAACAAAATAGAGAAGAAATGAAACGCACTTCCGAGAATGACAAATACATGCCATACTGCATGATGATAAGGAAAGGCGCGCCACATAAAGAAAATGCTCCCCACCGTATAACAAATTCCTCCAACTACGAGCAGGACGATGCCATTATAGGCCATATTGGAAACAAGTGGGTCCCATGCAAAAACCACAAACCAGCCCAATAGTAAGTATAGCAGGGTAGATAAAATCATAAATTTCTTCAAAAAAACGATTTTAAAAACAATCCCCAAAAGGGCAATTCCCCAGACTACCCCAAATAAAACCCATCCTACTGTTCCTTTAATGAGTAATAGTGATACAGGAGTATAAGTTCCGGCGATGAAGAGATAAATGGACGTATGATCCATCATTAAGAAAAAGTTTTTCCATCTTCCAGGAGGCAAACTGTGAAGAATCGTCGAGGATAAGTACATAAGAAGCATAGTAATGCCATAAATGGTGACGGAAATAATCTGCCATGCACTTCCATTTTGGCTGGCATAAACAATCAAAATGACCAGTGCAGCAATGCTTAAAAAAGCACCCAGGCCATGAGTAATGGCATTAGCTAATTCTTCTTTTTTAGAATAAGGTTCGTTCATAGAAATGAAATCAGCCTTTCTTTTCTTTGTTTTCCTTATTATAAACCATTAAATGAAAAATTACTGTAAAATGTTCTTAAATAAATAGAAAATTATGTTTGAAAAGGCTTACATTTACAAAAAAGAGTTTATTTTCTGGAATTTTATAGTAATGTATAGGTAGTATTTAATGAAAGGGTGAAAACATGGATGAAAATCGAATAGCTGAACTGGAAAAACGTATTCAGCAATTGGAAAAAGAAGTCCGGTTATTAAAAGGGAATAAAAGTTATGTCAACACTAAAAGCCATAAAGAATGGACGACCAAACAAAAAACGTCTTCGGAACAAGAAAATACAAATGCTCATGAACCGGTTGACTGGGAGTACTTATTGGGAAAAGTCTGGCTTCCTCGAATATTTGTTTTTGTATTAATTATTGGTGTTATCTGGGGGTTTAAAGCAACTTTTGATAAAGGGTTCATTACCGAACCGATCCGTGTTGTTCTCGGTTATATGACTGCTGCTGGATTTGTCATTTTAGGTGAGATCCAGGTACAGAAAAGCAGAGAAAGACTGGGACAGGTGCTGATTGCTGGTTCAGTCCTATTACTAATGCTGTCAACCTTTGCAGCTCATATACTTTACGGCTATTTTCCATTTGCCATTGCGGCTTTATTAAATATCCTGTGGATTGCTGCCGGAGTATTTTTCTCCTACAGGCATCAATCACAGGCTTTAGCGGTTCTTTCTTCTGCAGGAGGATTTTTAATTCCTTTCCTGCTTGAGAGCAACGGAGTAAATATCGCTTTTTTCGTGATGTATGAGGTATTGCTCTACGGGGTCTTCCTCTACTATGCAGTCCGAAATAACTATACGGTTTTGCATTATGTATCCTTCTGGCTGCTCCATGCGGCATTTGTGGCATCGATGATTTTAGATTCAGTACCGCAGGATGAGTATTTTGTATTTGCAGCTATTGCTCAGCACCTTTTGTTGCTCTGGCTGTTTATACGTAAAATAATTGCTCACAAGACACAGCTTATCTTTCACTTTTCAAGTTTTATTGTGATTTCAGGATGGGTTATTCTAGCTGTTCCAGATGACGATCAGCGATGGTACTATATCGTTTTTGGTCTGTTTTATGCTATTTTGTCTGCGGTTTATTTTTCAAGAGACCGCAACCGTTTTGCCATATCAATCAGCATATCAACGTTTGCTTTCATGTTTTCGATTATGGATATCATGGATGTGGAAACCAACCCCGTTCCTTTACTTGTCGAAGGAACTATTGCGTTATGGCTGGGGCTCAGGTTAAACATCAGATTCCAAAAAATCATTGCTTTGTTCCCTTATGGATTTGGTTTAATCTTTACATTTTCAAATTTTATTGAACGGATTTTTTCACTGACTGCCTTATCCTGGACTGTTATGGTATTATCACTATTTTTTATTACTGACTCCATCCGCAGATACGAATCATTCCAGAAAAAGGAGCTGCTGAAGTTCCTGTTATTTGTCAATATTCTGCTTCCGCTCATCTGGATTACTCAGATCAGCTATGCTGCTTCTAGAGACCTGGATCTCAATATGCAGCACATGTTCAGTTCATTTGCATGGGCCATTTATGCTGTCGGGTTTATTATCTATGGTATTGTCAAACAGAGCAAGACGTTCAGACTCACAGGAATTGCTCTGCTGTTTGCAACCCTTGTGAAAGTCATTGGGATTGATCTATCAGATATTTCTCTGGAATTCCGGGCTATATTGTTTACTGTTCTTGGCGGTGTTGGATTAGGGGTTTCCAGAATGATCTACGTAAAAGGGAAATCAGGGATAAAGAAAGAAGAATAATTAGATAGAAAAAGGTGTTTTTCTTGGGGTATGTTAAAGATATGCGGAAACTAGTCGGTAAAAGGCCGGTCATTTTAACAGTCATTGAGAGGTGCTGGTGACTTATTTTCCAGCGATATTTTTCCTGTAAAGTGAGGATTCCTAATGAATATGTCCAAAAAGCAGGCGAAATCCATACTTACCCCGGCCAGTGGTTATCTAAGGGGATACACTTTTTCGCTTAATCCCTATACAGGATGCAGTTTTGGCTGTTCCTATTGCTATGTCCGCAAAATGCCTGTGAATCTGTTTCGGAAAGAAGAATGGGGAACATGGGTGGATGTAAAGGAGAACGCAGGTGAACTCTATCTGAAAGAATTAGCCCGGGCCAGAAAAAAATATGAACACATTACGATTTTCATGTCCTCAAGCACGGATCCCTATCAGCCTGTGGAGATAAAGGAAGAGATCACACGCTCTATACTGGCTGCCATGGTAGAGATGCCTCCTGATTTTTTATTGCTCCAGACCAGAAGTCCCCTGGTGACGAGGGACATGGATCTTCTTAAACGGCTGAAAGATCACCTGCTAGTGAGCATAACAGTGGAAACCGACAGGGAGGATATCCGAAAAATCTTTACTCCGGTAGCTCCTCCTGTTGCCGGGAGACTGAGGGCCCTAGCTGAACTAAAGCGGGAGGGGATCCCAGCTCAGGCCGCCGTTTCCCCCATTCTACCCTGTTCGGAGGAATTCGGGAGAAAACTGAGTGCGGTAGTTGACCGGGTGACCATTGACGATTATTTTATGGGGGATGGAAGCGGAGGAAAGCGGACAAAGAGTCTTAGGATTCGCGATCGTTATGTGGAAAACGGCCTGGAGGATTGGTTTCATCCGGATGCTTATAAAAAAGTAATGGCTCAGTTTAAGAAGTCTTTTCTTGAAAACCAGATTTTTGTCAGTCAGGAAGGGTTTTTACCACCGGTCATATATAAAAAGGAATCCAAATCATAAGAAACAATTGATAAAACGATTCTTGCTAATGCGTTAAATCTTATTGGACTATGAATTGGAAAGATGATATTTGCTACCCCCTTTGCTATTTTTTGGAAACATAATGCAAGTGAGGAGGTTTTTCGAGTGTAATATTTACTGCCCGGATCAAATTAACTAAATATCATGAACATGTTAAAAAGGGGTAGTAAACATGAAAAGTAAATCTTTTCGGTTTTTATGGATAGGTCAGGCCTTTGCAGATTTGGGTGATGTTCTGTATATTGTCGGGCTCATATCTATTTTATATTTGGAGACACATTCTGTTTTTTACCTGACCTTTCTGCCATTTTTAAATACAACTGGCCGGTTTATTAGCGGCCTGTTATCACCTTTGATGTTTGACCGATTTCCATTAAAGCAACTGCTCGCTGGATCACAGCTATTGAAAACAGGGGTATTAGTCATCTTAGGTCTGGTGACTGTTTTTTCAGGCTCACAGTTGTGGATTATACTCATGCTTGTCTTTTTAATCGCCTTTTTAGATGGGTGGGCTGCTCCATCATCCACATCAATGATTCCAAGATTAGTAGAAGAGCATGAAATTGTTACAGCGAATAGTTTTCTATCAGTTGTGCGTCAGACTCTACAACTTGGCGGCTGGGCAGCGGGAGGAATACTTGTAGTTATAATAGGCGGAAAGATGGTCATTTGGGTAACGTTATGTCTCTATATTGTTTCAACAGGGATGATGGTTCTCTTAAAAGATCCATTTCCATTTCAGCCCCGGGAAGAAAAGGGGGATACATGGGATGCCCTGAAAGAAGGGTGGAAGCTGATATGGCAAAACCCGCTACTCAGAATGATTCACGTGATGATCTTTTTTGAAGCGATCGCAAATGTGGTGTGGATTGCAGCTATTCTATATGTGTTTGTGACAGAGGTTCTACATGCAACAGAATCATGGTGGGGTTATATCAATACATCCTTTTTTCTCGGCTTAATCATAGGCGGGATGATTGGAACAAGATTTTCCTCATGGATGGAAGCCCACCTGAAGAAGATACTTATCCTCAGTTCCGGAGGTGTCAGCCTGATTACGTTCATCTTTGGATTCAATTCCATGGCCTTGATCGCATTGTTATTTGCTGGCTTTCACGGCATAATAGATCAGATGAAAGCAATTGTTATGGAAACCCACATTCAAAAGTCTACAGCTGTGAATGAACTGCCGAAAATTTATGGTGCACAGCATTCGCTTGTATCGATTACCTTTGGTTTATCTTCTTTAATTTTTGGTGTGCTTGCAGAGCAGATCGGAGTTCGAAATGTGTTTTTGCTGGCTGGTTTTCTGCTTGGCGGATCGGCGGTTTATGCCATGTTAAAGCACAGATATTTGAATGGAGAGGCTTATTCAGAAAGATCTTAACCGGAAAAAGCTGAAACAAAGGTGCAAAAGGTAATGAAAAATCCGAACTACATTCATTCGTAAGATGAACTAGTTCGGATTTTTTACTTCGTCAACATGTTTTGCTTTCCGTGGGCACGGTCTAAGGCCTTCCTAAGGCAGCTCATTCTTCGCTGTCTGAACGATTTTCGGCTCGTGCTGTTCCCGCGACGCACAGGACGTGCTAGTGTCGACGTTGGCCACAGGACGCGGCCGGTTATAGTCGACCAGGAGTCTGTGCATGTAGACAATGTAAATTTTTTGTTCGTTTATTTCCATCTTTAAATTAATTTTTGTCCCAGCTTTTTAGGTTCTTAGAGGGTGATAGATGATGTATCGTGCGTTAGTTTCTGTTTTACTTGTCATTACTAATTTATGTTTCACTGGAGTCCCTGGCTTTTCATTTTCTCTTTCTGCACGTATGTATAAGAGCTGATATACCAGATCATAACGGGGATCAGAATAAGAGACAGTAGCCCTCCTCCAAGTGAGAGAGCAAAAAAACTGCTGTGTGCGACTACCATGCCGGACAATGCACCACCTGACGCTCCTGCCAGGGCAATGAGCACATCAACTGCCCCTTGTGTCTTGGCACGGGTGTCTAAAGTGGTGGCATCAATAATGAGTGATGTCCCGCTAATTAATCCAAAATTCCAACCAAGGCCAAGTAAAGCTAGTGCAATCGTAAGCAACAACATGGAATCTCCTGGTGCAAAAGCTGACAGAAGACCCGAGGCAAGCAGAGTTATGCCGGAAGCAATCGCCATCGTAATTCGTCCAACGCGATCAACAAGGTATCCGGTTATCAGGGAGGGCAGATACATGGCACCTATATGAATCCCTATTACCATTCCAACATCCCCAAGGCTATGACCATGTTTCTCCATGTGGACGGGAGTCATTGTCATAATGGCCACCATCACGATTTGTGTCAGAACCATCGTAGTTGCTCCAACGTATACTCCTTTTCTGTTGACGGTATCTTGAGGGACGTCAACCTCTGCAGGATCTTCATGTTCCTGATTATTAGCAATAGCTCTGGCTACAACAAGTGGATCAGGCCGTAAAAAAATTAGCAGTAACACACCAGACAGACCAAAAGCGGCAGCGGCAAGAATAAATGGGCCAGCAAGGGCAGGAACTTGGATGGAAACAGCAAACTCACCCATGACATCGACTAAATTTGGCCCAGCCACGGCACCAAACGTGGTCGATACCATAGCGATGCTTACGGCAGTGGCTCTCTGTCTAGGTCCTGCTAAATCTGTACCGGCATATCGAGCCTGTAAGTTGGTTGCCGTACCAGATCCATAGATTAAAAGGGATGCAAAAAGCAGAGGGACATTTTGCAGGATGGCAGAAAAGACGACTCCAATGGCTCCTGCTGCTCCTGCCAAAAAACCAGCCGCCAACCCTGATCGCCTTCCATATTTTTGCGAAAGTCTTCCGACCAGCATCGCCGCTCCGGCAGACCCAAGTGTGAATAAGGCAATAGGAACACCTGCAAGGCTGTCAGATCCGAGCATATCCTGCGCAAGAAGTGCTCCTACCGTTATACCGGCTGCCAGTCCCGCACCGCCAAAAAATTGAGAAAGAACGATGATCAGTAATGTTTTGTGGTATAAATGTTTTCGATTCTGCGGTGAATCTATGTAACGGTGAATCCATTCAGGTGTATGGAAGTGGTTGGTCTGATTGGGCATTGCAAAAATCTCCTTTAGTCTTTAAGTATTGGTTTAATTGTATCTTAGAATAGTTGAATTATAGGTTTGTTCTAATAACCCGTCAATTAAAATGCTTTGGAAATTATACAAAGACTGTAAAAGGAATGAACAGACATTCATTAATTGGCTCTCATATGATATATTTGTAGTGTATTACTAAATATTTACAAAGAGGCGATGAAATGGATATAAAAATCGGTGATGTTTTTACCTGGTCTCGAACCTTTACAGAGGAAGAAACATTTCAATTTGCTGAATTAACCGGGGATAAAGGCCGCCATCATATGAAACCGGATGATCATGGGCGATTGATGATTCATGGACTTTTGACAGCTAGCATTGCAACGAAGATTGGCGGCGATTTCAACTACATAGCCAGAAACATGAATTTTGAGTATATTCGTCCGGTGTTCACGGGTGATACCATTACATGCAAATTAACGATTACGGATATGGAACATGAAAAAGGAGTTATAAAAGTTGCAATGAGGTCGGTATTTCGAAATCAGGAAGGAAAAGAAGTGCTGACAGGAACCAGTTACGGGATGATTAAAGAGCAATAAACCTTACCTTAAAGTAGCATGAAAGAATT
The DNA here is from genome assembly GCA_017656265.1 of Bacillaceae bacterium. Taxonomy (GTDB): domain Bacteria; phylum Bacillota; class Bacilli; order Bacillales; family Alkalibacillaceae; genus Melghiribacillus. The sequence continues at coordinate 620,465 of JACDOD010000001.1, read as the reverse complement.
CTTTTTTCACAGGGGGGAGTGAAGGTTATTTTTAAAAAATTGCTGCTGGCACTGGCGGGTATGGCATTTTTTGTTCTTTTATTATTTGGGAATCATCACTGGATGACCATCTATACCTATTCTGTTGAAGGAACTCTGCAATTAAAAGACGATCGACCTTTTCATATCAAAGAAATTGTACACTATCCTTTTGTCAACAAAGAGGTGGAAACAGGATTCAGCCGAGAATTACCATGGTATTATGAAGTTGACTGGATCCCCTTCAAAATGAAACTGAACCTCTTAAACATGCAATCGTTTTTTACCATGCCTTTTGACAAACAGCAGTCTAAAATTGATATAAGGGGAGTTTATGGAGGAGGGTTAGGTGGAACTGATTTTTTCGGCCAAAATGTAAAGGTTAAAGTAAATGGGGATCGTCTGGAAGTAACAGGGGTCACTATTGAAAATAATGGAGAAGAATTAAGTACTGTCACCATTGAAGTACGACCTTATCCAACAAAGCAATTTGACCACATAAAGAACATCAGTATACAGTATGAAGATCGGGAAATAGAGTTTTCATTTATAGACGAACAGGATAAAGACACCCATCGATACCTTGACCCATTTCAGCGTGCAGAAGATGTTTTAACAAAATTACCTTGATTAATTGATGTAAACATGAAATCAGAAGGTGAAAGACATGAATAGAAAGAATTGGATTATAGGCTTAATCGGTTTTTCCGTTTTTGCTATTGTGATGTATATGACAACCAATAAAGAAAGGATTGAACCGGAAGTCTATGTAGCAGACAACTGGGAAGACGTCAAAGCCTTTCAATATGAAAAAATTCCAGGTCTCAGAAGAGCGGAAAAACTGGGACTCGCCCGGCAATACGAAAACATCAAAGTAGAAGTACCCGGAACTAATAGAACGTTATCTATTGATGAAATCTGGTTTGCAAAGGATTTTGCTTATTTATTTTACAGTATCGATCTGGCAGAAGATGCATATGATCTGACACGGGAAAATGCTGAAGAAAACTTTCCGGAGTTATTCATTAAACATGATTTGCTCGATGACAAAAGAGACATTATACTGCGTAGCTCCCGTGGAAGGTGGCCAAAATCAGAAGGGATTGTCTATCAAAACCGACTGTATCAGCAAATTCATCTGGTTGAATTTTCTAAAAATACGGATCAAGGTTATGAACGAATCTCTTCGATCGATGAACTGTTACTGACAGACGCAGTAGTAAGGATTGGGGATGAAACCTATGAACTGGAAGATATCCGTCTGCCGGTGTATTATGATGAAGATGATGAGGTTGTCAAAACCATTCATGTAGGCCAGGAACTTGAAGTGATGGGACATACATTAAAATGGGAAAAACTTGAACTGGGCACAAGTAAAAACAAATTATACTTTCTTTTTTACCCCGCTGAAGATCGGTTAGGAAGCCATATTGAGCTCATGATAAAAACCGATCGTGGAGAAGTGTGGGATTATATTTTCTTGATTAAAAAGGAGCAAGATGAGTTATATTCGATACAGTTTCCCCCTTTTAACTATTGGCCCTCACACATCGACATCGAACTGAAAAGCTTTGGAATGATCGGTTCAGATGAGTTTTCTTTCGAAGTGGATACGGAGCTGTATAAGGACTATCTAAAATCGTCTGAAAAAGGAATTGTAGAATCAGAAGAAAATGAATATATAGGAACGATTAAAAATACAGATATTTACTTGAATTATGTATATAGGCCAGATGATATGGCAATCGTCGTTTCTTATGAACAGCCGAAAAATCTAGAAAAACCTTATACGATGCTCTTTAGCAGCGGACCCATACCGGCGAATAAAGTGCGGGATCAGCAGCCAAATCTGATTGTCTTTCACATAGAAAATGAAAAAGGTGAGAATGCTGTCTATGGCAGCACGTATTCCAGTAAGGATAAATATGGCATATTTCTAAAAAAAGATTTTCTCGAACGCTCAGAAAAGCTGCTAGGTCATGTAAGTCACCTGCATTATCAAATTGTGACAGACTGGCAAGGAGCCATTGAAGTGCCAGCCGAATAAAAATTGGGAGGAAGTATGGTGAAACGTATCCTCGTGATTGCTATCACTCTATTCTCCATATGTTTAGGAGCATGCAGCAATGAAACACAGACTTTGAAAGAAGAGGTTGTGCCACTGGAAATCAAAACATTGTGGAAAGGTTTTATTGTTACACCATCAGAAAAATCCCCTCCCCTTGAAACCTTTGTATTTCTAGAAGAGAAAGAATGGGTTAACTTTGCTCACCATTATTTTCCTACTACATATGGGGAACTCACAATATTGGATCCTGTTGATTTCACAGAATATGCTATCATTTACACAGGACTCCATGGTGCAAGATCATTAAGAACGTATAGTACACCATTTAAAGGGTATACATTAGTCAATGGTATGCTTACCCCTGTTTTAGATCGTTCAAAGGAACGGATCGGGGGAATCGTTGAACCAGGCATGGACAATTATACAGAAATCTGGTACATAACCATAGATGTTGTTAAAAAAGATACATTACCAGATGGAATTCAAAACATTTATGAACCATAATGGGTTATTATAAAATCAACAGTTGGCAAGTCAGCGGGTGCCCATTCTAAAGTGATTAGCTGATTAATGGGCACCCATGTTATTTGGGCATGTTCTCCGGCTGATGGCTTGCCATCTTCAATTTTCGCTTTGTATGTTAATAAATTCACGATAACATCGGGATACTCGTGTAATACATCCTTCATAAGCTCTTCAACTTTGATGACACAGTTTAGTTCCTCATAGACTTCCCGAATCAGTGCTTCTTCAGGCGTTTCTCCATCTTTCATTTTTCCGCCTGGAAACTCCCATAAAGTGGGCTGAGACATGTTTGAGGATCGGAGCGCACACAATATTTCCTGATCGTCATTAAAAATAACAGCTCCAACGACTCTTATGACATTTTCCACATTTTTCAATCCCTTCTTAATCAATGGAGGTTTTAACATGAAATATGCTGTTTCTGTAACGGATGTGGAGCAAGCAAAGGAAGTGGAAAGCAGCGGTCTGGAAGTGATGGGCAGAGTAGAACGTTTTGGGAATTGCGGGTACAGAGGGGGAAATGACCAGGAATATTCAGCTGCCTTCTATGACTACTGGAGAAGTACGATGGTTATTCACAGACTGGTAGAACACTATTTTGACAGAAGTTTAGAAAAACTAATAGACTCTTATCAAAGTTGGGTAACACACAGACCTTTTGAATATTTACATGTATATTTTGTAAAACACCTGGGTCTAACGGAAAAAGAAGCTAAGGAACTCTGGTTTTTGTAAAGATATGAAACCAGTTCAGGTCAGGGAACGACAGTTTTATAAAGGGATTTATGATGAAGGTGGATTTTATCGTGAAAAACAAAAAGAGCTTAACGGTGGGATTCATTCCAATTCTTTATTTTGCTTTATTTAGTACATTGATTGTACGAGAGGGGCATCAGGTTTTATTTCAGCTTACAAGCCTTCTGGTGAATGGGCTGCTGGTGACATTTATAATTATATGGATCTTTAAGAAAGCATCCATTCAAACGTGGTTTCAATTTTTATTATTTCAGGGAGTTTCGGTCTATTTATTCGTATTGCACCACCTGGCTACTTTTGTTCCGGTTTCGGTCTATTTGGATGTACATCGATTTACGGGAAACTTTTCCATTCACTATCAGTCGATCAATGTGATTCCCTTTCATACTATTACCGACTTATATTTTCAGAACCTGAATAATATTGCAGTTTTGAAGCAGCTGTTCGGCAATATTTTATTGTTGACTCCTGTTGTTTTTAGTCTCATGGTTTTAGGAATCTGCAAAAAAACAGGCCATGGGGTGCTCATTGCGCTGGCTGCTTCTCTGGCCATTGAAATTGTTCAATTTTTCGAAACATGGTTCGGTTCAGGATTTTCTGGAATCTTTCCCCGGTCAACCGATATTGATGATGTCATTTTTAATACCTTAAGCGGTTTGATTGGAGCCTGGATGTATATGTTGATAAGAGCAGCTCAGAGGCTGATGAAAAAGGTTAACGCGAGACATCCTTCTTGATCGGAGGTTAAAAGCAATTATATAACCATTTGTCTAACATGTTTCTTCTTTTTGGCCATCAGCAAAGGGGGAATTGAAAAAATGAACACACGAATTAGATTCGGATTAATCATTGCACTAATATTTGTTATTTCAGGCTGTTCAGATATAGAAAGAGATAACAGCCAGTCATTTTCATCTGAACAAACAGGCATCACGCGTCAGGATCTTAAAACAGGATTGAATCATCTGTTACAAGAAGAGTCTTATCTATTATCGGTTCAGCAAAAGGGTGGGAAGCCATATCCGGCTACTGATGAATTTACCTCACTTATTCTCGAAATTTTGAAAAGAGGCGAAATTACAGAACATAATGAACCCCTGGCCAATTATGATGTGGCATTCATGTTTGAAGGGTTTCAGCCTATATTTTTCAGTATAGAACAAAAGAAATTTTCTTTTAATGATGGAAAGGTTTATCGGTTAACTCAATGGAACAAGAAGCAGTGGAGCCGGTACATATTAAAAGAAATCAACGGTGAAGTGATGTATGACACCTTTGAAAAAGATATTCTCAAGCAAACAACGATAGCTGATGTCAATGAAGACGGGGAGGATGACCATGTTGCATTGTATTATAACGGCGATCTCCGTCTGAAGGTTCATGATGCAGATGTTATGGTAATGCCTGATCTGACGGAACATGCGATTTCAAGCATCATTCCATCCCATCAATTTCAGCATGATCTGAAGATAAAAGATCAACGATTTCTTGTGGGGACGACTTACCATTTTACCAACAAATATGGGTCTACCAGCTTTCTGGATGTTTTCAGATATGAGGATGGCCAACTGATCAGGGAATGGTCTTCCGAGGACCTGTCGGATGTTTTTGAAATCAAGGCCAAAGAGGGTCAAGTGCTGCACATCGAGGATACACATAACGGGGAACTGGTAAAAATTTCTTTACAAGAACATGATCAAAAACTGCTTGAAACTAAAGAAAAACTTGACAAAGAGTATTTTTATGTTCAGCACGTCACGAATTATAAGTTTTATGATGCAGATCGGGATGGGGAGGAGGAAGTGATTGTGCTCATTCATGCGGGGCACAGTACCAGTCAATTTTCAAAAAGTCTTTTTCAGATCTATGACTTTAACCAGAACGGCATACAGTATCAAAAATCTGTGTTTATGGACAGCAAAGCAGCAGATCATTTAAGGGATTTGTTCTGGTAGAAAAGGTGAGGGTATATGGTTTCTGAAATTACTGAATGTATACTGGGGTGTTTCTCTTGTTTATTCCAAGAATATCATCATCGTTTATCGCTTTCGGGGGATTAAAATTAATTGCATTATTAGTCCAGTTATTTGGGTTTCTCCTGATGACTGAAGAGATTGTTCTAAAAATATTTTCAGTTCGTTTATACAAAAGTAAGAAAGTGAGATGAATATGAAGAATACTAAAAAAATATTCATTACCAAAATCGTCGTATTTTTAATCATAATAGCTGTATCCGGGATCTTTCTGTTCAGATATTTTTTAAATGACGGGGAATTTAAAAAGTGGAGCCATGCTACGATGACGCGGAGCGGCTTTGAAGATCAAAAGGTTTTGTATCTGAGTTATAACTTTACATGGGAGGGAACCGGGCAGCCGACTATAAAGAATATCATGATATTCAAAAATGATGGCACGATGGCAGAGGAAAATGACCCGGAGATTTCCATTACACCATACCTTGCCTATCAATCTTCTATTGGTGTTTTGAATGAGGATAACGCCATTCGTGAGGGATACGTGGAGAAACTGCATCCGGTATCCAATTTTCATCTGAAGGAGGATGATTTTGTTTTAATCTTAAAGGTTCAACTGAAGGATCCTCATTATGCAGGTGATATAGCCAGTATAAAAATCGTTTATGAAAAATGGGGGGTAGAAAAACATCAGTCTATTGATTTCGTAGAGGGAGTCATAACCGATGAGACTGATGGCGATGAAGAGTTGAAAACAGAGCGTGAAACGGAATCTATTCTATCCCGCAACTTCATCGATATAAACGGAGATCAAAAAGAGGAAATCGTCCAGCTTGTCATGAGTGAAGGGGAATATTTTGAAGAAAAGGATCCCGGTGCATTTCAGGGCGGGAACTGGAAGGGGATTTTTGTCCTTGAAGTGTTCGATCATCAGGGAAACAAGATCTCCGAATATCTATTAAATAAGTCGTTTGGGAATGAGATGTTACTATTTCGGGACCCATTCCCCATTTATTTTCAAGATTATAACCAGGATGGGAATCTGGAGTTTTTAATTGGTCAGTACGTTTCGTCAAATGGGTCCAGCTATAAGATGTTTTCAGTAAATGAGAAGGGTAAGGTTTCACCAGTAGGGATCTGGGAGAAAACTTCAAATGGTTTCCAGGGAAATCCATACTTGTATATCAGTTCAAGTAAACCATCTGTTGAGTTAAAGCAGCCAGAACCAGGAAACATCACCTGGCAGTTTTATGATCAGACAAAAGGAGAGTATATGACAAGAACTGCGGTCTGGAATGAAAAAAAGAAGGCATTTATCAGACAATTAAAGGATAAAAAACCAGGAAACTAAAGGAGAAAAGGGATGCAAAATCATAGAATAAAAATGAAATTAACTCTTTCAAAACAGGGTTTTCGACATGAATATAATGATAAAACCATTACCCCCGATGATTATGAGAAATTAGGTCATCTTATGTTCCATGGGTATAAAGATACAATTGACTATGAAGGAGAAAGTCTGGAAGAGTTTGTTTATGAAATGAGACAAACATTAAATGGGAAGTATGGACCATTTTTGTCTGACTGTTCATTTTTGATTGAAGACAGAAATCAGGCAGTTTCAGCGGTTATCGTTTCTTTATTCAAAGGAGCTCCGTTTGTAACTTACACCGTAACACACCCGCGCTATTTAAATAGGGGGTATTCGACTTTTTTGTTAAAAAGAAGCATAAATGCATTAATCGCTAATGGATATCAAACGTTATTTTTAATGGTAACGAAAGGAAACGATTCTGCCCAGCATGTATATCAAAAATTAGGATTTGTTGAGGTATACGGGGAATGGGATGAGGTGATCCATGGATTACAGACGTAAACGATTGGGAGGAAATGTGTCGATGCAAGAAATCGTTCATGAATTGATTTCACATATTACTAGTATTCCAAATGAAGAACGGCCTTACCTGGTAGCGATCGATGGTTTAAGCGGAGCGGGAAAGACAACTTTTGTGAAGAAACTTGACCACGAGTTAAAAAATCAAAAGTATCAAACATTTATTTTTCACATGGATAACCATATTGTGGAAAAAAACAGCCGTTATCTCACAGGAAATGAAGAATGGTACGAATATTATTACTTACAGTGGGATGTCAATTTATTAACATCGATTCTTTTTGAAAGGTTGCATCAAAACTGTCGGATGTTAAATTTGCCTTTTTATGACAAAGAAAATGATGACCATTCCATTAAACCAGTTATGATAGAGCCGGAGAGTGTGGTTCTAATCGAAGGAATTTTTCTGCAAAGAAAAGAATGGAGAAATTTTTTTGACTTTACGATCTTTATTGATTGTCCTCGTAATGTGAGGTTCGAACGAGTTTTGAAGAGAGATCAGTATATCGGCAATTATGAAGCGATTCAATCCAAATATAAGAGAAGATATTGGCCAGGAGAAGATTATTATGTAAGCACTGTTAGCCCAAAGGAAAGAGCCAATATCGTTATACAATCGGTTAATACGTAACATGATGGTAGGAGGGTTTACATTATGAATATTAAACAGGCAGCATTAGAAGATTTGGATTCAGTGGCAGAACTGTTTGATTTGTACCGGGGGTTTTACCAGCAAAAATCAGATTTGGAAGGGGCCAGGGAGTTTATACGAGAACGGATGAGCCATAAAGAATCGGTCATTTTTGTCGCTTTTGACGGAAATGAGGCACTTGGCTTTACCCAGCTTTATCCTATGTTTTCTTCTGTACGGATGAACCATACGTGGGTGCTGAACGACCTGTTTGTCAAAAAAGATGCCCGGGGCAGGGGGATTGGCGAACAACTGTTAAAAAAAGCGATTGATTTTGCAAAAGAAACAGGTGCAGTCAGTGTCACCCTTGAAACTGGTCCGGAAAACAAAAGAGCACAAAAGCTTTATGAAAAGACGGGGTTTAAAAGGGAGGCGAATTATTTCTACGGATATAAAATTTAAGCCTTCCCGATGTGTACATTATTTAACAGAATTAAAGATGATAAAGGAGCCGGTATGGTACTTTTAAAATCAAAGTTGTTTCTTTTTCTAATTTTAATGGCTGTCATCATGGGATGTTTTGTTTTTTACTACAGCTACGGGTTACCGTGGGATGCGTTCTATTACAAAAGTAAGCTTGAGGAATATGTGGAAGAAAAGTATGGGAAAGATTTTGTCATCGATGATTTTTATTTTGATTTCATGCATGGGAAAACCTATCATTCTTACGCTTATGCCGCTGATCAGCCGGAAATCAGGTTTTATGTAGGGCAAAACCCAAAGACAGGGGAATTAGAAGATGGGCTACATTATCAAACATGGAAACATCAGGCCCGACAGGAGTTAACGCCTATTATTAAACAATATTACCCTGAACACCGGAATTATGTTGGTATTGTGCCGAATCCTGGTTTAAAGATTTATGAAACGGCTGAAATTCCTGATTATAAAGAATATACTACTGTTCAAATAGGGGTTTTAATTGGTAAGGTTGAGGTGACCGATCAGAATAAAGGGAGAGAGCTGACGAGGGCTATCCAGCTTATAGACGCACTTCGGGAAACCGGAATTCGCTTTCATCATTTCAGTGTAGATTATAAAAATAAAACCATCCAGATCAAAGGTCGTGAGATTCCGCTGATTAATGAACAGAAAGATTTGGATAAATGGATGAAGGATTATAAATAAGGAAATTTAGAAAAGGGAAAACGTGCCCCATGTTTGGGACACGTTTTTTTAATTGCAGCAGTCATCTTTATGATGGAGGCCCAATTCTTTTCCCTCCATTTGAATGGTCGTATGTTCGATGTGAAATTTTTCTTTTAGCATCTGGTTTGCCTCTTTTAATATCTGGTCCCGATCTGAATCCGGTTCTACGACCATATGGCAGCTCATGGCCGGGAAGTCAGGTGTGATGGACCAGACATGAAGGTCGTGAACATCGCACACCTGCGGAAGCTCATGTAAAGCATCTTTTAATTTTTTGAGTGGGATGTGTTCTGGTTTCCCTTCCATCAGCACATGGTAAGATTCTCTGGTTACCCGAATCCCGCTGATCAGGACAAGAAAGGCAACGATAATACTGGCAATGGGATCGGCAATGTTCCAGTTGAAGAAATAAATGAGAAAGCCGGCAGTGATGGCACCAATGGAACCGAGGAGATCGCCAAGGACATGCAAAAAGGCACTTCTCAAATTTAAATTATTCCTTTCTCCCTGCATCAAAATCCATGCCACTGCGATATTTATGATTAGCCCAATACTGGCAATGATAATCATGGAAGGGCTGACTTCGGGCGGTTCATAAAAGCGCTGAACTCCTTCAATTACAATAAAAATGGCAATGGCAATCAAAGTTAGTCCATTTATAAACGCTGCCAGAATTTCAAATCGGCGATAACCGTATGTCTTATGCTGATTGGGGTCTCGTGTGCCAATCATAAAGGCAAACAGACTGAGCCCGAGGGCAGCAGCATCACTTAGCATGTGACCCGCATCCGACAACAAAGCAAGGCTGTTGGTTAATAATCCACCAATAAATTCAATAAGCATATAGGTGAAAATGAGGATAAAGCTCCAGAATAAGGCTTTTTTATTTTCGGGTTTAATATGATGCTGGCCATGGGAATGGCTGTGATTATGTGCCAATGGAATGACTCCCTTCTTTAATGGTGCTGAGCATGCTCAATGGTTTGAGCAAGTAAATTCATCACATGCTGATCATCAGGTGAATAGTAATACGTAGTTTTTTCTCTTTTATATTTAACTAACCGTAAGTTTTTTAAAAAGCGCAGCTGATGGGATACAGTTGACTGTTTTAAATCCAACTTGCTGGCGATTTCATTGACACTGCATTCTTTCTGGGAAAGAAGGTGAAGAATGCGGATTCTGGTTGGATCGCAAAGAGCCTTAAACGTTTGAGACACAAGAAAAAGTGTTTCGTCATCAAGTTCATGCATTGGCTGTTGTTCAGTCATTTGAATCACCTCACCGTTATTATATGAGCATATGTTCATATAGTAACAAAGTTTAGTGGGATGATAAAGAGTTATCCCTTTGGTGTTGTTCGACAAATGCCGACAAGTGACAGGTACCAGGTTCGGCAACGCCAAAATTCGACAAGTGACAGGTACCAGATCAAGGTCATAGGATATAGTAGTCAATGTTATGGTTAAAGTGGGTGATCAGTATGTATTACTATTGCGGTCATTGTTACGTGATAACCAGGGAACATTTGCAATGCCCGGCCTGTAAGAAACGAATGTTAAGACCAATCATTATTTCTATTCATCATCAGCGCAAAAAGTAGGTCATGAAATAAGTCCTGCAAAACATTTTCGTTCTTTTTACCTTATGCAACCTTCTCATATAATTTTCAGGATAACTATGTTAAAATATATAAGGGAATCACTCTAGTGAAAGATTGACTCCGATGGGTTGTCATTAAAGGAGTGAGGAGAAAAATGTTTAGTGTTCAAAGTTCAGAACTGCAGCAAATTTCCGTTGAGGATTTAATGATTCCAGCAGAAAAAGTGGCACATGTTCAAAATCAAAATCCATTGGAACACGCACTGCTTGTTCTGGTGAAATCTGGTTATTCGGCTGTCCCGGTTTTAAATCCCAGTTTTCGATTTGAAGGAATTATCAGTAAGACAATGATTCTGGACCATATTCTCGGTATTGAACGATTTGAAGTGGAGAAGCTTTCAGCAGCCACTGTTAAAGAAGTAATGGACCGGGATGTACCTACGATCAATAAAAAGGACAGCTTTTTGAAAGCCTTGAAATCTGTGATTAATCATCCGTTTGTTTGTGTTGTTGATGAAGATGGCTTATTTGATGGTATACTAACAAGACGAGTGATCTTAAAACAGCTGAACCGCCATTTACATGAATACAACAACGGAAGATAGGTGCCTGTCACTTGTCGGTTTGATACAGAATAGGTGGAGCTTGTTCTTAACATCTGAAATCAGAAAAAGTATGGATTTGATCAACCCTTGCTAATAACAGCAAGGGTCTTCGTTATTCATAATACATTACATACTCCAGTCAATGGATTGAGAGGAGATTAGTGATGGAAGCTATACATAATGAACAGCACCATCAGATGAAACGTCCACTAGTTCTTGCATCCATTATGCTAGCCATGTTTTTGGCAGCCATTGAAGCCACAATTGTTTCAACAGCTATGCCAAGTATTGCGGCGGATTTAGGTGGATTTTCCCTTTACAGCTGGGTCTTTTCGGCTTATTTGTTAACCAACGCTGGTACTGTATTAATTTTTGGCAAGCTGTCGGATTTGTTTGGACGGAAGCCTATTTTTTTAATTGGGATATCCGTTTTTTTATTGGGATCCATTAGCTGTGCTATGGCTGGTTCCATGGAAACGCTGATTGCTGCACGATTCTTTCAGGGGATTGGGGCAGGTGCGCTAATGCCCATTGCAACAACGATCGTTGGAGATATTTATACAAAAGAGGAAAGAGCCAAAATACAGGGGTATCTCTCAAGCGTATGGGGTATTTCTGCCATTTCGGGCCCTGCATTGGGCGGTTTATTTGTTGATGTATTAAGCTGGCATTACGTATTTTTGATGAATATACCTTTAGGCCTGTTAGCTATGCTCGGCATAATCCTCTTTTTTCATGAGAATCTGGAGAAGGAAAAACAGTCTATTGATTTTATGGGTTCCACCTGGTTAATACTATTTGTGAGCAGCCTTTTAATGCTTCTCGTGGAAGGCGGGGTAGGGATTCCATGGGGTTCTCCATTGATGTATCTGCTGCTTGGTTTCAGTCTTTTTGGCTTTATTTTATTTATTTTGCAGGAACGCAGAGCAAAAGACCCCATGATGCCATTTTCCATCTGGAAATACCGGTCCATAGGGGTAGCGAATGTAACATCACTGACAACCGGAATGATCTTAATTGGGGTATCGAGTTATCTTCCTGCCTTTGTTCAGGGGGTTATGGAACGGTCAGCTACGGTTGCAGGATTTACCTTAACGACAATGTCAATAGGATGGCCGATTGCAGCTACAGTCGCTGGACGACTCCTTTTGAAAATTGGTTTTCGCACTACTTCCATTTTGGGAGGAATTTCGTTAATCATTGGTGGTATCTTTTTCTTCATGCTTTCACCTGAAAAGGGGCCGATCTGGGCAGGAGCTGGATCCTTTTTTATCGGAGTCGGTATGGGTCTATCCTCCACATCGTTTATTGTATCCATCCAGACAACGGTTAGTTGGAAACTCAGAGGAATCGCTACCGCATCAAATATGTTTATGCGATCGATCGGAAGCGCTCTGGGAGCCGCTTTGCTGGGCGGGATATTAAACAATCGGATCAATGGTTTTATAGAGGAAGAGGGGATGTCAGACAACATATCAGTCGATACAACGAATCAGCTTATGGATCCCAATCAGAGAATGCTGTTAAATGAAGAAGCCAGAGGATTGCTTCAGGAAGCCCTGACAGTTGGCTTGCATCATGTATACATTGGTTTATTCGTGCTCGCTGTCATCAGTTTTGTCTTGATCACCTGGCTTCCTAAAGGAGAAAAGGTTTAACTTGTCTAAAGCAGATACATTTTGGTACAGTAAAGGAAAACAAAATACCTACATAAAAACAAGGACTATTGGAGGTAAGAAACATGAAGATGATGGATGCGAATGAGATTATCGATTTTATTTCAAACAGTACGAAGTCAACGCCTGTAAAAGTATATGTGAAAGGGAATTATTTGCAGGACATACAATATGGTGACAAAATTAAAGCATTTGTAGATGATCATACAGGTGTTCTTTTTGGGGAATGGAAAGATATTAAAGAAGTACTGGAGCAATTTAAAGGAGCGATTTCAGACTATGTAATTGAAAATGATCGCAGAAATTCTGCGATTCCTCTTCTTGATTTGAAAGGTGTAAATGCACGAATAGAGCCTGGCGCCATTATTCGTGATCAGGTGGAAATCGGAGATGGTGCTGTAATTATGATGGGAGCAATGATTAATATTGGAGCTGTTGTTGGAGAAGGTACCATGATTGACATGAATGCCGTTTTAGGTGGACGTGCTACAGTTGGAAAGAACTGCCACATCGGTGCAGGTACTGTATTGGCAGGAGTGATTGAGCCGCCATCTGCTAAACCTGTAGTAGTTGAAGATGATGTTGTCATTGGGGCCAATGCTGTTGTTCTTGAAGGAGTTACCATTGGAAAAGGTGCAGTGGTTGCAGCGGGTGCTGTTGTAACAGAAGATGTTCCGCCAAATACAGTAGTTGCTGGTACTCCTGCCAGAAAAATTAAAGAAATTGATGATCAGACGAGAAGCAAAACTGAAATTAAACACGAACTGCGTAAATTAAATCAGGATTAATTTAAAACGAGCAAGTGCTATGCACCTGTTCGTTTATATAAGATACTTTTTATGAGGTGAGGGGCTTGAAATTTCAAGAATTGCAATCAATCAGAAGAGATTTGCACCGTATACCGGAATTAGGTTTTCAGGAATTCAAAACCCAGAAGTATATCTTATCGTTCATTGAGCAGCTCCCTCAGGATGATCTTCAGGTCGAGACCTGGAAAACAGGTATATTTGTGTTTGTGAGGGGAACAAAGGGGCAAAATACCATTGGATACAGAGCGGATATTGATGGCCTCCCCATTCAGGAGGAGACTGGCTTTCCCTTTCAATCCAGTCATGAAGGAAAAATGCATGCGTGCGGACATGATTTTCACATGACTATTGCCCTCGGTGTATTAAAGAAACTATCCGAGCATCCCCCTGAACACAATGTGTTGATGGTGTTTCAGCCCGCAGAAGAAGGTCCTGGCGGTGCGTTGCCCATGCTTCAATCGGACATCATGAAAAAATGGATGCCAGATATGATCTTTGCCTTACATATCGCCCCGGATTTGCCTGTTGGGACTGTTTCTTCCAGAGAAGGGCTGCTTTTCGCCAATACGAGTGAGCTATATGTAGATTTTCATGGGAAGGGAGGACATGCAGCCTTTCCCCATCATACGAAGGATATGGTTCTTGCAGCGTCGAACTTTGTTGTAGATATTCAGCAGATTATTTCACGCATGACTGATCCCCTTGACTCAGCTGTTATCACCATTGGAAAAATTTCTGGGGGAACCGTGCAAAACATCATAGCAGAAAAAGCCCGCGTAGAAGGAACCATTCGCACGTTAAAGCCGGAAACGATGGCGGTTGTTAAAGAAAACATTGAACGAACGGCCAGAGCGATTGACATTCGATTTGGTTGTGAGTCATCCATTGACTATGGGGCGAATTACTATCAAGTATGGAATGAAGGGAAATATGTTGAACAGTTTAAAAATGAAATGGGCAAACTCGGGATCCATTATATCGAAGCCGATCAAGCGATGACTGGTGAGGACTTCGGTTATATGTTAAAAGAAATTCCCGGATTTATGTTCTGGCTTGGGGTAGACTCGCCGTATGGTCTTCATCATGCAAAGTTAGCCCCAAAAGAGGAAGCCCTGGAAGTGGGTGTAAAGGCAGTGGAACATATGATTCGAACCATTCAACTGTGAATAGTTTTCCAGCTGTCAGGGAATTTTAATAAACGAAACGAAAATTACAGGAGGAATGCACAAATGACTCGAATAGGTGTAGAAGAATCCCTGACAGATGTGAAAGAAGCCCTTGAAGAAAAAGGGTATGAAGTCGTGGTACTCAAAAATATGGAGGATGCAGAAAACTGTGATTGCTGCTGTGTAACCGGACAGGATCAGAATGTCATGGGCATGACTTCAGATGTTCCTGATGCATCTGTCGTACAAGTAAAAGGTATGACAGCAGAAGATGTGGTTAGGGAAGTAGAAGACCGATTAAACCGGGAACAGGGCTAATAGGTAAAATCAAACCTGCTGTCAACCGTTAAGCAGACGATACTTAATGGAAAATCGGAGGGAATAGAATAACGTACCTCTGTGTCTTCGTATTCAGATGAAACTAATTTCTAGGCTTACACGATTTCAAAGCCCTGGCACTCTTTATTTTTGCTATTATGAGTGCCGGGGTTATTTTAAGAAAAGCTTTCATTTTAATTCTGTCAGGGGAGAGGAAAGTTTATGGTCATAAAAGTGTTGATAGTGGTTCTTTTAATTATATTAACAGCTTTTTTTGTTGCCAGTGAATTTGCCATTGTAAAAGTGAGGAGAAGTCAGCTGGAAGCCAGGGCTAACGAAGGAAATAAAAGTGCAGAGCTGGCTTTGAAAATTACAGGGAAGCTGGATGATTATCTGTCTGCCTGCCAGTTAGGAATTACAGTTACAGCACTCGGTTTAGGATGGCTGGGGGAGCCCACGGTTGATCGGTTGCTGTACCCGATATTCGCTATGTTTGACCTTCCGGAGGCTATGACTCACTCGATATCTTTTGTCATCGCTTTTTCCATTGTAACCTTTTTGCATGTCGTCCTTGGGGAACTGGCTCCAAAGACGATTGCGATTCAAAAAGCAGAAGAAATTACTCTTATTGTCGCGAAGCCTCTTTACTGGTTTCACAGAATCATGTATCCATTCATCTGGTCCCTAAACGGAGCAGGAAACCTCGTTGTACGGTTATTTGGATTTAAAACCGTGAGTGAACAGGAAGAAGCCCACAGTGAAGAAGAACTGCGGTACATATTAAGTCAAAGTTATAAAAAAGGGGAAATTAATCAGTCCGAATATCAGTATGTAGACCGGATTTTTGAGTTCGATAACCGCACAGCCAAAGAAATTATGATCCCTAGAACAGACATGTCAGTCATCGATATCAATGATCCGGTTCAGGAAATCTTAAAGCAGATAAAAGATGAAAGGTACACACGATATCCTGTTGTGGATGAGGACAAGGATCATATTATCGGCATGATCCATATAAAAGAGCTGTTTTATGAAGATTGTTCAAACCTGGAGTCTTTACGGCCGTTTGTCCGTCCGATTATCAAAGTGTTTGAAAACATACCGATTCATGATTTGTTGCTAAAGCTTCAAAAAGACCGTACGCATCTTGCGGTATTAATCGATGAATATGGCGGAACATCCGGTCTTGTAACCGTTGAAGATATACTGGAAGAAATTGTTGGGGAAATCAGAGATGAATTCGATCACGAAGAAGAACTCCTATACAAAAAAATAGAAGAAAATCACTATATAGTACAGGGAAAAATACCGATTCAGGATATCAATGAATTACTGGAAACCGAATTGGACGATTTTGAGATTGATACACTCTCCGGATGGATCTTTACTCAGAATATTGAAGCGAAAAAAGGAACAGTTATCACTTATAATGGCTACACATTTAAAGTTTTAGAACAAGAAGAGGGCTATATTAAAAAAGTAGAAGTAAAAAAAGGATAAGTTTTTTGGTGCTGAACAGAATAATCCTGTCCTTTTTAAATAAATTGAGCAAATCATGTTACAAATGATAAAACATTTGTGTTTAATGAGAATTAAAAATGGGCAATATGTTAGAGGGTAGACCTAAAATATAGATGTTGCCTCAGATTAAATTTATTACAATTTAACATTGACTTAAAATAAGGGCTTGGTTATAATGGGTATTGTCTGTGCCATTATATCACAATAAGACAAAACATTACATATGGAGGGATTACCTATGGCAGAACGTATGGTAGGCAAACAGGCTCCTCGCTTTGAAATGGACGCTGTTATGCCTGACAAAGAGTTTGGCAAAGTTAGCCTTGAGGAAAACATGAAAAAAGGGAAATGGACTGTTCTTTTCTTCTATCCAATGGACTTCACGTTTGTATGTCCAACAGAGATTACAGCAATTTCTGATCGTTATGATGAATTCGAAGATCTGGATGCTGAAGTAATCGGAGTTTCCACTGACACTATTCATACTCACCTTGCATGGATCAACACACCGCGCGACGACAATGGTTTAGGTCAGCTGAAATATCCGCTGGCTGCTGACACTAATCATATTGTTTCCCGTGATTATGGTGTTCTGATTGAAGACGAGGGAATAGCACTTCGCGGTCTGTTCATCATCAACCCTGAAGGTGAACTGCAGTATCAGGTAGTACACCACAACAACATTGGACGTGAAGTTGATGAAGTTCTTCGCGTTCTTCAAGCCCTTCAAACTGGCGGACTTTGCCCGGCGAACTGGAAGCCAGGTCAAGAAACACTAAAAGTTTAAACGCTTTTCTGCTAAAAAAGGTCTAACATTTTCCAGTGTTAGACCTTTTTTTAAACGTTATTTAAGAGATACATGATTTACATGAAATGGTATAATATAAAAAAATAAATGTCTGGATTCATAGAACAGGGTTATTTTTTAAAGGAGTGATCAATAATGAGACTGCGAACACCTATGCCTGAGTTGGATGGGGCAACCGAATGGATTAATGGAGAAGTTACAAAGGATGAACTCGTTGGTGAAAAGCCTACGCTCATTCATTTCTGGTCTGTAAGCTGTGGCCTTTGTAAAGAAGCCATGCCAAAAGTCAATGAGTTTAGAGATCAGTATAAAGATCAGTTAAATGTAGTATCTGTTCATATGCCACGTTCTGAAAAGGATCTGGACATTGATCAGGTTAAAGAAATAGCTGAAAATTTAGGAATTACTCAACCTATTTACGTTGACAATTCTCATACCCTTACCGATGCATTTGAAAATCAATATGTTCCTGCATATTATGTGTTTGATGCAGAAGGCAAGCTTCGTCACTTCCAGGCTGGTGGTGGCGGTATGAAAATGCTTGAAAAACGGGTCAATCGTGTACTGGGAGAATAAGGGTTTTGATGTAAATGTACTGTCTGGTCTTTGAGACAAGTTTAGACCAGGCAGTTTTTTTGTTGTGTAACATATCGGGGGCTTGAGGAGTACAAAATTTCAGTCCAAAGGCTGTTGTTGAAAGAGGTATGTAGGTTTAGACTTAGGCATGGGTCTGAAAATAAAGGATACAAAAAATTTTTAAAAAATTTTAGCAAATGGGTGGAAATTTATTTCGGAACCCGATATATTTATATATACGCCAAAAAAGAGAAAAGGAGGGGGACGTGTGAATACCTTTCAAAAATTAAAAGAATTTTATTGGCCTTACAAAAGGTTCTTTTTTATTTCTCTGTTTTTCCTGCTTTTTGTTACAGGAATCACAGTTGTATATCCAATCGTCCTTCAAATGACAATCGATGAAGTCATCCTTGGGGGAAGGTTTGGCCTGATTCCTTATCTGGCCTTTGGATTTGTTTTAATTATGGGAGTGAAGGGAGTTTCAACATTTTTTCACCAATACTTAGGGGACTTATTCGGAATTAAATCTGTTTATACATTACGTGAAGCATTATATAAAAAATTACAGCGCCTGGCATTTCGATACTACGATAATGCGAAAACTGGAGATCTGATGTCCAGGTTAACGGCTGATGTAGAAGGATTTCGATTCTTTTTATCTTTTGGATTTGCTGAATTGATCCGAATTTCCCTTTTAATTCTGTTCACGCTGGGAGTAATGGTTTACTACTCTGTACCGCTTACACTTGTAACCATGGCTGCTATGCCGTTTCTTGCGGTAGTTGTTTACCAATTCGACAAACGTGTACACCCTGCCTTCAGAGGAGTTCGAAAATCGTTCGGGAAATTGAATACAAGGGTTCAAGAAAATATCAGCGGAATTAATACGGTCAAATCTTTATCCAGGGAAGATTTTGAAATTAATCGTTTTCTGGACAAAAATGAGGACTATCGGCAGAATTACTTGCGCACAGCGGGTATATGGTCTAAATTCTTTCCACTGATGGAGTTTATCGGGAATATTTGTGTAGTTGCTCTGTTAGCCTACGGAGGACATCTTGTCATTAATGAGGATCTTCGTCCGGGTGAACTGGTGGCCTTTTTCAGTCTCGTGTGGTATATTATGTGGCCTTTAATGAACCTGGGATTTGTGATTAATCTTTTCTCACAGGCTAAGGCTTCGGGTGAACGTTTGCTGGAAATCCTGGAAGCTGAAGAAGATATTCAGGAAGTTCCAGGTGCAATTGTTAAAGACCGGCTGAAAGGTCATGTAACCTTCAAGAATGTATCTTTGACCTACACAGAGGATGACGATGCCGCATTAAAAGATATTTCATTTGATGCGCCTCCTGGAAAAGTGGTCGGACTCATTGGCTCAACCGGTTCTGGAAAAACAACCATCACACAGCTGATTACCCGTTTCTACGAGCCGGACGCAGGAGAAATATTGATTGATGGAGTAAATGTACAGAATTATTCTCTGAAAACAATAAGAAAAAATATTGGCTTTGTCCTGCAGGAGCCGTTTTTGTTCTCAACAACCATAAAAGAAAATATCCGATACGGGAATCCAGAGGCTACCATGGAAGAAGTCATTGAAGCGGCCAAACGCGCCCAGGCACATGAGTTTATTATGGAAATGCCAGATGGATATGACACCATGCTGGGTGAACGGGGCATGGGGCTTTCCGGAGGTCAAAAGCAGCGTATTTCCATTGCCCGGGCATTACTGATAGATCCAAGCATTTTGATACTGGATGATGCTACAAGTGCAGTCGACATGGAAACAGAATTTAACATTCAAAAAGCTCTAAAAGAAGTTATGGCAGGAAGAACAACGTTCATTATTGCCCATCGTATTTCATCTTTAAAACATGCCGACGAAATCCTTGTTCTGGAAGATGGAAACATTGTGGAACGGGGAGTTCATGAGGACTTGCTCTGTAATAATGGGCCATATCAACGCATTTACGATATTCAGTATAAGGATAAAGATATCATCATGGAAAGACAACATGGGTAAAGGAGGGGGAATATGTCGAAAAAGAATAAGACTGTCACCAAAAAAGTAAATCGGAATCTCAACCGATTTCATTACACCATTGACCAGGCAATTGATAAACCCTTTAACTGGCAGCAGCTCGTCCGCTTATTAAGTTATTTAAAACCGTATGCCTTCACGCTGCTTCCGGCAGGACTTCTGGCTATGATGGTTTCTACTGCTGTACGGTTGGCTGCTCCTATTATCATTGGGGTTTACACCATTGACCATGCCATAAAAGAGAAAAATGTGGATTTACTTACCATTCTGGTTTTTACAATAGGTGTATTATATTTAATTAGTTATATAGGAAATGCGTTAAGAATCAAATGGGTAAATCATCTCGGTCAGAATGTTATTTTTGATTTACGACGTCACTTATTTTCCCATGTGCAACGTCTGTCCCATCGTTTCTTTGATTCCCGTTCGGCGGGGTCCATTTTAGTCAGAATTATGAATGATATTAACTCACTGCAGGAGTTATTTACTAACGGAATTATCAACCTGCTGATGGATATTCTAACGCTGACGGGAATTCTGGTTATTTTATTTATTATGAGTCCAAAACTGACCCTCGCCATTATGGTCATTATTCCGATAATGTTTTTCATATCGACAAAACTGCGGAAAAACATTCGGAGATCCTGGCAAGGGGTACGGATTCAGCAGTCCAGGCTGAATTCCCATTTAAATGAAAGTATTCAGGGAATCCGCGTTACCCAATCTTTTTCACAGGAAAAAGAAAACACCGAATTTTTTGAAGGCCTGAACACAGATAACTTTCAGAGCTGGAGGAATGCCACTAGAAAAAGTGCCATGTTCCGCCCGTTTGTTGAAATGAGTAATGCTGTAGGTACTGCGATTTTAATCTGGTACGGTGCTCATTTGATCCAGACACAGGATATCACAACAGGTGAATTCGTATCCTTTGCTTTTTACCTTGGTATGTTCTGGGATCCGATTTCCCGCCTGGGTCAGATTTATAACCAGCTGCTGATGGCTATGGCATCATCGGAAAGAATTTTTGAATTTCTTGATGAGAAGCCTAATGTTGAGGAAAAAAAAGATGCAATTGAACTCGAAAATGTGAAGGGTCACATTGAATTTGATCATGTTACATTTTCATATGATGAAAAGCGAACAGCCTTGAAGGATATTTCGCTGGAAATGAAGCCCGGTCAAACTGTAGCCCTTGTTGGTCATACCGGATCGGGTAAAACCACCATCGCCAACCTGGTCAGCCGGTTTTACGACCCGACAGGAGGAAGAGTAAAGGTAGACGGGCACGATTTACGGGATATCAGGCTTGACAGTTTGCGCCAGAATATCAGTATCGTACTGCAGGATACGTTTATTTTTTCCGGAACAATAATGGAAAATATTCGATTTGGGCGTCCTGACGCTACTGATGAAGAAGTGATCGAAGCTTCTAAACTGGTGGGAGCTCATGACTTTATTCAGCGGCTAGCCAATGGATATGAAACTGAGGTTGAAGAGCGGGGAAATATTTTATCAGTTGGGGAGCGCCAATTGCTTTCCTTTGCAAGGGCTCTGCTTGCTGATCCTAAAATTATCATTCTGGATGAAGCAACTGCAAGTATCGATACGGAAACTGAAGTGAAAATTCAAAACGCCATGAAAAAACTGTTAAAGGGTAGGACATCTATTGTCATTGCCCACAGACTGTCAACAATCCGTGATTCAGATAACATTATCGTCCTTGATCACGGGGAAATTATTGAACAGGGTAATCATGATGAACTAATGGCGAAAAAAGGAGAGTATTACAAACTGGTTAAAGCTCAGTTCCAGATGTTAGATGCGATATAACCTATAAAGACCAGCGGGGAAGACACAACTCTTCCTTTGCTGGTTTTATTTTAAAAATTAGGGAGTGTAAATTTTTAGTCTACTACAATCCTTTAGGTGGAGATATTAGATTGTCCAGCCCGTGTCCTGAACCTCTATACGCACCTGTTTCAGGAGGTGCGATCAGCCGTTTTCGGGGCTAAACGGGCGCTTCCGTTTTTCTATATACTCTCCATTTTTTTGACAAGATGTGTTAGACTAATGGCAGCAATGAAGAATAATGGAGGCATTATCAATGAAAAAACAATTTGCCATAATCGGACTTGGAAGATTTGGAGGCAGTATTTGCCGCGAACTCAGTAAAGAAGGAATGGAAGTCCTCGCAATCGATAAGGATGAAGATAAAGTTAATGAATTTAAAGATATAGCATCCCATGCTGTGATTGCAGATTCCACGGATGAAAACGTGTTAAAAGAGCTGGGAATAACCAATATCGATCACGTCATTGTTGCGATTGGTGATAACCTGCAAGCCAGCATTCTAACAACCTTAATTCTTAAGGAGTTAGGAATAAAAAAAATTACTGTAAAAGCTCAGAATGATTACCATGAAAAAGTGTTGAGCAAAATCGGTGCTGATCGTGTCGTTCATCCTGAAAGGGATATGGGAAAACGGATAGCCCATCACATAATTTCGAATAATGTCCTGGATTATCTGGAACTATCGGATGAACATAGTATTGTAGAGGTTAAAGCAGGTACCAAAATGAGTGGACGTACTTTAATCGACCTGGATATTCGGGCAAAATACGGATGTAATGTGGTTGCGATCAAACGGGATAAGGATATTATTGTTTCACCTATGGCCAATGAAATTATTCGGAATGACGATGTTTTAATTGTAATTGGCGCTGATAAAGATATATCAAGATTTGAAAAGCTTCTTGTAGCAGATGACGATGAAGAATAATTTATAACTACCATCTATGATGAAATGAGCGAACCCTCGGTTAGTGGACTGTGATATAACGTCCCTGGCCGAGGGTTATTTATTTCTCCTTCAACAGGCTCATATTCTTATAGTGCTTTAAAAGAAGAAACAAAACGATGAATAAAATAAGAGCATTGATACTATCTATAAAAAATGTGAACCATTCTTAAGGTCCTGAAAAAAGGATGATGATCAGAGAGGTGTTGTTGTATTCTTTTTTTGTAGATGAATAAAAATACTATTGATTTTATTTTTATGCAGTATTATAATGTTAACTAATTTAAAAAACGGAATTGCAGGTGATGTCATTGAATGTTGGTATTATCGGGGCTACAGGATATGGTGGTGTAGAATTGCATCGGATTTTAACGAACCATCCAAAGGTAACTTCTTGTACTCTTTATACATCTTCTAGTGAGAAAAAAAAGTATGCACATGTTTATCCGCACTTAACCGATATTTGTACCCTTGATCTGGAAATGGTCGAGACAGAACAGGTTCAAGCCAGTCATGATGTAGTTTTTCTGGCAACACCATCTGGAGTTTCGGCATCTTTGTCACCGGAACTGGTAACGGATGACCTTAAAATAATTGACTTGTCCGGTGACCTCAGGCTAAAAAATCCAGGTATGTATGAACAGTGGTATCACAAGGCGTCAGCGCCAGCAGACCTGCTTGAAGAAGCCGTATATGGTCTATCTGAAATGAATCGGGAGTTAATCAAAACTGCCAATGTCATTGCCAATCCGGGATGTTATCCTACGGCAACATTACTGGGACTGGCTCCAATTGTAAAAAGTCAGCTTGTGAAACCGAAATCGATTATTATTGATGCCAAATCGGGTGTATCAGGTGCTGGGAGAAAACCTGCGGTCGGTACTAGTTTTACAGAGATGCATGAAAATCTGAAAATCTATAAAGTCCATGAGCATCAGCACATCCCTGAAATAGAGCAGGTTATTCATGAATGGGATGATCAGCTGGATGCCATATCCTTTCACACCCATCTCATTCCAATGACAAGGGGAATCATGGCTACCATATATGTGGAGTTGAAAAAGAACCTTAAACAAAATGAACTAATGGATCTCTATATTCAATTTTATGAAAGTGAGCCGTTTGTCAGAATCAGAGCGGATGGTTCTTTTCCAGGTACAAAGGATGTTTACGGATCGAACTATTGTGATATCGGTTTAAAGCTGGATGAGAGAACAGGTAGATTAACCATCGTTTCTGTCATTGATAACTTAATGAAAGGAGCAGCGGGCCAGGCAGTTCAAAACTTTAATATTCTGTTTGATTTTGAGGAGACAATGGGATTGAAACAAATGGTTCCGGTTTATCCATAACGAGTAAGGAGGACATTATCCTAGATGAAAACGAAAGAAGCAGTGATTCAAAAAGTTGAAAGTGGATCACTTGTCACTCCAAAGGGTTTTAAAGCTGGTGGTATGCATATCGGTTTGCGTTATTCTAAAAAGGACCTGGGGCTTTTAGTCAGTGATAAACCTGCTGCATGTGCAGCTGTTTATACACAAAATCATTTTCAGGCAGCCCCCCTGAAAGTGACCCAGGACAGCATTTCCAATGAGCACAAACTGCAGACAGTTATCGTAAACAGTGCCATTGCCAATGCCTGTACGGGTGAACAGGGACTTCAGGATGCTATTGAGATGAGAAAGCTAACAGCCCAGCGCTTTGGGTTTCCTGAACATTACGTAGCTGTAGCCTCAACGGGCGTAATCGGTGAATATTTGCAGATGGATAAAATCAAAAAGGGAATTGAAGAAGTAGAATGCAGCCAGTCACAACAGGGAGCTGTGAGCTTTCAGGAAGCTATTTTAACGACCGATACCTTTATAAAAGGTTCCTGTTATGAAGTGGTAATTGATGGCCAGACTGTGAACATCGCTGGAGCTGCCAAGGGATCTGGGATGATTCATCCAAATATGGCTACCATGCTTGGGTTTATTACTACAGATGCGAATATTTCACCTGCCCTTTTACAGAAAGCTCTGGGAGAAATAACAGATGTCACATTCAATCAGATTACGGTAGATGGGGACACATCTACAAATGATATGGTCATCGTTTTGGCCAATGGCGAAGCGGGACATGAAGAACTCCATGAAAATCATCCCGACTGGGGGGTATTTCTAAAAGGCTTAACAAAAGTATGTGAAGATCTTTCCAAACAAATAGCCCGTGATGGAGAGGGGGCTACCAAATTAATCGAGGTAAATGTGAAAGGAGCCAGTTCAAAGGAAGAAGCAAATATCATTGCGAAGAATATTGTTGGCTCCTCCCTGGTTAAGACAGCCATATACGGGACAGATGCCAACTGGGGAAGAATTGTAGGTGCCATTGGGTACAGCAATGCGAGAGTAGATCCAGAGGAAATTGAAATTTATATCGGACCATATTTAACATTCAGGAATGGGGTGCCTCAATCGTTTTCAGAAGAAGAGGCAAAAAAATACTTACAAAGAGAACATATTGACATCAACGTAATTTTAAACAAGGGTGACCAAGATGGAAAAGCGTGGGGATGTGATTTAACATATGATTACGTCAAAATCAACGCAAGCTACCGCACTTAATCACCCGGTTGTAGTCGTAAAACTGGGGGGAAGTATGCTGGGGGAATTAGCTGATTCCTTTATTGAAAGCATGAAGGAATTCATGCAATCGAAACATTTGATTTTTGTACATGGCGGTGGTCCGGAAATTAATCGAATGCTGAAAAAATTAAAAGTTCAGAGTCAATTTCATAACGGTCAGCGAAAAACGACCAGGGACGTGCTGGAAGTGGTGGAAATGGTGCTGGCGGGAAAGATGAACAAATGGTTAACCTCCCGCCTGCAGCAAAATCAGATTGATGCAGTGGGTGTGTCAGGGTGCGATGGAAAACTGATTCAAGCTTCGTATCTGGACCGTGAACATTTAGGATATGTAGGCAAAGTGGAATCGGTAAACCACGAGTTTCTTCAGGCTTTGTTGCAGCGCTCTTATGTGCCAGTGGTAGCTCCATTAGGTCAAACAAAAGATGGGCAAACATTAAATATTAATGCTGACTTATGCGCCGCAGCCATCGCAGAGATGATGGGGGCCGAACAGCTGGTGTTTGTAACGGATGTGCCAGGTATTTTAAAGGATAAAAAGCTGATTGAAGAGGCCGATGAACAATTTATTCAGAAGTTGATTGACGATGGAGTGATCTATGGGGGAATGATTCCGAAAGTAACTTCCTCATTAGCAGTTTTATCTGACCGGCTAAAAGAAGTCGTGATTGTGAACGGGAAAGACTCTGTTTTTAGGGACGGGGCTTTAACTGGTACAAAAATTGTGAAGAAAAAGGTTGTGGTTTAACTTGAGTTATTTATTTCCCACTTATGCCCGCTGGGATGTTGAAGTGGAAAAGGCCAAAGGCTCCTACTTATATGATACCAGCGGAAAAACTTACTTAGATTTTGTTCAAGGTATAGCTGTCTGTAACCTGGGCCATCAGCCGGAACTGGTAAAAGAAGCCATCCTGAAACAGCTTGAGGAGGTCTGGCATGTTTCGAATTTGTTTCACATTCCAGCACAGGAGGAACTGGCTAAAAAGTTAGTTGAATCCTCATGTGGGGATGCTGTCTTTTTTGCAAACAGCGGGGCGGAAGCGAATGAGGCAGCGATTAAACTGGCCCGAAAACATACCAACAAGCACAAAATCATCACCTTTCATCAATCCTTTCACGGAAGAACCTATGCTACGATGACAGCAACAGCTCAAAAAAAGGTTCATGAAGGTTTTGGTCCGCTGGCTCCGACCTTTGAATATCTCCCATACAATGATATAGATGCTGTGGAGGCTATTGACGATTATCAAATAGCTGCCATTATGCTTGAAGTTATTCAAGGGGAGGGAGGAGTAATACCAGCGGCTCCGGAATTTTTGCAAGCTGTTGAGAAAAAGTGCAGGAAAATTGGTGCATTGCTCATTGTTGATGAAGTCCAGACTGGGATTGGCCGCACAGGAAAAGCGTTCGCTTATGAACATTATGGAATTGAACCGGATATCATCACCCTTGCCAAAGGATTGGGCAGCGGTTTCCCGATCGGTGCAATGATTGGAAAAAAAGAGCTGATCGAAAGTTTTTCTGCGGGCAGTCACGGTTCAACTTTTGGAGGAAACCCATTAGCTGTCGTCAGTGCAAAAGCTACTGTTGACGAAATATTTATAGAATCTTTTTTACAAGAAGTTCAGAAAAAAGGAAACTGGATGAAACAGCAATTAATGGAACGACTGAAGGGTAATCATCTGGTTAAAGAAATTCGGGGAAAAGGACTTATGATTGGAATTGAACTTCATACAGAGGTAGTTTCGTTGCTGGCTGATCTAAGAAATAGAGGACTGTTAGCCCTGCTGGCAGGGCCAAATGTTATCCGCCTCCTTCCCTCACTTACGGTAACCTATGATGAATTGAAAAAAGCAGCAGAAATACTGGAGAAAACCATCCATGCCTATTCACTGGATCACTCGTTAAGGTAAATATACTATAAACGTAAAAAACCCTTAACCCGCATCGGGTTAAGGGTTTTGCAATTATACCTCCATTATAATTGGCAGAATCATTGGTTTCCGTTTCGTTTTTTCATATAGGAAAGGAGCAATCGTATCGGTTATTTCATTTTTAATTTCAGACCACTGTGAGGTTCGGCGTTCCATTACTTTTTCCAGGTGTCTGGAAACAAGCTTTTGTGCCTCATTAATTAAATCTTCAGATTCTCGCATGTACACGAATCCTCTTGATATAATATCTGGGCCTGCAGCAATCTTAAATTCCTTCATGTTGATGCTGACAACGACAATGACCAGTCCTTCTTCGGATAATATCCGTCTGTCACGCAGTACAATGTTTCCTATATCCCCAATACCGCTTCCGTCAACATAGACAGAACCAGAAGGGATTTTTCCGGCAATGGCCGCATTGTCTTTACCAAGTGCGAGAACATCACCATTGTCCATGATAAAACAGTTTTTCGGATGTACATCACAGGCTTCAGCTAATTTTGTATGTTCTTTTAACATCCGATATTCACCATGGATCGGCATGAAGTACTTAGGTTTCATTAAGCGCAGCATTAATTTCTGTTCCTGCTGTCCTCCGTGACCGGATGTATGAATATCACTTAATGAACCATGAATGACATCGGCTCCGGCACGATAAAGCATATTAATGGTTCGGTTCACACTAATGGTGTTGCCCGGGATCGGAGAAGAGGAAAAGACAACCGTATCACCAGGCTGAATTTGAATTTGTCTGTGTGTACCGTTCGCTATGCGGGAAAGGGCCGCCATAGGTTCTCCCTGTGATCCAGTACATAAAATCGTTACCTTTTCAGCAGGAAGGCGATTGATTTGATTCGCATCTACAAATGTGTTTTTGGGTGCTTTGATGTACCCAAGATCTAAACCAATGTTAATGGAAGCTTCCATACTTCGGCCAAAAACAGCAACTTTTCGCTTATGTCTTACTGCAGCTTCAACAACCTGCTGAAGACGATGAATGTTGGAAGCGAACGTTGCAAAGATAATCCGTCCTTCCACTCTGCTGAAAATATCATCAATGCTTTGGCCTACTACCCGTTCGGACTTGGTGAAATCAGGTATTTCACTGTTCGTACTGTCTGATAGCAGACAAAGCACGCCTTCCTTCCCGATTTCAGCCATTTTTGTTAAATTAGCCGGTTCTCCGACCGGTGTAAAGTCAAACTTAAAGTCTCCTGTGTGAACGATGTTCCCCGGAGGTGTCTTTACTACAACACCGAAGGAATCAGGGATACTATGTGTTGTACGGAAGAAAGTGACAGATGTTTTACGGAACTTAATCACATCGTCCTCGTCAATGGTATATAGCTTTGTGCCTCTTAATAATCCGTGTTCTTCTAATTTATTTTTAATTAAACCGATCGCCAGTTTACCACCATAAATCGGTACACGTACTTCCCTTAACAGGTAAGGGATGCCGCCGATATGGTCTTCGTGTCCGTGGGTGATAAACAATCCTTTGATTTTATCCCTGTTTTGCACCAGGTATGTGTAATCCGGGATAACATAGTCAATTCCAAGAAGCTCATCTTCCGGGAATTTGATACCAGCATCAATGATGATAATTTCGTCCTGGAATTGAATTCCGTACATGTTTTTACCGATTTCTCCCAGACCGCCCAGTGCAAAGATAGCTGTCTGATCATTTCTTACAAACTTCATGGCTTATAGCTTCTCCACTTTAAAGTTTTCAGATGAGTTTTTTTCGTATTCCAGATACTTTTCATCCAGCACCTGAATATACTCAATATTAATATTGCGATCGGCTAGCTTTTTACGGACATTTCTTTCGTTCTCTTCCTCAACAAATAAAACTTGTGTGCGTTCACGTACAGGTACTTCCTCCGGAAGCTCTTGATAAAATACTTTGAATATCATGTGCATCTCTCCTAATATCATTTATTTCCATTTATCCTTGTCCTATCCATATAGCTGTTCAATCATTATGATTGTTATTATGAATGAAACGAAACGGAGGAATCATTTATGAATAATGGTTATGCATACGTTTTTCGACCCAATAAACCTTTCCAACGTTTTTTTAGCTTTTCTCTCCATCGCCTCAACATACCTACCTTACATCTCCTTTCCTGATTTGTAAAGAAAAGCCTAAAAAACGTTAAATTAATCTGCCGACCCTTTCCCTCTTACTTATAGTATAGTATGCTTTTATGAAGAATTGAATAGGAAAGCACCACACTTTTTAAAAAATAATCTTCTATGAGATAGTATATACGTGAATACGCAAGATTTTACAAAAAAAAATTTTTATCACTGAATGGTGTAAAATGAGGATGTTTCAGGAAAATATAGTGAAGCAATGTTAGAGGGAATGGACAGAGGAAAGGAAGAGACAAATGGATAGAAAAAGAATCGTTTTCTTTGATATTGATGGTACACTTCTGGATGAACATAAAGAAATTCCAGAGGAGACGATAGAAGCAGTACATGATCTGAAGGACAAAGGTGTATTGGTTGCTATTGCAACTGGACGTGCTCCTTTTATGTATGACCATATCCGTAAGAGATTAGGAATAGATTCGTTTATTAGCTTTAATGGGCAACTCGTTGTATTAAATGGAAAAGTTATCTTTGAAGAACCTCTGCCAAAAAATGAACTGGAAAGTCTCTGGTTTCATGCTAAGAAACGTAACCATCCAATGGTTTATCTGGACGAGACTACAATGACAGCCTCTGAGCCCAATCACCCATTTATTGCAGAGAGTATTGGCAGCCTCAAGCTGCCATATCCGAAAATTGATCCAAATTATTTTAAAAAGAAACCTGTCTATCAAGCATTGATATTCTGTGAAGATCATGAAGAAAAGACTTATTTTTCACATGATTCTTTCCGTTTTGTTCGCTGGCATCAATATTCTACTGATGTTTTGCCTGCTAAAGGCTCAAAAGCAAGAGGAATTCAAAAAATGCTTGAGTATCTTGGAATTGATAAGGAGAATTCATTTGCCTTTGGTGATGGATTAAACGATATGGAAATGCTGGAGTTTGTAGGTACAGGTGTTGCCATGGGCAACGGTCACCCAACGGTGAAGAAAGTTGCAGATGTCGTGACCGATCACGTGTCTAAGTCAGGGATAGTTAAGGGCCTAAAGATAGTGGGGCTTTTGTAGAAACAATTCTGATAGTATAAGGTGAAGAGGGAGGATACTGCTTATCCGAAAATGGACATATCCCGACAAGTGACAGGCATCCAAGTTAAGACCGTGCCTGCGGAAAGCGAAAGCATTTTGAGTACGCAAAAATACCCGAACTAATTCGTGCGGCAATTGAATATAGTTCAGATATTTTAAAAGATAAAAGGTATAAAATTTGAATCTGCTGCAACCCTTCAAATGGAGGGAATGATTGTCCAGCTTCAGCTCCCAGCCCCTCGAGCTGCTTCGGTCCCCCGTAGGCGCGGACAGCCTCCTCGGTGTCCCTCCGGCCGTTTTCGGGGCTAAACGGGGCGCTTCCGCTTTTCTGTATTGTCCCGGCCTTCCGGGTCTTACTCCTGATCGGCAGGCTTTGCATGTTCAGGGACCTGAAACGGAT
Organism: Bacillaceae bacterium; assembly: GCA_017656265.1. Taxonomy (GTDB): domain Bacteria; phylum Bacillota; class Bacilli; order Bacillales; family Alkalibacillaceae; genus Melghiribacillus. The sequence continues at coordinate 589,326 of JACDOD010000001.1, read as the reverse complement.
CTTCTTTATTAATGTGATCATAAAACATGATTCCGTTTAAATGATCAATTTCATGCTGAAAAACAATTGCTGCAAAACCTTTTAATCGTAACTTGACTTCGTTTCCATCAAGATCTGTCCCCTTTACAGTTATACGGGCATATCGGGGAACATAACCCGGCACTTCACGGTCTACGCTTAAGCATCCCTCACCGGTTGACAGATATGTTTTTTCCACAGAGTGGCTCATAATTTTAGGGTTAAATAAACCCATACTGTATTCTTTTTCATTAAAATCAGTGAAGTGAACAGCAATCATTCTTTTGGGCAGGCCGATTTGCGGAGCAGCAAGACCTACTCCAGGACGTAAATTATATTTTTCAGCCACTTCTTCATCCTGGCTGTTTTTTAAGAATTGAAGCATTTCTTTTAACGTTTCAATGTCCTCTTTTGATGGGGGAAGGGAAACTTCTTCTGCTACCTGCCGCAACACAGGATGACCTTCCCGGACAATATCATCCATTGTAATCATGTCATTCACTCCTCAAAGACTCGAGATTTCACATTTAGTTTAACATAAACATTCGACAATAAGGAAAAATAAACATAAACATAAAACATTTTTATTTTTCATATATATGGCTTGAGATGACATGTGTTATACTGAAAAAAACTCTGATTTTACATATTACTTTTTGAGATCCATAAGGAGGAAATAAAAATTGAGAGTCATCATCATACTAATATTCGCTTTACTTACTGCATGCAGCCAGGGACCAACAGCTGCAGAACAGATGTACGAGCATCTTGAAAAAGCCGTTGACTTAGAAGAGAATTTTGCTGCCCAGCAAGAGCCTCTCCTGGAATTGGAAAGGCAGGAGAAAGAATTGTATGATAAAATAATTCAAATGAGCAGCAGTGAATTTGAAGAAAGTGTTAAACTTTCTGAAGAAGCCATCGATATTATCGAACAGCGAAGAGATATCATGGATATTGAAAAAGAGAGCATAGAAGCTGCCAAAACTGAATTTGATAAAGTAAAACCAATGATTGAAGAACTGGAAGACGAGAATGTTAAAGAAATTGCAGGCAATATGATTGATGCGATGGAAAACCGATTTCAGTCTTACCAGGATTTATATGAAAGCTATATGAAATCACTCGATTTAAATAAAGAGTTATATTTGATGCTTCAAAATGAGGATTTAACAAAAGAAAAGCTTGAAAATCAGATTGATCAGATTAACAACAGTTATGATGAGATTATGGCATCCAATAAACAGTTTAATGACTTTACCAAAACTTATAACAACTTAAAAATGGAGTTCTATCAATCAGCGGGGATTAATATTCAGCCTGCTGACCAGTTGGAACAAGAAAACAATAACAATGAATAAGTGAGGATCTTACTTTCCTAACCTTGTCATGGGAGCATGGCAAGGTTTTTTTAATGATAGGGAAAGAATGAATCTTTCTTCATTGAATCATGTTATATTTTTCGGAACAGCATTGACCATCACCTAAGTGATAATAATACAGTTTTAATTTTGAACTAATACAGAATCCGGTGTAAAGGCAGTTGTTATAATACACCATTTTCTTGTAACCCATGATAAATAAAGTGTTTGACGATTATATCTGTTTTAGGATAAACTACATACAGATGTTTGTACTAATGAAATGTACTATTTATATTAAAACAGTTTAAGCCGTAATGTATGAAAGCTATGAATTACGGGCAAAAGAAACGAGATATGATGTGATCGAACTAAAATTTTTTGGCAATTCTATGATTGGAGATTCTTTTTGGAAAGGAAGAGGTGAAGAAATTGAAGAATGTATTGGAGAACATTGAAAATCAGTTCGAAACGTTTCAAATCTTGAATGAAGAAGGCGAAGTCGTTAATGAAGACGCTATGCCTGATCTTTCTGATGATGATTTAAAAGAGTTAATGCATCGAATGGTGTATACCCGTGTCCTGGATCAGCGTTCTATTGCACTTAATCGTCAGGGACGTTTAGGGTTCTATGCACCGACTGCAGGTCAGGAGGCATCCATCCTTGGAAGTCACTATGCGATGGAGAAGGAAGACTTTTTACTTCCTGCTTATCGGGATGTACCGCAATTAATCTGGCATGGTCTTCCATTATACCAGGCATTTCTGTTTTCACGCGGTCATTTTCATGGGAATCAGATGCCAGAGGGTGTCAATGCACTAAGTCCACAGATTATTATCGGTGCACAAATTACACAGGCAGCCGGTGTTGCTCTTGGAATAAAACGACGGGGCAAGAAAGCAGTTGCTTTCACTTATACAGGTGATGGCGGATCTTCTCAAGGCGATTTTTATGAAGGAATTAACTTTGCAGGCGCTTATCAGGCTCCAGCAATTTTTGTCGTTCAAAACAACCAGTATGCTATCTCAGTCCCAGTAGAAAAACAAACGGCAGCTAAAACGATTGCTCAAAAAGCAGTTGCTGCCGGTATTCCGGGGGTACAGGTTGATGGCATGGATGTTCTTGCCGTTTATAAAGTTACAAGAGATGCACGTGAACGGGCGGTGAATGGTGAAGGACCTACATTAATTGAAACGATAACATTCCGCTATGGTCCACATACAATGGCTGGAGACGATCCAACCCGATATCGTACAAAGGATACGGAAAACGAATGGGAGAAGAAGGATCCGCTTGTTCGTTTCAGAAAGTTCCTTGAGAAGAAAGGATTATGGTCTGAAGAAGAAGAGAACAAAGTGATTGAAAAGGCGAAAGAAGACGTTAAAGCGGCTATTAAGAAAGCTGACGAAACTCCTAAGCAAAAGGTTACCGACTTAATTTCCATTATGTATGAAGAACTTCCATCTAACTTAAAAGAGCAAATGGAAGAATATAAAGAAAAGGAGTCGAAGTAGATCATGGCACAAATGACGATGATTCAAGCAATTACTGATGCTTTGCGCATTGAATTAAAAAATGATGAAAATGTGCTGGTCTTCGGTGAAGACGTGGGTCAAAACGGTGGAGTGTTCCGTGCAACTGAAGGTCTTCAGGAAGAGTTTGGGGAAGATCGCGTATTTGATACCCCGTTAGCTGAATCTGGTATTATCGGCCTTGCAAACGGACTGGTCCTTCAAGGTTTTCGTCCTGTGCCTGAGATCCAGTTCTTTGGCTTCGTATATGAAGCAATGGATGCAATCAGCGGTCAAGCAGCTCGGATGAGATTCCGTTCAGGAAATACAAAAAGTGCACCGATGACCATTCGTTCTCCGTTTGGTGGGGGAGTACATACGCCTGAATTGCATGCAGACAGCCTGGAAGGTCTGGTTGCTCAGCAGCCAGGTGTTAAAGTAGTCATTCCTTCAACACCTTATGATGCCAAAGGATTGCTGATTTCTTCAATCCGTGACAATGATCCTGTTATTTTCTTGGAGCATATGAAATTATATCGTTCTTTCCGTGAAGAGGTACCAGAAGAAGAGTATACGATTGAACTTGGAAAAGCTGACATTAAACGTGAAGGAAAGGATATTTCCCTGATAGCATATGGGGCAATGGTTCATTCCGCTTTAAAAGCTGCTGAAGAACTGGAGAAAGAAGGAATCAGTGCAGAAGTAATTGATTTGCGTACGGTAAGCCCTATTGATGTTGATACCATTATTGAGTCAGTTAAGAAAACCAATCGTGCAGTGGTCATTCAGGAAGCCCAGCGTCAGGCAGGTATTGCAGCAAATGTTGTAGCTGAAATTCAAGAACGTGCCATCCTGCATCTGGAAGCCCCTGTATTGCGTGTAGCTGCACCAGACACCGTTTATCCGTTCTCCGAGGCAGAAGAAGTATGGCTGCCTAATCACAATGACATCGTGGAAAAAGCAAAAGCAGCAATTAACTTTTAATCATGATAGGAGGGAATTTTTGTGGCCTATGAATTTAAATTGCCAGATATTGGTGAAGGCATTCACGAAGGTGAAATAGTCAAATGGTTCGTAAAGCCTGGAGATGAAGTGAAGGAAGACGATGTTCTCTGTGAAGTTCAAAATGATAAAGCCGTAGTGGAAATCCCGTCACCAGTTGAAGGAACGGTTAAGGATGTTAACGTTCAGGAAGGCGAAGTAGCTGTTGTAGGAGATACCATTATTACCTTTGATGCGGAAGGGTATGAATCACAGGAGGAAGAACAGACTGAAGAAAAACAGCCTGACGAGCCAAAGAAATCCGAAAAGAAAGATGAAAAGGAAAGTCAGCGAGCAAAGGCAGCGGAGACAGAAGATATTGAGGCAGATAATAAACGTGTCATTGCCATGCCGTCTGTTCGCAAGTATGCCCGTGACAACGATGTAGATATTCGTCTAGTAAAAGGGACAGGCAAAAACGGCCGGATTTTGAAGGAAGATATCGATCGCTATCTGCAGGGAGATCAACAGGAAGAAGTAACTCCTGTTACACAAGGGTCTGAAGAACAGGAAACGGTAAAAGAGACCCGAGAGCCAGTTGTACCACAGGGTGAATATCCAGAAACCCGTGAAAAGATGAGCGGAATTCGCCGGGCGATTGCAAAAGCGATGGTGACTTCCAAACATACCGCTCCTCATGTTACACTAATGGATGATGTGGACGTGACAGAGCTTGTTGCCCATCGCAAAAAGTTTAAAGAAGTGGCTGCTGAGCAAAATATTAAACTGACCTATTTGCCGTATGTGGTAAAAGCCCTTGTTTCAACGCTGAAGAAGTATCCAATTTTAAATACTTCTTTTGACGATGAAACAGAAGAGATCATTCATAAGCACTACTATAACATCGGGATTGCAGCGGATACGGATAGAGGCTTGCTTGTTCCAGTTGTGAAAGATGCAGACCGTAAATCGATGTTTGAAATTTCAGCTGAAATAAATGAACTGGCTGAAAAAGCCCGGAGCGGAAAGCTGGCACCGGAAGAAATGAAGGGAGCATCCTGTTCCATTACCAACATTGGATCTGCTGGCGGACAGTGGTTTACTCCTGTAATCAACCATCCAGAAGTGGCTATCCTGGGAATTGGCCGTATTGCTGAAAAGCCAGTTGTACGTAATGGGGAAGTAGTAGTAGCTCCAGTACTTGCCCTTTCTTTAAGCTTCGACCATCGCATGGTTGATGGGGCGACAGCTCAGCTTGCGTTGAATCATATTAAACGTTTACTTAATGATCCACAATTAATTATGATGGAGGCGTAGAAAAATGGTTGTAGGAGATTTTCCAATTGAACTAGACACACTTGTTGTTGGTGCCGGACCAGGTGGTTATGTAGCTGCCATTCGCGCAGCACAGCTCGGACAAAAGGTTACGATTGTTGATAAAGCAAATCTTGGCGGTGTTTGTCTAAATGTAGGATGCATTCCTTCCAAGGCACTGATTTCCGCAAGCCATCGCTACGAACATGCACAACATTCAGATGACATGGGAATCACTGCTGAAAATGTAAAAGTAGACTTCTCAAAAGTGCAAAAATGGAAAGCAGGCATTGTTAAAAAGCTTACTGGCGGTGTAGAGAGCCTGTTAAAAGGAAACAAGGTTGACATCATTAAGGGAGAAGCTTACTTTGTCGATAAAAACACCGTTCGCATTATGGATGAGAAAAACTCACAGACGTATAAGTTTAAAAACTGCATTATAGCTACCGGCTCACGTCCAATTGAAATTCCAGCTTTCAAATTTTCTGATCGCGTGCTGGATTCCACAGGTGCTTTGAACCTGAATGAAATTCCGAAAAAGCTGGTTGTCATTGGTGGAGGTTATATCGGTACGGAGCTGGGTACTGCTTATGCAAACTTCGGTACTGAAGTAACCATCCTGGAAGGTGCAGATGAAATTTTAGGCGGATTCCCGAAAGATATGACATCCATTGTTAAGCGCCGCTTGAAGAAAAAAGGCGTAAAAGTGATCACAAAAGCGATGGCAAAAGGTGTAGAAGAAAAAGATAATGGTGTTACGGTTACGTATGAAGCAAAAGGAAAAGAAGAAACGGTTGATGCGGATTATGTACTGGTCACGGTAGGCCGTCGTCCAAACACGGATGAGCTTGGCCTTGAACAGGTAGGTATTGAAATGGATGACAGGGGTCTAATTAAGATCGATAAACAATGCCGCACCAATATCGATAACATCTACGCCATTGGGGATATTGTAGCTGGACCTCCGCTTGCTCATAAAGCCTCTTACGAAGGCAAAATTGCTGCTGAAGCAATCAGTGGAGAAAAATCGGAAATCGATTATATCGGAATTCCAGCCGTTGTCTTCTCTGATCCTGAATTGGCAAGCGTTGGCTATACTGATAAGGAAGCAAAAGAAGCCGGATACGATGTGGAAGTTGCGAAATTCCCATTTGCGGCAAATGGACGTGCACTTTCGCTTAATGATACGGATGGATTTGTTAAGCTTGTAACCAGAAAAGAAGACGGTCTTGTTATTGGTGCTCAGGTTGCAGGACCAAACGCAAGTGATATGATTGCTGAGCTTGGTCTTGCCATTGAAGCCGGTATGACAGCAGAAGACCTTGCGCTGACCATTCATGCTCACCCGACATTAGGTGAGATTACGATGGAAGCTGCAGAGGTAGCTCTTGGCACACCAATTCATATTGTAAAATAATAAGCCAATAAAAAATCCTCCCTGCTATAAAGGGAGGATTTTTTATGTGAAAATTTTAGATAAACTTGAATTAACTTTATTCCGTTCTAAATCGATGGATCATTTCCTGCAGACGCTTACTGGATTCATTTAACTGTTCAGCGGATTCCGAAATGGAGCTTATAGCCCTGATCGTTTCTTCTGTCGAAGCGGTAACTTGTTCTGTGGATGCTGCAAATTCTTCCGATACGGATGCGATATTTTCTACAGATGCCTTAACATCTTCTTCAAATTGATTCATATATTTGACTTCTTCACTTACCTGATCGATGGAAGTAATCATCTGCTGCATCATATCAGCGATAGTATGGAATGCATCCTGTGTATCATTAACCACTTCATCCTGCTCTTTTGAGATAAGTTCAGTTTGTTCCATTTCTTTAAGGGCTTTTTGAGTCTCTTCCTCAATGCCCATAATCGTTTGACGTACTTGCTCGGTTGCCTCAGATGACTGTTCAGCAAGCTTTCGCACTTCTTCAGCAACCACTGCGAATCCTTTACCATGTTCACCTGCGCGTGCTGCTTCAATACTTGCATTTAAAGCAAGCAAGTTGGTCTGCTCGGAAATATCCGTAATGGAGTCAATCACGCTTTCGATCGCTTTAACCTGGTTGACAAGGCTGGTAATTACAGTACTGACCTCTCCGATGACTTTCTGAAATTCTTCGGTTTTTTCACTTAATTTGGTGATTTGATTTAGACCAGTTTCATTGGCTTCGTTTGCACGGGTAGACAATTGCAGCATTTGTTCATTTTGGTGATTGACTTTTTGAATTTGATCAGAAAGCGAAGCAACTTTCTGTCTGGTAATTTCAACATCTTCTGACTGTTTTGTTGCACCACTTGCGATTTCAGAAATTGCCCGGTTAATTTCTTCACCTGATGCACTGGTTTCCTCTGAAATAGCACTTAATGATTCTGATGACTCGCCCACTTCATGAATGGAGTGATTCACATGTTCAATCAGTTCTTTCATATTATGAACCATTTGGTTAAAGTTCATGGCCAGCTGACCGATCTCATCTTTAGTCTTTATATCAACATTCGCAGTTAAATCCCCATTTGCTACTTTATTCACTTCATTTCGTACCCGAATAAGCGGGTTCGTAATGCTTCTTGAAATAAAATACGTGATTACAAAAGTAAGAACGATGGCAACTGCTGATATTAAAATAATAGTTGACAGCAGTTCACGGGACATCTGAAATAAATTATTTTCCGAGTAAACGGCTCCTACTTTCCAGCCGGTACCTTCAATCGTGTGAAAAGCAATTAATTCATTAGTCTCATCATTTGTTGTTAAACCAGTATTGGTTCCTGATTCGGTAAGATTTTGGAATAAAAGGGATTCAGATAAATCTTCCCCTTTTTTTGATGGGTGAACAAGAGCCATGCCATTCTGATCAAGCAGGACAGGGTATCCTTCATAACCGAGGTTTGTTTCGGTTACAATATTGGTCAAGGCCTGCAGAGTGATGTCGTTGGCCATCACTCCAATGACTTCATCGGTGACAGGGTCATGTATAGAACGTGCAACACTTACAATATATTCATTCGTGTTGACATCAATATATGGATCAGTAAAAACAACTTGTCCAGGGTTATTGGCAGCTTTTTGGTACCATGGGCGGGAGGTTGGGTCCCAATCATCTGGAAGTTCAATTGATGGCTCGGAGTAAAAAGTCTTGTTGCTTAACCCAAAGTAAGTAAGTTCAACATTTGGGTATGTCTCATTATAAATGGCCAGGTCTTTACGGATTGGCGTAAAGTTCGCATACTGGTTATTGATTTTGGTCTTAATGAAGTTTTGAATGGCTTCACTTTTCGCGTATCGCTCAACCCCATTCACATAATGTTTGAGATAAAGCTCAATATTACGTTTCATTTCTTCCACAGAATCCTGAGCTGAGATCTTTATCTCTTCTTCGATAGACCCCTTGGTACTCATGTAAGTAAAGGTAGAAACAGATGCTAAAACAAGAAAGAATAACAATGTAAAAGTTACAATGATTTTAATTTTAATACTTTTCATGAAATAAAGTCCCCCTTTATCTGACTGAATTTTTTTCTGAACAATCTCGACCCCATCCCATGTCAAAATATAAAGAATTTTGTCATATTCAGAATTATACCATGAAATTTTCGCTTTGTTTTCATAATTTAGCCAAAAAAAGCATCAAAAAAGAGGGAGACAAAAAAATTAATGAAGGGTGGAAAAGGCGAAATAAAAAAACCGAACTCATTCATGTGACGGTTGAATAAGTTCGGATCTTTCATGATCATATGCAGTTTTTTCTCAGCTTCCAGGCATATGATTTATGCGAATGGAAAAGGGGATGACATATTATTGTATGGAAGATTGTTCTGGTAAGATTTCCAGTACATGATTAACAATATCTTCTTTTGATTCTTTGCCGGAGATCGTTTTGACTAACTGACCGTTCTTGAGGATGACCAATGCCGGATAAGAGTGAAAGGACAGGTCAGGTATCTCATCATCTTTTAATATCTGCTGATTCCACTCTAATTGATTAAACCACTCACTGTTTTGCAATACTAAAATGGCGTCCAGATATTCCTCCTGGGTTTCACGGTTCTGATCGTCTGAGAAAAAGATAACCTGGTAATCTTCTGATTCAAATTGAACAGCTCTGGTAGCTGTCTGCTGGTCTGTACATGAATTTGAAAACACGAGTAAAAGCGCGGCAAATGGAATCCAAGCTTTTTCCATTTATATCCCCTTCACAGTTGGTTTTAATGTTATTCTATCAAATGAATATGGAGAAATAGGGCTTGTAAACAAAATGTTACATAAATGAAAAATACTTTCCTTAATTTTTCATATAATTTAGTAACCGCATATACGTTTCCGCAGAGGAACCAGCAAACTGACGTTCAGGAGATCTACTGCTATTTTTCCCGGGAGATTTTAGAATTGGACAAAAGGATGGTCCTTGATATGGAAAAGTGGGTTTATACACAAATTTTATTAATCGTCTGGAGCTTTTATCTTCTTTCTATTCATTTGTCTTCAAAGGATCATATGTTTATGAAATTACTGCTTTTTTTATGGTTCTTCACGATTGCCTATTTGTCAGGCCGTAAGTTTAAGGTATCATCTGGACTCAGACTGTTTTTTATCTTTTTAACATACTCTGGTATCTATTTTGGACATGTCTGGTTTCAGCGATGGTACATGTGAAAAAGCAGCGAAAGATCGGGAATTCGCTGCTTTTTATGAGCTATTCTTCAGTTTGAGGCCGGGGTTTTCTTCTTGTCAGCGGGTATCTTCTGGCTTCTTCTTTAAAACATTTCATCAATGAAAATACTATGAGAATTAATACAATGGTGAATGGGAATGCCGCAATAATTGATGCTGTCTGCAGGGCACTTAAGCCGCCCTGCCATAAAAGAACCGCAGCTGCTGCAGATTGGATGATTCCCCAGGAAAACTTTATATTTTTAGCCGGGTTCAGACTTCCGTTAGTGGTTTGCATTCCCAGCACAAAGGTTGCTGAATCAGCAGATGTTACAAAAAAGGTTGAAATCAGCAGTATAGCAAGGGTTGAAGTAATGGAACTGACTGGGAAATAATCCAGTAATGTAAATAAAGCAACCTCTGTACCTTCGCTGGAAATAGCATTCATAATTATATCATTATTGGGATATTCAATCGAAATAGCTGAACCGCCAAAAACAGAGAACCATAGAGCTCCGAAAACAGTTGGAACAATTAGGACTCCAAGAATAAATTCACGAACGGTACGTCCTCTGGATACCCTCGCAATAAACATTCCAACAAATGGAGCCCATGCAATCCACCAGGCCCAATAAAATATTGTCCAATCCTGGACCCATGTATTATCCTGGTTGAACGGGGTCATCCTAAAACTCATTGACGGCAAATTCTGCAGATAACTTCCGAGAGTTGTTGTAAAGTAGTCCATGATAAAGTTCGTTGGCCCTGTAAACAATACAAATAACATTAACAGGATGGCCAGAATAATATTAGTTGTGCTTAAAAACTTAATTCCTCTATTTAACCCTGTCATAGCAGATGTTAAAAACAGGACGGTTACCACTAAAATAATGATCAGCTGAAGACGAAACGAGTCATTTAATTCTTGGAAAAGAAAGGAAAACCCACCACTGATTTGCATGGCACCAAATCCGAGAGAAGTAGCTACTCCAAACACGGTTGCGAAAACGGCCAGAATATCTACGACAGTTCCCCATCCGCCTTTCATCTTATCTCCAAAAAGGGGAGTTAATATCCTGCTGATTAGACCGGGTGATTCCTTACGAAACTGGAAATAGGCAAGGGCCAGTGCCAGCACTGCATAGATGCCCCAGGGATGAAGCCCCCAGTGAAAAAAACTGTACCTCATAGCCATCTTGGCAGCGACATTAGGATCTTGCCCCGGCACAGGAGGGTTATGAAAATGATAAATGGGTTCAGCAGCTCCCCAGAAGACCAGCCCGATCCCCATTCCTGCACTAAATAACATGGCAAACCATGTCAAATAAGAATATTCAGGCTCTTCGCCGTCTTTTCCTAATACAATATTTCCGTATTTAGAAAAAATTAAAAACAGGGCAAAAACTAGAAAGGCAGTAGCATACATGAGATAAAACCAGCCAAACTTATTGACCAAAAATCCTTGTATAAGACCTGTGATGTGTTCAAGGTTCCAGACAGGAAGTACAGCTTCAGGTATAATTCCCCAGGTGATAAAGATAATAGCTATGATGATGGATATATAAAATACTTGTGATACCTTTTGTTGCATGCTTTCCCTCTCTTTCTGCGAACGATGTTGCTTATCTAGTCATTTTCATAACTGAAGTGTTTTCTTGACTTTGCTAGTTCCTGTAATTCCTCAAGAACATCATGCAAACATAAGATTTCATACAATACGATCGTTTCGGCCGGAAAATGATGTTTATATTTTACTGGCGTTTCACATACATGCTCATCTTTCCAGTGCCAGAAATCTTCATCTAATTTTTCTATTTTTTCAAAGTGATCATCTGGAATTTCGTGCCCGGATGATTTTAATATGTCACTAATTGACAGAATAATACTCTGTAAAAAATGTTTTTCATCCTCATTAAAGGAGTGGGATTTTAATTCAACATACTGTAAATTTCCAACGTGATATAAAATTTGCTGAAGTAAGTTTAGCTTCTTTTGTGCATATTGGAATACTTTCATTTCGTTTTTCGAATGTTTGTGATATTTCCATTCTTCCCGCTGGTATTGAATCAAGTTGTATGTCTGCTCCATCTGTCGCGTCAGCTGTTTATAAGATAAGTCAAGCCGGTGTTTTTTTGTGGTATCTAATTTCAGCAGCCATCCGGATGTTTGAATGAGTAAATCAGATGTTTTCTGATATAGGTCAGATACATTTTTATAAATGGACCGTGTATAATCTGGTGGCAGCAATAAAAAATTAACCGCAGTTGACACAATGATACCAATTGATGTTGTCCCTAAACGTACAAAAAAAGAAACGAGGTAATGACTCTGAAATTCTGGGATCATAGCTACTGCGGTGAGAGTTGCAACAATAATTCCTTCATCCAGTTTCAGTTTGTGACAAACAGCAATCGTAAGCATAGCAGCCAGTGCGTAGGTCAGCGCACTTTTGCCAAACAGTCCGTAAAATGAAACAGCAAGAAAGGCTCCGATAGCAGATGCAGGAAATCGTACCATTGCTTTTCTGATTGAATCAAAGGCTGTATGTTCAACAGTCACTATGGCAGTAATAACAGCAAAAATCACGGGCAAATTCAGTAGCTGGCAAATTAATGCTGTGATAAATACAGAAATTCCAGTTTTTAGTGTGCGACTTCCAATTGGTAAAAGGCGTCTAAGTGTTTGAAAGCTTTCCATTCAATTTCACCTGATTCTGTTCTCATAATTTAAATTCCCATTAAAATTTGATCGTTTCATATAAAAAATTCAGATATAATGATTATAACGAATTCCATCCAGGGGGGAACAAATGTGAAAAAAATTTTCATAATCATTGCTGCACTAATGTTAGCCAGCTGCGGAACGAGCAATACCCAGCCAGACCCGACACCATCAGTAGAGGATAGTACAAATGATGAAAATTTGCAAGGGAAAGATAATCATAAGGGAAGCGATGAATCTGCAGAAAAAGAGGAAGATGTAACCCCTGATGAAACGGATCAGGGTGATACTGAAAGAGAACGTAATACAGACATATCCAACGAACCAGCCCAACAGGAACCAGAAAAACCACAATATCAACTAACAGATGTATGGAGCCTAACACCCATTAAAGATGCTCCAAAGGAAGTCGTATTAATTACAATTGACGATGCTCCTGATCAGTATGCTGTGGAAATGGCAAAAACACTGAAAGAGAATGACGTTCCAGCCATCTTTTTTGTCAATGGAATTTTTATTGAAGCAGACAACGGAAGAGATAAGTTAAAACAAATTTATAATATGGGATTCGAAATTGGAAACCATACGTACAGTCATAAAAAATTAAGTGAATTATCTGAGGAAAAACAATATGAAGAAATAGTGAGTGTCAATGACCTGGTAGAAGAAATTACGGGTGAACGGCCAAAGTTTTTCCGTGCACCCTTTGGAGTGAATACAGATTATTCTAAAAAAGTAGCTGAAGAGGAAGGGATGCTGGTAATGAACTGGTCCTTTGGCTACGATTGGAATAAAGAATACATGAATGAGAAAGCTTTAGCAGATATCATGGTCAATACGAATCTTCTGGGTAATGGATCAAACCTGCTCATGCATGACAGGGAATGGACGTATCAAGCACTGGATGATATTGTAACCGGTCTTGCCAATAAAGGGTTCGGTTTCGTAAATCCAGATGCCATTGAAGTTACTGTTCCGGATGATGGCGGGAAGTAGGTGTCATAGACTCAGGGGGTTATCAAATGGAAATAAGGCATGCAATATGTGAAAAAAGAACATATTCCCGGGTTCCGGTTACCCATGATCATACTTTCGGTCAGCTTCTTTTTCCCTTAAAAGGTGACATGAAAGTAAAAACAGATCATAACTGTTTTCACTTGAAAGAGGATACCATTTTTTTTATACCTTTTCATTGTATGCACACCTTTCATTCATTTACAGCAAATGAATTTTTAGTTCTGGATGTACCAAAACATTTTTTAAACGAAGGGATTATCGTTGAATCCAGTGAACCTATTCAATTAAACCTTGATTATAAATGGAAATCGCTGCGTTTTCTTTTGATGGAAGAGGTGCATAGACTGAAGGGGAAGTCTGCCTCTTCATTAGACCAGTTGAGCCGTTATATCGTGAAAAAATTGCCTGATGCATCCCACCCTTCTATAGAATATATTCATAATCACTTTGCTGAACCAATATCTGTTTACAGACTAGCAGAGCTTGAGCATTATCATCCTGTCTATTTTACGGAATGGTTTAAAAAGAAAACGGGAAAAACGCCAGGAACGTACATTCAGGAAATTCGTATCAACGAATCAAAAAAACTGCTGGAGGAGACAGACTGGTCTATTTCCATGATAGCTCATTACGTTGGTTATGATCATCTGTCCTCGTTTACCAGAACCTTTGTAAAGTTTACTGGAACAACGCCAACTCAATATAGAAAACAGCTTAAAGAAAGCTAAAAACACCCTTGTTTAGAGAAAAGCACCTCTTTGTTTTTGATCTATAATCAAATCAAAAACAAATGAGGTGCTTTTGCATGAACAAAATCAATGCATCAGCAATGATGTTAACCATTCTGGCAGCAATATTATGGGGTACTACTGGGACTGCACAATCGTTTGCCCCAGATCATTCTCATCCGTTAGTCATAGGTTCTCTTCGCCTGCTCATAGGGGGAGGAAGTCTTCTTGTTTATGTATGGATTAAAGGAAAAATCGCTTTCTTATTTTCAAAAAGAGATTTGCTGATTGCCGCTATTTCCATGGCAGCTTATCAGCCGCTGTTTTTTACAGCTGTTGATTTAAGCGGTATCGCTGTGGGAACAGTTGTTGCTATTGGAAGTGCTCCTATTATTACCGGAGTGGTTGAATATATGATTTACCGAAGGAAACTGGCTGTAAGATGGTGGGCATCAACCGGTTTAGGCATTGTAGGAATTGTTTTACTGTTTATGCCATTTGAGAACATTGATCTACAGTCTTCGGGGATTTATTTTGCACTTGGTGCAGGAGGATCATTTGCACTTTATACGATAGTCAGCAAAAACATATCCGAACAGGCGGACTCTGAAGGGTTTGTAGCTCTGGTGTTTTCATTGGCAGCGATATTTTTAACGCCCTTTTTATTTTTCTATCCGATCAGCTGGGTATTTACGCTCAAGGGAACAGCTGTTGTATTTCATCTGGGAATTGTAACAACTGCGCTAGCTTATATACTTTTTAATTACAGTTTAAGAAGAATCCCTGCCTCTTATGCCGTTACCCTTTCACTGACAGAACCACTGACGGCAGCCTGTCTTGGTGCATTCGTTGTTGGAGAAACTCTTATTATTAAAGATTGGGCAGGGATAGGTCTTATTTTGACCGGAGTTACCTTATTGACTATACCAAAAACAACCATTTTGAATAGACAATCAAAAAATGAATATACGGCAGAATAGCTGGGCTGAATATTAGGATGCAAGGTTCTTGAATCAACAAAATTAGCGGGAGTCGAAGGAAGTCCGTTTTCGTTGATTTTATTGAAATGAATGGTTTGAATTTCAACCCTGCAGGTATGTGCAAAAAGTGGTACGTACAAAGAGAATGACTGGACGGTTTTCCGAAAGTAAAACTGTCCATCCTAACTCCCGCTACTATGAAATCTTAAAGTGGCATGAAACGGCCGTTAAACAGCTGAAGCTTCCCTTTAATCTTCCTGGCCAAAAATTTTGCCAGCTCATTCCCTTTGCCTTTGTCACCATGAGTAGCAGACTCCGGGAGGGTAATCTGTACATAAGATTCGTCTTCTTCTTCAATCACGCCAATGAACAGCGAGTGATAATTTTCATCTTTTCCTTTAAGCAGCAAATATGTACCTTCTTTATTACTTTTTTCATGAATGGTGTAGGGAAATGCCCGATCATCATATCCCCAGCTTAATTGTTCTCCGGTTTTTGAGGTGATTTCTTGATAATAGGCCAGGAGTTCTTTAACCTTTTCTAAATTAATCTCGCCTTTTTTAGGATATATAAATGCACTTCGACCCATAAAAATGATCTCTCCCATCCTTTTACTTACTTTTATATTATCATCTTTCGAAGATTCAGAAAACTATGCGCTTCTTTTGATGAAGGCAAATGTACAATATAGTCTGTACATATGAGGCTTTTGATGAAACATTTTCTTATCCATATTCGTAGTATGAAAAAGAAATATAAATAGAATAGGAGTAGTTTTTATGAAATTATGGATGAAATTCTTTATGATACTGGTATTCGCTTTTAGTGTGACCGGAATCGCCGGCTGCAGTGGTTCATCTGGAGATGGGGAAAGTAAGGAAACACAGAGACAGGAATCCCTAGGTGTTGAATCTGATAAGCAGGAAGCTGATCATCAAACTGGTGAGTCGGATGGAACAGAAAAGGATACCGAAACTACCCCCAATGATGCTAAATCAGAAGGTGTAAAGACTGGTTTTTTCTGGAGAGTTGATCATGCTGGGAATACGGTATATCTGCTGGGGTCTATCCATGTAGGTACAGATGATTTTTATCCTATGGATGATCAAATAGAAGGGGCCTTTGAGGAATCAAGTTATTTGGCTGTAGAAGCAGACATTGTCAATGTCAACCCGCTTGAGGTGCAATCTCTGATTCAAGAAAGAGGAATGTACAGTGACGGGTCCACCATTGAAGATCACCTTTCACCTGAGTTATTTCAAAAATTGGAGGAGACTTTAAAAGAATATGGAATAAATGTGGATATGCTTCAGCCATTTGAACCATGGTATATAGTTATGCTTCTGGAAAGCCTTCAAATCATGAAACAAGGATATGATGAACAGTTGGGTGTAGATTATTACTTTTTAAGCAAAGCAGATGGGAAAGAAATTATTGAACTGGAAGGTATCGAATATCAGATTAATATGTTTGATTCCTTTTCGGAAGATGTTCAAACGAAATTACTTGAGCTGAACCTCAATTATGAAGGAGATCTCGAAAAAGAAATGGAAGGATTAATGAAAGTTTGGAAAAGTGGAGATGAAGAGAAGCTTGTGGAATTAACCCTTGATGATGGTGATGGAAGTGAAGAATACCAGATTTATATGGATGCTTTGCTGGACGAACGGAATATTGGCATGGTTGAAAAAATCGAAAAATTTTTAAAAAGTAAAGAGCAGGAAACCTACTTTGTTATTGTTGGGGCAGCCCATTATGTAGGAGAACAGGGAATCATTGAATTGTTGGAAGAGAAGGGCTATGAAGTTAAAAAACAGTACTGATGCATAGTAAAGCAAACAATTTAAGCAGGTCTGTATACCGTTTCAGGCCTGTTTTTTTTGATCCATAAAGGACTAATAATTTTAGCAAATTGAGAAAAGCTGGTATCATAGACATAATCATACTAGTGGGGTGATGCTGTGAAATTTGTCATTGTTGGCGGGGATGCAGCCGGAATGAGTGCTGCCATGCAGATCGTCAGAAATAGTGATGGCCACGAAATTGTTACTCTCGAAAAGGGGTCTATCTATTCATACGGGCAATGCGGATTGCCGTATGTAATTGGGGGCGAAATTGAATCTACAGATCGGCTGATTGCCAGAACCCCTGAGACCTTTCGTGATAAATACGGCATTGATACGCGAGTGAAGCACGAAGTCACTTTGGTAGATCCGGCTCAGAAACTGGTGAAAGGCATTGATCATCTATCGGGTGAATTTTTTTCATTCGAATATGACCGTCTATTGATTGCAACAGGTGCAAGTCCTATTCTGCCTTCCTGGACCGGTGCAGACAAGCAGGGTATTTTTCCATTAAAAACAATTCCAGATGCTCATGCAATTATGGATTATATTGATCATGACGTGAAACAGGCGACAGTAATCGGCGGTGGCTATATTGGTCTGGAAATGGCTGAGAGTTTCAGGCAGATAGGTTTAGATGTGACAATAATACAAAAAGGAAAACAGCTGGCAGAAATTTTCGATGAAGATATGGCGTCACTGATTCATGAAGAAGCCAGCAGACAGGGGATTGAAATTCTTTTAAATGAATCCGTTGAAGGGTTTACCGGCAACGAACGAGTGAATGGAGTAAAGACTGATCAAAACACATATTCAACTGATCTTGTCCTGGTAGCTATTGGGATTCGTCCCAACACCCGATTTCTCGAAAGTACCGGCATTGAAACAGGGATAAAAGGAGCGATAAAGGTCAATCCATTTATGGAAACCAGTATAAAGGATATTTTTGCCGCAGGAGACTGCGCTACTCAGTATCACCGTGTGAAAGGAATGGATGACTATATTCCCTTAGGGACACATGCAAATAAGCAAGGGCAGGTTGCTGGACTGAATATGGCTGGTGTGAAGCGGAAATTTGAAGGTGCAGTTGGTACATCCGTTATTAAATTTTTTAGTCTTACACTTGGACGCACCGGAATTTCTGAGAAAGAGGCAAAACATTTGAATATTCCTTATAAGACAGTTAAGATTCGGTCGACTAATGCAGCCGGTTACTATGGAAAAGGGGATAAAATGACCCTGAAGTTGGTTTACCATGAACAGTCAAGACTGCTTCTGGGCGGTCAAATTATCGGGCCTGGCGGGGTAGATAAACGGATCGATGTACTGGCTACTGCCTTATATCATCAAATGAAAATTGATGAATTGGTTAATCTGGATTTGTCTTATGCTCCTCCATACAACAGTGTCTGGGATCCGATTCAGCAAGCAGCGAGAAGGGCAAAATAACAGGAACGGAATAAAAATCGGTGGGTGATGCTCCACCGTTTTTTATTTCCGGTGATTACTTTCGTTTAATTAACAAAAAGCTCATTCGTTTATTTTTTCCCTGGAGATGATTTTGTTTTAGAGTAGTCTGTTTTTCAAAAAAAGTCATTTTTTGTTCCAGATATTCTACACGATCTTCTATTTCTTTCATTCGAGCTTCCAAAAAATCAATGTATGCCTCCAATTGTTCCATTCTATTTTGATCATAATTTTTGCCCATATCATATCACCTCACCTTTATAGGATTGATTATACTATTCACTTTTACTTTTTGCCAGATATGACGCTTAAAAAGTTGAGATGAAAGGGAAGGGTTTTACTTCTATTGATAGAGGAAGGGACAATAAGAAAAAACAGAACGATTAATAGAAAAGACTCAAATTTTTTACATTCCTATCTTTCAAGAAAAATATCCGAACCCATTCATGTGAATTGAGTTCGGATAGCCTATTACCTTTATGACGTTTTGTTTCATCCTCTAACCAATTAATTGACTTTAACACGATGATCCGCTTTCATCTTTTGGGTTAGAGTAATGTACATGTTTAACTCATCGACCAGAGCCTTTAATCGTTCTCTGGCATTTTCATTTGTTAATTTTAGTGCATCATCAAAATCACCTTCGTCCGTGATAACCTGAGATGGGAGTACATTTGCCTGTAACCCTCTCAAAACCAGGCGCAAGTTATTTAATGCGTTTATTCCTCCCTTGCCGCCGCCCGAAACAGCTGCAATCGCTGCAGGTTTGTTGATAAAGTGTTTCTTACCTAAAAAATCCAGAGCATTCTTCAGGGCTCCACTGATCCCGTTATGATATTCGGGAGTAACAATAAAAAATCCGTCTGCTTCTTCAGCCATCTGCTGTAAACGGGTTACATTTTCTAACATTTGCTGTTCTTTTGTTCCATTATAGACAGGTAAGTTAAAATCCTGTAATGAAATATAAGTGGCTTCCATATTTTTTTCAATGATTTGATAGGCTTCCAGAGCAAACCTGGGCGTCAGAGCCCCTTTGCGGGAACTTCCGCTGATCACTAAAACCTTTGTCATAACATTTCCCTCCGTTATACATTTTCATCTTTCGTTTGTCCTACTTTCTTCATTCCGTGTTGCCCGTAGAAACGAAGAATACTGGAAAGCTGGTTTGTGCAGAGTTTCATGTGATTAAAATACATTCAACCCATCCTGAAACTCTATAGGGATATTGTACGGAAGTTTTGCAAAAAAACCGTCCTTCATACGTAAGAAATCCACTACAACTTTAGTCTGAATTTCATTTCCATTCGACAGGTGCCTGTCACTTGTCGAAATGTGTCTATGGGGCAAGAAAAAGGGAGGACCGGCATTATCTGGTCCTCCCTTTATAGTTGTATCAGGAAAAATCTGTCCTTTTTACCCAGCCACGTGCTTTTAAGGCTTCTACAATTCGCTTAAGCCCAACCATATAGGCTGCCTTTCTCATGTTTATTTGATTGTTCTCCCTCATTGTCAGAACTTGATAAAAACTTTCAACCATTCGTTCTTCCAGCTTTTGATTAACTTCTTTTTCCTTCCAGTAATAATTCATTTCATTTTGTACCCACTCAAAATAGGATACGGTTACACCGCCCGCATTGCATAAGATATCAGGGATGATAAATACCCCTTTCTTCTCAAGTATTTTATTCCCATCCGGAGTAGTCGGTCCATTGGCAGCCTCAGCAACGATTTTAGCCTGGATGACTGGTGCGGTATATTCGTTGATTTGATTTTCGATCGCTGCTGGAACGAAAATATCCACCGGAAGACCAAACAAATCTTCATTAGGAATTGTTTGTGCTTTAGTATATTCGGTTATACGATTTCCTGCATTTACAAAGGACAGGAGTTCTGGAATATTCAGCCCTTCCTGTGCATAAATTGCCCCATGCACATCGCTGACAGCCACTACCTTGACACCCAGCTCATCAAGAAATTTTGCTGTCATGCTTCCGACATTGCCGAATCCCTGAAGTGCAGCAGTAGCCCCTCGCAGATTAATACCTGTCACCTTTGCTGCTTCACGGATCGTGATCACTACTCCACGGCCAGTGGCTTCCAGTCTTCCCTGTGAACCGCCAATGACAATAGGCTTCCCTGTTAGCATGCCGGGGATATTGTACCCCCTTAATTTGTCATACTCATCAACCATCCATCCCATGACCTGTGGGTTGGTATTGACGTCAGGAGCAGGGATATCTTTTTGCGGTCCGATTATGGGAGTGATTTTTCGGATGTATGTACGGCTTAATTCTTCAAGCTCTCTTTCAGATAGTTCAGCAGGATCAACGATGACTCCACCTTTGCCGCCGCCCAGAGGTAAATCCAAAATGGCAGACTTTAATGACATCCAAATGGAAAGAGCTTTAACTTCATCGCAATTGACACCCGGATGAAACCGAATACCGCCTTTCGTGGGCCCAAGTACATCTAAGTGCTGGGAACGATATCCCGTAAAATTACGGATTTCTCCGCTGTCCATGCGAACGGGAAGGGAAACTTCAAGAACTCTCATGGGCTTTTTTAAAATATGGTATATATTTTCGCTTAGATTAAGTTCCTTAATGGAATCCCTCAGGAGCTCCTTGACAATCTGGTATGGATTCTTGTCATGGGTTAAAATATCAGCCTCAACTTTGTATGTAATGGGCTTCATGGCTAATCCTCCGCATCAATGTTTTTTAGTTATAAATTCCCACGAATTGACCGGTTTTATGTACGGGGATGGGATTTAGGGCGAAACCCGATCATCGGTTGATGATTGAATCAGTCCAGATATAGATAAAGGTGAGACAGGATCAGTTAAAATGGGTTGATCCTGTGCAGGAAAAAGACCCTAAAAAAACCTCAGCCCAAATAGGTTCAGGGCTAACTTCACTCAGGTGATTTAATTTTTTAGATTAAAAGGGGCATTAATTTGACCTTTCATCATTTTTTCAGTTCACTTCTGCATGAATATCCAGGTTTTTGAAATTTCTGAGGCAGTTTGTTTGAATGCTTCCATACCTTTTATGATAACCTAACGTTAAACGTATTGTGGAGAATAATCCTTTTATAGCACAAAGCTGGAATACGAAAAATCGGATGAAGGAAGGGAAAAATCATGAAGGAATACTTAATGAAAGACCGATATTCTGATCGATACAACTGGCTTGTCAAAAGCCAATCACCATATTTGCAGCAGCATCAGACAAACCCTGTAAACTGGCTCGAGTGGTCAGAAGAGGCGTTTCAAAAAGCCCGGCAGGAAAACAAACCTGTCTTTTTATCTATCGGCTATTCCACATGTCACTGGTGTCATGTGATGGCGCATGAAAGCTTTGAAGATGAAAAGGTGGCAGAGCTTCTCAATGACCGGTTTATTTCCATAAAAGTAGATCGGGAAGAACGACCGGATATTGATTCTGTATACATGCGTGTGTGTCAGCTGTTAACCGGTCAGGGAGGCTGGCCATTAAGCGTTTTTCTTACACCGGACAAGAAGCCTTTTTACGCCGGGACCTATTTTCCGAAAACGAGCCGGTACAATATGCCGGGTTTTGTGGATGTCATCACACAGCTCTATGACAAATATCAAAAAAGTCCGGATAAGATTGCAGATGTATCAGATAAAATTATAAATAACCTTAAGCCTTCTGCTGGTGTAAGCCAGGAATCGCTGGGGAAGGAACATCTTGTAAAAACCTATAAGCGGCTGGCTCGGAGCTTTGACAGCAAATACGGCGGATTTACCGGAGCCCCCAAATTTCCGACACCCCATAATCTGATGTTTTTAATGCGGTATCATATCTGGAATCAGGATGAAAACGATGCCCTGAACATAGTAGAAAAAACCCTCGACGCGATGGCTGACGGGGGAATCTATGATCATATTGGCTATGGTTTTGCCCGTTATTCCACCGATGGAAAGTGGCTAGTTCCCCATTTTGAAAAGATGCTGTATGATAATGCCTTATTGTTATCTGCTTATACGGAAGCCTATCAGTTGACCGGCAAACAGCGTTTTCGGGAAATCAGCGAACAGATCATTGAATTTGTGCGGCGGGAAATGACTTCGGATGAAGGTGCCTTTTATTCTGCAATAGACGCTGACTCGGAAGGGATAGAGGGGAAGTATTATGTGTGGGAATTAGAAGAAATAATCAGCACCCTTGGAACAGAAGATGGGGAGCTGTTTGCAGAAGCATATGACATCAGTAACACCGGGAATTTTGAAGGAAAAAATGTTCCGAATGTCATTGACCGGGATTTTGATCAACTGGCTGAATACCATAATCTCACAGCAGACCAGCTGAAACAAAAGTTGAATAAAGCGAAGGAAAAACTGTTTCAAAAGCGGAAGGAACGAACCTATCCCCACATAGATGACAAAATCCTGACATCATGGAATGCGATGATGATTGCAGGACTTGCTCAGGCTGGAAGGGTTTATGGAAATCCGGATTATGCAGCCATGGCCCGGGAAGCCATGGACTTTATTGAAAAGAGACTGATCGTTGATGGACGGGTCATGGTCCGCTACCGGGACGGAGAAGTGAAGAATAAAGGGTTCATCGATGACTACGCTTATTTAATTCGGGCCTACCTGGAACTTTATGAAACTACGTTTGACATTCGATATTTGCAAAAGGGAAAAGAGATGACCCGGAGCATGCTGGAGCTGTTCTGGGATGGGGAAAACGGTGGATTTTACTTTACTGCCCATGATGCAGAAGAATTAATCGTACGGGAAAAGGAAACATATGATGGGGCCATTCCTTCTGGGAACAGTGTGGCAGCCGAACAGCTGATTCGTCTGGCCCGATTAACAGGAGAAATGGATTTCGAAAAGAAAGCAGAAGAAATGTTTCGAGCCTTTAAGGATCAGGTTGAAGGCTATGAAACAGGGCATACCTATTTCATGCTAAGTGTTATGTTAATGGAGATGCCTTCAAAAGAAATCGTGATCATTGGCGATGAAAAGGAGAAGGGAAAACAAAAACTGATCAGGCACCTGCAAGAAAAATTTTCGCCCCAATATGCTATTCTTTCCATTGATCAGCCAGACGCTGCCGCAGCAGTGGCTCCATTTACGGCAGGCTATGGGAAGAAAGAAGGAAAAACAACCGTCTATGTCTGTGAAAATTTTGCCTGCCAGCAGCCGACGAATAACATTGATGAAGTCATCACTCAGTTATAAAATGAACAAAGCACGTCAGGAATGTTTCCTCACGTGCTTTTTTACGTCATTTTTTTAACAAAAATCATAAATATGTCACACTATTTATCCCTTGAAACCACAATTATGACATAATATAATATAAATAACTTAAATGAAAGCGTTTTTATCATGAAAAGGAGATGACAGAATCATGGGTACGATCGTTTGTCAGGACTGCCAGCGAGTCATTGACCATTTTGATGCCCATAAAGTGACCGTATTATACGGTAAAGGCTGCACGTGTAATAAGGATAAGGAAAATAAAAGGAAATCATAAAGGCCGCCCATAAAAGGGCATGAAAAAAACGCAGATCGGGAAAACCCGTATCTGCGTTTTGTTTTGGTCCAACTTCGGATCCTGGCCCATTCATGTTTTTCTTTACTTAAACGCACGGTGTTCTTTTATGACCCGAATCAGTTTCAAGGACTCATCCTCCGGTCCCTGTACAGGCAATCCGGCTTTCATATTCCGGTGAATATAATCAATGTTATCTTCCGTTATAATTTCCCCAGGCATAAATATTGGAATCCCAGGCGGGTAGACCATCACAAATTCTGCACTGATCCGGCCGTTTGCTTCCTCAAGGGGAACGACTTCTGTTTCAGAATAAAAGGCATCCCTTGGAGAAAGGGCCAGCAGCGGAATTTCCGGGACCTGAACTTCCACCCTTGCCAGTGATCTTGCCTGATGTTTATGTTCTTCTGACAATTTGGTCATAGCTTCCGTCAAAATGCCGACTTCCTTTTCAGTGTCTCCGCTTGTGACAAGGCATAAAATATTGTATAAGTCGGAAAGTTCCACTTCAATTTGATAATTCTTTCTAAGCCAGACTTCCGCATCATAACCGCTGATTCCCAGATCCTTAACAGAAATAATCAATTTTGTTGGATCAAAATCATAAGCAGCTTTACTGTCTAAAATTTCGGATCCAGGGCAATATAGATATGGAATTTCATTGATTTTCCTCCTCGCCAGATCAGCCAGTTCCAGTGTTCTGGATATGATTTCATGCCCATTTATAGCAAGATGGCGTCTTGCTGCATCCAGTGATGCAAGAAGCAAGTATGATGTAGATGTTGTTGTTAACATAGAAAACAGTGATTGTACCCGTTCCGGAGAAATCAATCCTTCCCGAATATTTAATACGGAACTCTGGGTCAGTGAGCCGCCAAGTTTGTGTACGCTGGTTGCTGCCATGTCTGCTCCGGCCTGCATAGCTGATAACGGCATGCGGTCATGAAAATGAATGTGCACACCATGAGCTTCATCCACAAGAACAGGTATTTCATATCGATGGGTAATTTCTACAATTTTCTTTAAATCAGCAGCAATTCCGAAATAGGTTGGGTTAATCACAAGAACAGCCTTTGCATCCGGGTTGGCTTCCAGTGCCTTTTCCACTGCTGCTGGAGATACACCGTGGGAAATACCAAGTACAGGGTCAAGCTCTGGATGAACAAACACAGGAGTTGCACCGGAAAATATAATAGCAGATGTAACTGACTTATGAACATTTCTCGGCACAATAATTTTGTCCCCTGGCTGACAGACAGCCATGACCATAGTCATGATGGCGCCGCTTGTACCCTGCACGGAAAACAGGGTATGATCCGCACCAAAGGCTTCCGCCGCCAGCTCCTGCGCCCTCTGGATCATGCCGTGAGGGTGATGCAAATCATCCAGGGGTTCAATGTTAATCAAATCGATCGCTAATGCATTATGACCGATAAATTCCCGAAATTCAGCATCCATTCCTTTTCCCTGTTTGTGACCGGGTATATGAAACTGGATTGGTTGTTTCTCAATATGTTTTAACAGCCCAGTAAAAAGCGGTGTTTCTTGCTGGGACATGGTCATCACCTCGTTTTTGTCATCAAAACAAATGAATTATAGCAGAATCGATATCTTATGACTAGTTTTTCTCACAAAAAAAGAATTTCATGATACCATTAAAAAAGAAAAGGTTTGAAGGAGGGGAAAGGATGAGTTTTCAAACGCGTGTTACTGATCTGTTGAATATTACATATCCAATTATTCAGGGGGGGCTGGCGCATTTAGCGTATGCTGAACTGGCGGCATCCGTATCCAATGCTGGGGGGCTGGGTCAGATTACGGCTATGAGTCTTCCGGATGCGGATTCCTTAAGGAAAGAAATTGATAAGGTTCGGGAATTAACAGATAAACCCTTTGGTGTAAATTTCGCCATTGGACAGCACGGAAGACCATTTGAACATATGGTGGAAGTGGCCATTGAAAAAAATGTTCCGGCTATTTCAGTTACAGGAGGCAATCCTAAGCCTGTTCTTGATATGGTGAAAGATACCAATATCAAAAAATTAGTTCTGGTTGCAGCCAGGCGTCAGGCGGAAAAAGCGGAAGAACTTGGTGCCGATGCGGTTATGGTAGTAGGTCAGGAAGGGGGAGGGCATCTCGGCCGTGATGATGTGGGCACCTTTGTACTCACTCCTCAGGTAGTCGATTCGGTTTCCATCCCGGTTATTGCATCAGGAGGAATAGGTGATGGCCGGGGATTCATGGCCGCTTTAGCCCTTGGTGCGGAAGGGATTGAAATGGGAACCCGATTCATTGCAACAAAAGAGTGTGTCCATGCCCATGAATTGTATAAAAAAGCTCTAATGGAAGCGGATGAAAAATCAACGGTCGTCATTAAGCGCACACTTGGGGCACCGGCCAGGGCTTTGAAAAACAGCTGGACAGATAAAATTTTAGAACTGGAACAGGATGAGCCCGGATATGATGTGTTAAAACCGTATATTAGCGGGGAAGCGAACAAACGCTATATTTATGACGGCAAAACGGATGAAGGTTTTGCCTGGGCCGGCCAGGTTGCCGCTCGGATCAAAGATGTGCCTTCCGTGGAAGAATTGTTTAGCCGAATCATTTCAGAAGCAGTGGATATCCGCAGAAAATGGGGCATCCCGGAGGAATGAGGAAAGGAGAACCATATATGGAATACCATTATCCAATCGATGAAACCTGGTCAAAAGAGGAAGTCATCGATGTCATTAATTTCTTACAAATGGTGGAACATGCTTATGAAAAAGGGGTAAACCGTGATGATTTATTACTTTCCTATACCCGTTTTAAGCAAATAGTCCCTTCCAAAAGTGAAGAGAAAAAGCTGTGCAAAGATTTTGAAAAGGGGTCTGGCTATTCTTGCTATCACACGGTGAAGAAAGCAAAGGACTGTGAACATGGTGATAAGATCAGAATGCCGTGAAGATATGAGAGAGGCTGGGACAAAATAGGGATGAACGAAAGAAAAAGCGAACAATTTTGCTAAAAATTGACGAGTCAAAAATATCCGAACTTATTCATGTGATAATTGAATATAGTTCGGATAATTTATTTTCTTATGAAGTTTTGTCCCAGCCTTTTTTCAGCCGACGTTTTATCCTGTGATTATTCCTGAAAGGACAGGCGTAAATGGGGGTTAACGTTTCAAAAGTCTGTCTTGCGGTTTCGACAAATTTTTCTCCATCCTGAAGAAGCGGGTCATCTGCCTGAATGTGGCGGCCCATTAGAAATTCACCTTTTTTTACATCACGGAACCGAATCAGTGCTTTCTCAAGGTCTATGGTTTTCATAGATTCCGCATCTTTTTTGGTGTGGTCAAGGGAGATGACATAATCATTCGGAATAATCCGGTTCAGTTCCTCAATATTTTGTAAAAACCTCTCGCCAATTTCTTTTTTATCAGGCATTTCATAAATATAAGCAAGCCAGATAAATACGTGATCATCGAATAATCCGATTTGAAAATGCGGATGCTTTTTATATCCCCGTTTATTGTGGCTGAAGGCCATCCATGTGTCCTTTGGCGGGTTCTTCGTTCTTCTTGCATGCTTGGCTATATGTAAATACATTTCGTTTCCGACAATGGATGCAACATCATCTGTTAAAGTTTCTCCGATCGCCCTGAATTTCGGCTGTATTCTCTCCCGAATGGCAGCCATACGCTCGTCCAATCCTTCAATAGAAAACGTTTCAAAATCTTGCTTATGGAATCCAGTAAAAGTCACCGGTAAAATCGCTCCTTTCCTTATATAACAGCATTTTCATGGTAAGTTTATCATAACGGAAGAGAAAATCCCAATTTTTTTCAACTCATCTTTCATCTGGATGCAAAATCTTCGTTTCTCTGGTAGGATACAATAAAAGAAATGTTTCATAAAGATCGTAATTATGATATGAACAAAGGGGTCGTAGACATGGATCAGGAGAAAAAGAACCAATTGTTTCATCAGGCTAAACAATGGGTAATGGAAGCTGGAGATGACATTCGAAAAAGCCTTAAAAAGCCTTTTAAAGTAGATACGAAAAGAGACCGTAAAGATCTCGTGACGGAAGTAGATCAGCAGACGGAAAAGTTTTTTGCCCACAAAATTAAAAAAACCTATCCTCATCATCAGGTTCTGGGAGAAGAAGGATTTGGAGACAAAGTGGAAAGTCTGGATGGGATTGTATGGATAATAGACCCAATTGACGGAACGATGAATTTTGTCCACCAGCAGAGGAACTTTGCTATTTCGGTAGGTATATATCAAGATGGGATTGGCCAGATTGGACTAATTTATGATGTCATGGCTGATGAACTTTATTATGGACTGAAAGATGAAGGAGCATACAAGAACGGAAAACAGCTGGATCGTCTGAATCAAAACCGTAAACTGGAAGAAGCCATGGTGGGCATCAACAGTTTCTGGTCCGTACCTAATCGCCGGCTTGATGAAACCGGAATTCATCAATTAATTCGAAAAGTAAGGGGAACACGTTCCTATGGTTCAGCTGCTCTGGAGTTTGTCTATGTGGCTGAAGGGCTGATTGATGCATATATTACGATGCGCCTGTCTCCCTGGGACATTGCAGCGGGTGTCATCATTGTTCATGAAGCGGGGGGCATTACTACTCAGGCAGATGGATCTCCCCTTAATATGATCAGTCATAATTCGATCATAACCTGTAACCCTGCTATTCACCAGGAAATCATTACACAATATATTAAGCCAAAACAATAATAGAATATAATGGTGTCAGGATTCTGTTCAAACAGTTTCCTGACACCTTTGTTATTGACGGCAAAAAAATCATACGCAGTTATGATTGATCCTTTCGCTGTTTTCGTTTAATTCGCAGACCGACTCCCATGAAGAAAAAACCGGCAAATAGAAATAAGAGGGATAACCATACACTTCCGATGCCAATGGCAATACCTACTAGTACAAAACATGTAACGACTAATAAGGCCAATAAGAACATTTTTGTTTCAAACGTTTCCATTTTTTCACCTCAAATCTATTCCCTGTATAGTGTACATGAATTCTGCGGGATGAGACAAGCATTTGTTTAACTGCTGCGGGTGACAGGCTATCATGAAGATGCTTTTATAAAATATGCAAATGATAGTGGCAATGACGTAAAACTTTTAGTAAGATTGGAGAGAGATGGACAAGACTGAAGGAGGAACATCCATGACAGATAATCATCAAATTGTTCAAGTTCCTGATAACCTTTGGCCAATTGCAGAGTTTTTATTTAGGGATCTTGGCGGAGAAATTAATTTATCCAACAGCCAGGAAGTAGCTATTGCCATTCGAGCAGTTGTTCTGTTATATTTTATTATTTTAATTCTTGCTTTTATTACTTATAAACTTGGATTTGCACGGAAACTGCCGATTTTGAAATCACTTGTAGTCTATATTTTTCTGGTTATTGGATGTGTTATTTTGACTATTCCTCTGGGGCTGACATTGCCGATTGCCGAAGGTCTGGCAGTGACATCATTAGTCCTTGCCATTTACCGCTTTCGCCTTCATCGGGAACGTAAACAGCAAAAGGCTGTGGAGAATGAATCATGAGGTCATTGCAGGATGCGGTTTATAACTGGTTAACCATTCAACTGGTTGCTGACAAACGCCCAGAAGACCGTTCGGCAAGAGAGACGGCTAAATTGTTCAGGGAGATTTTATCAGAGGATCATCAAGTGACGGACATTCAGATAGAAGTGAAAGAAGATCGTTATTTTGTCACGTGCGAGGTAATGGATCATAAAGCAAGGACTTTTCAGTTTCCTAAGGAACTGATTGAAACGATTTATAACCAGATTATGAAGGAGCCAGAAAAGTACCCTACGTTTGAAGAAACAGAATCATCAGAAGAAGACCATGAATGAGTTATGAATCCAGAGGAAACCATAAGGATAAACAAAAAGGTGCCAGATCCTGGCACCTTTTTCTACCCTTTGGATTAACATAAAACATAAAAATAATATGCTTGAAGCCCAGGGAGATTTTATGATACGATAAATAAGGTTTTCTTATTTATTCAAAATTAATTAAACACAATTAACCAATTATATTTTATAACAAAAGAAATTCGTTGTCAAGATTTATGATGGTACCCGGGAGGATTTTTAAAATGAGTGAAAAACATGTGGATTGGAATAAGGAGCAAAAGCGTGTCAATGAAGTGATTCAAGAAATTGACCGGCAGGCTGTACATCTGGCAAAAAAGGCTGGTCAATTAAAAGAGGATGTTATTGATTTAAGGAAAGATTTCTTTTCTGAAGAGACAAGGGTCAATGTAGAAGAGCCGCATGAGCTTCTTGAAACCCATTATAGCATCAGGCAGCAGGCAGAATTGCTTTCAGAAAGGGAAAGAAGCCACCGGCAATATTCAGAACGTCTAAATGCATTAAGGCGGCTGCGCTATTCCCCCTATTTTGGCCGGGTTGACTTTGTCGAAGAGGGGGAGGACAGTTCACAGCCTATTTATATTGGTATTGCTTCGTTAATGGATCAAAAACAGGAGGATTTTCTTGTCTATGACTGGCGAGCACCTATTTCCAGCATTTATTATGATTATTCACCTGGTCCTGCTGAGTACGATACCCCCGGTGAAGGAACGATTAAAGGGGAAATGACATTAAAGCGGCAATACATGATACGGGACGGCCAGCTAAAAGGAATGTTTGATACTGGAATTACCATTGGTGACCAGCTTCTGCAGGCGGTTCTTGGTAAACACGCAGATAATCAGATGAAAAGCATTGTCGCCACCATTCAGCGAGAGCAAAATCAAATCATCAGAAATGAATCTGCGAAAATGCTATTTGTTCAAGGAGTTGCCGGCAGCGGCAAAACGTCTGCCGCCCTTCAAAGGGTTGCCTATCTTCTATATCGGTATCGGGGAAAAATTACATCTAAAAATATTATGCTTTTTTCTCCAAATCCGCTGTTCAGCAGTTACATTGCTACAGTACTTCCAGAACTTGGAGAAGAAAATATGGAACAAACCACGTTTCAGGACTATTTGAACGAACGTCTGGGTGAAAAGTGGACGGTTCAGAACCCTTTTGATCAAACAGAGTTTTTGCTCAATGGTCCGGAAGATAAACGCTATCAAATCAGAATGGAAAGCATCCGTTATAAAGCTAGTATGAATTTTAAAGCTCTTATCGATCGTTATTTAGGAATTTTAAAAGAAAAAGGGATGGTTTTTTCTCCTTTAATCTTCCGGGGCCAGGTCATTGTGGAAGGCAAAGAAATCAAACATCACTTTTATCATCTTGAGGATCATCTCTCTATACCAAACCGTTTAGAAAAAGTTCAGGATTGGCTGCATAAAAAACTAAAAAAATGGATGAATCGTGAAAAGAAAAAAGACTGGGTCGACGAAGAAATTGAAACCATGGATAAAGAGGAATTACTGAAGATTGATCGAAAACTCGAGAAACAAGGTTGGTTTAACGACTACGATATACAGCGGGAAAAGTATGCTGAGTATATTTTGAATCGTGAAACACGGCATCTGAAAACATTTATTGATCAGCTTGAGTTCGTGGACATCCGGAGAATTTATGCACGGCTGTTTACCATTAATCTGACATCCCGAACAACCGATTATCGCCTGCCGGAATCATGGAACGAGATCTGCCAGGAGACGATCAAACGTTTACAGTTCTGGGAAATGCCATATGAAGACGCTACGCCTTATCTGTATTTGAATGATGCTATCACGGGACAGAAAGTTTATACAGCAATCCGTCATCTGGTGATTGATGAAGCTCAGGATTATTCACCTTTTCAAATGGAATATTTTAAACGTTTATATCCACAGGCTGCCATGACGGTACTTGGAGATATCAATCAGGCGATACATGCTCACACCCTTAGTGGTGAATCACTGTTATCTTATGATTGGCCGGAGGAAGGAAGCATCGAAAAAATGACATTATGGAGAAGTTATCGGTCCACACGGCCAATAGTAGAATTTTCAAAAAGCCTGATTAAAAATGGTCAGCGGATAGAAGCATTCAACCGGGAAGGGAAGAAACCGACCCTCACAAAGGTGAAAAAGGGTTGTTACCATCGTGATGCAGTTGTTCAGCGCATTCAGTCTCTGCAGAAAGCAGGGTATGAAACGATTGCCGTTATTACGAAAACAGCGAAGGAGAGCCAAAACGTCCAGGCTTTATTAAGTGAGTATATGAACGTCCAAATGATTGACCTTTCTGCCCGAAGTTATGAAAAAGGGGTGTTAATTGTCCCGACATACATGGCTAAAGGTATCGAATTTGATGCTGTTATTATTTACGATGCATCAGATGAACAATATAAGCGCGAATACGAGCGGAAATTCTTTTATACCGCCTGCACACGCGCCATGCATGAATTACATCTTTTTTCACCAGGCCAGCCAAGCCGATTTTTGGATCATGTACCGGCTAGTTGTTATGACCTGATTGAGCATGAGGCACTCACCTATAGTGAGTAAATAATGTAAAAAAGCTGTCTCAAAGTCGAAATGTCGGCTAATGAGACAGCTTCTTTGCTTCAATCAGGGTTTGAACGTAAATTCTTGTCCATTATAGATGTTTATGTTTTTTCTTTTCACGAAACAGTCTAAAGTTTCCTGTTTTCTTCCGCTCGACTGTCCGCCTTTTAATTCGTTCATTGCATTCATCACACATGTAAGTAAGAATTCTTCGTTTTCTCAGCTGTTTAGCCGTAAGTGAATAACTGTCAATAGATTCTACTTTATCACAAAGTACACATTTCACTCTCATAATACTCACCTCAACTCTTAACCATAGTATAACATGATTTGAAAAAGGGTAAAAAATGTTATTTTACAAAATTTAATGTCAATTTGTGTTTGTCTTTTGGTATGATAGGGTAAAGAAAGGTAAATCTGAGATGGGGGTGTTTGAATGAAGATGATGTGGCTGGTCTCTGGCACTGCAGCGCTGGGGACAGGATTGGCTGTATATGCACTCAAAAAACTTGGGGGAAATGATCCTGATCAAAAGTCAGTAAGGAAACGTAAAATCATTTTGTTTAATCACGATAGGTTGACCAGAAGAGCCATGGATAAAGTGTCCCTTTTAAAGGGACTGAAAATGGGGGAATTTGTGTCAGACGGTTCTGCCAGCAGCGTGTCCTTTTTTACTCAGATCAATGACGGTCAAGATCATAAAGCCACCTGAATCCTTTGATGTACATGAGGATTTAGGTGGCTTTTTCCATTACTGATTCATATGGCGATCCGAAGATTGATCATTCTCAATTTGGTTTAACTCGTTTTCTTCATTATCGGGAATAACCTGTTTGTTTTGATCTGGCTCCTGAACATGAGGCTGTCTTGGAGGAACTTCAGGCATATACCTGCCAATAATTCCTCCCAGTTCATCTAGTATGG
Organism: Bacillaceae bacterium; assembly: GCA_017656265.1. Taxonomy (GTDB): domain Bacteria; phylum Bacillota; class Bacilli; order Bacillales; family Alkalibacillaceae; genus Melghiribacillus. The sequence continues at coordinate 555,771 of JACDOD010000001.1, read as the reverse complement.
CATCGTCAGGATGCCCCTGGCTGATCTTATACGAAAGCCTGCGGATACGCTCAACAATGTCTCCATCGGCGATCACAACAGCATTACGCCCATAGATATCTTGCTCTAAGGTTTCGGTTACCGAATATTTGATAGTACCAACTCTGGCCCTGTCAAGGTCTTTATCTACATCAATGCCAACTACTGTGTAAGGTCCAAATACAACAGCTGTTGCATCATTGACATTGGGGACTTTAACAGCCAGTTCTGCTAGTCGCTGGGCAACTTCAGTGTTCGAAAGGTCTTGTGGCTGATTCTGATTGTATTCTGAGTCGCGTACATGTATCAGCTGATTTTGATCCTTGTTCAGGTTTTCTGTTTGATTGTAATTGCAGCCAGCGAGCAATAGGGAAAAGGACCCGATCCAATACAGCCATTTTCGCATGTTGAAAATCACTCCTTATTCATGCATATTTTGTCACAATCGTCTAACTTTATGAATGTCAACATATATTAAAAACAGGAAGCCATGCCAATTCTTGCAGACTTTAATATAGGAGGCGGCTTGATTGAAAAAAGTTTACGTTTTGGATACCAATGTATTACTTCAAGATCCTCAAGCCATATTTTCATTTGAAGAACATGATGTTGTGATACCTGCAGTTGTGCTAGAAGAAGTAGACTCCAAAAAGCGTAACATGGATGAAGTAGGTCATAATGCCAGGGAAACATCACGGATTATTGACCGATTTCGCCAAAACGGTAAATTATATGAAGGAATTCCTCTTCCCAATGGCGGCAAAATGCGAATAGAATTAAATCATCGGTCATTTGCCAAAATGGAGGGGATCTTCCCGGAGCGAACCAATGACAACCGAATACTTGCTGTGGCTTTAAATCTTCATCATGAGGAGGAAAAGAAAGAAGTTGGCAGAGAGGTCATTCTGGTTTCGAAAGACATACTGATGAGGGTTAAGGCTGATGCATTGGGATTAAAAGCAGAAGACTTTTTAAATGAACGGGCAGTGAAAGAGGATTCTATTTATGACGGTTTTCAGGAGATGTATATCTACAAGGAAGAGTTTGATGCCTTTTTTAATACAGGGGAGATTCAGATTTCTGAGAAAGTTGCGAAAACCTTTTATCCGAATGAATTCATAGTGATGAAAAACCGTGAAAACCCATCTCAATCGGCAATAGGTATGGTTCATCCAGATCAGAAAAGGGTGGAACAGTGTAAATTCCAGCATGAACATGCATGGGGCATTAAGCCAAGAAACGCCCAGCAGGTAATGGCCTTCGAATTATTATTCAGAAAGGATATTCCGCTTGTGACCATGATCGGAAAGGCAGGCACAGGAAAAACCCTTCTGGCCCTTGCGACAGGCCTAATGCAGGTTGAAGACTTAGGTCTTTATAAAAAAATGCTGGTCGCCCGTCCGATTGTTCCGATGGGGCACGATATTGGCTACTTGCCTGGTGAAAAAGAGGAAAAACTAAAGCCGTGGATGCAGCCGATTTATGATAACCTGGAATTCCTGTTTGATGTGAAAAAGACAGAGGAATTAGATCAAATTTTATCCGGAATTGGATCTATTCAGGTAGAAGCATTAACCTATATTAGAGGGAGAAGCATACCGGAACAGCTAATTCTTATTGACGAGGCCCAAAATTTAACAAAACATGAAGTAAAGACTATATTGACAAGAATTGGTGAAGGGAGTAAGGTCATATTACTTGGGGATCCACACCAGATTGACCATCCATATCTGGATGAATACAACAATGGCCTTGTCCATGTAGTAGAAAAATTTAAACATCATCCTTTAAGCGGTCATGTAAAAATGCTGAAAGGAGAACGATCAACACTGGCGCAGCTTGCGGCAGATATTTTATAAGGTTAAGTTATGAAGTAAATAGGATGTGTGCAAACGTGAAAAAACAGGCATGAAGGTTAGAATCCCAACATTCATGCCTGTTTTTTTGAACGTTCTGATTAGCCCCATTTATTTTATCGTTATTTTATTAACTCCTTTAATTGGTGTATCTTTATTAGAACCATCGCCAAAATAAAAATAGACAGGACCATCTTCTTTTAGTGGCTTTCCTTCTCTCGCGAAAAGAAAATAGCCATCATGTAATTGGCTGATCGTAATTTCCTGATCACCTTCAGAAGAGGTTAAAACAGCGGCCGCTGCATCCTCATGAATTTCAGCATTTTCTAAAAATGGTTTTAAAGGCATCACATATGTACCTTCAAGGATTTTGTTACGCTCAAATCTCGAAATGCTTTTGTTAATTGGCGGATCCAGCTTCTGCTGGTAAACTTCACGGCTCCATCGTTCCTGGGTCTTTTTTAATTCGTCATCAGAATTTTGTTCAGAGAAAAGTTTGTCAGTATTATGCTCAAATGCATTATCCCATTCCACTTTACGATCGTCAAAAATCCATACACCAGGATCCAGTGTAAGGGGATAGTTCACCTTGCCTGTCAGTTGTATGATCATTCTTAGTCACCTCGCTATCATTTCTCTCTAATTAGTATAGCGAACATTTCAGTTCGATGCATTAAGGAGGTATTAGAATGGATAACGTCACGAAGGAACAATTAGACAAATGGCTGGAACATGTGAAAATTTATGCAAACAATGGAAAAGTGGCTGACTATATCCCGGCATTGGCCAGACAGCAGCCTGAGGTAAATGCAGTTGCAGTTTATCAGATTGGTGGCGAGTGCATCAGTTCAGGGCAAATGAATTACTTATTTACCCTTCAAAGTGTCTCCAAAGTTCTTGCATTGGCGGTCGCCCTGATCGAACATGGGGAGGATGCAGTATTTTCAAGGGTAGGAATGGAGCCGTCAAGTGATCCTTTTTATTCTATTTCTAAATTGGAAATGGAGAAGCCGGCCAAGCCTTTGAACCCGATGATAAATGCAGGCGCACTAGCGGTTACGAATATGATCGGCGGAAAAGATTCCAATGAAAAAGTAAAAAAAATAATTGATCTATCCTGTGAATTAACTGGTGATCCAACTATTGATTATGATAAAGAAGTTTCCCGCTCAGAATTTGATTCGGCATTTTTAAACCGTTCATTATGTTATTTTATGAAGCAAAACGGAATTATTACTGGCAGCGTGGAAGAATTGCTTGACGCATATACAAAGCAGTGTGCTATTTTAATGAATGTCAAACATCTGGCGAAAATTGGAGCTATTCTGGCTAATGATGGGAAAGATCCGAATACCCAGAAAGAAATTATCCCGTCTCACTACGCAAGAATATGCAAAACTTTTATGGTAACCTGCGGAATGTACAATGCATCAGGTTCATTTGCTATACAAGTCGGAATTCCTGCAAAAAGCGGTGTATCCGGAGTAATTTTAGGTGTGGTAAAGAATCAGGGGGGAGTCGCGGTATTTGGCCCGGCTCTTGATGAAAAAGGGAACAGCGTAGTAGGTGTAAAATTACTGGAGATTCTCTCTAAAAATTTGGGCTGGTCCATTTTTTAGGACTGTTCAGTTTATTCCCCGAAAGGTTACACTTGTCTTGCATTTTTAAGGTGGAAACGATAATATAATGAAGTAGAGAGCAAATGTAAGAGGGGGAATACCTGTGTCATCTGATACAACGATGCAGAATCGCGAACAAGCATTAGCCCTCCTAAAGGCAGATGCAGAAAAAATTTTACAGCTTATTAAGGTGCAAATGGATAACTTAACTATGCCGCAATGCCCTCTTTATGAAGAGGTTTTAGATACACAAATGTTTGGTCTTTCAAGGGAGATAGACTTTGCTGTTCGCCTTAATTTAATTCATGAGGAAACAGGAAAAGAAATTATGGAAAACCTTGAAAAGCAATTAAGTGCTCTTCATGAAGCAGCTCAAGCTCAGAAGACATCAAACTCATAACTCACAATACAACGTGACAGTTGTTTGTGGGTTTTTTTATTGATGAAATCATTTTCGGACATGCTTTCAGTTGATGATGTTCATTTCTCTTTGCTGCTTCAGACTTTGTTCAGAAGAAGCCTTTCAACTGGTTCTTAACACACTTTTTAGAGTCAGGGAGTTGTGAATAATTTTTATAAAATTAATGAATTTGTCTGATTGTCAGCAGGATTTTGATGATTTAACGTAGTAATCATAGAAATAAGCGAAGTTTTGCTTTCAGCTAGTGTGTTTTTAATTTAAATGCAGATGATCAACATGAGGATGACGGTTAGATGAAAAAGAAACTGCAGCATTTTGATTTCATGTTAATTTTTTCTACGTTCGTTCTTGCCGGATTTGGAGCTGTTATGATCTACAGTGCCAGTATAGTTTATTCGGTGATTGAACTGGGAGTAGAGAGTAACTTCTTTCTTGTAAAACAGCTACAGTGGATTGTCATAGGTGCAATGCTATTCGCCTTCACCTCATTTTTTCCTTATCAAAAGTATCAGAAATTTATTAAATTTATGGTGCTTTTGATGCTCCTATTACTCATTCTCGTATTGTTTGTTGGGAATAATGTTAATAATGCGAGATCCTGGTTTGATTTGAAATTTTTTAATCTCCAGCCTGCAGAGCTATCCAAATTAGGAATCATTCTATACCTGTCTTCCGTTTATGCTAAAAAACAGGAATATATTAATGATTTTTCCAAGGCTGTCATCCCGCCGCTTGTCATAACGGTTTTAACCCTAGGCCTGATTACGTTGCAGCCGGATATTGGAACAGCGTTTAACATCTTTTTGATTGCTGCAAGCATTATTTTATGTTCCGGAATTCGGTTTCGGCATATCTTATTCCTAGTAGCAGTTGTGGCATTGTTAATCGCCTTTGCTGTCCCAAAAATGATAACAGATGAACGGGTCGGTCGATTTGTGGGAGCATATGAACCCTTTTCAGATCCTGAAGATCATGGATATCATCTGATTCAGTCCTATGTTGCTTTTGGTACAGGAGGGCTTACAGGTACAGGGTTAGGGCAGTCTGTCCAGAAGCTTGGGTTTTTGCCCGAATCTCATACAGACTTTATTATGGCAGTAATTGCTGAAGAGTTAGGTATCATTGGAGTCAGCATTGTACTGGGTTTAATAGCTCTCCTTGTTTTAAGGGGGCTATATTTTGCACGGAAGTGTCAGGACCAATTTGGAAAACTTCTTGCCATTGGTATATCATCCATGATAGCCATGCAAACCTTTATTAACGTAGGTGCCGTTAGCGGGTTAATCCCTATTACCGGGGTTCCATTGCCTCTTGTAAGCTATGGGGGCAGTTCTCTGGTGATCATTATGATTTCCCTGGGGATTTTAAATAATATTGCTTATCAGACTAGAAAAAATGAAGACACTAAGTTCAGAAACCGGCACCCGGTTCCTGAATCACAACCTTATCCAGCAGATGTCGTACAGTTTAATAACAGAGGGGGTAAAACATGGGCGAAGTAAAAAAGATTCGCAAAATATTAGTTGCTAACCGAGGAGAAATTGCAATCCGGGTATTTCGAGCTTGTACGGAACTGAATATTCGTACAGTTGCCGTTTATTCAAAAGAAGATTCCGGTTCCTATCACCGATATAAAGCTGATGAAGCTTATCTGATCGGTGAAGGGAAAAGCCCGATTGATGCGTATCTGGATATTGAAGGCATTATTGATATCGCTAAAAAAGTGGGGGTCGATGCCATTCACCCGGGATATGGCTTCTTATCGGAAAATATCCATTTTGCACGTCGTTGTGAAGAGGAAGGCATTATATTCATTGGACCTAATACAAGACATCTGGACATATTTGGTGATAAGGTTAAGGCGAGGCATCAGGCGATAGCGGCCGGTATTCCCGTCATTCCAGGAACCGATGGGCCAGTACAGACACTGGAAGAAGTAGAGGGATTTGGAGATAAGTATGGTTTTCCAATCATTATAAAAGCAGCTCTTGGCGGCGGAGGAAGAGGAATGCGGATTGTCCGCAGCAAAGAGGCCCTAAAGGATGCTTTCGAACGAGCGAAGTCAGAAGCAAAATCAGCATTTGGCAGTGATGAAGTGTATGTTGAAAAATATGTTGAAAAACCAAAACATATTGAGGTCCAAATTTTAGGTGACCATGAGGGAAACATTATTCATCTATATGAGCGTGATTGCTCTGTACAGCGTCGTCATCAAAAAGTTGTTGAGGTTGCACCGAGTGTCTCGATTTCAGCTGATATGAGGAGTCAGATTTGTGATGCTGCCGTACAGTTAATGAAAAATGTAGATTATATCAATGCCGGAACCGTGGAATTTTTAGTCACTGAAGATGAATTTTATTTTATTGAAGTAAATCCCCGTGTTCAGGTTGAGCATACCATCACCGAATTAATAACCGGTATTGATATTGTTCAGTCACAGATCATGATTGCTGAAGGACATACCTTATTTAGTGATCCCTTGAATATTCCCCATCAGGAGGATATCCGGACAAATGGATACGCCATTCAGTCAAGGGTTACGACTGAAGACCCGCTAAATAATTTTATGCCGGATACAGGTAAAATCATGGCTTATCGATCTGGAGGAGGATTTGGTGTTCGCCTGGATGCAGGCAACGGGTTCCAGGGAGCTGTTATTTCACCTTATTATGACTCTTTGCTGGTCAAAGTTTCGACATGGGCCCTGACATTTGAACAGGCAGCAAACAAAATGGTGCGAAATTTGCGGGAATTCAGGATACGCGGCATCAAAACAAATATTCCATTCCTTGAAAACGTTATTCAGCATGAAAAGTTTTTATCAGGGGAATATGACACAACCTTCATTGACCAATCACCAGAATTGTTTGTTTTTCCAAAGCGAAGAGACCGGGGAACGAAGATGCTCACTTATATCGGGCATACAACCATTAATGGTTTTCCTGGGCTTATGAAAAAGAAGAAGCCGGTGTTTAACAAGCCCCGGATGCCAGAGATAAAACTGTCGGAACCCTACAAAGATGGTACCAGGCAAATTCTGCTGGAGAAAGGGCCAGAAGGTCTTGCAGATTGGTTGAAAGAACAGGATAAAGTGTTGTTAACTGATACCACATTCCGGGATGCACACCAGTCTCTGCTGGCAACCAGAATCCGTACCAGAGATCTTCTGCAAATTGCCGAGCCAACAGCAAAACTATTGCCTAACCTGTTCTCCGTTGAAATGTGGGGAGGAGCTACTTTTGATGTGGCATACCGCTTCTTGAAAGAAGACCCGTGGCAGCGCCTGCTTAAACTAAGGGAAAAAATGCCGAATATTCTATTCCAGATGCTGCTCCGTGCCAATAATGCTGTAGGCTATAAAAACTATCCCGACAATGTTATTAAGGAGTTTGTTAAGCAAAGTTCAGATGCAGGAATAGATGTATTCCGCATTTTTGACAGCTTAAACTGGGTTAAAGGAATGACCCTGGCTATTGATGCGGTACGGGAACAAAATAAAGTAGCAGAAGCGGCGATTTGTTATACAGGTGATATTTTGGATCCATCACGTCCAAAGTATGATATCACCTATTATAAAAACATGGCTAAAGAACTTGAAAATGCAGGTGCACATATTCTTGGCATAAAGGATATGGCAGGACTGTTAAAGCCTGAAGCAGCCTATCGTCTAATTGCAGAACTAAAAGAAACGGTGGATATACCGATTCACTTGCATACCCACGATACGAGCGGGAATGGAATCTATACTTATGCAAAGGCTGCAGAAGCAGGAGTTGATGTAGTGGATGTGGCCTGTGGCCCAATGGCAGGATTAACGTCCCAGCCGAGTGCAAATAGTTTGTATTATGCGCTGTCAAACCACGAACGTCAGCCCGATGTTGATATTAGCCATTATGAGGAATTAGCCCATTACTGGGAAGATGTGCGCAAATACTATCATGATTTCGAAAGTGGGATTATGGCGCCTCATACAGAGGTATATGAACATGAAATGCCAGGGGGACAATTTAGTAATCTTCAGCAGCAGGCTAAAGCAGTCGGCCTGGAGGAACGCTGGGATGAAGTAAAACGGATGTATCGCCGCGTGAATGACATGTTTGGAGATATTGTCAAAGTAACTCCTTCATCAAAAGTTGTTGGTGACATGGCGCTATACATGGTGCAAAATAACCTGACAGAAGATGATATTTATGAGCGCGGAGATTCCCTTGACTTTCCTGACTCAGTAGTAGAATTTTTCCAGGGATATCTCGGACAGCCTTACCAGGGTTTTCCTCAGGAATTGCAGCGGATTATTCTAAAGGGAAAAGAGCCGATTCAGGTACGTCCCGGAGAGCTATTGGATCACGTAGATTTTAAAGAAATGGAAGAAACGCTGTATCAAAAACTGGACAGAGAAGTTACAAGTTTTGATTCAGTAAGCTATGCGCTGTATCCTAAAGTGTTTATGGATTACCATAAATTCTATGAACAATATGGAGACATGTCTGTTCTGGATACACCGACTTTCTTCTATGGCATGCGTCTGGGAGAGGAAATAGAGGTGGAGATCGAACAGGGGAAAACCCTGATTGTAAAATTGGTATCCATCAGCCAGCCCCAAAAGGATGGCACAAGGGTAGTATACTTTGAATTAAACGGACAGCCACGCGAAGTGGTTGTTCGTGACGAAAGTATTGCGGATGCTGTCAGTGAGAGACCGAAAGCGGATAAAGAAAATGAAAAACATATTGGAGCATCCATGCCTGGAACAGTTGTCAACGTCATTGTTGAAAAAGGAGAAAAAGTAAATAAAGGTGATCATCTGATGGTCACTGAAGCAATGAAGATGGAAACGACTGTTCAGGCACCGTTTGAAGGCAGAATTAAAGAAATTTATGTTGCCAGCGGTGATGCAATCAAGGCTGGAGACTTATTAATCGAGTTTGAATAAATATAATCAGGATTTCCCTCTACTTGGCATGTAACCCGAAACTTTAGGTGAGGGTTTCAATTCCGCAGTCAAGTGATGGTTAACCAGGTGAATAACGGGAATGTATCATTCCACCTACAAAATGAGAAACCCCAATCATGACGTATTTATCATGATTGGGGTTAATTCTTGTCAAAACGATTTCATCAATCTATTCAATTGTTTTAAGATCGGCTTGGATGCAGCTGCGTTGCTTGCTGCTTAGCGTGAATCTCCTTCTGTTCAAGTTGTTTTTCCTGTTCATATACTGCACTTCTTGAGGAAAGAAGTACATAATAGCTTAATAGGCCAAAGAAACAGGAAATAACAAGTGCATGGAGCAATGCAACATAGAGATTTAATATGGTAAATATAATCATGGCACCAAGGAAAACCTGACTGGTCATTAGGAGTACCGCCACCACCCATCCGCCAAACATAATTCGATTTTGCCGGTACTGTTTTGCTATGCGGAACAACAGATATATAACCCAGAAAAATAAGATACCTGCAGCAAGCCGATGCCCCATTTGAATCCACTGTCCCATCGAATAGTCAAAGGTAAATGGTTCAGTGTTGTCACAAAGCGGCCAGCTTTTACAGACCAGGCTCGCTTCAGCATGACGAACCAGAGCTCCAGTATAGACAACCATCAGGGTATAGATAAAAAGCAGGTAAAACTGAACTCTTAAATTTCTATCAATAATCAACGATTTTGCATCAAACTTTTTATCAATTTCAAATATTAATAAGGTTAATAAAAAGACAGCTGCAAATGAAATTAGTGATATGCCAAAATGAAGAGCCAAAACAAAATCAGATTGCCCCCAAACAACAGCAGCGGCCCCAATTAACCCCTGTAAAACAAGGAAAAAAATAGACAGGAAAGCTAAAAACTTTGTTTCCCGAATGTGACCGTATAATTTCCATGCTAGTATACTTAAGAGCAATACAAGTATACCAACCGATCCGGAGACTACCCGATGACTGAGTTCAATGATAAGTTCAGGAGTTATATTTGAAGGAATCAGTTCCCCATTGCATAATGGCCAGCTTCTTCCACACCCCAAACCTGATTCGGTTTTGGTAACAAGGGCTCCTCCTACCAATACAAAGAGCATACCCAGTGTTGAGGCGACTGAAAGCCACTTAAGAAGTTTAATCATGTCAACACCTCACATTCCAGCGCAAATTAACTATGTCCATATTAATATAAATTGTTCCATCAGGCAAAAAAAATCGTTACAAAAATGTTACAAAAATTTGACGGTGCAGGAAGGGTTTTAATAAGTTGACACTAAAAAAACCTTGCAATGTCCACTCTAGTTTGCTAGAAATAAATAGGGGATTAAACCTATTCACAATTTTTATTTTGTAAAGGAATGTTCAAAGTTTTGTCACATCTTACGTCAAAATATATGATTAAATAAATGTAAATGAACTATACAAAATCATGATTTCCAACATTAAAATGTGTCATACCTGTGAATTTTATTTTTTATTCTAGATAGATGTAAACGGTTTTCCATGATACAATTAATGTGTGTGTTTTAGCGAATTTTGGGGAAAATAGTTGATGAATTTTTGTTGGTAATTGACCCATAATTTTCCTGTGCCGATCATGGCACTGAGAGGAAGGACGAATGTTATGAATAACCCAAGAACTTTCGATACATCATCGTCACTTGTCAATAAAGCATCAGCAAAAGATGGTTCTTCCAGTTTATGGTCAGACTTTTTAGCATTAATCAAAATCGGTATCATTAATTCGAATCTTATTACTACTTTTGCCGGTTTTTGGCTTGCTTTGTATTATACCAATACATCATTTTTTGATGTATGGCACATCTTCCTTCTAACCATGATTGGAACAGCCTTCGTTATTGCTGGGGGCTGTGTAATAAATAATTATGTGGACCGCGACATCGACCACGTGATGTCCAGGACCAAAAAAAGACCGACCGTTACAGGAACCATTGGTTTATCTTCCATATTATTTATGGGGATAGCCTTTACGGTTTTAGGTCTTGTTTTATTATTGTTCACAACACCACTGGCAGCAGCTATCGCATTTTTTGGCTGGTTCACCTACGTGGTGTTATATACAATGTGGTCAAAACGGAGATATACGCTCAATACCATTATTGGTAGCTTCTCAGGAGCAGTTCCTCCTGTGATCGGATGGACAGCTATTGATCCAACTTTTCATCCTGTTGCATTGATTCTGTTTCTTATTATGTTTATCTGGCAGCCTCCACATTTTTTGGCACTGGCCATGATGAAGAAAAAAGAATATAAAGAAGCAGGAATTCCGATGCTTCCGGTTGTCCACGGGTTTTCAATTACAAAAAGGCAAATAACCGTGTATATAGCCGTTCTGCTACCACTGCCATTTTATCTGGGTTCACTTGGAAGTGTTTTTCTGATCATAGCAACTTTGCTGAATGCAGCGTGGCTGGCACTTGCCATCTTGGGATTTTTTATGAAAGATGATCTGAAGTGGGCAAAATGGATGTTTGTTTTTTCATTAAATTACTTGACTATTCTATTTCTCACGATGGTCATCGTAACGCTGCCGTTTAATTATTAAAAAATCAGGAAAAACAACTTTGTCTTTCCTGATTCTTTATAAATTTTTACAACATTAGATTTATTAAAAAGAGAAAGAGAGGTATCAATCATGAAAGGATGGATGGGACGGTTTCGCGCTCTGTTCTTATTAAGTGGATTAACCCTACTTCTTTCAGGATGCGGGAAACCCTACTTAAGTGCATTGCAGCCTAAAGGCGAAGGCTCAGAAATGCTGTTTAACCTGATGTTATTAAGTATTGGCATTATGATTTTCGTCTTCCTGGTTGTAATGGTCATTTACATTTATGTTGTGCTTAAATTCCGTCAAAAGAAAGGGCAGGAAGATCATATTCCAAAACAGACGGAAGGAAGCCATGTACTGGAAACAATCTGGACTGTTATCCCGATTATTCTACTTCTAATTCTTGCTGTGCCTACTGTACAGTACACATTTGCACTATCTGATACAAAAAATGTTCCTGAAGACCAGGAAGATGCAATTTGGATTGAGGTTACTGGTCAGCAGTACTGGTGGCATTTTGATTACAAAGATTTAAACATTCAGACCAGTCAGGAACTTTATATTCCAACAGACCAGCGTGTATATCTTGAATTGACTTCAAAGGATGTTATTCATTCATTCTGGATACCAACTATTTCAGGAAAAATGGATACCAACCCAATTGAAAACAAAAACGAAATGTGGATTCACGCTTATGAAGAGGGCGTTTACTGGGGTAAATGCGCTGAACTTTGTGGTCCATCACACTCACTTATGGACTTTAAAGTTGTTGCTGTAAGCCCTGGGGAATTTGAACAATGGGTTGAAGATATGCAAAATGTAAATCCAGATGAAGAACCAGAAACAGTTGTTGCTAAAGAAGGTAAAGAATTATTCCAGCAAAACAGCTGTGCAGCTTGTCACGCTGTGGGCTCATCACCTGTCGCTGTCGGGCCAAACCTGACGTCTTTTGGTGACCGTACGACAGTAGCGGGAATTATGGATTACAATAAAGAAAACATTGTCAATTGGCTAATGGATCCAGAAAAATATAAACCTGGAAACAAAATGTCAAATAATTATCCAGCACTTTCAGAAGAGGAAGCTGGTAAAATTGCAGAATATCTGATGACATTAAAGCCTAGCGAAATCGGATTAGATGACGCAGAAGATGGCGATTATATAAAATCTCAGAAAGATGAAAATAATAACGAAGAGAATACACAAGATCAAGAATAATGTTGATTGATTGCATGTGTTCTTTAGAAGTAACTACTAGGATTAAGGGAGGTTTCATAGCGTGAGTACTCATGCAGCTGAAAAGCGTGGCTTTGGTGCCGTCCTGTGGGATTATTTAACCACGGTGGACCACAAGAAAATCGCCATTCTGTATTTAATTGGCGGTGGTTTCTTCTTTGTTCTCGGCGGACTAGAAGCTATGCTGATCCGTATTCAGTTAATCAGTCCTGATAATGAATTTATTTCTGCGCAGTTTTACAATGAAGTTATGACCATGCATGGAACAACGATGATTTTCCTTGCGGCCATGCCATTATTATTTGCATTAATGAACGCAGTCGTGCCTTTGCAAATCGGTGCCCGTGACGTTGCATTCCCATTTGTAAATGCACTTGGATTCTGGCTTTTTGCTTTTGGTGGAATTTTACTGAACCTTTCATGGTTCGTAACAGGTGCACCTGATGCTGGCTGGACCGCATATGCACCGTTATCTATTATTTCACCGGGACATGGCGTTGATTTCTATGCTGTAGGTTTACAGATTTCAGGTTTCGGTACGCTGATGGCGGGGATTAACTTTATCGTTACTATTATTAATATGCGTGCACCTGGAATGACATATATGCGTATGCCATTGTTCACATGGACTACGTTTGTTGCAAGTATTCTTATTCTATTTGCATTCCCGGCATTGACAGTCGGCTTGTTTGAAATGACATTTGACCGCTTGTTTGGAGCGAACTTCTTCAAGCCTGAAATGGGCGGTAACGTGATTATCTGGGAGCACTTATTCTGGATCTTTGGTCACCCGGAAGTTTATATTCTGGTGTTGCCTGCTTTCGGTGTATTCAGTGAAGTTATCCCAACATTCTCTAAGAAACGTTTATTCGGATACTCATCCATGGTCTTTGCAACTGTGTTAATTGCTTTCTTGGGATTCATGGTATGGGCTCACCACATGTTTACAGTTGGTCTTGGGCCAATTGCTAACTCCATTTTTGCTGTAGCAACAATGGCTATTGCTGTACCTACTGGTATCAAGATCTTTAACTGGTTATTGACCATGTGGGGCGGGAATATCCGTATCACCACTCCAATGCTGTATGCTCTTGGATTTATCCCTTCATTTACAATTGGAGGTATGACAGGGGTAATGCTTGCAACAGCAGCAGCTGACCTGCAATATCATGACAGCTATTTTGTTGTCGGTCACTTCCACTACGTCATTGTAGGTGGGGTTGTATTCGGTGTGTTAGCAGGGTTAACATATTGGTGGCCAAGAATGTTTGGAACTATGCTTGATGAAAAGCTAGGAAAATGGACGTTCTGGCTATTCTTTATCGGGTTCCATTTAACGTTCTTTATTCAGCATTTCCTTGGTCTGATGGGAATGCCGCGCCGTTACTGGAAGTTCTTGCCTGATCAGGGATTGGATACAGGTAACCTAATCAGTACGATCGGTGCCTTCTTCATGGCAGCCGGAGCAATCCTGTTTGTCTGGAACATTATTATTACATCAGTACGTAATGAAAAAGTATCTGGAGATCCATGGGATGCGCGTACTCTTGAATGGGCAATTCCGAACCCGACACCGGAATACAACTTTAAGCAAATTCCGCTTGTGCGCGGTCTTGACCCGTTATGGATAGAAAAAATGGAAGGTAACGGTAAGATGACACCAGCTGAGCCTTTAGGAGACATTCATATGCCTAACTCATCCTTCCTGCCGTTTATGATGTCCTTAGGACTGTTTATCGCAGGAATTGGAGTTATCTTCCAGGTCGACAATAACAGCTGGTGGATTGTTGCCATTATTGGATTTGCCATTACGCTTGGAACCATGTTCTTACGTTCCATTAAAGATGATTTAGGTTATCATATTCATAAAGAAGATTTAGAAGATAAGGGGGCTGGGGTTAAATGACACATGACGATATGCTGAGGTCTGATAATTTACCGCACGAGCCCGAGAAGGCCACCCTTGAAGGTAAAAATAAGTTTTTAGGTTTCTGGTTTTTCCTTGGTGGTGAAACCGTCTTATTTGCGAGCTTGTTCGGTACCTATCTTGCATTGAAAAACTCTTTTGGCGGAACTGAAGGTGTTCCCACAACAGAACTCTATGGACTTGAACTTGTATTTATCATGACCGTCCTGCTTTTAACAAGTTCATTAACCAGTGTTTATGCAATGTATCACATGAAAAACCATGACTTTAAGAAAATGCAGCTGTGGTTAGGTGTAACTGTTCTGTTAGGTTTAGGCTTTTTAGGATGCGAAATTTACGAGTTCTATCATTATGTGCATGAATATCATCATACGTTTACTGCTCATGCATTTGGTTCTGCATTCTATACGCTTGTAGGTTTTCACGGGGGACACGTGGTGTTTGGTCTGTTATGGATTACAACTCTTATGATCCGTAACGCAAAACGTGGACTAAACCTTTACAATGCACCTAAATTTTATATAGCCAGCCTGTACTGGCACTTCATTGACGTCGTTTGGGTATTCATCTTTACTGTTGTTTATCTGATGGGAAAGGTGGCGTAAAGAATGTCTAAAAACACCAATTCCGCACATTCTGAACAATTTTATAAAGAAAAACATAAAGAAGAAATGAAGCATCAGGTTATAACCTTTGCTATGATGATCATTTTTACCATTATTGCTTTTGGTCTTGTAGCAGGTGGATTCAGTAAATATTTCACAATTCCTGTTATTTTAGTCCTTGCAGTAGTCCAGTTTCTGTTCCAGCTTTACTACTTTATGCACATGAATCAAAAGGGACATGAAATGCCGGCACTGATGATTTATTCTGGTGTGTTTGCTGCTGCATTAACCGTTTTAGGTTTGACAACGATTGTATGGTGGTAAATGATAAAAAATCGGGGGATCGTATCCCTCGATTTTTTATTTGAAGCTAAAAAAGTATAAAATTTAGGTTCGATTATCTTTTTCAGATGAAGGTATGTTATTGTCCAGCTTCAGCGCCCAGCCCCTCGAGCGGCTTCGGACCCCCTGCGGCGGCGACAGCCTCCTCGGTGGCCCTCCAGCCGTTTTCGGGGCTAAACGGGGCGCTTTCGAGTCTTTTGTGGTATGATTCATGACAATTTTATGACGATGAACATATTTTTCGTTAATGGCCTCCAAATGGGGTATAATAAACTTGAATAATATAGTAGGTGGAGTGACAGCAGATGTTCTTAGGCAAAATCGAAGTTTTTGGATTTCGTGCTTTATGGAGCCCTTATTATTTTTTGTTTGTTTTAGGACTTGCACTATTATATTATCTGGTGACCGGTCCATATCGTCATAAATTTTCTAAGGAAGCCCCGCTGCCAACGAGGAGCCAGCAAACATTTTTTTACCTGGCTATGGTGCTTTTGTACGTAATAAAGGGGTCGCCGATTGACTTATTGTCCCACATATCTTTGATGGCACATATGGTACAGATGGCATTTTACTTTTTAGTGTTTCCGATTTTTGTTATGATCGGCATTCCTAAATGGGTTTGGGAAAAGGTTTTTCAAGTTAAACTATTAAATGTAATACTTGGAGTTTTAACTAAACCGCTTGTAGCTATTTTACTCTTTAACGGACTGTTTTCGATTTATCACATCCCGGCCATATTGGATTTTTCGAAAAGCCATGATGTAGCTCATGCCATTATTTCGACCATCATTTTATTTTCTGCCTTTTGCATGTGGTGGCCGCTGTTCTCGCCTTTAGAGGAAAAACAGATCCAAAATTCTCTTTATAAGATTTTTTACATTTTTGCCAATGGTGTATTGATCACACCTGCCTGCGGTTTGATTATTTTTGCCGAAAACCCATTGTATGCAACCTATTCTGATGTTCAGGCATGGGTCGATGCATTAAGTCTTTGTGTACCTGTTGAAGTTCTTCAGGGACTTAGCCTGAGCGGTCCAGAATTATTTACAGGCATTGAGATTAAATATGATCAGCAAGCTGGTGGCATTATCATGAAGGTGCTTCAGGAAATCATTTATGGCATAATCCTTGGGCATGTGTTTTTCAACTGGTATAAAAAGGAGAACCGGGCGATTGATCCAATTCCAAATCAATCATAGAGAGACCGAGGTGCAGGAAAGTCCCCTGTTATAATTGGGGTAACAGGGGATTTTCTATGTTAAACTGATCGTGATAAAGAGGTGGGGAAATGATGCCAGTATTACCAACATTAAGTACAAGTTTTATTGTATTAAGCGCTATTCTTGTGGCCATTGGATGGGTACTAATTGCCAGAAACAATAAAGAAGCTCATAAAAAAGTAATGATTGCAGCTGCCGTTTCGGCACTCTTGTTTTTTTTGATTTATTTGTCGAGAACAGTTTTTGTCGGAAATACAAGCTTTGGCGGTCCGGATGATGTGAAAATATACTATACGGTTTTTCTCATTTTTCACATCTTCCTGGCTACAGCAGGAGCAATTTTTGGGCTTGTCACTCTTTATCTAGCCTTTAAGCGAAACATAAAAAAACACCGTAAAATTGGTCCTGTGACAAGTATTGTGTGGTTTTTTACAGCCTCTACGGGTATCGTTGTATATTTGTTGTTATACATCATTTATGATGGCGGAGAAACAACAAGTTTAATAAAAGCGATTTTGGGTTTTTAACCTGGGATGCAGGAGGCGGTCATGAAAATTTTAACGAAACGTTTAATGCTGTTCCCTATATCAAAGGCGGATGCATATGACCTCATTCATCATCCGCCAGAATTTTTTAAACGTAATCAGTCTCCCATTCGTTATGATTGGCCTCATGATGGCTTAAAATCATTGCTGCCCCTTTATGCTGAAGATTTACATAATAACCCCGACGTTATTGGTTATGGTCCGTGGGTGATCCTTAATGAAACTAAAAGTGTGATTGGAGATATTGGGTTTAAGGGGCTGCCTGATGAATCTGGAGCAGTCGAAGTAGGATATTTTATTAACGGGGAATATCGCGAAAAAGGATATGCTTCTGAAGCGCTGAAAGCTATTTGCGAGTGGGCTTTTTCCCATGAAAGCATCCATATCATTAAAGCTGTTACTGATCAGGATAATATTCCTTCTCAGCGAGTTTTGGAAAAAAATGGTTTTGAAATGATCAAACATGAATATCCGTTTTATATTTATGAAAAATTAAATGGAGATCTATGTTAGTGATATTATGAAGAAAAGCTAACTCCAGGTTATAGGTGGAGTTAGCTTTTTAAGTTTCAGCTGCTGAATTCTATATTTTGAAATTCACTTTGATAATTCCTGCTTCTTTTGCAGAATTAAAAGCAATCAGGAGCAGGGGGCCTAGAATAAATCCAAAAATCCCGATTAACTTTAATCCTAAATACATGGCAATCAAGGTGGCAAGAGGGGAAAGACCCATATGTCGCCCCATCACTTTAGGCTCAACCGTACGGCGAATGGCCAGTAAGATGATGGCCAGGATTGCTAGCTTGGTTCCCATAACGAGATCCCCGGTCAGGAACATGTATAATGACCATGGTCCCAGGATCACAATTGAACCAATAATCGGTATAAAATCAATTAACCAGATAATCAGTGACATGATCACTGCAACATCCGGTGCGATATAGAGCAGACCAATTAGGCTGACTGCAAAAATGATCAGACTTACTAAAAATTGCGCTTTTAGGAATCCAAATACAACGTAGGATAAGCGGGCAATCATAAAGCGTACTTTTTCTGCGGTTTCATCCGTTAAAAAGTTATAAAACTTTTGTTTTAAGTTAGGCAATTCCAGCATAAACAAAAATAAGGCAATTAAATAAACAAGAATACTGACCAGATAATTCGGGATCTTCGCAGCAAACTCCGCAATGTTATCAATGGTTAAATTATCAGTAAAGAATTTTTTTATCGTATTAAAACTGTTTTCAATGGTGTCATTGATTTGGTCTATAAAATCCTGCGGTAAATCCCTGGTAACGGTATCCAGATTTTCTTGCCAGTCAACGACAAAATCGCTGACATTATTTATATATTCGGGGGCGTTTTCAGCAATTTTATTCATTTGTGCAACTGCTTTGGTCGCCACATAAAGCCCGGTTATGGTCATCAAGATTAAAAACAGTAAAAAAACGATGATGACACTGAATTTCCGGCTGATTTTGAAACGACTGCTAAACAAACGAATCAAAGGGTTTAAGAGCAAAGCTGTAAAATAGGCAACAATTAATGGAATGGATACAGGAAGAATGAAATAACCAGCGATGAGGGTTAATAAGATAATAAATATGATTGTCCATTGCTTTTTCGTGATTTTTTTAAACAATTGCTGCGGATACTCCTTTCAAAAAACAGTCTAAGAAAAATATAGCATGAAGTACATGATTTGAACAGACATTAGGGAAGTATATGAAAAATTTTTTGAAATGTTTGATGGTGGAACAATGGATTCAACTTCTTCTATTTACCAGGTTCCGTTTTAATTTATGACAAAACCCCTTACGAATACGCAAGGGGTCTGTTACTAAAAACATGTTCATGATGCAATTATTCTTGTTTTAAGCTGTGAACTTCATCTTTTACACGGTTAAGAAGCGTTTTGGCTTTTTCCAAAATGTTATTTGGGAAAGATTCTTCTTCTCCATATTCTACCCCGTGAGGATAATAATGTCTTCCGATCAGAGGAGTCACTAGTCTGATGACTGCATCGCCGCTGTCAACATCCCCTTCAGTTGCATATCCTTGAACACGTACGTAAATGGTTTCGTTTTTAGCAGGGGTATCAATTTTGTAGTCATAAGTTACTCGTTCATAATCCCAGGCTGCAGCCCGTACGAAACCATTGCTCATCATTACGTGATCTAATGCTTTCAATTCAATTACTGAATCTTCAAGTCCTGTTCCTTCGATTCTCATTTATTTTCACCTCACAACATTTTCTATATGTAGTCTAAAACCATAATAGTATGAATTAAACCAAGAATCAATTCTCATTCCAGATAAATTCATCTTTTTGGGTAAATTATGTAACAAAATGGACACAATAATAAAAAGAATGGATCAAAAAATCCATTCAAAACATTGTTGGGAGGACTGAATATGAAATCTGTACGTGACATTATGACGACTGACGTATCCAGTTGTAAAACAGATGACAATATTTATGAAGCGGCAAGGAAAATGAGTGAACTGAACGTAGGGATTATACCAATCGTGGACAATGAGCAAAACTTAATGGGTGTAGTAACGGACCGAGACCTTGTACTGCGGGGCTATGCTCAAAAAAAATCAGGATCTACGCAGATAACTGAAGTGATGAGTGACGAATTAATTTCCGTTTCTCCTGACACATCCCTTCAGGAAGCCAGTCAAATCATGGCGGATAAACAAATTCGCCGTTTGCCGGTTGTTGAAAATGGAAAATTGACGGGAATTGTATCTCTTGGTGATTTGTCTCAGCAAGAAGAATCTGACCATGCTGCTGGAGTGGCACTTGGTGAAATCTCTGAGCGTGAAGGCAATCGATTTGACCAACAAAGAAAAATGTAGTGAATATCTGCAGAGTGTCTTCCATAAAAGGGCACTCTGTATTTCTTTGTGTGCCCTTTTTCCGAATTTAAATCGATGAACTGAGCAACAGTATTTCTCTATTTTTCATATTCTTTCTGCCTGTCTTATATAGTATTAGTAGAAGCCATGTAAGGGAGAAGAGAGTATGAAAAAGAGGGGAAACCTGTTTTTATTACTGACAGCTGCGGTTCTTTATCTGGTATGGCTGTATTCAGGGGATGATCAGCCAGACAGCCTGTCACATAAAAAAATGAAGTCCATTGAGATGGAGATAGAAGGTAAACTTTTGTGGCCGCTTTATTTTTTAGAAGGAAGCATCTATCCATTAATGGGAGAATCATCTGAACATATTTATTCTGAATTTGGACAACCTGTTTACAAAGCACCAACTCCTTATGGTTATCAATGGTGGATTTACCAGTTTAATGATCAATATCTGCAAATCGGAATAGAAAATGAAAAAGTGGTAACTATTTATGCTACAGGGCCCAATATCCCGATTGATCCGATATCCATCGGGAACGATTATAATCAGGTTAAAAGTAAATTTTCATTATCCAGCCTTCTTACGTATCATGGGGATCGCAGCCAATACGATTTTTACCTGTCCAGTGAGGATATCAAGCTTCGACCATTAGTTCAGTTAAGTGAGAACCATTTCTTGCAGCTCTATTTTGATCAGTTTACAGGAGAACTGTCATCTGTCCGTTTATTAACCGGGGAAGTTTTAATTCGCCATCGTCCTTATCAAATCAGTTATTTTGGAGAACTGCCTTCATTGCCAGCTCTGTCTGAAGAAGAATGGAACATGATAGAAGACGCAAGGGAACGGCAGATATTTGATATTACCAATGTTATTCGCAAACGTCATCACCTTGAGGAACTGGACTGGGATGCTGAAGTTTCCAGAGTGGCTTTTCTCCACAGCAAAGATATGGCAGAAAACCGTTATTTTTCACATTTTACCTTAACTGGGGAAGGATTAAAACAGCGGCTGCAACGCTATAATATTGCTTATTTGACAGCAGGTGAAAATATCGCAGCTCAATATCAGGATGCACCGGCAGTTATTGAAGGGTGGATGAATAGTGAAGGACACAGAAAAGCCATATTAAATCCAAATTATACTCATTTAGGAGTAGGGGTTTATCAGGATTATTACACACAAAACTTTTTGCAAAAGACGGTCCTGTTGCCATAACAAGATTTATGCCCATGCACACCTTCCGAACGTTTGTCATATCTTAACATAGAAACGTGTGCAGGTGAGGTGAAGAATATGGGAAAGCTTCATCCAAAAGTTGAAAAGTTTAAACGATTCGTACAAAAACATCCGGAACTCATTCGGCATGTCCGAGAAAATAATGAGAGCTGGCAGTCTTATTTTGACCGCTGGATCTATTATGGAGAAGATGATCCATATTGGGATCAATTTAAAACGTCATCCAAACCGAAAAGCTCTGCTACGAAACAGCAGGAAGGAATGCAAAAACTGTTAGGAATGCTGGAAAAAATTGATCTGGAAAAAGTGCAAAAGAATATTGAACAATTAAGCGGAACCTTATCCAATGTACAATCAATTATGAGCCAGTTTCAAAAATCAAAACCCCCTTCTCCATTTGGGCAAAGACCTGGGCCATTTCAGGGTCAGAGACCTTTTTCCCCTTATCCATCACAGCCCAATCAGCCGAAAAACCCATTCAATTTTGGGAATGATTAGGAGCGATTAATATGGAGCGTTCAGTATATACCTATTTGCTGAAACGGCCAGATTTACTGCACTTTGTACGAATGAACCCTGAGTGGTATCGATTATTAAGCCGAAACCCCGAACATGTGTTGAGCATTGAATCATACGCAAAAGTATTTTATGGAAAGACGTTTCCGCAGCGGGTAGAACAAATTAATCAGCAGTTATCCATGCTAAATATGCTTTTATCTGTTGGCCAAATGATGAAACAGCCATCGAGTTAATTCCTTTTTGAAACAAATTTTGTTATGATGTTGTTAGTGGAGGTGGTAACTTGCTTGCCACAATGGAAATTGTGAATATTCTGGACCATGCAGAAAGAGTCGGTCAAATGATATTACAATCTGAACCGATGAAAAATTATCAGCTGGCTAAACAAAAAATGGCCGAAGATCAAGTAGCCCAAAAGCGCATTTCAGCCTTTCAGCAAATAAAAGACCAGTATAAAGATGTTCAGCGATTTGGGCGCTATCATCCAGATTATAATGAAATTATGAAAAAGGTTCGCACTGCAAAAAGGGAAATGGATTTAACCGATTCAGTTGCGGAATTTAAAAAAGCAGAACGGGAACTTCAAGCTATGCTGGATGAGATCAGTTCGCTGGTTGCCCATTCTGTCAGCCCTCATATAAAAGTGCCACAAGACGGCATGGTCTTTAAAGATACAGGTTGTGGCTGCGGAAGCGGTGGTTCGTGTGGCTGTGCATCATAATACAGACATACTTAGTGTCCCTGGTTTATGAGGTAAACCGTATGCAGTCATGACACATATTTCCGCAGCAGAACATCTTTCTCTGGGGGACTAAAAATCGGACACGATATACAAAAAGCGTCTTACTCTCTCGTACAAATGAGATAGAGAGGGTAAGGCGTTTTCCTTTCATCGCCTGCATGGCAGCTGTTTTTAAAAGTTCATCCATTTCTTTACGCTTTCCGTGCTCGATGCTTTCAAGATAAATGAAAGGAAGACCGGCAAAATCCTTGCGGGCAGCCTGTTTAATAAAATGGCTGGCCTGCAGGTATTTAATAAACAGATGCCATGCCTGTTCAATATCATTCATTATTATCACCCATTGATCATTATTGATAATTTTTTTCCAGCATTAAAAATTGAAGGAACAGCAGATGTCTGCTAAACTAATATCAAAATCATGATGTAAGCGGGGAACATAGTATGTGGACAAAAAGACAGGGAATCATTGTCTGGCTGAGACATTTAAAGCATTTGAGAAAAATTCGCCGTTATGGACATATTATTTACGCGTCAAAAAAATTAAAGTATGCCGTGCTGTATGTCAATCAGGAAGAAATAGATGATCTGATGGAAAAGGTGAGTATGCTTCCTTTTGTGACAAAGGTAGAGCCATCCTATAAACCATATGTAAATACCAATTACGAAAACTCCAGACCAGATCAGGCAAAGGAATATGACTACAAATACGGCTTTTTTAACTCGTAATCACTTTTATTAATTATATTTATAGGGGCTGACCCGTATTCAGCCCCTTCTTTCATGATTGGTCTTAGTTTAATGGCGGAATGAAATGATTCATTCGCAGTATTCCAATCAGATGCTGATAAAAAAGCTCTTTTTCGCTAAAGTATACAGACGGTTTAACATTCAAGTCAATAACGGGTTTGCCAAGCTCCTCTGCCAGCTGTTTGAACATTTCATATCGTTTGCTTTCCTTTTCTTTCGCATAAGGAATTCCTTCCAGGCAAATATAGATAGGCTGAAAATCACCCGGGTCTGTCGGCTTCATCACAATGGCAACTGAAGTGCGGGGCTCGTCGTTTTTTATGGTATGAAATGCAAGACAGTGTTCTACCCGGTCTTTCATAGTGTTTCCGATCAAAAGAAGTTCATATATGTCTGAGTATCCCTCACCCAATTCAATAAAACGCTGGATCATTATATTCACCTCAACATGAAGAGTTTCCCCTGTTACTTTAGCATGGGATGATGTATTTGTGAACAGCCAATTAAAAACATACCGGTTAAAATCACAAAATGGAGCGATGGACGATGAAGAAAATCTGGTTATTACTACTAGCTTTACTAATTACGTCAGGTGTTCTGTTATCCTACCAGTGGTCTTTGTATTCCAATGGTACATATCAGTCTGCTCAAAATCAGCCGATTGTAATGAAGATTGACCTTCAGTATGATCAGAACAACCATATTTTGAATATTACTCAGTCTTTCCAGGATTTATTCCAGAATCAGTATAAACTGAATATTCCCGAAGCAGTTCGGGGTTTAACCTGTATGTATAAAGAAGACAAGAATTGTTTGATAAAGGACCAGAATTTAATCATAAGCCCAGAAAAGTCAGCTGAATTTACATATAAGATCCCATTGGACCAGAATAAATTTTTGTCTGTTCATGATTGGTATATTTCCCTTCAAACCGAAAAGGGAAATCGGCCGGACATGAACGTTTATCTGTCTATTCCAAAGCAGGATCAGTTTTTATGGTTTGTTCAGGGAAAGCCATTTCAGAAAGTGGAAAAGGAATATGTGAACTTTTACGAATGGAAAGAGACAATATGGGATGGGACTTCTCTAATTCGTATCCCTAATGACTACCCATATCTTTATGAAGGGGAAGGTCTTCTTGTTTTTTCTGTAAGGGATTTTGATCTTGCCACTGTGTTAAATCGGGCTGAATATCAAATCTTTGATGAGCCGGTTGCCATTGTCTATGACCCGGAATTGCCCGAAAAAGCTGATGGATCCTTTGTTTTTGTTAAGGATCTTAAACCAGATAATTTAAAGTCTCTCTTGCTGAAACACGAATTGTTGGCCGCCTTCTCTCTGGAAAGGGATGAAGAGTGGATTGCAGAATTAGCGGCTGCTGTTATTTTTCAGCAGGAGGGGGAGACAGAGTGGGAAAAGGAAATGATTAAAGAACTGGAAAATTCCTTAAGCCCTGAAGAAATAGGTATGTGGTTTCAATCCCTGGCAAATGGTATGAATCAAAGCCAGAATTTATCTGAAGCTGTAGCACACTCCCTGGGGGAAATTATGGGCGGAGAAGTTCCTTTCTTCCGTATAAATGAACCGGGGAAACTTCCGGTCATCCCGATGTATATCTCTGATCACAGGGATATATATTTAAACGGAGTTCGTCAAGAGCTAAATTGGACTCCCGTTGTTTATCATCAGAACAGATATTACCCCCTGGGAGGCCTTGCCATGATGATGGGAATGGATTTGTATCTGTTCGAAAATCAGGAAGAGTTTGTCATCCAATTTCAGGGGAATACGTATCGTTTGTATTTAAACAAAGATTCCTATATCAAGAATGAACAGAATTTTGGAATTACAAGAGACTTGCTGGTTCAGCTTAATGATGATATTTATATTTCGGAACCTGGTGTAAGACAAATTTTTAATATTGGCATACAAGAATCCGATAACCAAATCGCTTTCGTTGTACAAAACGAGTAGATGTTCTTATCTTTAAAAAAAACGCCTGCAGAATCATCTGCAGGCTTTCCTTATTTGACCGAAATCAAATAAGGATAAAAGGGAGAGGAGAAACCGGAGGAAGAACTTATGGGGAAACGTAAGCCTTCTCCGCTTTAAGAACAGGCTAATCATGTTAACCTGTTCTCATTTATCATTGTGGACAGTTTTCCGGTACTTATACATATATTTTTCCTTTTTTATAAATTTTGTGATAGGATATAGGTCGAATAGTGGACAACATGAGGTGAAAGTAATATGCGTATTATTTCCGGAACCCTGAAAGGACGTCAAATTAAACCGGTTCCAAATCGTCTTACCCGGCCTACTGCAGATAAAGTAAAAGAAGCCATTTTTCAAATAATCGGACCTTTCTTTAATGGCGGAACAGTCCTTGACTTGTTTGCTGGAAGCGGAAATCTTGGCATTGAGGCCATCAGCCGGGGAGCAGAACGATCGATTTTCGTTGATCGTCATCCGAAAGCCGTACAAATCATTCATGAAAATATAAAAGCTCTTGACATACAAGATCAGACTGAAGTTTACAAAACGGATGCTTTCCGGGCTATTAAAGCTGCGTCTAAACGGAACCTGGTATTTGATTATATTTTCCTGGATCCCCCATATGAAAAAATATCGTATACTGCGTTATTTGATGCTATACTTGATCATCAACTCATTAAGTCTGGCAGCGTGATCATATGTGAACATACGGCAGATGAACAGTTGCCTGAATCATATCATGGACTTGAAAAATTTAAGTCTGAAGTGTATGGCAAAACGACAGGTATAAGTCTTTATCGTTTGGATTAATATAACGAACCATTCTGTATATTCCCCTTCAGGTATGTACTTATGATTGATATTGTTTAAAAAATTGGAAAGGAGTTAAAACATGGGACGTTTAGCGATCTGCCCCGGCAGTTTTGATCCAGTGACCCTCGGACATCTGGATATTATCAAGAGAGGTGCAAAAGTATTTGACCATGTCATCGTTGCTATATTTAATAATCAGTCAAAATCACCTTTGTTTACAGTAGAGGAACGTGTGGAATTATTGAAGGAAGCGACGAAGGATCTCTTAAATGTTTCGGTTGATGCATGCAGCGGCCTTTTAATGGATTATGCCAGAGAGAAAAATGCGGATGCGATTCTTCGGGGGCTAAGGGCTGTTAGTGATTTTGAGTACGAAATGCAGATCACTGCCATGAACCGAAAGCTGAATGACGATATTGAAACTTTTTTTATCATGACCAATAACCAGTATTCCTTTTTAAGTTCCAGCATCGTCAAAGAAGTAGCGAGATATAAAGCAGATGTGTCGGACCTGGTGCCAGAAGCGGTGAGCAGGGCACTGAAGGAAAAATATCATAACTAAAAAAGGATAAGAGGAAACTGTCCCAAAAATCCCTATAATTTTTAAGGGGAAAGGGACAGTTTTTTTGTTGAGGTTTTTCCGAAAGAACAGGCGGCACCTACAGAAACTTATGCTGACTTACTCTTCGTTTTAATAAAATGATGACCCCGGTGAATATGGCCATAATGGATACCACAGGCCCAATATCCTGAACATAAGAAAGGCCAGTATACCAGAATGATTCTGGAACTGGAGTGGCATCGACAGGAACCTCATGGAGGTTTGTTTTGACTTTGTTTAAATAAAGTGGCTCATATAAGATCATGCATAAAAAGCTTGCAAAAAAACCATGGATAATTCTTGCAAAAAAATATGGGATGAATCGGATGTCTGTATCAGCAAGAATACTGGCTACCTGTGCCTGTACAGAGAATCCATTAAAGGCCAGAATAAAACTGATGAGGACTGCTTGTTTTAACAGTTCCACATTTTCGGACTGGGCGGTCATCTGAGAGCCCAGCGTAATTTCGAACAATCCGGCAATAAAAGGAATGGACAAGCTTTCTGGCAAATGCACAAGGGAAAGCAATACATTTAAGCCTTTAGAAATAATGGGCGTAATCCCAATTAGAAACATAAGCTTGTTGATAACGGAGAAAATAATAATGAATCCGCCAATCATAAACAGGGTCTGCAGGGATGACAGAACCGCATCCCCGAGGATTTTCCCGATTGGTCGCCGATCATTTATTCTGGTTTGATGCAAAGCCTGAAACGCTTTAGTAATAGAAAAATTTGTCCCTGGTTTTTCTGTCTCTTCTCCTCTTCTTACACCATAAAAACGCATGCAGATACCGACTAAAAAGTTGCCCAGATAATGAGATACGGCCAGCAATGCCCCCAGACCAGGGTCATGGAAAAAACCGACTGAAATGGCTCCGATAATAAACAAAGGGTTTGAAGCGTTTGTAAAGGATACCAGCCGTTCTGCTTCAACTCTTGTGAGATGGTTTTCCTGGCGGAGCCGGGCCGTTAATTTAGCCCCGGAAGGATAACCGCTTGCCATTCCCATTGCCCAGACAAAGCTTCCCGCGCCGGGAACGTTGAATAACGGTCTCATAAAAGGTTCACACAATATACCTAAAAACTTGACGACGCCAAAGGCAATTAATAATTCAGCTGTAATAAAAAAAGGAAGCAGAGAAGGAAATACGATTTCAAGCCATAAATTTAACCCTCTGATAGACGCTTCCAATGATTGATCCGGGTATTTAATCAAAGAGATAGCCAGTATGAAGGCACTCAGTGCCAGAAGAGCTGATTTAAAGAATGCTTTCATGGAATGGTCCTCCTGAATGAAGCTGCTCTTACTGTACGTTTACTTATAATCAGTGTAAAATGGGAATATATTCTTATTGGACAACTACTTTCTTTTACCACTATACGCTCATCAATAGATGGGATATGCATAAATTAATAAAAATGGGCGGAAGGGGAATCGTAAGTGAATCAGCCAAAAATTGGGCTTGCACTTGGGTCAGGAGGAGCAAAAGGCTTTTCCCATATCGGAGTCCTGAAAGTGCTGCATGATCATCAAATTCCTATTGATTTTATAGCAGGAAGCAGTATGGGAGCTTTAATCGGTTCGTTATACGGATCTGGACAGACGGTTGAAAATTTATATCGCCTGGCCCAAATTTTTAAACGAAAATATTTTCTTGATATAACAGTCCCTAAAATGGGGTTAATTCAGGGGAATCGCATTAAAGAATACATACGTTTTTTTACGTTTGGGAAGAAGCTTGAAGAATTTCAAACTCCCGTTGCTGTAGTGGCTACGGATTTGTACACAGGAGAAAAAGTTGTTTTTCAGGAAGGGGACGCAGCAGATGCTGTCCGGGCGAGTATATCAATACCCGGTATTTTTATTCCTGAAAAATACGGGGAACGCCTGTTAGTAGATGGGGGAGTGATTGACAGGGTTCCGGTCACCGTTGTCCGTGAAATGGGAGCGGATATAGTTTTTGCTGTAGACTGTGCCCATTTTCACCAGAACACCAATGTTTCATCCATTTATGACGTCATCATGCAAAGTATCGATATTATGCAGGGTGAACTGGTACAAAAAACGGTTATGGATGCTGATGTATTAATGCTGCCAACTCTGTCTCAATACAGTTCTACGGCTTTTACTAATATTGAAGAAATCATTAAAGAAGGGGAAAAAGAAGCCGAGAAACAAATTGAAAAAATGAAAAAAGCTATTCAAAAGTGGAAGGAGTCTAAGCATGTTCAAGAATAGGCGTTATTTTATAGCAACCACTATTATGATTGCAGTCGTGATCTTTATGACATACTATAAATTGCCGTACTATGTATATCAGCCGGGCAGTGCTTCTGCTTTAGACCCTGTTGTAGAAGTAGATGGGGGTTATGACAGCGAAGGAGAAATGCATCTGGTGACTGTACGTGGAGGACCGGCAACCCCAGCCTATTATTTGTGGGCAAAAATCCGTCCATTTCATGACATCTATCCAGTGGAACAGGTTCGCCCAGAAGGGGTCAGTCATGATGAATATTTTAAGACCCAGCTGCACTTGATGGAATCTTCACAGGAAGCTGCTACGGTTGTTGCCTATCGGGCGGCCAACAAACGGATTGAAATAGAATATAAAGGTGTGTATATCATTAATGTTATGGACAACATGCCTGCTCACGAAGTTCTTAAAATGGGGGATGAAATTGTTTCTATTGACGGAATGAAGGTCACACAAACGAGTGAACTCATCGAATATGTGGAAGGAAAAGAAGAAGGGGAATCTGTGCAGCTCACCATCATTCGCAATGATCAGGAATTGACTAAACAAGTTGAGCTGGCTCCTTTTCCTCATATGCCGGAGAAAATTGGCATGGGTGTAACCCTTGTTACAGATCGGGAGGTAGAAGTAGATCCGCCAATTATATTTCATAGCGGGAATATCGGCGGACCAAGTGCAGGGTTAATGTTCAGCCTGGAAATTTATGATCAGCTGACAGAAGAAGATTTAACTAAAGGATATAAAGTGGCAGGAACAGGGGAGATCACCTATGAAGGTAAGGTTTTAAGGATTGGAGGCATTGATAAGAAAGTAGTGGCAGCCCATAAACAGGGGATCGATATTTTCTTTGCTCCAAATGAGGAGGGAAGAGAGGGGTCCAATTACCAGGAAGCCCTTGAAGCTGCAAAAGAAATAGGGACGGACATGAAGGTGGTTCCGGTTGATACATTTGATGATGCGATTCAATATTTGAAAAATCTGGAACCCAAATCATAATTATATGCCCCAGTTATTCCGCCATATATAAGCATCATGAAAAAAGTCAAGAATATGCCCTTTATGCAGCCGTAATCTGCTATCCTCCAGGGCATTTCTTGACTTTATTTATGAAATCAAAATTTACCGATTGTTTTCGTTTATAAAGTTGGTCACTTGTCTCAAATGTTTTTCTGAAGAAGGACAGGCGCCTGAATCTCTCTTTTTGTAAAATGAATTCGCCTTTCAGCAGGTAAAGGGAGATAATAACTGTGAACGGCCCGTTCTTCAATGGTCAATGCTGGATGATGATATTGCTGCAGCTGAGAAATCATTGGTACTTCCAGCTCTTTTTTGATTTGATTTAAATATTGTTTTCCTTTTTCAGTCATACCCAGAATTCTTACATAGGGCACGTCAGGCTGCTCATGTATTGCCTGAATCTCAGACTTTTTGCTGTTCGTCAATAAGTGTGCAAACATTCGCTGAAGCCTTGTCCAGGTATATCGCTTCGTCTTCAGCTTCTCCATCCAGTCTTTATAGGATGTCGCCCTGGATACGGTGTTCTTTAGGCGAAATTCCAGGCCTTCCTCCACTCCATGAATTTCCCTGAGCTCTTCTTCACTTCTTGTAAGGACGATATGCTGTAAAAACGGAAAATACATCTCCCAATGATGCCACATTCCAGCCTGATCCCTATACACCTCCAGAGCCTGAAAAGTAGCTTCTGGCAAAGCCACTCTGGCTCTTTCCGTCATCTCATGATTCGCTAAAATTTCTTTTCGAATACTGGTAGCACTGGCGATCTGATGATTGATCTCTTCGTCATGATAACCGCTTTTTGTCCGTTTAATGGTTTCGGGCTGTACCCGGGTGCCGTAGTCCAGCATTGTTTTGACATAACTGAATCCTAAAATGTTGTTAGGCTGGGATAAATCCAACTCATCAGTGGTGAGGAAGATTTTTTGATAAGCCCGCCGGCTGGCTTCAGGGAAAGATACTCCGCTGGACAGTGCCTTCTTTAATTCATCCCGAAATATATCTTTGTATTGGTTATACTGTTCATAGGCTTTGAAAAATGGGCTGATTTCACCATTCTCGCTTCCGAAGCAAATCGTGTCAACCTTTAAGGCGTTTAACGTCAGGACAGCCCCTTTTGCGAATAAATCAGCGTGCTGTACAGCATATACATAGGGCAATTCGGCTACAAGATCAACTCCTGTCATTAAAGCTGCTTTAGCCCGGTGCCACTTATCAATAATGGCCGGTTCTCCTCGCTGAAGAAAATTACCGCTCATTACAGCAATCATACAGTCTTTATTTGTTTTTTGTTTCGACTGCTCGAGGTGGTAAACATGTCCGTTATGAAAAGGATTGTACTCAACAATGACCCCACATGCATCCATAATCCTGCGCTCCTCAAGTTTAGTATCTGTCTTTTATTGAGAAGGAAGTTTGAAAAAATGTCAAGTCTCTATCGGAATATTTGCAAAAGAAGCGGATGTAAGATAGAGTACAGAAAAAGATGATTTGATTCTGGAAAATTTACTGTTTTTTGGACACACTAGTAGTGTTAAGAAAAAATATTGACAAAACTTCTTTTTCCTTTTAAAATTACTTTTGTTGTCTTGAGGTGATAATATGAAGTTCCCTCTTATGCAGCTGAAGAGACAGTCGCCATATCAATTTGAAGGTGATGTCGATATTTCAGAGCTGGAACATCAGAACAATGACATCCGTAAACTTCCCCCTGTTCATGTTAAGGGAGAAGCAACGGTAAGGGGCGACCAAATTTCAGTGGATTTTACTATTACCGGAGAAATGGTTTTGCCCTGTGCACGGACGCTGGCTGATGTTCATTATCCATTTTCCGTTGAGGCATTTGAACTTTTTACAACTTCTCCTTATGACAGGGGTGACGATAATGAAGTGCATAAAGTCGATGGAGAAGTGCTTGACTTAACGCCATATATAAAGGAAAATGTTTTATTGGAAGTTCCTTTGCAAGTTTTTGCGGATGATGCTGATCAAGAAGGCAGTCAGACTCCTTTTGAAGGAAAAGACTGGCAGCTAATGGATGATGAGCCTGAATCCGAAGTTAAAGAGGAGAAAGTAGATCCCAGGCTTGCAAAGTTACAACAGTTTTTTGATGAAAATGAGGAATAAAGGTTAGGATCAGATTGTCTAGGGAGGTGTAACACATGGCAGTACCTTTTAGAAGAACATCAAAAAAAGTAAAGCGTCAGCGCCGCACTCATAAGAAGCTTCATATGCCAGGCATGGTAGAATGCCAGAACTGCGGTGAATATACAAAATCGCATCATGTCTGCAAAAACTGCGGTCACTATAATGGAAAACAAGTGGTAGAAAAATAAGTTTGTTCTTAAACCCTTGCTGGATAAGCAAGGGTTTTTTAGCACGTAAAAACAGATTGTACTGCTGCGGATAAAAAAGGGGGAAGATCTATGTTTGAAACCATTTCTTATGAAACGGATTCTTCTGGTTATGTACTCATTCGTCTGAACCGTCCAGAAAAACGAAATGCCGTTTCCCTACAAATGTCCGAAGAATTAGGTGAAGCACTCAAACAGGCAGAAAAAGAAGATATTAAATGTCTGGTTATCACCGGAGCAGGAGACCGCGCTTTTTGCTCAGGAGGGGATTTAAAAGATTTTCATGGCGAAATGTCAGAGATGGAATCCTATCGAACGCTCAGTGCTATGAAAAACGTACTCTATGATATTGCGACATTCCCTGTTCCGACCATTTGTCTTTTAAACGGAGCTGCCCGCGGCGGAGGATGTGAGCTAGCAACATCATGTGATTTTCGCTATGCGCGTGAAAACACAAACTTTGGATTTGTTCAGGGGAAGCTGGGCATTACTCCTGGATGGGGAGGAGGAGCCCTGCTGTATCAGCGCATTTCTCCTGTCAAAGCTCATCACTGGCTGATCACTTCTGAAGTTTACGATGCGGAGAAGTTGAAAGAATGGGGATGGATTGACCGGATTATACCGGATGATCAATGGAATGATTTGTCGAAGATTCTTTCGCCGTTCATTGAAAAATATTCAGAACAGATGCGCACATTTAAAAAACAGTATCTCTCTCAACTATCACTTACCAGACTTTATGAAGAAATGGAGAGAGAAGTGCAGAGCTGTTCGAAACTCTGGGATTCAGAACCTCATAAAAAGGCTGTAGAGGACTTTTTCAGAAAAAAATAGATACATCCGTCTATTACTCCTATTTCTTGCATAGATTCATAGTAAAAGAAATAGGAGGGATAGAATGGGTCAAAATCGCCAGGATGCATGGACAGAAGAAGAAGATTTACTGTTAGCCAAAACGGTTCTCAATTATATCCGGGAAGGTAAAACACAGCTAGAGGCATTTGAACAGGTTGCCAGACAGCTGTCTCGCACAAAGGCTGCCTGTGGATTTCGCTGGAATGCAACGGTGAGAAAACAATACGAAAAAGAAATCCAAAACGCAAAAGAAGAGCGCAGGAAAAGAGATCATCCGACTAGATCCAATCATGAGACTATTACCCATCAAAGCCCGGGTAACGCAATTGATGAGGCCATCCACCTGCTAACCAGAATGAAAAACAATTCATACCATGACCACTCGAATGATAAGTTCGGGAATGTCCGGGAGATTATGAGAGAAAATGAGCAGCTTAGGAATCGGTTAAAGCAGTATGAGCAAGTCATTCAAACCATGGAAGATATGCTTTTTCAAGTCCGTCAGACAAAGAAACAAGGCTGAATGCTTATCAGCCTTGTTTCTTTGTTTCCTTCTCTTTTACTCCTTCAGGTAGCCATATGAGAGGATTGGCTCCCAGATCACGTTCCATATTATAGGTTACTTTTTGAAAATCCATCTTTTCCCAGAAACCGTGGGAATTAATTCTCGGATTCGTTTTAATAGGCAATTGAAAGCTTTTTGCAAAATCGACCAGCTTTTTTCCTAAACCTTTCCCTCTAAAGTCAGGCAATACTTCCAGTTTCCACAATTCCAGATAGTCCTGTGGCGGATCAAAATACTGATCATATTTTTGGTCTACTTTGTATAAACTCATTCGGGCTACTAGAGAATTGCCAAAGTATATTCCATAAAATGGGGATTCACTGTCGTTTTCAACAATGTTGTTCTGAAGATCTTCAAGCATGGACAGTTCCTGGATACCGTATTCTTTAAATTTTTTAAAGTCCTCCAGTGTTTTGTAATTAATCAACAATCGTTCTACTTTTAGTTCTTCCATTTTGTTGGCCCCCTTCACACCCTGTTTACTCCTTCACATTCATTATATAATAAAAAAATATTGATTGAAATGAATATATATTCATTTCTTTTCTTTCCCTGCGGATCATTTGTTTATCTAATGATTTTTAGCCATAATATAGTTCAATATATTCGTTTTAATGACAAAATTTGATAAAATAAGCAGTTGAGGCCGCTGGAAAAAAAGGAAGGGATCGGACATGAACATCGGTATAGTGGGTGCTGGATCAATTGGATTGCTGATTTCCGCTTATTTGAGTAAACACGGACATGAAATTCATTGCTATGTTCAGCGAGAAGAACAGGTGGACCATTTAAATAAAAACGGAGTACATCTTTTGCCAGAGGGCAAGTCTTTTCCTGTTAAGGCGAGATTAGCAGACCAAATGCAAGAACATGAGCTGCTGATTGTTTGTGTAAAACAGCCGCAGTTACATCACGCAGTAAGCCTCATCAAGGAAAATCGTGTTTCAACTATGCCTGTTTTATTTTTACAAAATGGCATGGGACACCTGGAATCTGTGAAAGCCATTCAGCAGCCCGTATGGATCGGAGCGGTGGACCATGGAGCTCTCCGCGTGAATGATTTTACCGTTAAACATACAGGCGAAGGGAAAATTTTAGCAGGGTCGTACAATCTTCATTCTGATGACCAAATCAAACCGATGCTGTCACAGTTAAACCATCCAGAATTTCCGGTCATATATGAGTCAGACTGGATCAAAATCTTAAAAAGAAAGTTAGTTGTGAACGCAGCCATTAATCCTTTAACTGCTTTGTTCAAAATCAAAAATGGTGAAATTTTGACCCTGGCTCCTATTCAAAAGCTGGCAAAAAATCTTTGCAGGGAAGCCTGTGATGTTTTAGCATTGGATGAACAGGAAATGTGGGAGCAAGTCATACGTGTTGCCGACCGTACAAAAGAAAACAAAACCTCTATGTATACTGACCTGGAAAGGGGCCAGGAAACAGAAATCGAAGCCATATCGGGCTATCTGCTGACCCATTCAATGCACCCCCTTCCTTATACGGAGTTTGTTTATAACGGAATCAAAGCCCTGGAACTTAAGACTCAGGAGGAAGGTGAAAAATGATGGGATTATTCATTACGTTTTTTGCTTTACTCATTACGTTACCAATTCCCGTATGGATAGCAGCTTTTGTCCTGGCCAGGAAAATATATAAACACCCCAGACGTGCCATACATACCGCATCAGATATGACCGCCTTCTTATTTATCTTTAGTGTAAGTGCATGTCTCTATGTCATTTTTGAGCAATCTTTTTTACCCTGGATTATTATTTTTCTAATCCTCATGCTCAGTGCTTTTCTCTTGTTTCAGTGGAAAACAAAACAGGAAGTGGTCTTTGTTAAGGCGTTCAAAGGTTTTCTGCGGCTGTCTTTCTTGCTGTTTTCCACTTTGTATGTCATTTTAATTTGTTATGGCATCTTTCAGAGGGTAGGTGACATTTAAAACATATAAGATGAAAGCCACATTAAAATTCGTTACAATGGCTTAGAAGAATACATAAGAGTTAAAGGAGAAGGTTACATGCGGTTACAGCCACATAAACTACAGAATGGGTCGAAGATGATTCATGATTACCGAAAGCGCTCTCCCTTTGTTATGTCCAACTTTCATTATGATCCTTATGATCCGGATACCTATACTGAACGGCTGAAAGACTTAAGAAAACGTCAGTATAAACGAAACGAACTGGCAGATCGCCTGAAAGAAGCCAATCAGAAATGGGGAGCATCCGAAGAGACACTCGCTAATATTGAACGGCTGAAAGACGAAAATGCTGTTGTAGTGGTCGGAGGGCAGCAGGCTGGTCTTTTGACTGGCCCGCTTTATACGATTCATAAGATTGTTACCATTATTCAAATGGCGCGTCAGTTTGAAGAGTCTCTTAACGTTCCAGTTGTCCCGGTTTTCTGGATTGCTGGAGAAGATCACGATTTTGAAGAAGTTAACCACATTATGCTCCCAGTCCAATCCAGAATGAAAAAATATAAAATTGGACAAAAGCAGCTGAAAAAAGAGCCGGTTTCTTCGATTGAACTCAATCAGGAGAAAGCTGAAGCCTGGTTAAACCGAATTTTTCAGAACCTGGATGAAACAGCCTATACGAAAGATCTGTTTTTGAATCTGAAAGGATTGCTGGATGAGAGTAAAACAATGGTCGATTTTTTTGCGCGCACTATTTTTTATTTGTTTTCCGAAGGGGTTGTGCTCCTTGATTCCAATGCGCCAGAAATTCGGGAACTGGAAAAGGAATACTTTTTAAACATGATTGATCATCAGGCTGATATTGCGTCTGGAGTTACGGAAGCCATCTACAAAAATGCCAGGGAAGGATATTTCATTTCTTTGGATTGCCAGCCTAATGATGGCCATCTATTTTATCTGAAGGATGGCGAAAGGGTACTTCTTCAGGTGGATGAAGAGGGGCGCTGGTCCGGCAAAAACAAAGAGTGCCAGTTTACAAGAGAAGAGTTAAAGAAAGAGGCAGAAAATAATCCGTCCCGTTTGAGTAATAATGTGGTCACGCGTCCAGTTATGCAGGAATACTTGCTCCCGGTACTGGCATTTGTAGTTGGGCCCGGTGAAGTCAGTTATTGTTCAGCTTTAAAGCCTGCTTTTGAATCGTTAAACTTAACCATGCCTCCTGTGGTTCCGCGTATCTCTTTTACCATTATTGACCGGCAATCAGAAAAATGGCTGCACTCTCTTGGGATAAAAGCTGAACATGCAGTCAACATGGGGGTGGGTGCAGATAAACAGATCTGGCTCAAACAGCAGATGACGGCACCTGTTGAGATGATGGCCGATCATTTGAAGTTCACTATTGAAAAAGCTCATCGCCCGTTAAAAAAACTGGCCATGGAAGTTCAATCAGATCTTGGAGAGCTTGCGGAAAAAAATTTATTTCATTTGTTTAGGGAAGTGGAATATCTGGAGCAGAGAATACTTCATGAACTCGAGATGAAACACGAACGGACCATGAGGAAGTTTGACTGGCTGGATGTTATGCTGCATCCGGAAGGCGCTTTACAGGAACGAAGCTGGAATGTGGTCTATTTTCTCAATCAGTCAGGGAAAAGCTGGCTAAATGACTTAACCGCTCAGAATTTAAACTGGGAAGAAGGGCATTATTTTGTTTATTTTTAATCTGTGAAAATCCCCCACCATCTACCACCGATAACCATGTAAACGGGACACTCCTGAATATTTCTGCATTATAGCTGCAAATTTTATGAAATCCTGCCTGAGTCAAAGGCAGGATTTTTTATGTTTTGTGGAGAAAATAAAAAATAAAGTGGTGGAAAGTGGGGGAATGTGGTAAACTTATTTTAAAAAGTGGGGCGGTCTATATGTTCATGGGGGAGTTTCAGCACAATATTGATACTAAGGGCAGAATTATTGTCCCTGCTAAATTCCGTGAAGGTCTCGGATCGAGCTTCGTATTAACCCGCGGCCTGGATCAATGTTTGTTTGCTTACCCCATGGACGAGTGGCACCATTTGGAGAACAAACTTAAAAAGCTCCCCCTTACGAAAAAAGATGCCCGTGCCTTTACCCGCTTTTTCTTTTCAGGTGCTGTTGAATGTGAAGTTGATAAGCAGGGCAGAATAAATATCCCATCCCCTTTGAGAACTTACGCCCGTCTGGATAAAGAATGTGTCGTGATCGGAGTATCCAATCGCATCGAGTTCTGGGCTAAGGAACAGTGGGAAACTTACTTCGAAGAATCAGAAGAATCATTCGCAGAAATTGCTGAGAACATGATGGATTTTGACATTTAAACAATAAGCAGGTGAAAGCATGTTCGAACATTATAGTGTGTTAAAACAAGAGACAATTGAAGGATTACATATCAAGCCTGACGGGACTTATGTAGATTGTACCCTTGGCGGGGCGGGACATGCTGAGGAAATTGCGAAACGGCTTGGGCATCAGGGGAAACTGATCGGCTTTGACCAGGATCAAATCGCGTTGAATCATGCAAAAGAACGGTTAAAGGGATTCGAGACCAACTGTGTATTTATCCATTCCAATTTTCAGCATCTGAAAGAAAAACTGGCAGAATATCAAATAAATTCAATTGACGGAGTGCTTTTTGATCTGGGTGTCTCCTCTCCACAATTAGACCAAAAGGAGAGGGGATTCAGTTATCAGGAAGATGCCCCCCTGGATATGCGAATGAACCGGCAGCAGGAACTTACCGCTTATGATGTGGTGAATCATTGGTCATATGAAGAACTTATCAAAATTTTTTTTCGTTACGGTGAAGAAAAGTTTTCAAAGCAAATTGCCCGAAAAATCGAGCAGAAAAGGCAAGAGAGACCGATTGAAACGACATTTGAACTAGTGGACATCATTAAAGAATCCATTCCTGCTTTTGCAAGAAGAAAAGGGGGACATCCTGCCAGAAGAGTATTTCAGGCCATAAGAATTGCGGTAAATGATGAACTGCAAGCTTTCCAAAATGCACTTCACCAGGCAGCAGAGATTATATCAATTGGAGGCAGGATCGCAGTTATTACATTCCATTCCCTGGAAGATCGGATCTGCAAAAAGTCTATGAAAAAGTGGAGCACTCCACCGCCGGTTCCAAAAGATGTACCTCTGCTCCCGGAACAGGTGGAACCTCCTTTTAAATTAATCACGAAAAAACCAATTGTCCCGGCAGACGAGGAAATTAAGGAAAACAGAAGATCGAGGTCAGCCAAATTACGGATTGTTGAAAAAGTTAAACCATGGGACGATCAATTTCGTTTGAATGAAAGGTGGAATTCATAATGGCGGCTCAGACAGCTCGTAAACTGGAAAATAATAGAGTGGTTAGACAGGGACAACAGGTCCAGAAGAAGATTGCGGTTCAGAGGAGACGCTGGGTTACTAAAGGAGAAAAGTTTCTCTTTTCGTTATTTGCCCTATTGTCCATATCTGCAGCCATCTACGTGATTTCCTATTCGGCATCGATAGATTCAATAAACCGAGATATTCAGACGGTAGAAAGCCAGATTCATCATCAACAGCTGGAAAATCGGGTACTGGAAGCTAAAGTTAATGAGCTGAAGAAGCCAAGCCGTATTCTTGAAATTGCAAAGAAACATGGACTGACCATCAAAGATTCAAGCGTTAAACAAGCTTCTCCTGTTCAATAAAAGGTGATGTGTGATGCGGA
Organism: Bacillaceae bacterium; assembly: GCA_017656265.1. Classification (GTDB taxonomy): domain Bacteria; phylum Bacillota; class Bacilli; order Bacillales; family Alkalibacillaceae; genus Melghiribacillus. The sequence goes on along the minus strand of JACDOD010000001.1, from coordinate 516,198 downwards.
ATAAAAAAACCAATGTGATGAGCATGATTTTAATGGGGATTTTCGCTATTATTTTTCTTACGTTATTCGGGAGAATTGTGTTTATCCAGGCGACCGGAAAAATTGAAGGGGTTCAGCTGGATCAATGGGCTGATGGAAAACGGACAAGCACATTATCTTTGAAAGCAGAGCGGGGGAAAATTTTAGACCGGACCGGTATGATTCTGGCTTACAACCAGCCAACTTACCGGCTTTATGCGATCATTGATGAAGATTATTCCAGTCAATCTCAGGAGCCGCTGCATGTCATGGACCTGGAAAGTACGGCCAGACAGCTGGCTCCTTTATTAAATATGAGCGAAACAACTATTCTTTCTATCTTTCAGAAGGGACTGGAAAGGGATGCTTTTCAAGTAGAATTCGGACAGTATGGGCGGCATTTAACAGTTGAACAGAAAGAAAAAATAGAGGCCTTAAATATCCCCGGGATATATTTTTTAAGGGAATCACGCCGTTTCTATCCAAACGGTGTTTTTGCTTCTCATTTAATTGGTTTCACACAGCAAGAAAAGGAGATAGAACGGGGAGTAATGGGGGTCGAAAAAACCTATAATGACTTTTTAGTCGGTAAAGACGGCTTTATTACATATAAACATGACAAGTATGCTTTTAAGCTGTTAAATCCTGAGGAAATTGTACAGAAACCTGAGAATGGTGCGAGCATATACTTAACCATAGACCAAAAAATTCAGACATTCCTGGAAGATGCCATGTCACAGGTAGAAAAAGAATATAAACCTGAACAGATGATGGCTATTGTGATGGATCCTAAGACAGGAAAAGTTCTCGCAATGTCGAATCGGCCTACTTTTGATCCGAATAAAAGGGAACATATTCAAAACTGGTATAATGATGTGATTTCATATCCAATTGAGCCTGGTTCAACAATGAAAATCTTTACACTTGCTGCAGCCATTGACGCAGGCGTGTATGATGGACAAGAAACCTATCAATCTGGTAACTATCGAATCAGTGATCAAGTTAAGCCCATTCATGACCATAAGAAAGAGGGATGGGGTGAAATCACATTTAACGAAGGTGTGCAGCGTTCATCCAATGTCGCTTTCGCTAAACTGGTCTGGGAAAAACTTGGAACAGATCAATTTTTAAACTACTTGAAAGCTTTCCATTTTGATCAAAAAACAGGCATTGATGTAGATGGGGAACGGACAGGAACCCTGCTATACCGCTATCCAATAGAAAAAGTTACAACGGCTTTTGGTCAGGGAACGACAGTAACGGCTATACAGATGATGAAAGCTGCTACTGCGATAGCCAATGACGGAAAAATGATGAAACCATATGTGGTAGAAAAAATTGTTGATTCTTCGACAGGAAACGTAATAAAGAAAAATGAACCGACTGTTGTCGGAAATCCGATCACAAAAGAGACATCACAGGAGGTAAAAGATTTACTGGAAACGGTCATTACGTCAGAGCATGGTACAGGGCGTATTTATCGTCTGGAGGATTTTACACTGACAGGAAAAACCGGAACAGCACAGATCCCGGACCCCGAAAGTGGAGGGTATATGTACGGAAAGGAAAACTACATCTTCTCATTTCTAGGGATTGCGCCAAAAGATGATCCGGAGCTAATGATGTACGTTGCGGTGAAACAGCCGGAATTAACACCGCAGGAATATGGTGCAGAGCCGGTTTCTTATATTTTTAAAACAGTTATGGAAAACAGTTTGCATTATTTGAATGTACAGCCTGATATCGAAAGTAATGCGCAACTGTCAGATACTTTTGTCATGCCCGATGTCAAAGGGAAGCAGGTGCGTGATGCAGTTGAAACACTAAAAGGCCAGCATATTAAGACTGCGGTCATTGGAACGGGACAAAACGTTGCAAAAGTGATCCCGAATGAGGGAGAAAAATTGTATCCTGGCAGTTTTGCCTTTATCATAACGGATGGACAGGCAACGATGCCTGACCTGACAGGCTGGCCGTTAAGACAGGTGCTTAAGCTTGGAGAATTATATCAGCTCAGAATTGAACATATGGGAAACGGTTATGTGGTTAAACAAAATGTTCCTGTGGGAACCCCGATTAAAGAGGGGCAATATGTCATTATTCAGTTAGAGCCTCCCTATGTTGAAGAAAGTGAATCACCACTTCCTTCAACTGCTGAAGAAGAGCAGCCTGAACAGTAACAGACAGTGTTCTAATTCGTTTTTTTGCCTCATATAGTGGATACGAACGTATTTTGGACAAAGGGAGATGAACCATGAAACGCGTATCCGGGGTCACGGTAAGAAAACGATTAGTCACTGTCTTTTTATGTGGACTGGCTTTTTTCTTGATTATGTGTATTCGGCTTGGATATGTACAGTTTGTTATTGGTGATGAACTGTATCAAAGAGCGGAGGAATTATGGCAAAGGGACATTCCTCTTGAACCTGAGCGCGGCAAAATATTAGACCGGAATGGAGAAGTTCTTGTTAAAAACGTATCTGCACCATCTGTCATGGTTGTTCCAAGGCAGGTAAAGAATCCTCAGAAAACGGCTGAAGCCCTGGCGAGCATCTTAGATATGTCCTACGAGAAAGCCTATCAATATGTGACCAAAAATGCTGCTGTTGAACGTATTCATCCCGAAGGAAGAAAACTTAATGAAAACCAGGTTTTCAAGCTGCAGGAATTGAACATGCCGGGTGTTTATATTGCCGAGGATTCAAAACGATCCTATCCATATGATGATATGCTGTCACATATTTTAGGATTTACAGGAATTGATAATCAGGGTCTGGCAGGCATCGAATTATTTTATGACGAAAAATTAAGCGGGAAGAGGGGATCTTTGTCCTTTTTTTCCGATGCAAAAGGAAAAAAATTAACGGACTATGCAGAAATTTATAACCCCCCGGAAGACGGCCTGGATTTGAAGCTGACGATTGATCTGGATATTCAAAAGATCATTGAGCGGGAACTGGATCTGGCAGAAGAAAAATACAATCCAGATGGAGCATTAGCTATAGCCGTTGATCCAGATACGGGAGAAGTTCTGGCAATGGACAGCCGGCCGAATTTCCACCCTGCGAACTATCAATCAGTCGATCCGAAAGTTTATAACCGAAATTTGCCAGTCTGGAGTACCTATGAGCCAGGGTCTACATTTAAAATTATCACGCTGGCTGCAGCCCTGGAAGAAGGACTGGTTGACCTGGAAAACGACCATTTCCATGATCCGGGATACATAGAAGTGGATGGAGCCACCCTTCACTGCTGGCGCAGGGGTGGACATGGTTCTCAAACCTATTTAGAGGTTGTGCAGAATTCTTGTAACCCTGGATTTGTTAATCTTGGACAAAAACTGGGAAAGGAAAAGCTATTTTCCTATATTAAAAAATTTGGTTTTGGAAAAAAGACAGGTATTGATCTTCAGGGAGAAGGGAAAGGAATTTTATTTAAAGAAGAAAATGTAGGGCCAGTAGAACTTGCTACTACGGCTTTTGGTCAGGGAGTGTCGGTAACGCCGATTCAGCAGGTTATGGCAGTTGCAGCTGCTGTAAACGGGGGTTACTTATACCAGCCTTATGTGGCTAAAGAGTGGCTGGATCCTGTTACTGGTGAAGTAATAGAATCTCAGAAACCGGTCTTGAGGGAACGTATTATTTCAAGAGAGACTTCAGAGAAGATACGAAAAGCTCTTGAAAGTGTTGTCGCGAAAGGAACTGGAAGGGGTGCCTACGTAGAAGGTTACCGGGTAGGAGGAAAAACCGGTACAGCCCAAAAAGTCGGTAAAGATGGAAAGTATATGAGCAACAACCATATTGTTTCGTTCATCGGATTTGCACCGGCTGATGACCCGGAACTGGTCGTCTATCTCGCTATTGACAATCCGAAAAACACCGTGCAATTCGGTGGTGTAGTCGCTGCTCCGATTGTTGGAAATATCATGTCAGACAGTCTGCGTGCACTTGGTGTAGAGGAGAGAACAACCGGGCTTGCGAAAAAGTACCAGTGGCCGGACCAGCCTATGGTTGAAGTGCCTGATCTAATAGGATTGAGTAAAGATGAACTTTCCAGGTATTTATTAAATCTATCCATTGACGAAGATGGGGAAGGAAATTATGTAATCGACCAGACACCTGAACCAGGAAAAAAAGTTGAACAGGGATCAACCATCCGTATTCTGCTGGGTGAGAAAAACTAAAAAAATGGTTCATCTTTCATTATTCCTGGCAATGTTGATTTGATATAATGGAATACGATATGAAATTATGATTGACTAAGGCAGGAGATTGTTATGCTTTTATCAGAACTTCTTAAAACCATTACGTTTTATCAGCTGACTGCATCTATTGATGGACTGAATATAAATGAGTTAAAAATGGATTCCCGAAATGTACAGAAGGGAGACTTATTTGTTTGTATAAAAGGAACAGCAGTGGATGGCCATCATTTTGCCGGAGAAGCAGCAGAAAAGGGGGCGTGTGCAATTGTAGCGGAGCGCCCCCTTCCTGTGAACATCCCTGTGATCATTGTTCCTGACTCTAAAAAAGTTCTTGCCCGGTTTGCCTATCATTTTTATGGCCATCCAACCCGGGATCTGCGTCTCATCGGCATTACGGGCACGAATGGGAAAACCACTCTGACATATCTGCTGGAAGAGATTTTTCGCTATCATCAGGAACAGACAGGAATTATTGGAACCATTCAAATGAAAATCAAAGATGAAACTTACCCTGTTCAAAATACCACCCCTGATGTCCTTTTTTTGCAGAAATCTTTTCGGAAGATGGTGAGTAAAGGGGTCACAACCGCGATGATGGAGGTTTCATCCCATGCTCTGGACCAGGGAAGAGTTTTTGGCTGTGATTTTGATATTGCTGTTTTCACTAATTTAACCCAGGATCATCTCGATTACCATAAAAACTTTGATGACTATTTAAGAGCCAAAACTTTATTATTTTCACAGATGGGAAACGTCTATTCGAACAGACCAAAGTTTGCTGTCGTTAACCGCGATGATCCCCATGGCGAATATTTTATCAAAAGTACGCCTTATGAAACGCTTACGTATGGAATACATAACGAAGCTGATGTGAAAGCTGAAAATATTGAACTGAAGCCTGACGGTACAGTGTTTACGATGAAGACACCAAAAAAAAGTATTTCTGTTCATACACCTCTGGCCGGGGAGTTCAGCGTTTATAACCTGCTGGCGGCTGCGAGCGCAGCTATTTGTGCAGGAGTTCCTCTTTCCACGATTCAAAAAGCTTTTGAAAAAACTAAGGGTGTGCCAGGCCGCTTTGAAAGTGTTCATGTCGGACAAAAATTTGGCGTCATTGTTGATTATGCCCATACCCCTGATTCTTTAAAAAATGTTTTAAAAACCATTCAGTCATTCGTGCAGGGAAAAGTTCGGGTAGTAGTTGGCTGCGGCGGTGACCGGGACCGGGATAAACGCCCAAAAATGGCCAATATAGCCGTATCTTATAGTGATGAGGCAATATTCACTTCCGACAATCCAAGGTCAGAAGATCCCATGCTCATCATTAAAGATATGGAAAAAGGTGTTGAGAAGGGAAGCTACCTGGTTGAAGCAGATCGCCGCAAAGCCATTGAAAAGGCGATCGATCAGGCAGAAGAAGGAGATATTGTGTTAATCGCAGGAAAAGGACACGAAACGTACCAGGAGATTAATGGTGTACGGTATGACTTTGATGATCGCAAGGTAGCTCTGGAAATGATCGAGAAGAAATTGAAGGAGAGTTAAGGCATGGCTAAATTTACGACTAGAGAACTAACGGAATTATTTAACTCTGCCCAGGGTGCTGCGCATATGCCAATAGATATTGACGACATCGTCACTGACAGCCGTATAAAGACCCACTTTGGTTTGTTTATTCCGATTGTAGGTGAGCGGTTTGACGGACATGAATTTTTGAAGGATGCCATTAAAAATGGAGCAGTCGCCTCTCTCTGGCAGACAGACAGGGAAATTCCCGATTTTGTTCCAACAGACTTTCCTCTCTTGTTTGTGGATGACACCCTGAAGGGATTACAGGAGTTGGCCGGCTATTATAGAAAAAAGGTAAATCCAATCGTAATCGGCATTACCGGTTCTAATGGAAAAACGACTACGAAGGATTTTTTTGCAGAAATTTTTCAGAAAAAATATAAAACCCATAAAACTCGGGGGAACTATAATAACCATATTGGCCTGCCACTAACCATTCTTCAGATGGAACCAGATACGGAAGTGCTGATCTTGGAAATGGGCATGAACCATTTCGGTGAAATTATGGTTTTGTCGGAGATTGCACAGCCGGATGTTGGAGTTATAACAAACATCGGTGAGTCCCATATTGAATATTTAGGTTCCAGAGAGGGAATTGCGCAGGCAAAGTCAGAAATTTTAGCTGGCCTGAAAGAGGAGGGAGTTCTTATTTTGGATGGGGATGAACCCTTACTGAGGCCACTGAAGGAAAAATGCAATACCATTCTGGTCGGGTTTAGTGATGATAATGACTGGGTGGTAAAGGATATTCACATAAACGATGGAAAAACCGATTTTGAGGTTCAAAATCATTCCTATACCATACCTGTCCTCGGGAAGCATCAAGCTAAAAATGCCTGTTATGCCATTGCTGCAGCTTCGTTATTTGACATGAAAGTTTCAGATATCCGTTCTGCCCTGGAAACCATTGAAGTGACGGGCATGAGGTTCGAGAAATTAAATGCAAAAAATGGGGCTGTGATTATAAACGATGCGTATAATGCATCCCCGACTTCTATGAAAGCTTCCATCGAAGTAGTAAAACAGATGAAGAACAGACGCAAAATTCTGGTTTTAGGTGACATGTTTGAACTCGGGAAAAAATCCGAGCATTATCATCGCTCTGTGGGTGACGTCATTGAACCGCCAATAACCGGAGTGTACACCATTGGAAGTGAGAGCCGCTGGATTGGCGAGTCCATAAAAGACAGGGAAGCGGATGTATCAGTTTATCATTTTCAGAACCATGATGAACTGGCTCAACAATTGAAAAACGAACTGCGCGAAGATACCCTGTTATTCTTTAAAGCGTCTAGAGGAATGAAATTGGAACAGGTAATTATGAAATTGATGTAGAAATATACAAAGCAGAAGATCGGAAATGAAGGAGGAAACCCTCGTGTCACAACAAATACTGCTCATAACCATGGCCATATCATTTTTGATTACAGTTTTGCTTTCACCTATATTCATTCCATTTTTGCGCCGATTAAAATTTGGACAAAGCATTCGGGAAGAAGGTCCTGAATCACACAAGATAAAGGCCGGTACCCCAACCATGGGCGGGATTATGATTCTTCTTTCTGTTACCATAACAACATTTGTGATTACGTCAAAGTTTAATCCAAATCCCTTGAGTTTTGAAGTGTTCTTGCTTTTATTTGTTTTAATCGGGTATGGTTTAATTGGTTTTCTTGATGATATAATCAAAATTTTAAAAAAACGCAACCTTGGTCTGACTTCCAAACAAAAGCTTTTTGGCCAGGTCATCATTGCGATTGTCGTCTATCTGATTTTAAACCGGCACGGCTTTCCTACCTATCTGGAAATCCCGGCAACGGATATTCAAATACCATTAGGAATCGGCTATTTCTTCCTCATTCTGTTTATGCTTGTAGGATCATCCAACGCGGTTAATTTAACAGATGGTCTGGATGGCCTGGTAGCTGGTACAGCAGCCATAGCTTTTGGTGCATTTGGCATCCTCGCCTGGCATGGAATCCCACAGTATGAAATCAGTATATTCTCGCTGGCGATTACGGGGGCTTTACTGGGGTTTCTTGTTTTTAACTCACACCCTGCAAAAGTGTTTATGGGAGATACAGGGTCGCTTGCACTGGGGGGAGCCCTGGCGATTGTTGCGATTTTAACCAAAATGGAATTATTGTTAATTATTATTGGCGGTGTATTTGTCGTCGAAACCTTATCTGTTATTATTCAGGTATATTTCTTCAAAAAAACGGGTAAGCGGGTATTCCGCATGAGCCCATTACATCATCATTACGAACTGGCAGGATGGTCTGAGTGGCGAATTGTCACCACCTTCTGGGCAGCAGGTCTTTTATTTGCAACATTAGGTGTATACATCGAGGTGTGGTTAAATTGAAGATATTAACAGATTTTCCATATAAACAGGTATTGGTTTTGGGGCTCGCGAAAAGCGGTGCATCTGCTGCGAGACTCTTATTTGAAAGTGGTATCGCTGTAAGGGTCAATGATTTGAAATGTGAAGAGGACAGCCCTGAGGTACAGCAGCTAAAAGAAAAGGGGATTGAAGTCATAACCGGACATCATCCCCTTTATGTCCTGAATGGGGCAGATCTCGTTGTGAAAAACCCGGGAATACCGTATGATAACGTGATCGTGAAAGAAGCAGAAAAAAGAAAAATTCCCATTGTGACGGAAGTAGAACTTGCCGGTATGCTGGTTGAGGGGCCCTTAATCGGAATTACTGGATCCAATGGCAAAACAACAACTACAACCTTAATTTATGAAATGATCAAGAACTCAGGTAGAAAGGTGAAACTCGCCGGCAATATTGGAACTGCTGCTTCGGAAGTTGCCAGAACAATGGAGCAGGATGAGATCATGGTGATGGAATTATCTTCATTTCAGCTTCAGGGAACAAAAGACTTTCATCCCCATATTGCAGTTTTATTAAACTTTTTTGAAGCTCACCTGGATTATCATAAAACGATGGAAAATTATATGCAGGCAAAGAGTAACATTTTTAAGAACCAGACGGAGAAGGACTTTTTAATTTTTAATGCGGACGATGAACGGGTCACAAAGCTGATCGGCAATGCTGCTTCTGCAAAAGTACCATTTTCGATTGAGAGACCATGTGAGGGCTCCTGGGCTGATGAGGATTATTTATACTTTCAGGATGAGCCGATTGTAAAACGGAAAAAACTGGCTCTTACCGGAAGCCACCAGCTGCAAAATGGACTGGCAGCAGTGGCTGCAGCAAAGGCCATAGGAGTCGAAAATCATGTGATTGCTGATGTGTTAAAAAGTTTTAAGGGTGTCAAACACCGCCTTCAATATGTAGATACAATTGACGGACGCAGATTTTTCAACGATTCAAAAGCCACCAATATATTAGCAACGTCAAAAGCACTGGCATCCTTTGAACAGCCGGTCATTTTACTTGCAGGGGGATTGGACCGGGGCAATGAATTCGATGATTTAATTCCCTCATTAAAACATGTAAAAGCTATGATCCTATTTGGTGAATCAGCCCCTAAATTAGAGAAAGCAGCCAAAAAAGCGGGAATAGAACAAATTATCTATGTCGATAATGTTAAACAAGCAGCAGAGCAGGCTTTTTCAATTTCCAGTACGGGAGATGTAATTCTGCTTTCGCCAGCCTGCGCGAGCTGGGATCAGTACCGTTCCTTTGAAGAACGGGGAGACATGTTTGTGAAAGCTGTGCATATGCTTAAGTAGGGGCTTGTTTGACATAGTCCTTAATCCAGCTTGTAGGGGTTGAGGTGTTGCATGAGAGGGAAGAGCAAAAAGGTTAGGGTACCTGATTTGACGCTGCTCACGGTCGTTTTTGCACTGCTTTTAATTGGAGTCATCATGGTTTATAGCTCATCAGCCGTCTGGGCTTCATACAAATTTGAAGATCCATTTTTTTATGCCAAGCGCCAGCTGCTGTTTGCTGTGGTTGGACTGATCGCAATGTATGTCACCATGAATATTTCTTATTTGAAATGGCGAGACTTTGCGAAACCCATTCTGATCATTTGTTTTGTCCTGCTCATAGCTGTTCTAATCCCCGGGATCGGAATGGTCCGGGGGGGAGCAAGAAGCTGGATTGGAGTTGGGGCATTCAGCATTCAGCCTTCTGAATTTATGAAGCTAGGGATGATTATTTTTTTATCAAGGCTATTATCTGAGCGTCAGAAGTACATCACGTCCCTTAAACAGGGATTTATTCCAACCTTATTACTGGTATTTGTGCCATTTGGCTTAATTATTTTACAGCCTGATTTAGGAACCGGTGTTGTCCTGGTTGGAACGTGCATGGTGATGATTTTTGTTGCTGGAGCAAAAATATCCCATTTTATGGGGCTGGCATTGTTAGGATTAGCGGGATTTGCTGGGCTGATTATATCAGCACCATATCGGATTAATCGGATCAAGGCTTTTCTGAATCCCTGGGAAGATCCGCTGGGGGATGGTTTTCAGATCATCCAATCCCTCTATGCCATCGGACCGGGAGGATTAATGGGGCTTGGATTGGGACAAAGTCTGCAAAAATTTTTTTATCTGCCGGAACCCCAAAACGATTTTATTTTTGCCATTCTTGCCGAGGAATTAGGGTTTATTGGCTCCAGCTTTGTCATCTTGCTGTTTTTCCTGATGCTGTGGAGGGGAATCCGTATTGCACTAAATGCCCCTGACTTGTTTTCCAGCCTGCTCGCCCTTGGAATTGTTGGCATGATTGCTATCCAGGTGTTCATCAATATTAGTGTGGTTATTGGATTGATTCCTGTCACAGGCATTACTCTTCCGTTTTTAAGTTATGGAGGTTCATCTCTGACCATTACATTGCTGGCTGTTGGTGTGTTGCTGAATATCAGCCGCTATGCAAGAATTTAAATGATTATCAAATTTTTTGAATCGAAATTAGAGCCTGGGACATGAAGAAATGAACGGTGGAAAAGACGAACATCTGGCTAAAGAAAATATACAAACTCATTCATGACGATTGAATATAGTTCGGATGTATATTATTCTTTGGAGTTATGTCCCAGCCTCGAACTTATCCCTTGCAAAAAAGCAAGGGATTTTTTCTTCCACTTTTGTCACAAGGTTGGAAAACAATGATAAAATATTGGTAGATTATCCTTTTTAGCTTATATATAATGGGATTGGATCATTTCCAAAGGAGGATTTTATTTTGGAACAAGTCAAACATCAATTGGATAAACACCAGGTAGGAAAAGTGACTTTAAATGAACCATTAAATAAATATACAACTATAAAGATCGGCGGTCCAGCCGACATTTTCATAGAACCTGATGGAATTGAAGGCTTGAAAAAGACGATTTCCATTCTGGGGCAAGAGAAGATTCCAATACGTGTAATCGGCAGAGGGTCCAACCTTTTAATTCCTGATGAAGGAATACGTGGCGCTGTTATTAAAATGGGGACAGGAATGGATCACATAGAGGAAATGGGCTCTAAAATCAGAGTCGGAGCAGGGTATCCCCTTGTGAAATTGGCAACCGTCATGAGCCGAAAGGGAAAAAAAGGGCTTGCTTTTGCGGGTGGAATTCCGGGAAGTGTTGGAGGCGCTGTCTATATGAATGCTGGTGCACATGGTTCTGATATATCGAATATCTTAACACGTGCCCATATTTTATTTCCAGATGGAACATTAGAATGGCTGTCGAATGCGGAGATGAAATTTTCTTACCGCACCTCTGTTTTACAGTCTGAACGAAAGGGCTACTGTGTGGAAGCCGAATTACAGCTGGAAGAAGGAGATCCCGACACGATTACAGAAGAAATGAAAACGTATAAAGATTACCGAAGAAAGACTCAGCCATGGAGTCATCCATGTGCAGGAAGTATATTTAGAAATCCCCTTCCTCATTATGCCGGAAAACTGGTTGAAGAAGCAGGTCTGAAAGGCTATCAGATTGGCGGAGCTAAAATTTCTGATTTGCACGGGAACTTTATTGTTAATACGGGGACAGCTACCTATAAGGATGTCATCTGCCTTATTCAGCACATCAAGACAGTTATAAAAGAAAAATATCATGTTGACATGCAAACTGAGGTAGAAATTGTATCATAAAGGGACATTTCGCTCATTTAATCTGTTCACCCGTATGATATAATTTGACCATATACAGGACTGTCAGAAAACCGGCTGTCTGGGCTTCCAGCTGATTCCTTGCAAGAATTCAATTAGGAGATGGCTTTTTCTATGGCACAAAAAAAAATCATTTCCATTGAAGATCGCATTCCTAAATTAAAGGAAACTAAAAAGAAAAAAGCCAATCGAAAGCTGATTTTATATTTAACGATTTTTTTTCTGCTGATTCTTGTTATTATCTATTTACAGTCTCCTTTTAGCAACGTTCGGGATGTTCAAGTGCTTAACCATAAGTTCGTTACACAGGATGAAATATTGCAGTTAAGCGGAATTTCCAGTGAGGAAAATTTCTGGAAGGTGAACTTAGCTGACATTGAAGAGAAGATTTCAAGTCATCCTTTGATCAAACAGGCTGATGTAAAGCGAGATTTTTACAATACGATTACCATTTTCATTGAGGAGTTTTATCGAGTCGGATATGTGAAAGAAGAATATATGTATTACCCTATATTAGAAAATGGACAGGCTATAAAGGAGCAGATGTTACATACGCCGGGAAGTGATGCCCCTATTTTAATCGGCTGGGAGAATCCAGTTTATTTATCGGAAATGACGAGGGAGCTGAGAAAACTTCCGGAAGCTTTAGCCTTACAAATATCGGAAATCCATTGGGTTCCACAGGATGAAAATCCGTACAAGATCAGGCTATATATGGTGAACGGACAGGAAGTGATTGCTTCGATCCGAAACTTTTCAGAAAAAATGAAGCTATATCCATCTATAGCGTCTAAGCTAAGTTCTGACCAACAAGGAATCATACATATTGATGTGGGAGCTTATTTTGAACCATATGATCATGGAAAATCATCTGAATACGAGACTGAAAGTGATAACAGAGAGCAGCAATAAATGGTTTTTGAATGACCAGTCATGTCATATTCTGCCGAATGACGGATCAACAGCTTCAGGAGCCGGGTCATTCTTTTGTTTGAATACCAGTTACTGGTAAAAGGCAGTTTTTTCACGTCCTGAAGGTTTTGCAAACCAGCCAGCAACTGGAAAGAATAGCCTTTTATATATCTTATAAAAGAAACATAAAAATTAAAAAAATTAAAGGAAAACACCATTAAAACGTAGAAATAAAAAATAATATGTGTAATTTCACGGTGACTTTGATTTTTGAACAGAGGGAAAGCGGGTCATTTTTTTGATAATACTGACGAACCCGTTTTTGAAAAAAATAGTATGTTTCGATAATTTTCGGCATATTTTCAGCTTAGGCCCTTAATAGGAGGTGCAGCGATTTGAATAACAATGAAATTCTTGTCAGCTTAGACATAGGGACATCGAAAATTAAAGTAATAATTGGAGAAGTAACACATGATTCTTTAAATATCATTGGTGTTGGAACAGCAAAGTCAAATGGTATGAAAAAAGGGGCCATTGTTGATATAGATCAAACTGTCCATGCCATCCGAAATGCCGTTGAACAGGCAGAACGGATGGTGGACATGCAAATAGAGCGTGTCATTGTTGGAATTAAAGGCAATCATGTCCAATTGCAGCCATGCCATGGGGTTGTTGCTGTTTCCAGTGAAAATAGAGAAATTGGAAATGAAGATATTGCCCGAGTAATCGATGCGGCCCAGGTTCTATCGATTCCTCCTGAGCGGGAAATTATTGACGTGTTTCCAAAGCAGTTTATCGTAGATGGACTGGACGAGATTTCGGATCCCCGGGGAATGATTGGTGTACGCCTGGAAATGGAAGGGACAATCATGACCTGCTCTAAAACCGTTCTTCACAATACTCTTAAATGTGTGGAAAGAGCTGGCCTGGAAGTTCAGGATATTTGTCTTCAGCCGCTGGCAGCAGGTTCAGTGGCTCTTTCCCGTGACGAAAAAAATCTGGGAGTAGCTTTAATAGATATTGGCGGCGGAAGCACAACCATATCTGTTTTTGAAAACGGACACTTAACAGATACAACAGTTATTCCCCTGGGGGGAGACAACATAACAAAAGACCTGTCCATTGGTTTGAAAACATCGACAGAAGAAGCAGAAGAAATTAAACTAAATCATGGACATGCTTATTATGATGATGCACAGGAAGATGAAACATTTGATGTGTCGATTATTGGAAGCAATCAAAAACAGACATTTAATCAGTTGCAAATATCTGATATGATTGAAGCAAGACTAGAAGAAATTTACTCTTTTGTGGATCAGGAAATTAAGCGCATGGGTTATCAGGAACTGCCAGGGGGATACGTACTGACTGGTGGTGTCATGAGCATGCCTGGCGTACTTGAACTGGCTCAGGATATTTTCCAGAACAATGTCCGAATTGCAATCCCTGATTACATAGGTGTTCGAGAACCCCAATATACCGCTGGGGTAGGCATCCTGCAATTCGCCTACCATAATGCAAAAGTTCAAGGAAAAGAACTTGTTACTGCAGTCAGTATGCAAAACTATGAAATGAAAGCCAGGAAAAAGAAAGTTTCCAATGCAAAAGATGGAAAGAAGAACAAAGAATCTGGCATCGCCAGATTGTTCAATTACTTTTTTGATTAAGCTGGCGTTTCCTTCGATGAAATATAGAAAGAATCTCGGAAACTTGCAAATTGGGAGGAACGGAAAATGTTAGATTTTGAGACAAATATGGATCAGTTAGCAACAATTAAAGTTGTTGGTGTTGGCGGAGGCGGCAGTAATGCTGTTAACCGCATGATTGAACATGGTGTTCAGGGTGTTGAATTTATCGCAGTGAATACAGATGCTCAGGCATTAAACCTTTCGAAAGCAGAAGTAAAGCTCCAAATTGGTGACAAACTGACCAGAGGGTTAGGAGCAGGAGCGAACCCTGAAGTTGGACGAAAAGCCGCTGAGGAGAGCAAAGAACAGATTGAAGAGGCAATTCAGGGAGCTGATATGGTGTTTGTAACAGCCGGAATGGGTGGAGGCACCGGTACAGGAGCAGCACCTGTGATTGCACAGGTAGCCAAGGAAGTTGGGGCCTTAACTGTCGGTGTAGTGACTAGACCGTTTACATTTGAGGGAAGAAAACGTTCTGCTCAGGCTGTTACAGGTATTGAAGCATTGAAAAACAATGTGGATACGCTAATTGTTATTCCTAATGACCGTTTACTTGAAATTGTTGATAAGAACACTCCTATGCTAGAAGCCTTTCGTGAAGCAGATAATGTGTTACGCCAGGGTGTTCAGGGTATATCAGATTTGATTGCCGTTCCTGGTCTGATTAACGTAGATTTTGCTGATGTTAAAACCATTATGGCTGATAAAGGTTCAGCATTAATGGGAATTGGAATTGCAACTGGTGAAAATCGTGCACAGGAAGCTGCCAAAAAAGCAATTTCCTCTCCGTTGCTCGAAACTTCTATTGATGGGGCTCACGGTGTTTTGATGAATATTACCGGAGGAAGTAATTTAAGTCTGTTCGAAGTGCAGGAAGCAGCAGATATTGTTACATCGGCTGCAGACCAGGAAGTGAACGTAATTTTCGGTTCTGTCATTAATGAAAACCTGAAAGATGAAATTGTGGTAACCGTAATTGCTACTGGTTTTGATGAGCAGCAGAAACAAAATCATCAGCCTTCAAACCGTCCTATGACAAGGAATATGGCTAATGAACGTCGGCGTGAAGAACCGCGCACCAGTGTACAGCAATCTGAAACGAATCAGCGACAATCTTTTGAGGAAGATACCCTGGATATTCCAACTTTTTTAAGAAATCGAAACCGCAGAAAGTAAAATTGCTAATAAAAATCGATCCTGGGACAAAAGTGAATAAGGTCATGAAAAATCCGAACTACATTCATTGTCACATGAAGTAGTTCGGATTTTTTACTTCCTCAGCTTTCCGAGAGAATCGCCTATGTCTTTCTAAAACAGCTCATTCTTCTGTCTTTAGAGATGTTCGGATCGTGCTGTTTACGCGACGCACAGGACGTGCTAGTGTCAACGTTGACCACAGGACGTGGCCGGTTTTAGTCGACCAGGAGTCTACGCATGTTGACTCCGAAAATTTTTTTGCAAAATTCGCCATTTCTACGTTCTTTACTTTTTGTCCCGGCCCCTTTATTACTCCATTGGAAAGAGTCGGCATTCAGCAATTAAATATTTTTATTGAGCTGTGTAACCCCCGTCAACCAGAAGATTTGCTCCAGTGATAAAGGATGCGTCATCACTGGCAAGGAACAGCACTGCTTTTGCAACTTCCTCTGCTGTACCAAGACGTCCGATTGGATGGAGAGAAGCGAGCTGCTGTTTCAGTTCATCAGGCGCTTCATCCAATAATGGTGTATCAATATATCCCGGACATACAGCATTTACCCGAATGCCATTTTTCGCATATGTCACCCCCAGGCTGCGGGTGAGATTGACCACTCCGCCTTTAGCCGCTGTGTAGGATGTAATCCCTTCCTGGCCAACATGGCCCAGAATCGATGCGTTGTTCACTATGGAACCGCCTTTGTCTTGTTTCAACATTTGCTTGATAGCATGTTTGTTCGATAAGAAAACACCGGTTAAATTAACGTCAATCATGTTTTGCCAATCTTCCATGGACAGTTCATGCGCCGGGGTAGCATCTCCTACTCCAGCATTGGCAAACATGATGTCTACACTTCCAAACTGGTCAACAGTCTTGTGAATGAGATTTTTAATATCATCTTCCTTTGATACATCGGTTTTTACAAAAATGGCGTTCCCGAATAAGGAGTCTGCAACTTCCTGCCCTTTTTCACTGAAATCTGCGACGACTACCTTCGCTCCCTCATCAGAAAACATTTTGGCTGTAGCTGCTCCAATCCCACTTGCTCCTCCGGTAATAATGGCTACTTTTCCATTCAATTTCATTTCAACATCTCCTTTTAAATTAGGTTTCTCTATTCAATACCCTACTTTTCACAAATCATGGTGAAAAAATTGTGACAAATGCTTGGTCGTTGATATCCCATCCAGACGACAAAATGAGTAAAAATAAGCCAGGTTTCACAAACAGAAAGTGACAGACTTTTTGCAAAACCTTATTTATACTACACATAAAGAAAAAGTTGTCCATGAGAGGCTGACTGACGTGACTATTTATTTGGATGCCGTATGGTTGTTAAATTTCTTGATTGACTGGATGATTTTACAGCTGGTTCACTGGATGACACGGGCAAAAACTGGCCGGAAACGTCTGATATTCGGAGCTTTTGTGGCCTCTTTAATCGTTCCTGTTACCATCTATTTTCCCAATCACTGGATGAACTCTCCTCCAGGAAAAATCGGATATTCTCTCATAATCCTGATATCATCCTTCGGTTATAAAAATATGAATGTGCTGGTAAAGCAATTAGCCAGTTTCTATTTTGTTTCTTTTGCTCTTGGCGGGGGACTATTTGGCCTTTATTTTTTGCTCGGTCAAAATTTCAAAGCCGAAAATGGTAGTTTTCTGACGTATAACACTGGTTTCGGTGATGTAATCAGCTGGCTGTTTGTCGCCATCTTATTTCCCCTTGTATTTTTGTTTACAAGAAGACGGCTGGATGCCGTGGCTTATGACCAAATCCGCTATGATCAGATGTATCCAGTGACCATCGAAGTGGATGGCAAGCCTCTTCAAACTACCGGGTTTTTTGACAGCGGGAATAACCTGGTGGAACCGTTCACCAAACGCCCCGTGATCATTTGTGATGAAGTAATACTAAAAAAATGGTTTTCAGAGTCGGAATGGGAAAAGTTAAAACAATGTGCGGATACATGGAATTTTGAAGAAATTCCGGACAGCTGGAAAGCCAGAATTCGCCTCATTCCTTATCAGGGGGTGGAAGGGAAGAGAGATTTTCTTTTGGTTTTTAAACCTGAAAACGTGTACTTGAAATACAAAGAAGATTTGCTTGCTTTTGATCGGGTTTATATAGGCATTCAGTTTGGAGAACTGGCGCCAGACGGTAGCTACCATTGCTTACTGCATCCAAAATTAATGCAAAGCCACCACTTTCAGTTTACATAACCAGGAAAAAGGAGAGGAATAGGTTTGATGAAAAAATGGAAGTTTAAGCTTCAGTTTCTGTGGTACAAACTTTTATTTAAGCTGGGTTTTAAAACGGACGAAATTTACTACATAGGAGGGAATGAAGCTCTGCCTCCGCCGCTGTCGAAGGAGGAAGAGAAAGATTTACTGAAAAAGCTGCCAAAAGGGGATAAGGCAGCAAGATCCATGCTTATTGAGAGAAACTTGCGGCTTGTGGTATACATTGCCAGAAAGTTTGAAAATACCGGCATCAATATCGAGGATTTAATCAGCATTGGTACGATCGGATTGATCAAAGCAGTAAATACATTTAATCCTGAAAAGAAAATTAAGTTGGCTACGTATGCTTCCAGGTGTATTGAAAATGAAATTTTAATGTACTTAAGACGCAATAATAAAATTCGTTCAGAGGTGTCTTTTGATGAACCTCTAAATGTAGATTGGGACGGAAACGAATTGTTGCTGTCCGATGTGCTGGGAACCGATGAAGATATTATCACTCGTAATTTAGAAGCAAATGTGGATAAAAAACTGCTTTACAAAGCATTGTCGACTCTGAATGACCGGGAAAAACAAATTATGGAACTCCGTTTCGGACTTGTCGGCAATGAAGAAAAAACACAGAAAGATGTGGCTGACCTGCTGGGGATTTCTCAGTCATATATTTCTCGCCTCGAGAAAAAAATTATCAAACGCCTCCGCAAAGAATTTAATAAAATGGTTTAGACCTGCACATTACAGAAAGGTCAGAACGTCCACCCCTTGTCAGATACCAGGCAATTATGCCTGGTATTTTTTGGTGTATCGGGATAACTTCTGTTATGCATAAAAATCCTTCCTTTGGACAGACTGAAAAATACATTAACTCCTTAGGAGGGGTTTAAGGTTGACACGACACAAAGTAGAAATATGCGGAGTAGATACGTCGAAATTACCGGTCTTAACCAATGAGGAAATGCGAAAATTATTTAAAAAAATGCAAGAAGGTGACCAATCAGCACGTGAAGAGTTGGTCAATGGAAACTTGCGTCTGGTTCTGAGTGTCATTCAAAGATTTCACCATCGGGGGGAGTATGTGGATGATCTGTTTCAAGTCGGCTGTATCGGTCTGATGAAATCGATTGATAATTTTGATTTAAGTCAGAATGTAAAATTTTCAACCTATGCTGTTCCAATGATTATCGGTGAAATAAGACGTTATTTACGGGATAACAATCCAATTCGTGTTTCCCGTTCCCTGAGGGATATCGCCTATAAAGCTTTGCAGGTTCGTGAAAAGCTGATCAATAAAACATCGAAAGATCCAACACCAATGGAAATCGCTGAAGAAATGGGTGTTCCCCATTCGGATGTGGTTTTTGCACTGGATGCGATACAAGATCCGGTTTCTCTTTTTGAACCGATTTACAACGATGGCGGGGACCCGATTTTTGTCATGGATCAGCTGAAAGATGATAAAAACAAAGATTCGATCTGGATTGACGAAATCGCTCTTAAAGAAGGAATGAGAAGGCTCAATGATCGGGAGAAAATGATTCTGAACAAACGCTTTTTCCAGGGGAAAACACAAATGGAGGTGGCTGAAGAAATCGGGATATCCCAGGCACAGGTTTCCCGTCTAGAAAAAGCTGCCATTAAGCAGATGAATAAGAATGTGAATGAATAGTGATGAAGACAGAGGCTCAGACAAAACTGCATAAAGTAATGGAATATCCGAACTGCATTCAATCCTCGCATGAATGAGTTCGGATTTTTTTATTTCGTCAAGATCCTTCGTTTAATACATGTTTTATAAAGGATATATCCTAATTTAAGCGAATATTATTCAAAAAGGAAAATCCGGGGGAGAATAAGTATGAAACATGTGTTTAAACGGTGGTTTTTTCATCTGTTAAATTTTGATCGAATGAATGAATTAATGCTGACCGCACAAGAGGAAAAAGCCTTTGATCATTTTTTTCATCAGCACATAGAAAAGGCTAAAGGCAATTTTGTACCCTATAAACTTCCTTATCCTAAACATAAGTTTTTTCAGTATATGATCGAGCATAAGCATGTTCTGATTCATGGAAGCAATTCCAGTGATATTAAACGATTTGTGCCAAGAAAACAATCCCTTTTTAATGGAAAAATGGTGAAGGCGGTTTTTGCTGCATCGGATGGGATTTGGCCGATATTTTTTGCTGTCGTCAATCGTGAGCGATATAAGGGTTCCTTAAGAAATATGTGTTTAAGTGTGCCGACGAGGAAAGGAGTAAAACGCTATTATTATTTTTCATTGAGTAACACCATACAAGAAGCCTCTTTTACAGACGGCACGATATACATATTATCCAGAAATGGGTTTCAAAGGGGAGGGATCAGGGATGAATGGATCTCTGAACGGGAAGTGGAACCTGTTGCAAAAATTTCTGTTGTTCCAGAAGATTTTCCATTTTTAGATCAAATCAGGAGCCATGATGAAGCGGATTCAATATATAAAACCCTGATCCAAACCCTAATTCTTCGTAAAAAGAATCGCTTTATGAATAACGGATCAACCTAATCTTAATAAGAGGAAGAAGTCGGGACAAAACTGTAAAAAGAAATGAACATATCCAAACTTTATACAGTCGTCTGAATGAGTTCGGATATGTTCATTTTGTCAGTCATTGTCTTTAGTATGATGACTTCTTTTCCGATGATAGATAAACCAGATCAGACCGCCAATGACTCCAAACATGGTAATAAACGGGGAGTACCCGATCACGAGCACGGCCAGAGCCGAAAACATTCTGGCGATTCCGTTTAATGAATTCGCAAAGGCCTGTTTAATTCGTTCAGAAGTTTGCAGATCTTCTTCTGCGATTTCCGGAACCTGAACGGATACATCTTCAAGGGAAATGTTTACTTCTGCAAAATCTGTGCGATTTTCCAAGTACTTTTTTCTGCCTTCAAGCTGTTCAATCTCTTCCTGAACTCTAGCCAGGTCATTGGAAATTTTTAAAAGATCTTCCGTAGTTTCTGCTTTTTCCATGAAATCCAGAAGCCGTTCTTCCACCGCTTTTTTAGCTTTTAATCGGGAAGTAAGGTCAACATATTCTTCTGTTACATCCTGGCCATCTTGCTGTTTTTCAATGAGTTGATCACTGATTGAGACAATTTCCTCTATGAAGGTTTCTAAATCTTGATTCGGAATCCTTACCTGCATGTTTGCATGCTGTTTCTGTTCGTAGTTGGTGACAGATGATTGGACGATATAGCCGTTTTTGCTGGTTGTGAATTGAGTAATGGTTTCCATGGCGTTTTCAATATTTTTGACGCCGATCCGCATATACACATGATACATAACCATACGATCCTGATCCGCACCGCCGGATTTGGCCTGAGGTTCATATCCTTTATAATCAGCAGCAGCTCCGTTATCCACTATGCCCTCTTCATGATGTGCTGTGTCAGCATTATTTGATTCATTCGTACCCTCATCCTGGCTGCTGCAGGCTACCAGAATTGAGAAGAGAAGGATGATAAATGAAAACAAAATTTTTCTCATTTTACGGCCCCCTAAAACCTCTTTGCTAAATTAGGCGTTTAAAGTGAAAAAATGTTACAATCAGATTACAATTGTTCGAAAAACAGAAACTGGGGGGATAGAGTCATGTCGTTTCGTTTACCCAACAACCATAAACAGGATATAAAAGAAAAAATAATTGAATATTTTTACCGGGAGCGTGGAGAAGAAATCGGGGACCTGGCTGCCGAGAATTTCTTTCACTTCTTAAATGAAGACGTAGGAGTCTATTTTTATAATCAGGGAATACAGGATGCCAAATCCATGGTCGAGCAGAAAATGATGGGTCTGGAAGAGGACCTGGAGTCACTGAGAAAACTGCCAAAACGATAAGTAAAGATTACGTATGGGCAGAACTAAGCCGTGTTCAGAAGCAAAGTGTCTGCATGTCTATAATAATTTAATAATTTCTGAAAAACCCTACAACCCTTTGCATATATTGGTTGTGAAGGGGTGAAGTGCGCCATGACAATTTCAGAATTGCAGGTTAAAGATATTATTGCCATAGAAGATGGGAGTAAATTAGGTTACATTTCCGATCTGGAAATTGATGTAGATCGGGGCTATATCGTTGGGTTAGTCATTTCATTAAAAGGAAAATGGTTTGGATTATTTGGAAAGCAGGATGAACTGGTTATTCCATGGAATCACATTGTGACCATTGGGAAAGATGTCATACTCGTTAAGTCTGCCAGACCAAAATTAACCCATTCAATGGAAGAAAACCGTGAATCATCGAATCATTAAGTTAAGTATAAAAGCACAGGCAACCTGTCAAAAAATGTGATAAAATAAATTAAACCCTAAGCTGGAGGGATTTTTTCATGTCTGAACCCTTTCAAACTTCCGGGCATCCATCCATATTAACAATTTCAGACTGGGAAAAAGAAGGGGTGACTGCCGGAATCACCACCAGAAAAGGGGGATTTAGCCATCCGCCTTATGCCGCTTTGAACATGGGGGACCACGTTGGGGACGATTTAGAAACGGTTAACCAGAACAGGCACCATGTTGCTAAGCTGATAAATTTTCCGTTGAAAAATTGGGTGATGCCGAAACAAATCCATAGTACAAAGATTGCTGATATCAGCCATGTTTCTGACTGTACTGATGAGCTTTCGTGTGATGGTGTGATTACCAATCAGCCCGGGCAGCTGCTGACAGCCGTTTTTGCAGATTGTGTACCGCTCTATTTTTTTGCGCTGAAAGATCAATGGGTGGGTCTTGCCCATGCAGGATGGCGCGGAACGGCAGGAGGCATAGCTGAAAAGATGGTTCAACGGTTTGTGGAAAATGGAGTTCAGCCCGGCGACCTTTATGTGGTGATCGGACCATGTATTGGCAAATCCCATTACGAAGTGGATGAAAACGTAGTACAGTATATACCTGATTCTTATCAAAAAGATCATATCATTGAGCCTGTCCGTCCAGGGCATTATTTGCTCGATTTAAAACAACTAAATAAAGAAATTCTCATGAATGCTGGTATTCTGACAGAACGAATTGAAATGACGGACTATTGTACGTATGATAAAGACGAATGGTTTTATTCCCATCGCCGGGACCAGGGAAAAACAGGCCGCATGATGGCATTTATTGGAATAAAGGATAAATAAGGAGGATCTGGCTCCATGAATGTATCAGAAAATTTGGCGGAAATTCAAGAGCGGATTGCTAAAGCCTGTGAGAAATCCAGCCGAAATCCTGAGGAAGTCAATATTATTGCTGTAACGAAATATGTTTCCGTTGAGCGAGCTAGAGAGGCGATCCAGGCAGGGATCAGACATCTGGGCGAAAATCGCGTGGATGGCTTTTTACATAAACAAGAAGTAATACAAGAACACGTTGACTGGCATTTTATCGGAACATTGCAATCAAGAAAAGTGAAAAAAGTGATTGATCAGCTTGATTATCTTCATTCATTGGACAGGCTGTCACTGGCAAAAGAAATTGAAAAACGGGCCAGCAAATCTGTATCCTGTTTTGTCCAGGTCAATGTCAGCGGCGAAGAGTCAAAACACGGGATGAAACCGCAAGAAGTCGAAAACTTTATTCGAGATCTAAAGGAATATCCTTCGATCCAGGTTATTGGATTAATGACCATGGCACCTTATACCGATGACGAAAACGTGCTGCGCGGCTGTTTTCGGACCATGAGGGAATTAAGGGATCAGATACGAGAAAAAAATTACTCCCATGCTCCCTGCAACTATTTATCCATGGGGATGAGCAATGATTTTGAAATTGCAGTTGAAGAGGGTGCTACACACGTAAGAATTGGCACCAGCTTAGTCGGGAAGGAAACCGTTTAAAGGGAGGTTCAGGATTCATGAGCATTAAGAATAAACTGAAATCATTTTTCTCACTGGAAGATGAGTATGAATATATTGAAGAAGAGGTTCAAGAGGGTCAGACACAACCGCTAAGTGCAACTAAAAGTTCCAATGTTGTCAGTTTGACAAGCATGCAGCAATCATCGAAGGTTGTTTTGTGTGAACCGAGAATGTACAATGAAGCACAGGAAATTGCTGATCATTTAAAAAACCGCCGGGCTGTTGTCATTAATCTGCAGCGGGTGGATCATCATCAGGCGAAGCGCATAGTAGATTTTTTAAGCGGAACCGTATATGCTATAAATGGTGATATCCAAAAACTTGGCCAGCATACCTTCTTATGCACCCCTGATAATGTAGACGTCTCAGGTTCCATTTCGGATATATTTGAGGAAAATCATACGGATCATGATCAAAGGTGGTAGATGAATGTGGTAATGCTTTATAATTTGCTTAGTACAGCCCTAGAACTTTATATTTTTGCGATTATCGGATACATACTTCTATCCTGGTTTCCAGGGGCAAGAGAGTCTGCTATTGGGCAGTTTCTCGCCAAAATCTGTGAACCTTATCTGGAACCCTTCCGAAAAGTCATTCCTCCCCTTGGTTTTATTGATATTTCTCCAATTGTAGCAATTTTGGTGCTGCAATTCGCCAGATATGGGTTAGCTGAATTGTTCAGAATGTTATTGAGTCTGTAAGCCTGGTGAATGGTTAAAGACTCAAATTTTATATTTTCTTTCCAAGTAAGAAATATCCGAACTCATTCATATGACGATTGAATATAGTTCGGATATTTCATTGTCTTTTTGCACTTTTGTTCCTGCCTCGTATTAATACGTTTGTACAGACAGCAGCAGAGGGGATGGATATGGATATTTATCAGCATTTTCGGGAAGAAGAACAGCCATTTATCGATCAGGTCTTATCCTGGAGAGAAGAAGTAGAGCGAACGTACATCCGCAGACTTACGGATTTTTTAGATCCCCGGGAGCAGTACATTTTTTGGAGTATTATAGGGAATCATCCAGATTTCAACCTGCAATTTTTCGGGGGAGGAGAAAAAGCAGAAAGAAAGCGTGCCATCCTTGCCCCATATTACGAAGAGATTTCAAATAATGACTTTGACATCACTCTCCTGGAAACATCTTTTCCGAAAAAATTTATTCAGATCACCCATCGGGATGTTTTAGGTGCACTTATGGCATCGGGGATTAAACGAAAAAAGCTGGGAGATATCATCATCTGTGATGATACGATTCAAATACTGGCTGATCAGGAAATCAGCACATTTTTACGGCTTCATTTGACAGGAATTAAAAAGGCGAATGTGGAATTCAGCGAACAGCCGCTATCAAACTTGCGGCCTTCAGATGATGAGTGGCTGGAAAAATCAGGAACGGTTTCATCCCTTCGACTCGATGCGGTCATCAGTGAAATTTATCATGTATCCAGACAGAAGGCAGCCGAATGGATTAAAAAAGGAGCGGTTAAAGTCAATTTCCGTGTAACAGATAATCCTGCTTTCCAGGTAGAAAATGGAGACATGTTTTCCATTCGCGGAAAAGGGAGAAGCAAGCTGTCGGCCATTCATGGAAAAACGAAAAAGGAAAAATGGAGAATTACTTGTGCAAAATTAAAATAATGGGATGATGCAGGAAGGAGTTTCTGCGTTTTCTGTCGAAATGATAAGTCAACAATAAATTACCTTAAGGGGGTAACCTTCGTGCCATTAACACCGCTTGATATTCATAATAAAGAGTTTACTCGCACGTTCAGAGGATATGATGAAGATGAGGTCAATGAATTTTTAGACCAGGTGATAAAGGATTACGAAAGTGTCATTCGGGAGAAAAAAGAACTGGAAGAAAAGGTAGCAAAGCTGGAAGAAAAACTTGGCCATTTCAACAATATTGAGGAAACATTAAATAAGTCCATTCTCGTCGCACAGGAAACAGCAGAGGAAGTCAAAGGCAATGCGAGCAAGGAAGCAAAGCTGATCATAAAAGAAGCCGAGAAAAATGCAGACCGAATCATTAATGAAGCCCTCAGCAAGTCCCGGCGAGTAGCCATTGAAGTGGAGGAACTCAAAAAACAGGCTAAAGTATTCCGAACTCGTCTGAAAATGCTGATTGAAGCCCAGCTTGATATGATTGAAAATGACGACTGGGATGATTTATTTGAAATCAACCTTGATGACATGGAGGATAGTTCGGAGGATATCGAATTTTCTAACCAGGAATCTTGACGACACGTACGTTTTTACATATAATTTCATAACATAAAGAATTAACGGCTTTTAGATTGATAAATAAATAAAAACGCCAAAAAAACTATAGTATAGTGATATCAATGATGACAGGGAAAGTACAAAGAACAGCTTCTGGCCAGCGAGCCGGGGAAGGTGGAAGCCCGGTGCAGAACGTTCTTCTGGAAAATCACCCTCGAGTTTCCATGCGAAAGGCTTACGCTCAGTAGACATGGACGTGTGATTCCGCGTTAAGGATGAATGAGAGGATTTAAAAATGATTTGTGTTTTATGTCGTTTTTAAATCAATGAGGGTGGTACCGCGAGCCTGCTCGTCCCTTTTTAGGGATGGGGAGGTTTTTTTAATTGGTTTTAAACCTCGAATAATATGTAAATACTTGAAAATCATCAAAAGGAGGAAGGTTTTATGGATTATAAAGACACGTTATTGATGCCGCAAACCGACTTCCCAATGCGGGGAAATCTCCCAAAACGGGAGCCGGAAATGCAGAAAAAATGGGAAGAAATGAATATCTATGAAAAGGTCCAAAAACGGACAGAAGGACGTCCAATGTTTGTACTGCATGATGGTCCTCCATATGCCAATGGAGATCTTCATATGGGCCATGCCCTGAATAAGGTGCTAA
Organism: Bacillaceae bacterium; assembly: GCA_017656265.1. Lineage (GTDB taxonomy): Bacteria > Bacillota > Bacilli > Bacillales > Alkalibacillaceae > Melghiribacillus. The sequence continues at coordinate 489,493 of JACDOD010000001.1, read as the reverse complement.
AAGATTTCATCGTTCGCTATAAGTCCATGACGGGCTACCAGGCTCCATATGTACCGGGGTGGGATACGCATGGACTTCCAATTGAAGTGGCATTGACGAAAAATAATAAAGTGGACCGCAAAAAAGTCAGTGTAGCTGAATTCCGTGAGATGTGCCAGGAGTATGCTCTGGAACAGCTGGACCGTCAGCGGGAACAATTTAAACAGCTTGGAGTCCGGGGAGACTGGGATAACCCTTATGTAACTCTGGACAAAGAATATGAAGCAGCCCAGATTCGTGTATTTGGGGAAATGGCGAAAAAGGGCTATATTTATAAAGGTCTGAAGCCTGTTTACTGGTCCCCTTCATCTGAGTCTGCCCTGGCAGAAGCAGAAATTGAATATAAAGATAAGCGTTCTCCTTCTATCTATGTTGCCTTTGACGTGACTGACGGTAAAGGAGTACTGAATGGGGATGAAAAGTTTGTCATCTGGACAACTACCCCATGGACCATTCCGGCAAACCTTGCGATCGCCTTGAATCCTGAATATGATTATGCGGTTGTGAACGTGGATGGATCTAAATATATCGTCGCCCAGGACCTGGTTGAAACTTTAAATGATGAATTTGAATGGGATAACCCTGAAGTAGAACGCACCTTTAAAGGCAGCGAATTAGAACACGTGGTGGCGAAACACCCATTCTATGACCGTGAATCATTGGTTGTCCTTGGGGATCACGTTACTACCGAATCTGGTACTGGCTGTGTTCATACAGCTCCTGGCCACGGGGAAGATGACTTCTGGGTTGGCAAACGTTACGGCTTAGACGTTCTGTGCCCGGTAGATGAAAAGGGGCGTTTCACTGAAGATGCTCCAGGCTTTGAAGGCATGTTCTATGATGATGCCAACAAAGAGGTTACGAAAAAATTGGAAGAGGCAGGAGCACTGTTAAAGCTGACGTTTATTACCCACTCTTATCCGCATGACTGGCGGACAAAGAAACCAACGATTTTCCGTGCAACGGACCAGTGGTTTGCGTCCATTAAAGATTTCCGTGAAGAGATTCTGGAGGAAATCAAAGAAGTCAATTGGTATCCAAAATGGGGCGAAACCCGCATGCACAACATGGTTAAAGACCGGGAAGACTGGTGTATTTCCCGTCAGCGTGTATGGGGTGTGCCAATTCCTGTGTTTTACGGTGAAAATGGCGAGCCGATTATCACCGATGAAACGATCGAACATGTTTCAAATCTATTTAGGGAACATGGATCAAATGTCTGGTTCGAATGGGATGCGAAGGACCTTCTTCCTGAAGGATTCACCCATCCGTCCAGCCCGAACGGCAAGTTCACGAAAGAAACGGATATTATGGATGTCTGGTTTGATTCTGGTTCATCCCATGAAAGTGTACTCGTAGAACGCCCAGACCTTCAGCGACCGGCTGATGTTTATCTGGAAGGTACCGACCAGTACCGCGGCTGGTTTAACTCATCCCTTTCAACAGCCGTTGCGGTAACAGGAAAGGCACCATATAAAGCTGTAGTTACCCATGGTTTTACCCTTGACGGAGAAGGGCGCAAGATGAGTAAATCCATTGGAAATGTCATTGTGCCAGCGAAAATCATGAAACAATTTGGTGCTGATGTGCTTCGCCTCTGGGTTGCCAGCGTGGACTATCAGGGTGATGTACGCATTTCCAACGATATTTTAAAACAGGTTGCAGAAGTTTACCGAAAGATCCGGAATACATTGCGATTCCTTTTAGGTAATCTTCATGATTTTGATCCGAAAAAAGATGCGGTGAAAGAAGCAGAACTGCAGGAAGTAGACCGTTATATGCTGGTGCGTTTCCAGGAGCTTTTGAAAAAGGTTCGTAATTCCTATGAAGAGTATGAATTTTCACCGATTTATCATGCGGTACACAATTTCTGTACGATTGATCTAAGCTCATTCTATCTTGATTTCGCCAAGGATGTTCTGTATGTTGAACCAATGGATGAAAAGCGCCGCCGCAGCATCCAGACGGTTTATTATGAAATCTTAACAGGCTTAACAAAGCTGTTATCACCAATACTTTCCCATACAGCTGATGAAGTGTGGAATTACATCCCTGGTGTAGAAGAAGAAAGTGTTCAGCTCACGGATATTCCGGAGTCCCGTGAGATTGAAGGCCAGGATGAGCTAAAAGCAAGATGGGATCACTTCATGAACGTGCGGGATGATGTCCTGAAAGCACTTGAAGAAGCAAGAAACGAAAAAGTGATCGGTAAATCCCTGGAAGCTAAAGTGACCATTGTACCGAAAGATGAGAAGACAAAGGAACTGCTCACTAGTCTGGAACATCTTCATCAATATCTCATCGTTTCTGGTGCAGAAGTGGCTGACGAGCATGAACGTGCAGCAGATTTTGAACTGGTGAAGGTATTTGTAGAAAAACATCCGGGAGAAAAATGTCAGCGCTGCTGGGTAGCATCAGAAACTGTTGGGAAAAATGCTAAGCATCCGGAGCTTTGTGATCGATGCAGTGATATTGTTGAAAAACATTATGTCAGTCAATCCTGATAATCATATATGAATGATTTTCAAAAAGAGGCCGGGGCAAAAAAAGATTGGGAACAGTGGAAAAGGCGAACCATTTTGCAAAAAAAATACGGAGTCAACATGCGCAGACACCAGGTCGACTAAAACCGGCCACGTCCTGTGGCCAACGCCGACACTAGCATGTCCTGTGCGTCGCGGGGAATGCACGAGCTGAACATCCCACAGGCAGCGAAGGATTAGCTGTTTTGCGAAGCTTAGACCGTGGCTGCGGAAAGCCAGGCATGTTGACAGGAAAAAATCCGAACTTATTCAAGTGACGATTGAATATAGTTCGGATTTTTTTATTGCCTTATGAAGTTTTGTCCCAGCCTCTATTCCTACGATTAGTCAAGTAGAAATTCTTAAAAAATGTTTATTCTCCTCTTTCTGTTTTTGCGCATAGGAAATAAACCTCAGTAATTCTTTTTTAAAACTGAGGACATACGTGATATAATGTTAATATATTACTGGTCCATAGAGATCGCGTACGAGTAATCGTACTTGGTATTGTTCCTGACCATGGAATAGATACATTTTAGTAGTTTGTTCATACAAGCTACAATCGCAACCTTGTCCTTTTTAGGGTGAGGTTGTTTTTTTAGTTTATAATAATAATCTACAATATGATTTGACGCAGATTTTTGCTGACGAATCATGTTCCTAACGATGATGTATAAGACTTTCCTTCCTTTTGGATTCCCTCGCTTATTAATATGATCCTGACCTGCATATTTTCCGGATTGATATCTTCGAACATCAATTCCAATAAAGGCGTTTACTTTTTTGTGATTCGAAAAGAGAGAAAGGTCACCAATTTCACCAATAAAAAGTGCTGCGCTAATTTCACCGATACCAGGAAAACTTATAAGTAGTTCAAACTCTGAGAGTTGTTTTGCTTTTGTAATCAGTTGCTCAGAAATTTTGTCTTTCTCCTCAAAAAGGTGAAGAAGTTGTTGTGCATAATATTGAACCTTTTGAGTTTGAATACTGGCTGATGAAACAGCTGGGTAGGATTCCTTCGCATATTCTATAATTTGACTTGCCTTTTGTTTCGCTCTGTTCTCTGATATTTTTTTAGTAGTGCTTTTTATTAAAAGGTTTTTGATTTTAGTTTTACTGCTCTCTTGCACAAGTTCGGGATGTGGTAATAAATGAATTAGGGTCAGGGCGTATGGAGTGATCCTGTTTGAAAACAATCGCTCTAGCTCTGGAAAAGTTAATTGAAGTGCGTTGTGCAAGTACATCCGTGTACGTTTTATTTCATCTTCTAGCTCTTGGTAAAAGCGTGATAGATCACGTATTTCATTATAGATGTCCGGTCGTTGTATTTTTTCTATCCGTTCATTTGATTCTAAATCCTTGAGACTTTGGTCGGGCTTTTCTCTCACTTCTCACTATATCCTAAAAAAGAAAATAGTGGGTAATGGCACCCGTCGATGACATTACCCACTAATCTTAGTATGTTTTTTATGAAATGAATCTTTAATTGCAGGCAGAAGGGATTTTTCTGTTTAATTATGATAAAATGCTTAAGGAATGACGAAAAATTTTGGAGGGAACTGAACTGTGTGGTACTATATCATCGCGCTTGTGATTATTGCTCTCGATCAGTGGACGAAATGGCTGATTGTGAAAAACATGGAAATCGGAGATCGGATTACACTGATTGAACATTTCTTATACATAACTTCCCATCGAAATCAGGGAGCAGCCTGGGGGATCCTGCAGGGACAGATGTGGTTTTTTTACATCGTTACGGTCATTGTGCTGGGTGTCGTGATTTATTACCTGCAAAAGTATGGGAAAGAACAGCCTGTTTTAGGGGTATCTCTCGGGCTGATTCTCGGGGGGGCCATCGGAAATTTTATTGATCGGCTGTTCCGCAAAGAAGTGGTTGATTTTATCGATGTATATATTTTCACGTATAACTACCCGATTTTTAATGTAGCGGATTCGGCACTGGTCGTCGGAGTTATTTTGATTGTGATTCTTACCTTCCTGGATGAACGGAATAAAAGGAGGGCATAAACATGGAATGGAACTCACATACCGTACTTCCAGATGAGCATAATGAGCGAATCGACAAATTGTTGACGAAATTGAACAGTGATGCATCCCGAACCCAGGTTCAGGGGTGGATTAAGGATGAACTGGTTAAGGTTAATGACGAGACAGTAAAAAGTAATTATAAATGCCAGACCGGAGATGACATTTCCTGGCAGGTACCGGAAGCAGAACCTCTGGATATTCAGGCAGAGAATATACCGTTGGACATTGTTTATGAGGATAAAGATGTACTGGTGGTGAACAAGCCACGTGGAATGGTTGTTCATCCTTCTGCAGGACATGCATCAGGTACACTGGTGAATGCGCTATTGTATCACTGTCATGATTTGTCCGGGATTAATGGAGTTGAACGCCCGGGCATTGTCCACCGGATTGACAAAGATACAAGCGGACTTCTGATGGTGGCGAAAAATGACAGGGCGCATACGGGATTAGCCAGACAGCTTTCAAAAAAAACCGTGAAAAGAAAGTATGAAGCGATCGTCCACGGGGTCATTTCCCATAACAGCGGAACCATCGATGCGCCGATCGGGCGGGACCCAAAAGACCGTCAGAAAATGGCCGTGGTGGAGAATGGAAAAGAAGCCGTGACCCATTTTCAGGTGCTCAAACGGTTTCAGGATTTTACCCATGTGGAATGCGTGCTGAAAACCGGCAGAACCCATCAGATCCGGGTGCACTTTCAATACATTAACCATCCCCTGGCCGGAGATCCGAAATACGGTCCGAAAAAAACCCTTGCGATTGGCGGTCAGGCTTTGCACGCACGGGTTCTCGGTTTTGAACATCCGGTTACAGGAGAGTGGCTGGAGTTTGAAAAAGAGCCGCCGGAAGCCTTTCAAAAAGTGCTTGATGACTTGAATAAAACTCTTGACTTTTAGCAGGGGGTTTGAAATAATTAGTCTAGCAAACTGAATCGGCCCTTTAAACCAGTCCCGTGAGGCTGAAAAGGTGGCAGAGTGAATCTATACCAGAAGTATGCCGTCCTATACCCTTTTGCCGCCTTGGGCAAAAGGTTTTTTTAATGGGTCTATTGAGGAGACAGGAGGGTTTGGGATGGAGAAGAAAGCCCAGGTTATGGATGAAGCAGGGATTCGAAGAGCCTTAACCCGCATTGCTCATGAAATTCTGGAACGAAACAAAGGAACCGATAATCTTATGCTTGTGGGGATTAAAACAAGGGGAGTACCTCTGGCCAAACGCTTGCAGGACAAGATTGCAGAAATCGAAGGGGTGCAGGTTCCGATTGGAGAACTGGACATCACGCTGTACCGGGATGATTTAAGCAATAAGAACGGTATGGATGAACCAGAACTGAAAGAAACCAAAATTGAGGAAGACGTCACGAATAAACGTGTCATTTTCATCGATGATGTTCTTTACACAGGCAGGACGGTCAGGGCTGCAATGGATGCCATCATGGATAAGGGCCGGCCTGGTCAGATCCAGCTGGCTGTGCTGGTGGACCGGGGCCACCGGGAACTGCCGATACGGGCAGATTATGTCGGAAAAAACATTCCGACATCCCAGGATGAGGTCATCGTGGTTAAACTGAAGGAAACCGATGACGAAGATGGTGTAGCCATCTACGAAAAATGAATACGCAGGACCTTTAATTTAGTCCCGTGAGGCTGAAAAGGTCGCAGCAGAGGAACTGTCAGGGGGTGGAGTATAACCTCTGGCAGACCGTAGGGGAGAACTATACCTCTTTGCGACCTTTCGCAAAGAGGTTTTTTTATGCCATTCGACAGGTGCCTGTCACTTGTCAGTTTTTGTCGAATCGAAAACGAATTCAGGGCAGACTACAATTAAGGAGGATATAATTATGAAAAAACAAGACATGGTCATGGATGTACGAGATGTACCTAAAGCAGGAAATTGGCTGATTTTAAGCCTACAGCATTTATTTGCGATGTTTGGAGCTACCATTCTGGTACCGTTTTTAACGGATATGTCCCAGGGGGTTGCCTTAATCTCCAGCGGTCTTGGTACACTGGCTTACCTGTTAATCACAAGAGGACGAATTCCAGCGTATTTAGGATCCAGCTTTGCTTTTATTGCACCGATCCTTGCTGCAACACAGATCAGCGGACTTCCTGGTGCCATGATTGGAAGTTTCCTTGCCGGTCTGGTTTACGGTGTTGTCGCTCTCTTAATTACCATGTTTGGCCTAGACTGGCTGAAAAAAGTATTGCCGCCTGTTGTGGTTGGCCCGGTCATCATGGTCATTGGTCTTGGACTTGCTTCAACAGCGGTAGGAATGGCAATGAATGATGGAGATGGAAACTATAACGGAACATTCATTACCGTTGCTTTGCTGACACTTGGAATCACTATTCTCGCAGCGATCTTCTTTAAAGGATTTTTTGGACTGATCCCAATATTATTCGGAATTATCGGTGGATATCTCATCTCCTTTGGTTTTGGAATAGTGGATACATCAGGAATTAAAGCAGAATGGAACGAAATCACGTCAAGCGGATCTTTCTTTGAACTGCTCGGCGCAATTTTCAGCGCTCCGGAGTTCCTTGTGCCATTTGTACACTACCAGCCTTTTGAAATCATTAATGCAAGTATTGTGATGATTATGGTGCCAATTGCGGTTGTAACCATCATGGAACATACAGGAGACCAGATGGTACTTTCCAAAGTAGTAGGACGGAATTTCTTAAAAAATCCTGGTTTAAATCGTTCTATTCTGGGTGATGGTGTGGCAACCATGATCGCGGCTGTTCTTGGAGGGCCGCCAAACACGACTTATGGAGAGAACATCGGAGTACTGGCGATAACGAGAGTTTTCAGCGTGTTCGTTATTGCAGGAGCGGCTGTTATTGCCATCCTGTTCGGGTTCACCGGTATTTTTGTAGCGATTATCGAAGCGATTCCAACACCGGTAATGGGCGGTGTATCCATTCTGCTGTTCGGTATCATTGCTTCCAGCGGATTGCGCATGCTCATTGATAATGAAGTGGATCTTGGTGATAAACGAAATCTGATCATTTCTTCAGTCATCTTGGTCATCGGTGTAGGAGGAATGATTCTTCAATTCGAACTTAATGAAACAATCATTACTGTTTCCAGCATGGCATTTGCTGCCCTAATCGGTATTATCCTGAACCTGATCTTGCCGGGACGTGAGAAAGCATACGGAAACGGCAAGATGTTTGAAGCTGATCGAGGAGGAGAAGCCGATCATGATCCTGCAGCCTAATGAAGTGTTGCATCAAGGAGCCGGTTTAACGATGAATCATCTGTTATCTATGAAAGATCTGAATCCAGAAACGATTAATTCACTCATCGAAGAAGCTGAATTAATCAGCAAAGGAAAAGTCCCTGAGCTAAGAAAAAAGTTCACGGCGGCTTACCTTTTCTTTGAACCGAGTACAAGAACGAAAATGAGCTTTGAAATGGCTGCTCACCGTCTGGGTATATCCCTGTTAAATTTTGTTCCGGAACACTCCAGTTCCACAAAAGGGGAAAGTCTTTATGATACCGTTAAAACTCTGGAAGCTATCGGAACGGATTTAGTCGTTATCCGTCATTCAGAAGATGCGTATTATCAAGATCTTAAAGACAGGATATCCATTCCACTCATCAATGCAGGTGATGGTAAGGGAGAACATCCTACCCAATCTTTGCTGGATCTATTGACGATACATCAAGAGTTTGGTAAATTCAATAAATTAAATATAGTTATTGCAGGAGATATTTTTCATAGCCGGGTAGCCCGTTCGAATGCTTATGCGCTGTCCAAGTTAGGGGCGAATGTTTATCTTTCTGCCCCTGACATCTGGCAGGATGACAGTCTTCCATATGACTATGTATCCATGGATGAAGCAGTTGAAATGAGCGATGTACTCATGATGCTTCGGGTGCAGCATGAGCGTCATGGTTCTGAAATGGACTGGACAAAGGAAGAATATCATCAGATGTATGGACTCACATTAGAGCGGGAGAAGCGGATGAAAGATACAAGCATTATTATGCATCCAGCACCTGTAAACCGGGGTGTGGAAATTGCAGATGAACTGGTTGAGTGTGAACGCTCCCGAATCTTTAAACAGATCTCAAATGGAGTTTTCATGAGAATGGCCATCTTATACCGACTATTAGAGAAAGGAGCCATTTAAATGTCCTTGCTCATAAGAAATGTAAAGCTTTTAAAAGCGGCGAATATGGACGAAACCTACGATGTATTTGTCAACGAAGACAAAATTGAATCCATCGGAAGAAATCTAAAAGCAGATGCAGAACAGGTCATTGACGGACAAGGGAAGCTATTAATCCCAGGTATGGTTGACATTCATGTCCATCTTAGGGAACCAGGAGGAGAGGCTAAAGAAACCATTGATACCGGAACAAAAGCTGCTGCCAGAGGCGGGTTTACGACCATTTGCGCCATGCCGAACACCCGTCCGGTACCTGACTCAAAAGAAAATCTGGAAAAGATCCTGGAACTCATTGAGAAAAATGCCCATGTACGGGTTTTGCCATATGCATCGATCACCAAACGTCAGCTTGGTAAAGAAATGACCAACATTTCTGAGTTAAAACAATTAGGTGCTGTTGCTTTTACCGATGACGGTGTCGGAGTTCAGGAAGCCGGCATGATGTACGAAGCCATGAAGGAAGCAGCAGAAGAAAACACATCCATTGTGGCTCACTGTGAAGACAATTCCCTTGTCTACGGCGGAGTCATGCATGATGGGAAACGGAGCAAAGAACTGAACCTTCCAGGAATCCCATCCATCAGTGAATCGGTACACATCGCCCGGGACGTGCTGCTTGCTGAAGCGACAGGATGCCATTATCACGTCTGCCACGTCAGTGCAAAAGAATCCGTACGCGTTATTCGGGATGCCAAAAAAGCTGGCATTAATGTAACAGCGGAAGTCATGCCTCATCACCTGCTGTTAAATGAAGAAGATATTCCTTCCGATGATGCCAACTATAAAATGAATCCGCCCCTTCGTTCAAAAGAAGATCAGGAAGCATTAATTGAAGGATTACTTGATGGAACCATTGACTGTATTGCAACCGATCATGCGCCGCATACAGAAGAAGAAAAACAGCCGGGCTTCTTAAAGGCTCCATTTGGTATTGTCGGATTAGAAACGGCCTTTCCGCTGTTATATACAAATTTCGTTCTAAAGGGTGTCCTGTCTCTGGAGGAGCTGGTCGATCTGCTGACTGTAAAACCAGCTAAAGTCTTCAATCTGCCTTATGGACGACTGGCTCCGGGCTCCACAGCTGACCTGGTTTTAATCGATCTTGACAAAGAAAAAACCATCCGCAAAGAAGAATTTTTATCCAAAGGGAAAAATACACCTTTTGATGGGTTTGTAACAAAAGGCTGGCCAGTTCTCACCATCGCAGAAGGCAAAATTATCTGGCAGGAGGGTTAATCAATTATGGGCAAACGCAAACTTGTACTGGAAGATGGCACGGTATTACACGGAGAGGGGATTGGAAGTGAAAAAGAAGTATTCGGAGAAGTCGTCTTTAATACCGGAATGACCGGTTATCAGGAAATTATCTCTGATCCATCATACTGCGATCAGATCATTACCTTTACCTATCCACTCGTTGGAAACTATGGGATCAACAGAGATGATTTTGAAACGATTCATCCGGCGGCCGCCGGCGTCATTGTGAGGGAAAGCTGCGAGGTTCCCTCTAACTTCCGGAGTGAAGAAACCCTTGACGAATTTTTAAAAACCAAAGATATTCCAGGTATCGCAGGTGTAGATACCAGGAAGCTGACCCGAATTATTCGTAAGTATGGGACGATGAAAGGGATGATGGTTTCAGAACATGTATCTGACGAAGATGCTATGGACCGTCTGAAAAACACGGCTCTCCCGCGGGATCAGGTTAAGCGGGTTTCCACAGTTAAACCGTATGTCGTTCCAGGCCGTGGGTACCGGATTGTTCTAGTGGATTATGGAATGAAACACGGCATATTACGGGAATTCACCCAGCGGAATTGTCATGTAACCGTGGTTCCATATAACACTACAGGAGATGAAATTTTGCAGCTGAAGCCTGACGGCGTGATGCTGTCCAATGGGCCGGGCAACCCGAAGGATGTTCCAGAAGCTATTGACATGCTTCAATCGATTATGGATCAAGTGCCTGTATTTGGAATATGTCTCGGACATCAGCTGATCGCTCTTGCATCCGGTGCAGACACGAGCAAGATGAAGTTCGGACACCGAGGTTCTAATCATCCAGTAAAAGATATTCGTACGGGCAAAGTATGGATGACATCTCAGAACCACGGCTATGCCGTAACCGAAGAATCTGTGGCTAAAACCGATCTGGAAATTACTCAGTATGCCCTGAATGACGGGACAGTTGAAGGATTGGAGCATAAACATTATTCGGTCTTTTCCGTGCAATACCATCCGGAAAGTTCTCCGGGTCCACAGGATTCAAATTCTCTTTTCGATGAGTTTTTAGAGCGCATTAAGAAACATCAGGAGCAAGGAGGATTCCCATGCCAAAACGCACAGACATCCACAAAATCCTAGTTATTGGATCTGGGCCGATCATCATCGGACAGGCAGCAGAGTTTGATTATTCTGGAACTCAGGCCTGTCAAGCATTAAAAGAGGAAGGATACGAAGTTGTTCTTGCCAATTCTAATCCTGCTACGATCATGACCGATCAGACTGTGGCAGATAAGGTATATATGGAACCTTTAACCGTAGACTTTCTGGCCAAAATCATCCGCATTGAACAGCCCGATGCTCTTCTGCCTACATTGGGCGGTCAAACAGGTTTGAATTTAGCTGTACAGCTTGAAGAAAAAGGGATTTTAAAAGAGTATGGAGTGGAGATGTTAGGTACGCCTCTGGAAGCTATTCAGCAGGCGGAAGACCGTGAACAGTTCCGTGCCCTTATGAATGAACTGGGAGAACCAGTTCCAGACAGTACCATTGTCAGCACTGTTAATGAAGCGCTGGATTTTGCGAATGAAATTGGATATCCCGTCATTGTGCGCCCTGCTTATACCCTTGGGGGAACCGGGGGAGGAATGTGTGACAATGAAGAGGAACTGAAAGAAACTGCTGCAAGCGGACTTCAGGCTTCCCCTGTAAATCAATGCCTGATTGAAAAAAATATTGCCGGCTTTAAAGAAATTGAGTATGAAGTCATGCGTGACAGCAATGATCATGCCATAGTGGTATGTAATATGGAAAATGTTGACCCGGTGGGCATCCATACTGGAGACTCCATTGTTGTAGCACCATCCCAGACCTTGAGTGACCGTGAATATCAATTGCTCCGGGATGCTTCATTAAAAATTATCCGTGCCCTTAAAATTGAAGGGGGATGTAACGTACAGCTGGCATTAGATCCTCACAGCTTTGACTACTATGTGATCGAAGTGAACCCGCGTGTCAGCCGTTCGTCTGCTCTTGCTTCCAAAGCCACAGGTTACCCAATTGCCAAGCTGGCTGCCAAAATTGCAGTCGGCTTAACGCTGGATGAGATGAAAAATCCAGTAACCGGTAAAACTGTAGCATGTTTTGAGCCTGCATTAGACTACGTCGTGACGAAAATCCCACGCTGGCCGTTTGATAAGTTCGTTTCAGCCAATCGCCGTCTTGGAACCCAGATGAAAGCTACTGGAGAGGTCATGGCTATTGGCCGGTCTTTTGAAGAATCGATTTTAAAAGCCGTGCGTTCATTAGAAATTGAAACTGTCGAACTATTTTTGCCGGAAGCCAAGTTACTTGAACAGGATGAATTAATTCAGCGTCTGCAAAAAGCAGATGATCAGCGTCTGTTCCTGCTGGCTGAAGCACTGCGCCGAGGTTTTTCCGTTGAAGAGCTTCATGAACATACGAAAATTGACCGGTTCTTCCTGACGAAACTGGAAAAAATCATAAAGCTTGAAATGGAGCTTGAAGAAAGCCCACTTGATATGGATCTTCTGGAGAAGGCTAAAAAATCTGGACTGTCAGATGCCACCATTTCACGTCTATGGGAAAAATCAGAAGAAGAGATTTACCAGCTGCGAAAAGATAGGGGACTGCTGCCAGTTTTCAAAATGGTGGATACGTGTGCGGCTGAATTTGAATCCGAAACTCCATACTTTTACAGCACTTATGAGACTGAAAACGAATCCCTGGTGAGTGAACGGAAAAAGGTGCTGGTTCTAGGTTCTGGTCCGATACGGATTGGACAGGGAATCGAGTTTGACTATGCCACAGTACACTCTGTTCTGGCCCTGAAAGAAGCGGGATATGAAGCCATTATTATGAACAACAATCCCGAAACCGTTTCAACAGACTTCAGTATTTCAGATAAGCTCTATTTTGAACCGTTAACCCTTGAAGACGTCATGCATGTGGTAGACCTGGAAAAACCAGAAGGGGTTATTGTTCAATTTGGCGGTCAGACAGCCATTTCCCTGGCAGAAGGATTGGCCAAACGGGGCGTAAACCTTCTGGGAACATCCCTGGAAGCCATTGACCGTGCTGAAGACCGGGATAAATTTGAACAGACCCTGGAGAAATTAAATATCGCCCGTCCGGATGCACGTATCGCAACCAGTGAAGAGGAAGCGATTCAGGCAGCAGAAGAACTGGGTTATCCGGTGCTGGTTCGTCCATCCTATGTACTGGGAGGACGTGCGATGGAAATTGTCTATGAGCGTGAAGATTTGAAGCGGTACATTAAAGAAGCTGTGAAAGTTCATAAAGATCATCCGGTGCTGATCGATCGTTATCTGACCGGTATTGAGATTGAGGTCGATGCCATCTGTGATGGTGAAGATGTTCTGATTCCGGGCATAATGGAACACATAGAGCGGGCGGGTGTCCATTCCGGTGACTCCATCGCCGTCTATCCGACCCAGCGGATTTCACAGAAACACAAAGACCGCTGTGTTCAAATTACCCAGGATATAGCCAGAGAGCTGGGGATTGTAGGACTGATCAATATTCAGTTTGTTCTGCACGGCGACGAAGTTTATGTTCTGGAAGTAAATCCTCGTGCGAGCCGTACCGTACCATTTTTAAGTAAAATTACTGGAGTTACCATGGCTAACCTGGCTACACAGGTCATCCTCGGTAAGAAACTATCTGATTTTGGCTATCAGACTGGAGTTATGCCTGAACCAGAGGAAGTATCGGTCAAAGTGCCGGTATTCTCCTTTGAAAAATTACGCCGGGTAGACATTACCCTGGGACCGGAAATGAAGTCCACAGGTGAAGTCATTGGACGCGATCTGACACTGGAAAAAGCACTCTACAAAGGGCTGACGGCATCAGGCCTCCGAATTCCGACAGAGGGAGCCGTCTTATTAACAATTGCTGATAAAGATAAGGATGAAATCACCGATATTGCCGGACGATTCCATTCATTAGGCTTCCAGATTTATGCTACAGAAGGAACCGGTGAACTGATTGAATCCATGAACATTCCGGTTGTTAAAGTAGGAAAAATCGGAGCCAACGAACCAAACGTACTGGATATTATTGAAAATGGCCGTGTGCAGTTTGTCGTCAATACTCTAACGCGGGGTAAACAGCCCCATACAGACGGATTCCGTATTCGGAGGGAAGCGGTAGAGCACGGAGTAGCCTGCCTGACTTCGCTGGATACAGCCAGAGCTATTTTACGTGTGATTGAATCCATGACCTTTACGGCACAGGCACTTCCAGCCCAAAAAGAGGTGACTCTTTCATGATGAAGGAACAATGGATGGAAGTGTTAAATAACCGGCCGATCGCTCTTGACACCTATGAAATGACCCTTCATGGGAAACTGGCTTCCAGCATGACACAGCCCGGACAATTTTTGCACCTGAAAATTGGCGACGGATTCCGTCATGTACTGAGAAGACCGCTGTCCATTGCTGATGTGGATCAAGAAGATCAGACGGTCAAAATAATTTATAAAGTCATTGGAGAAGGCACGAAATGGCTGAGCCAGGCTAAACCTGGAAATCAGATCCATGTCCTCGGACCACGGGGACATGGATTTCCTGTGGAAAATGTTGCTGATCAGCACATTTACTTGATTGGCGGCGGGGTTGGTGTACCGCCTTTGTACTATCTTGGAAAACAATTAGCTGAAAACAATCGTGTTACAGCCGTTTTAGGTTTTCAAACAAAGGATGCCGTTTTTTATGAGGAAAAGTTTCAAGAACTGGGAGAAACAATGATTTTGACCGATGATGGGTCCTATGGCAAAAGAGGCCTGGTTACTGACGTTCTTGAAAGTAAAATGGACCTTTATTATTCCTGCGGGCCTTTAGGCATGCTGCATGCGGTCACACGGAAATTGAACGACGTCAAAGGATATGTGTCTTTAGAAGAAAGAATGGGATGCGGAATCGGGGCCTGTTTTGCCTGTGTGTGCAAGACAACGGATCCGAATGATGAGAGGGGATACCGGAAAATTTGCAAGGACGGCCCGGTGTTTCCGGCAAAAGAGGTGGTACTATGGCAGATCTAAACGTGTCTTTACCAGGATTAAACCTGAAAAATCCCATTATGCCTGCATCCGGCTGTTTCGGGTTTGGCAGGGAATTCAGTGAATTTTATGACCTTAATCAGCTCGGGGCTATTGTCATCAAAGCAGCGACAGGGGAAGCCCGTTATGGGAATCCGACTCCAAGGGTAGCTGAAACTCCATCAGGGATGCTCAACGCCATTGGGCTTCAGAATCCTGGTGTTGACCAGATAATCGAAAAAGAACTCCCTTTTTTGGAGTCCTTTGATGTACCGATTGTGGCTAATGTAGCCGGAAGCACTGTTGAAGAATACGTAGAAGTAACGGAGAAAATCTCCCGCCATCCGGTGATTCAGGCAATAGAACTGAATATTTCCTGCCCGAATGTAAAAGAGGGAGGCATACAGTTCGGAACCGATCCGAAAACAGCTGCCCACTTAACAGAAAAGGTGAAAGAGGTCAGCGAAAAACCCGTATATGTAAAGCTGTCCCCTAATGTAACCGATATTGTGGAAATGGCAAAGGCGGTTGCGGATGCCGGAGCGGACGGGTTATCCATGATTAACACCCTTACTGGCATGCGGTTTGATCTGCATAAAAAACGACCGATTATTGCCAATGAAACTGGAGGATTGTCCGGACCTGCCATTAAGCCCATTGCTCTGCGGATGATTTATCAAGTGAGACAGGCACTGGATCTTCCGATTATTGGCATGGGAGGTATAACATCTGCTGAAGACGTGGTGGAATTTTTGCTGGCCGGTGCAGATGCCGTAGCTATTGGAACCGCGAATTTTCTGGATCCTTATATTTGTCCAAATGTGATTGAAAGCCTTCCGAATACTCTGGAAAAATACGGATTTTCGTCGGTTCAGGAATGCCGGCTGAAGGGGGAATAAGCCCATGAATAACCCACTATATCTGGCATTGGATTTTCCTGATGCCAAACATACGAATGAATTTTTAGCGGAGCATGAATTAACAAACATCCCGGTAAAAATAGGAATGCAGCTGTTTTACCGGGAAGGTCCAAAGCTTGTGGAAAAACTAAAGAATGAAGGTTATTCCATTTTTTTAGATTTAAAACTTCATGATATTCCAAATACTGTGAAAGAAGCAATGAAAAACCTCGCTGGACTCGGTGTCGAACTGGTAAACGTTCATGCTGCCGGCGGGAAACGGATGATGGAAGCAGCCAGGGAAGGGCTGGAAGCTGGAACCAGTTCGGGACAACAGCGTCCATATTTAATTGGGGTTACCCAGCTTACTTCAACAGATGAGAATATGCTTCATGATGAACTGGGAATTCAGTGGGGGTTAAATGAAACGATCGTTCACTATGCAAAGCTGAGTCATAGTGCCGGAGCAGATGGAGTGGTTTGTTCGGTCCATGAAGTTCCTGTGATTAAAGAAGCCTGCGGAACATCTTTTCTGACCGTGACCCCTGGCATTCGTTTTCAAAATGATTCTGCAGATGACCAGAAGAGGGTGGCAACACCGGAACTTGCGAGGGAGCTTGGCAGTGATGCCATTGTGATGGGGAGATCCATCACTAAAGCACAGAACCCAAAATATGCCTATGAACAAGCTGTAAAGGAGTGGAACCATGAATAAACAGGAAATCGCCAAAAAATTGATGGAGATAGATGCGTTGCAGGTTCGTCCTCATGATCCATTTACATGGACATCAGGCATAAAATCACCGATATACTGTGACAACCGTCTGACCATGTCCTATCCTGAGGTTCGCAGAGCGATTGCCCGTGAGTTTGCAGAAAAAATCAAAACAACCTATCCTGATGCAGAAGTGATTGCCGGCTGTGCAACTGCAGGAATTCCGCATGCCGCATGGGTAGCAGATATGCTGAATCTCCCAATGGTATACGTACGGAGCAAGGCCAAATCCCACGGAAAACAGAACCAGATTGAAGGAAAAATTGACGAAGGTCAAAAGGTTGTTGTGATCGAAGACCTGATCTCTACCGGAAAAAGTTCGCTTCAGGCTGCAAATGCGCTGATCGAAGCGGGAGCCAGTGTGTTAGGAGTGCTGTCTATATTCACCTACGGATTATCCATCAGTCAGGAGAACTTCAAACGAAACCATCTTTCTTATTCCAGCCTGACCGATTTTAATACACTTGTTGAGTTAATGCATGAAGAAGGCGAACTCACTGAACAGGAGAAGCATGATTTGCTCAGATGGAGAGACAACCTGTAAAAGTCTTCTATAACGTTCCTATGAAGGACATTTTTCCTGCAGCTATTGTCAACCCGTGTCACCAGTAGTACAATAATTGTCGTATGCAATCTATGGAAAAGGCAGTGATGATTTGTGCGAATTTCCAAATGGGCATGGGTAGCAATCGGCAATACAGCTTTAGGCATTTTTACCTGTTACTTATATATTTACTTATGGGTCATCCTTGTGATGGAACAGGGAGGTTCTATCTTTTCTTTGAAAGCTTCCGCTAGTTTTATAGCTGGGGCTTCAGTATTTTTGATCTGGAATTATTTCATGCTGAGAAAAGAGGACAGTAAATACTGGTACCATTCCATTGGATTTTATGTCGGAACTGTTCTGATCTTTATCCTGTTTTTTATTTCGATGTACCCGTAATGAATACAACAAAACCCCAGTCAAGATTGAACGATTATGAAAAGTCGACACTTATTAGCTGTAAAACCCGGAGAGTGAACGGCCCAAATGTACAACACATTAACCATCATTTGGGAAGGATGTTCAAGTTCCGGGTTTTAATCTGTTTACACAGGCTGTTACTTTTGAGTCGGACTGCGGTGAAATCACATTTGATGACCAGATTCCTCTTCCCGATTTAATTTCAGTTTTCGGATCACCTGCTCATCAGGTGTTACAAACAGAGTTTTCTGATGGTCATAAATGACAAAACCGGGTTTAGCTCCTTTAGGTTTTTTAACGTGTCTTACCTCTGTAAAATCAACCGGTACAGAAGAGGATTGCTTCCCTTTACTGAAATAGGCAGCCAGCTGGGCCGCTTCCATCAAGGTGTCTTCTGCAGGTTTGGTGCTTCGGATCACGACATGGGAGCCCGGGATATCTTTCGCATGAAGCCAGATATCATTCCGGTTCGCCAGACGATTTGTCAGGTATTCATTCTGTTTATTATTTTTGCCAACATAAATTACGGTTCCATCGCTGGCTATATATTTTTCCGGATTTGGCAAATGCTTCCCTCTCTTCTTTTTCGCTGTCCGCTGTTTTTTCAAATACCCCTCTTCCTGCAATTCCTCCCGAATTTCTTCAATGTCTTCTTCTCTTGCCGTTTCCAGCTGCTGAAGAAGTTGATCAAAATATTGAATTTCATTTTCAGCTTTCTTGATTTCTTCCTGAACGACCTGTTTAGATTTTTTGAGTTTTTGGTAGGTCTGGAAAAACTTCTGGGCATTTTCGCTCGGGGATTTGTTTGGATCCAGTTCAATTTCGATTTCTTTTTGATCCGGATCATAGTAGTCAATGACCTTAACGGAATCATCTCCCTTTTTCACTACATGCATATTGGCTGTCAACAGTTCCCCTTTATGCCGGTATGAGTCTGCCAGTTTCGCTTTTTGCAGTGTGTCCTGATGTTTTTTAATTTTTCGTTCGTTTTTATCCCGTTCATTTTTTAGCCATTTCGTTAAATCACTGACCTGCTGCTTGACCCGGTCCCGTTCGGCTTTTGCAGCGAAAAACTGATCCAGCATTTCACTTACGGAAGAATAAGTATCAGTTTCTGCCTGAAAATGTTCAAGCTCAAATACATAAAAACGTTCTTTGTTATTCCGATAAATCACTGGTGTGTACTCATGGTTTTTAAGCTTTTCCTGGAAAGACTCAAACACCATCTGATATTTTTCATTGGACCCCAGATGAGCCTGATGTGTCATTTCACGGGCAATCATCGGTGAAAAGCCCATCACCAGCTGAACGATTTGTTTATCGATTTTCCCGCTGTTAAAATCAATTTTTTTGATGAAATCCAGACTTTCCATCTTGAGGGGGTTCATTTTCCCCTGGTCCGGCGGTGCAACATACTGGTGGCCGGGCATAACGGTTCGGTAGCTGTTCTGGGAAGGGGGAAGATGCTTGATACTGTCGAGAATCCTATTCTCTTCATCAAGCAGAATGATGTTACTGTGTTTTCCCATAATTTCAATGACCAGCACTTTGTTTGTTTCATCCCCAATTTCATCTTTTCCCCGAACCTTCACATGGACGATCCGCTCCATGTCAACCTGTTCAATTCCGGTAATAAATCCACCTACCAGATGTTTTCTGAGGAGCATACAGAACATCGGCGGTTCTTTCGGATTTTGAACAGAAGTTTCGGTTAAATGCATCCGGGCATAATTGGGATGGACAGAAAGAAGCAGCTGCTCATTTTTACCTTTATGTCGAACAACCAGAATCAGTTCTGACTGGGTTGGCTGATAAATCTTTGTAATTCTTCCTCTGACTAGCTTTTCCTTCAGTTCATGAACGACAGCTCTTGTTACCACGCCATCAAAAGACATACTAATCACCTCACAACATACAAAGTATAGCATTTTTTTGGACGAGGCTGAATACATATACAAAAGACAAGCTGAAGGGGGAAGAGAAGTGAAGTGGTATCAGGTTTCCCGAAATGATATCGTCAAACAATTGAATACCAGTGAAACTCATGGGCTTTCTCATCAAGAAGCAGAGAAACGCAGAAAAAAAATAGGGGAAAATGTGTTAGCAGAAGAAAAGAAACCTTCACGAATTTTTATTTTTCTGAAACAATTTGAGGATTTTATGGTTCTGGTGCTGCTGGCCGCCACGTTAATTTCCGGACTGATCGGTGAATATGTGGATGCCATCACGATTATGGCCATTGTGCTTCTAAATGCTGTTCTTGGCTATTTTCAGGAACAAAAGGCGGAAAAATCACTGGAAAAACTGAAAGAACTTTCGGCCCCCATGGCAAAAGTACTCCGGGAAGGGGAATGGACCCAAATCCCGTCAAAAGATTTAGTTCCTGGTGACATCGTGAAATTAGAGACCGGGGATCGGGTCAGCGCTGACATTAGACTTATAAAGACAAGCAGCCTGGAAATTGAGGAATCTATGCTGACCGGCGAATCCCATCCTGCTGAAAAAATGTCCAAAGAATTGAAAGATTATGACCTGGAACTCGGAGATCAGCATAACATGGCCTTTTCCGGTACCCTTGTGACAAGAGGAAATGGTTTTGGTGTTGTGGTAGGTACAGGCATGTCAACAGCTATGGGGAAAATTGCATCGATGTTATCCACTGCGAAACGAAAGCCGACTCCGCTCGAACGAAAGCTAGAAGAACTGGGTAAAGTTCTGATTGCTGCAGCGCTAGTCCTGACAGCGCTTGTGGTTATTCTAGGGGTATACCAGGGACATTCCGTATATAACATGTTCCTCGCCGGTGTTTCACTTGCGGTTGCAGCGATACCTGAAGGGCTTCCGGCCATTGTAACGGTGGCGCTGTCCCTTGGGGTTCAGCGCATGATTAAACGGCGGGCTGTTGTTCGGAAATTATCGGCTGTGGAAACGTTGGGCTGTGCCAGTGTGGTCTGCTCAGACAAAACCGGAACATTAACGAAAAACGAAATGACCGTACAGCAGATCTATCTTCCTGAACAGGGCTTAGTAAGTGTATCAGGTAAAGGATACTCTCCCGCAGGATATTTTTATCAGCAAAAACAGAAAAAATCTAATTCTGAAATAATGGGGCTCGAAAAACTATTAATCTATGGCATGCTGTGCAATCATGCCAGCATCCGGGAAAAAGACGGGAAGTACATGGTTGAGGGGGATCCAACAGAAGGGGCACTGGTGGTTGCTGCTCAAAAAGCGGGAATTGAACGGCAGCAGCTGAACGCTTTTAAAGTCATCCATGAAATCCCCTTTGATTCGGCGAGAAAACGGATGACTGTTGTTATAGAAGATGCAAACCATAAACGTTATGTTATTACTAAAGGTGCTCCGGAAGAGCTGTTAAACCGTACGAACTGGCTTTATGCATGCGGGGAAAAGAAGGTGATGACCCCAACCAGAAAGAAAGAACTGGAATCTCAGATGGATGGGATGGCAAACCAGGCATTGAGAACACTGGCGTTATGTTATAAGCCGATCGATCATCATCAATCTCTGAAAGAAGTTGAGCTTGAAAAAAATATGATCTTCCTGGGGTTATTTGGAATGATGGATCCCCCAAGGGAAGACGTTAAGGAATCGATTGAAGCCTGTCGTGAAGCTGGCGTTAAAACGGTGATGATAACAGGCGATCACGCCCGTACTGCCCGTGCCATTGCGGATCAATTAAATATACTTCCTGAAAATGGAAAGGTTTTGTCAGGATATGATCTATCCATGATGACAGCTGACGAGTTGTCTGAAATCATAGATGATGTATATGTTTTTGCCAGGGTTTCACCTGAGCACAAATTGCAGATTGTTGAGGCTTTTCAGCGTAAAGGTCATGTGGTTGCCATGACAGGGGATGGGGTTAATGATGCACCCGCCATCAAAGCCAGTGATATTGGTGTCAGTATGGGAATTACCGGTACCGATGTCACTAAGGAAGCCTCATCCCTCATATTAATGGATGATCATTTTGCCACCATAAAGGCAGCTATAGAAGAGGGTCGAAACATCTATGAAAATATCCGTAAGTTTATCCGATATTTGCTGGCATCCAATGTTGGTGAAATTCTGGTAATGTTTTTCGCCATGCTCCTGGCTCTTCCGTTGCCATTGGTTCCTGTTCAAATTTTATGGGTCAATCTGGTAACGGATGGACTGCCTGCCCTGGCATTAGGTCTGGATCAGCCTGAAAAAAATGTGATGAAAAGGCCACCGCGTCATCCGAATGAAAGTATTTTTGCCAGGGGTCTGGCATTTAAAATTATTACGAGGGGATTTATGATTGGACTAGTTACGTTAATTGCGTTTATGTTTGCTTATCGGCAAAATCCTGAACATCTTGAATATGCCCAGACCGTGGCATTCGTTACACTGGTTTTGGCACAGCTCATTCATGTGTTTGATTGTCGATCGGATCAGTCCGTATTTGCCCGCAATCCTTTTGGAAACATGTATCTGGTCGGAGCAGTGATATCGTCGCTCCTTCTTATGCTTGTAGTGGTGTATTATCCGCCGCTGCAGCCGATTTTCCATACTGTTAGCCTACCGCTGAGAGAATGGCTGATGATTCTCGCACTGAGCGCTATTCCTACGATTATCTTTGGAGCAGGAAAATCAAATATGGCACGCTAATGATTAAATATCCGAACTTATTCATGAGACAAATGAATATAGTTCGGATTTTTATTGCCATTTTTGCATTTTCCCCAGCCTTTTTGCTAATTTTGGAATTTACATAAATTGAATAAGATCTTACCATCCCGTGCTGCAATAATTGTTCAGCGAACAGATTTTCGCTATAATAAAATTTGGAATCTAACGTTTATTTTTATGGTCACTGGGTATGAGACCTTTGACCATTGATTATATGTAAGGATTGGAAGGGATAACATGGTTAAAAGCATGACAGGTTATGGAAGAGCTGTTTCCGAAAAAAATGACAATCGTTTAGTTGTCGAGGTCCGCACAGTCAATCACAGATTTTTAGACCTGTCGGTAAAGTTACCAAGAACCCTTTTATATTTAGAGGAAAAGATTAAGAAAAAAGCAAAAAAATATTTTATGCGGGGAAGGGTGGATATTTTTATAAAAGTTGAAGGGGATGGTCTGACAAAGCGGAGTCTGGCCATTGATTGGGATTTAATGGATCAATATATTAAAGCTTTAAACGAGGCCAAAATACGTTACCAGCTGGATGGTGATATTGAAGTAGAAGATCTTTTGCAGCTGGAAGAACCCTTTGATATCCAGGAGCAGGAAGAAGAGGATGACGAATTTGAACAGGCTCTTCTCAATACCCTTGAACAGGCCCTAAACCATGCTTTTGAAATGCGGAAAGAGGAGGGAAAAGCATTACAATCGGATCTGGAAAAACATATTCACCAGATGAACGCTCTGGTTACAAAACTGGAAGAGCGGCGCGAAGTTGTCATCGACTATTATCGGGAACGAATTAAACAGAGAATTGAAGAATATGCTCAGGAAGAGATAGCTGCTGAGGAATCCAGAGTCCTTCATGAAGTGGCTTTACTTGCAGAAAAAGGGGACATTTCTGAAGAAGTAACCAGACTTTTCAGCCATATCGACCAGTTTTTAACTACACTTGCGAAAGGTCAGACAGTAGGAAGGAAGCTCGACTTTATCGTCCAGGAAATGCTGAGAGAAACGAATACCATTGGATCAAAATCGAATGATGCGAAAATCAGCAGCTGGGTTGTTACCTTGAAAAGCGAAATCGAAAAAATTAAAGAACAGGTGCAAAATGTTGAATAACCATTGAGAAAGAGTTACATTATTTCATATAATAATGTTATTGAATGTGCTGTTCTTGTAAATGATAGAGGAGGAAATGAATTTGAGCTTAAAATTAATCAATATAGGATTTGGGAATGTAGTTTCTGCTAATCGCGTCATTTCCATTGTATCTCCTGAATCAGCGCCGATTAAACGGATCATTTCCGTTGCAAGAGAGAATAATAAATTGGTTGATGCTACATACGGCCGCAGAACAAGGGCTGTCATCATTACGGACAGTGACCATGTGATTCTGTCAGCGGTTCAGCCTGAAACAGTCGGGCAGCGTGTCATTAGTAACGATGATTTATCATACGAAGGGTAGGAGGCATTACAGTGATTCAAGAAAAAGGCATACTATTTGTGCTTTCCGGCCCATCCGGAGTAGGGAAGGGTACGGTGCGGAAAGCTCTTTTCGAAAAAGCAACCAATTTGCAGTATTCCATATCCGTAACTACCCGCAGTCCTCGGGAAGGGGAACAGGATGGAGTCGATTACTTTTTTAAAACAAAAGAAGAATTTCAGGAAATGATTGAACAAAACCAGCTGCTGGAATGGGCTGAGTATGTCGGGAACTACTATGGAACACCTAAGCAGTATGTGGAGGAAACCTTACATAAAGGAAACGATGTGTTTTTGGAAATTGAAGTACAGGGAGCCATGCAGGTCAAAAAAAACTTCCCTGAAGGGGTTTTCATCTTTTTAATTCCTCCAAGCCTGGAAGAATTAAAAAATCGAATCATCAGCAGGGGCACTGAAACCGAAGAACTGGTGAAAAATCGCCTTTTGACAGCTAAAGATGAAATTGAGATGATGGATGCCTATGACTATGTTGTAGTAAATGATGAAGTGGAAAAAGCTGTAGAGAGAATCCAATCCATTGTCCAGAGCGAACACTGCAAAAGAGAGCGTGTAGCCAAACAATATAAAAAAGCATTGGAGAGTGATGTGACATGATGTTAGAACCGTCCATTGATTCTTTAATGGAGAAAGTACCTTCCAAGTACGCTCTTGTAATTTTGTCTGCAAAACGTGCACGCGAAATGCAGGATACAAAAAAATCACTGATCGAGGAACCGAAATCCCATAAGTATGTGGGCAGGGCTTTAGAAGAAATAAACGAACAAAAAATACAAATGGCTGATGAATAGGCTGTACTGCCGCCTGAGTTTATCTTTTCAGGGGGAAGATCAGCCGGCGTTGAGATCAAAAATCCCTTGCTGTAACTGGAATGGCAAGGGATTTCCGATTTTACGGCTCCTTTTTGTGCACAGAAGTGTAAACGTTTGTAAGGGGGAAATACAATGGTTAACGGAAAGAAAATATTGCTCGGAGTTTCTGGAGGTATTGCCGCTTATAAAGCATGTGCCCTCACGAGTAAGCTGACCCAAAAAGGCGCAATTGTGAAAGTAATAATGACAGAAAGTGCCCTGGAGTTTGTCCAGCCTTTAACGTTCCAGGCATTGTCCCGCCAGCCGGTCTATACGGATACTTTTGATGAAAAAGATTATGAAAAGATTGCTCACATTGATCTCGCAGACTGGGCCGATCTCGTTCTACTTGCACCTGCTACCGCCAATATCATTGGAAAGCTTGCCAATGGCATAGCGGATGACATATTAAGTACGACATTACTGGCGACCACTGCACCGGTATATGTAGCACCAGCTATGAATGTTCACATGTATGATCACCCTGCAGTGCAGCAAAATATGAAAACTCTCGTATCTTATGGATATCAGTTTATTGAGCCGGGTGAGGGATATCTCGCATGCGGATATGTAGGGAAGGGCAGGCTGGAAGAACCAGAAACGATTATAGATGTGATTGAAGAACAAATCCGCCGCCAGACACAGCAGACGGATTTCTTTAAAAATAAAAACATTTTGGTTACGGGTGGTCCTACAAGGGAATCTCTGGACCCGGTCCGTTTTTTCACGAATCATTCATCCGGAAAAATGGGACATGCCATTGCGGAAGCAGCGGCTGAGCTTGGCGGAAATGTTACCTATGTTACTGGTCCTACCAGTTTGGATTGTCCGCGGGGGGTACAGTGTGTTTCAGTTACATCTGCCCAGGAAATGTATGAAGCGGTTGTATCCCGTTTCCAGGAAGCGGACATCATCATTAAGGCAGCAGCTGTTGCGGATTACCGTCCAAAAGAAGTATATGATCAAAAACTGAAAAAGAAATCCGGTCCCCTTGTCATTGAAATGGAGCGGACAAAGGATATTATGG
This sequence comes from Bacillaceae bacterium, assembly GCA_017656265.1. Lineage (GTDB taxonomy): Bacteria > Bacillota > Bacilli > Bacillales > Alkalibacillaceae > Melghiribacillus. The sequence goes on along the minus strand of JACDOD010000001.1, from coordinate 463,702 downwards.
CGGAATTAGGAAAACAAAAGTCTCATCAATTTTTAGTAGGTTTTGCTGCAGAAACCAATAACCCCATTAAACATGGCAAAAGTAAATTGTCCAGAAAAAATATGGACGCTATTGTCATCAATGATTTAACAAAAGAAGGGGCTGGTTTTGCTGAAGACACCAATATCGTTACGTATATCAATGCAAAAGGTGAGGAAACAACGCTGCCTAAGCTGTCAAAAAGAGAGACTGCTCGTCAATTGCTATCCCTCATTGAGCGGGATATGAAGGGGGATCAAATGTGAAATATGCCAGGGTGATTGTCGATGTCCCCACCTTTCAGACCGATCGGCCCTTTGATTATGAAATTCCAGATAAGTTTGAGCATATTATTGAAAAAGGCATGCGGGTCATTGTGCCATTTGGACCACGAAAAGTAATGGGATTTGTCCTTGATGTAAGTGATCAGGCAACCGTAGAAAAGGTAAAGCCCATTGAAGATGTGATGGACCTCACCCCTGTTTTGACTGAAGAACTGATGGACTTAGGGAAATGGATGACGGAAGAGACACTTTCTTTTCATATCTCAGCCTTTCAAGTCATGCTCCCACAGGTGCTGAAAGCTAAATACGAAAAAGAACTGGAATGCCTTGCGGAAAATGAAGAATTGTCAGAGGATTTAAAGTCCCTGTTTGCAGGCAGAGCGTCTATCCCTTTTAATGAGATTGAAGAGAGAAATATGCCGTATAGCCGTATACAGCAGGCAATTAAAGAGGGTCATGTGGAAGTGAATTATATCGTTAAAAGCAAGGAAACCCGCAAAAAATCGACCTTTATTAAAGCAGCGAAGGCAATGCATGAATTAGCCGAAGCACTGGAGGACTTATCCAAAACAGCCAAAAAACAGCGGGCAATTCTTGAATTTTTTCTGGAAAATGAAAAGCCCATCCCTTTTAAAGAACTGCTGGAGAGATTGCAGACTACCCGTCAGCCTGTTCAAGAACTGATCAAAAAAGGGCTGCTTCAGACCTTCGAAAAGGACGTGTATCGGGACCCTTATGAAAACCGTGAATTCAGAAGAACGGAACCAAAAGAGCTTACATCTGAACAGGCTCAGGCGGTCAAACCTATTTTATCATCGGTTAAAAACGGAAACCATGACGTCTTTTTGCTTCATGGAGTAACAGGAAGCGGAAAAACAGAAATATATTTGCAGACGATTCAGAAGGTATTGGAGAAGGGGAAAGAAGCAATTGTTCTCGTCCCGGAAATCGCCCTTACACCTCAAATGGTTCAGCGATTTAAAAGCCGGTTCGGCGGGGATGTTGCCGTCATGCACAGTGGCCTGTCACCAGGTGAAAAATTTGATGAGTGGAGGAAAGTTCAGCGTCAGGAAGTGAAAGTAGTAGTCGGAGCAAGATCAGCCATTTTTGCTCCTTTTCGAAACCTTGGCATTATCATTATTGACGAAGAGCATGAGACCAGTTACAAACAGGAAGACAATCCAAAATACCATGCCAGAGATGTAGCAATTTACCGTGGGAAATATCATCATTGTCCGGTAGTGCTGGGCAGTGCCACTCCGGCTCTGGAGACATATGCTCGTGCCAAAAAGGAAGTCTATCAGCTGTTAACCCTGTCAAAACGAATTAACAATCAAGCTATGCCGGCAGTCGAGATTGTAGATATGAGAAAAGAGCTTCATCAGGGGAACCGATCCATGTTTTCCAGGGTGCTGCAGGAAAAGATTCAGGAGAGGTTAAACCGGAAAGAACAGATCGTGCTGTTTTTGAACCGCAGAGGGTATTCGACTTTTGTCATATGCCGGGATTGCGGACACACCATGCAATGTCCGCACTGCGATATATCCCTGACCTATCATCGGAAACAGGAGAAGCTGAAATGCCACTACTGTTCCTATGAGATGGCGATGCCCAGTCGATGTCCCGAATGTTACAGTGACACGATCCGCTATTTTGGGACAGGAACTCAAAAAGTCGAGGAGGCCCTGCAGCTTACATTCCCGGAGGCCCGCATTATCCGGATGGATGTAGACACGACCAGAAGAAAAGGAGCACACGAAAAATTATTGGCTACTTTTGGTGAAAAAAGGGCAGATATTTTGTTAGGTACCCAGATGATTGCCAAAGGGCTCGATTTCGAGAATGTTACACTGGTAGGGATTCTGGCAGCTGATTCCATGCTCCATCTGCCTGATTTCCGCAGTACCGAAAAAACCTTTCAATTACTGACACAGGTGAGCGGACGGGCAGGAAGGCATGAGCTTCCGGGAGAGGTTTTAATCCAGACATACACTCCTGAACATTATAGTATTGAGATGGCGAGCAGGCATGAATATGAAGAATTCTTTTATAAAGAAATGCATTTACGGAAAAAATTTCAGTATCCGCCCTATTATTATTTGTCATTAATTACCGTATCCCATCCCAATCAAGTTTATGCCATTGAAGTAACACAAAAAATTACAAAGTATATAATGGGCCAGCTTTCGGATCAGTCCAGGGTGCTGGGGCCCACTCCTTCTCCGCTTCTGCGGATAAAAGATAGATATCGTTACCAATGCATGATAAAATACAAAGTTGAGCCTAAATTACGGCAAACGATGAAACGGATTTTGCAGGTGTACGAAGAGGACATGCAAAAAAATGACCTGCAGATTGTCATCGATTTTCAGCCATATCATTTGATGTAGAGAAAGGGGTACAACATGGAACAGCGTATTGTATTTATGGGTACACCGGACTTTGCCGTTCATATATTCAAGCAGCTGATCAAAGATCAATATAACGTTGTTGCGGCAGTGACACAGCCGGACCGTCCAAAGGGAAGAAAGCGGACTCTGACACCTCCACCTGTAAAAGAGGCTGCGCTGGAGCATAACATCCCGGTATTGCAGCCGGAAAAAATTAAAGATGAATACAAACAGGTACTGTCCTATGAGCCTGATCTTATTGTGACAGCAGCTTTTGGTCAGATTTTGCCGAAAGAACTTTTGGATTATCCAGAATACGGCTGTATTAATGTTCATGCATCATTGCTTCCTGAACTCCGCGGTGGTGCGCCGATTCATTACGCAATACTGGAGGGCAAGAAAGAAACAGGTGTCACCATTATGTACATGGTGGAAAAACTGGATGCCGGAGATATGATTGCATCTCAAAAGGTCACCATTGAGGAAAACGATCATGTGGGAACATTGCATGATAAATTGGCCGTAGCCGGAGCGGAATTGATTCACAAAACCTTGCCGGATCTTTTTGCCGGTCATATACAACCTGTTCCCCAGGATCATGATCAGGCAACCTTTGCCTATAACATCAAACGGGAACAGGAAAAGATCAACTGGCAGCGTCCCCATGATGAGGTGTACAATCATATACGTGGTCTTCATCCATGGCCAGTGGCTTTTACAATGTGGGAAGGAAAAGTCATGAAAATCTGGTGGGGAGAAAAGGCAGAAAAAACATATTCACAAAAGCCCGGGCAGGTGGGTGAAGTGCTGGAAGATGGTTTTATCGTAGTATGCGGTAACCAGAAGGGAATAAAAATTACAGATTTGCAGCTATCGGGAAAGAAACGCATGAATGCGGCATCATTTTTGCGGGGTGCAGGCAGCCAGCTGAAAATCGGCGATTGTCTGGGGGATTCCGATGAGTGAACAAACGGTCAGAAAAACAGCACTTGAGCTGCTCGTCAGAATTGGAGAAGGCGGCGGATTCAGCCACTTACTGATTAATCATGCTATTGAGAAAAATCACTTTGAGACACGGGATGCCAGGCTTCTAACAGAGCTGGTCTACGGGACACTCCAGCGCAAATTAACGATTGACTATTACCTTGAACCATTTTTAAAACGAAAGGTAAAGCCATGGGTAAAGTGGCTTTTGTCGTTGGCGGTATATCAAATGCAATTTCTTGATCGAATACCGGATCACGCCGTCATTTACGAGTCTGTTGAGATTGCAAAAAAGAAAGGACATAAAGGAATTGCCTCCATGGTAAATGGTGTTCTTCGAAACATACAGCGAAAAGGAGTTTCAACCTTTGATGAAGTGACGGATCCCATCAAGCGTTTATCTGTAGAAACGAGTCATCCTGAATGGCTCGTGAAGCGGTTTGTTAAGTGGTATGGCATGGATGTTGCGAAAAAAATGTGTTTAAAAAACCTGGAACCTAAAAAAGTAAGTGTACGGGTTCAGCCATTAAAGATCAGTCGAGAAGATGCATTGATGAAACTGAATGCAGATGGAATTCAGGGGGAACCTTCAGCCCTTTCAGAACAGGGGATCAAAATTAAAGAAGGTAATGTATTTCAGCATTCTCTTTTTAAAGATTCATTGACTGTCCAGGATGAAAGTTCTATGCTGGCAGGTGAGATGATGGATGCAGAACCTGGCATGACCGTACTTGATGCCTGCAGTGCACCTGGAGGAAAAACGACCCATATTGCAGAAAAGATGAACAACCAGGGGAAAATTTACGCCTATGATTTACATCCAAAAAAAGCTAAACTAGTAGAAGATAAAGCAAAAACATTGGGCCTAACGATAGTCGAAGCCAGGCAGGCAGATAGTCGGCAATTGAAAGATCTTCATTCACCGTGCACTTTTGACAGAATTCTATTGGATGCTCCTTGTTCAGGGCTTGGTGTGCTGAGGGGAAAACCGGAAATTAAGTATCAGAAAACAACAGAAGATATTCGGGAACTTACTCGGGTACAGCGGGAACTACTTCAATCAGTCAGCCCGCTTGTCAAAGAAGGTGGCAAGCTGGTCTACAGCACATGTACAGTTGACAGGGAAGAGAATGAGCTTATGGTTGAATGGTTTTTGAATGAACATCCAGAATTTGAGATTGATCCCGATTTTCATCAAGATTTGCCAGATGCATGTCAATCATTGCCGGGCTTATCAGAGTGGGGGCTACAGCTATTTCCTCAAGATTTAAATACAGATGGGTTTTTCTTGACCCGATTACGAAAAAAAGGAGTGTAATTCATGCCCCTTAAAACAGAACGTGACAAAAAACAAAAACGACCAAACCTCAGAGACTCGATTTATTCTCTAACCTTTGAAGAAATGAAAGAGTGGGTCCGTGAGCAGGGAGAACCTGCATTTCGGGCTTCACAAATTTATGAGTGGCTTTATGTGAAACGGGTAGATTCCTTCGAGAAGATGACGAATCTTCCGAAAGGTTTTCGGGAAAAGTTAAAGGATTCTTTTTCGATTACCACACTAAAAACCATTGTTCAGCAAACGTCAAAAGACGGAACCATCAAATTTTTGTTTGAACTGGTGGACGGTTACTCGATTGAAACGGTCTTGATGAAGCACAATTACGGATATTCCGTATGTGTAACAACTCAGGTAGGCTGCCGGATCGGCTGTACATTTTGTGCATCTACGCTGGGCGGATTAAAACGCCAGCTGGAAGCCGGGGAAATAGTCAGCCAGGTTTTAAAGGTCCAAAAAGCTCTTGATGAAATGGGGGAACGAGTGTCATCTGTGGTCATCATGGGGATCGGTGAGCCTTTTGATAATTATGAGGAGATGCTTGCTTTCCTGAAAATTATAAACCATGACAAAGGATTAAATATTGGGGCCAGACATATCACTGTGTCTACAAGCGGCATCGTTCCGAAAATTTATCAGTTTGCCGACGAACAAATGCAAATCAACTTTGCTGTATCATTACATGCACCGAATGATGAACTTCGGACTAAGCTCATGCCGATTAACAAAGCCTTTTCCCTTGAAAAGTTGATGAAAGCAGTGGAGTATTATATTGAAAAAACAGGCAGAAGGGTTACCTTTGAGTATGGATTGTTTGGCGGAGAAAATGATTCCGTCAAACATGCTAAAGAACTGGCTGATTTAATTCGTCATTTAAAATGTCATGTTAATTTAATTCCGGTCAATTATGTTCCAGAACGAAACTACACCAGAACGCCAAGAAATCAAATCTTTGCCTTTGAAAAAGCTTTAAAAGAGGAAGGCATTAATGTGACGATTCGACGGGAGCAGGGGCATGACATTGATGCAGCCTGTGGACAATTGCGTGCCAAGGAGCGGGAGGAAGAAACGAGGTGAACGGAATGATTGGACACTTTTTGACTGATACCGGTCTTGTTCGGAGCCATAACGAGGACTCCGGGGGGATCTATACCAATGACCATCATCAGATATTAGCGATTGTAGCCGATGGAATGGGCGGCCATCGCGCGGGAGATGTAGCAAGCCGTATTGCTGTATCTTTCCTACATAATAAGTGGAAAGAAAACGATCTCATTACTTCCCCTGAACAGGCCGAAAAATGGCTGGAGGAAGGGATTAAAAAAGCCAATCAGAAAATTTTCCAGCACGCTGTTGAAAATGAAGATTGCAAAGGTATGGGAACGACGATAGTAGCTGCAATATTCGGAGAGGATTTTGCAACGGTTGCTCATGTAGGTGACAGCAGATGCTATTTATCGAACAGCTACGGATTTTCCCAGGTGACAGAAGACCATTCACTAGTGAACGAACTGGTACGCTCAGGACAGATTACACCGGAAGATGCCGAACATCATCCCCGGAAAAATGTTTTGTTAAAAGCTCTTGGTACGGAGGAGAAAATCGAAGTTGATATTAATACGATTGGCTGGGAACCAGGAAATTATTTAATGTTATGTTCGGATGGTTTATCCAATAAAGTGTCGGATGAGGAATTGCATCAAAATGTCATAGAATCTGATACCCTGGAAGATGCGGCTTCTCAGCTGATCACACTGGCTAACGAACGGGGTGGCGAGGATAATATTACGCTGGCTTTGATACATTATGAGGAATCTCTGAAAGAAGGTGAATCATAATGTTAAAGGGCCATTTGCTGAATGACCGATATAGGATCATTGACACCATTGGCGGCGGAGGAATGGCCAATGTTTACCTGGCACGGGATACAATTTTGCATCGGGATGTAGCTATTAAAGTACTTAGAATGGAATATGCCAATGACGAAGAATTTATTGAACGGTTCAGAAGGGAAGCACAATCAACCATCAGTCTGTCCCATCCTAATATCGTAAATATTTACGATGTTGGGGAAGAAGAGGATATTTATTACCTCGTGATGGAATATGTTAAGGGGATGACCCTGAAAAAATATATCCAAAAATATGCCCCCATTCCTATAGAGCGGGCAGTGGACATTATGCAGCAAATTATTGCAGCTATTCGTCATGCCCATGAAAATGATATTGTTCATCGGGATATTAAACCTCAGAATATTCTGGTGGACGAAGGCGGAAAAATTAAAGTAACAGACTTTGGAATAGCCATGGCTCTGACGGGGACGACCTTGACCCAGACTAACTCCGTTTTAGGATCTGTCCATTATCTTTCTCCTGAACAGGCAAGAGGCGGCATGGCAAATAAAAAATCAGATATCTATTCGATGGGGATTGTCTTTTTTGAGATGCTGACGGGCAGATTGCCTTTTTCTGGTGAGTCAGCTGTTTCCATTGCACTGAAACATCTGCAAAGCAATACACCATCTGTGAAAAGGTGGAATCCTGATGTGCCCCAGAGTATTGAAAATGTGGTACTCAAGGCAACCGCGAAAGATCCTTTTCACCGTTATGAAGATGTCCGGGAGATGGAAGAAGATCTTAACACAGCTTTGTTACCGGACAGGTTAAATGAAGAGCGATTTGTTGTTCCTGAAACTGACGGAGAAGAAACCAAAGCGATTCCTGTCATCACGGACGATACATTTAAAGAATTTAAAAATGATGATACCATTGTTGTAGATAAACATCGTCAGGAACAGAAGCCCAAAAAACAAAAAAAGAAATGGTCCGTCATCATTGGTTCCATTATTTTCCTCCTTGTAGCATCAGGGATTGCTGCCCTATTCTTTATACCAAAAATGCTGCTCCCGAAAGAAGTGGAAATGATTGATGTTACAGGGCTTCCATATGAAGAAGCCTACGAACAGCTAAGTGCACTGAATTTGGAAATAAACCGGGAAACAGAGCATTCTGACACCGTATCTGAAGGGCATGTCATTCAGACTAATCCGGATGAAGGAACAGTGGTTCGGGAAGGATCTACTGTAACGGTAATCACCAGTCTGGGAAAAGAGAAGAAGGTTTTTGATAATTATGAAGGTAAGCGCTTTGAACAGGTCAAGCGAATCTTGATTGAAGAGCTGCATTATAAAGATGTCATTGCCATTGAAAGAACTTCTGAAGAACCTGAAGGAGTCATTATTTCCCATTACCAGCCAATACCTGACGAAGAAGTGGTTCCGGAAGAGACAACCGTCTTATTTGTTGTCAGCAAGGGACCTCCAAAAATCGTTCTTAGACCATTAAAAGGAAGTACAGAAGAAGAGGCCATTCAATATGCCGAAGAACAAAAGCTTTCATTGAATATTGAAAGAGAATATTCAGAAGAAGTGCCTGAAGGGCATGTGATCAAACAGGAACCGGAACCCTATACAGAAGTTGAGCAGAATACAGATATCACCATCTATATTTCCAGAGGTCCTGAACCGAAACCGCCAGTCAAAAAAATTGTGACATTTACAGTTGAAGTAGATGATAATTACTTTATTCCAAGGGAACACGAAGTAAAAATTTATGTAGAAGACATGAATCATGAATTAACTGACTTATTCAAAAACGATACAATCCGGAAAGATACTCAGTATACCCTTGAATTAACGATTTCACCTGATTCATCTGGAAGATATAAAGTTATGCTAGATGATGAAGTAGTGATTGACAGGCAAGTCCCATATGAAGAAGGTGATCAAGGATAAATGACAGATGGCAAGATTATAAAAGCATTAAGCGGATTTTATTATGTACAGACAGATGATAAAGTTGTAGAATGCAGGGGCAGGGGGTTATTCCGCAAGAAAAAAATCACGCCACTTGTAGGAGATTATGTAGAAATTGATATTCAGGATGATGGGTCCGGATACATTACAAGCATTTATGATAGAAACAATGAACTGATTCGCCCCCCTATAGCCAATATAGATCAAGCTTTTATCGTAACGTCAGCAATAAATCCAGCATTCAGTGATTTATTGCTTGATCGTTTTCTTGTTCTGGCAGAGTCGGAAAATATCCAGCCAATCGTCATAATTACAAAAATGGATCTGCTTGACGACCAGGAGCGTCTGAAAATCAAACAGTTCCAGCATGCTTATCAGGAAATTGGCTATCCCGTATTCCTGGTTTCATCAAAGGGCAAAGAGGGAATTCATGAATTAATCCCTTATATTGAGGGGAAAACAACGGTAGTAGCCGGCCAGTCCGGAGCAGGAAAGTCCACTTTATTAAACGAACTGAAACCAGGGCTAAACCTGGAAACGAAAGATATCTCGAAAAGCCTGGGGCGTGGAAAACATACGACAAGACATGTAGAACTGTTGAGTATGCACGGCGGGTTGATTGCTGACACACCTGGTTTTAGTTCCCTTGAGTTTCAAAAGCTTGAAGCTCAGGAACTTTCGGATTGTTTTCCGGAAATGAGAGAGAAGAGTCCTTATTGTAAATTTAGAGGTTGTCTGCATCATCAGGAACCTAAATGTGCTGTCAAACAAGCTGTTGAGCAGAAGGAAATTCCTCCGTTCAGATATGAACATTATTTGCATTTTCTTCAGGAAATACAAAACAGAAAGCCGAGGTATGAACGATGACAAAAATAGCACCTTCCATTTTATCTGCTGACTTTGCAAAGCTGGAAAAAGAAATTAAAGACGTCGAGCAGGCAGGGGCAGACTATATTCATGTGGATGTGATGGATGGGCATTTTGTGCCGAACATTACCATTGGTCCGCTGATCGTGGATGCCATCCGTCCAGTTACCAATTTGCCGCTGGATGTTCATCTCATGATTGAAAATCCAGATAATTATATTGAGGCCTTTGCGAAAGCTGGTGCAGATATCATTACAGTACATCAGGAAGCCTGCCCTCATCTTCATCGCACCATTCAAAACATTAAAAATCAAGGTGTTAAGCCAGGGGTTGTCATTAACCCGGCTACACCTGCCGAAATGATACGGCCTGTGCTGCAGGATGTGGATTTAGTTTTGTTAATGACGGTAAACCCAGGGTTTGGGGGGCAGAAGTTTATCGAATCCGTACTGCCGAAAATTAAACAGATTGCCCAGTGGAGAGATGAGATGCAGCTGTCATTTGAGATTGAGGTTGACGGCGGGGTAAATAAAGACACTGCCCGTTCATGTGTTGAAGCGGGTTCTGATGTACTGGTTGCCGGTAGCGCCATCTTTAACCAATCAGACCGTAAACAGGCGATTCAAGATATTCTTAATCAGCTCTAAAGATCTGAATTAGACCCTTGCAAACAGGATGGCAGGGGTTCTTTTTTTAAGAAAAGAAAAGTTACTGTATGAAAGACAGGTGAATGACAATGCTGAATGTTGGTATAGTTGGCGGTGGACCGGTATCTGAAGTACCTGACTTGCATAAATTTAAACAGGACAACTTTATCTGGATCGGTGCAGATCGCGGAAACCTGACTTTATTGAAACAGGGGATTCAGCCGGATTATGCTGTTGGGGATTTTGATTCGATAAAACAAAAAGATATGGACATGATTAAAAACTATGCCACGTTTGTGGAGACATTCCCTACAGAAAAAGATGAAACCGATCTGGAAATAGCGGTAAATAAAGCACTGGCAATACACGCTGATTGGGTATATTTGTTCGGTGTTACCGGCGGACGGTTAGATCATGAGCTGATTAACATCCAGCTCCTATATCGGCTCCATTCACTGGGTATAGAAGGTGCTATAGTTAACAAAGGGAATTGGATGGAGCTGAAAATGCCTGGCACACATCAGATTAAAAAAGATCCGGAATATCCTTATATATCCTTTGTTCCCCTGAATCTTGAAATTAAAGGTCTTACCCTGAACGGTTTTTATTACCCGTTAAAAAATCAGACGGTCCCAATTGGATCTACTTTATGCATTTCGAATAAGCTGACCGAAAAAATTGGTACTTTTTCATTCACTGACGGCATACTATTACTTATAAAGAGCCGTGATGTTCAGGAATAAGGCATGTCCTTCACAATCCGCGAACGAAGGCGGTGAAGTTGTTTCGAGACTTGTCGGATAGAGGAGGGGGAACTTATGAAATTTTATACCATTAAACTCCCAAAATTTATTGGAGGAATTGTAAAGATTATTATCGCAACATTTAAAAAAGACTAAGTGTTTAATCGTGTGGAGATCGCTCTGCACGATTATTTTCTATGAGTGTATGGAGTACTGTTCTTGTAAAGAAACTTTTATAATGGACAACATCCTCTTGATGGGAAAGGAAAAACCATAATGGAAAGTTAACGTGCAGCAGGGGCTAAATAAATCTTGGAGTCATGTTTCAATAAAAAAGGGCTTCTCCAGGTCGGCAATTCGATCTGTGAGAAAGCCCTTTTTTTAATTATTTCATTATTATACGCGTTCAATTTTGCCAGATTTTAAGGCACGGGCGGAAACATATACACGTTTTGGCTTACCGTCAACCATGATGCGCACCTTTTGTACATTCGCTTTCCACTTGCGTTTATTTGCATTCATTGCGTGTGAACGTTTGTTTCCAGTGCGTGTTTTGCGTCCAGTAACAACACATTTACGAGCCATTGTAAATCCCTCCTACATACATCCATGTTAGCTTAAATACTTAATTAACTTATCACAACTGAGAAAATATTGCAATGTACAATATCAAGAATTTTAGCTTGACAGATATAAAAATATCGTACATTGTATTAAGAGAGCTTTACTCCGGTGGGTTTTCTTTTAAATTTTTTGCTAATATAGTAAAATGACTGTAGTTTATCCAGTTAAGGAGGATGAGTATGTCCATCGATTTGCAAAATGAGTATGGCCATGTGACCATTTCGAATGAAGTAATTGCTACGATTGCCGGAGGAGCTGCCGTAGAATGCTATGGGGTTGTCGGAATGGCATCCCAGAAACAGTTAAGAGATGGTATTGCCGAAATTTTACGCCGTGAAAACTTTTCAAAAGGTGTTATTGTTCGTCAGGAGAACAATCAGCTACATATCGATATGTATGTAATTGTAAGTTACGGAACGAAAATTTCAGAAGTAGCCCATAACGTACAAAATCAAGTGAAATATACATTAAATAAAACACTAGGTTTATCCATTGACTCTGTGAATATTTTCATTCAGGGAGTTCGGGTAACTGGAGAAGCTTAATGTGATTTTTGTCGGTTGATGAAGGAGGAAGTTAGTGTGACGAATAAGACTTTAGAGGGTAAAACATTCGCACAAATGATTCTCTCTGGAGCACATCACTTAAAAAATAATGCGAAGATGATTGATGCTCTAAACGTTTTTCCCGTACCGGACGGAGATACGGGAACGAATATGAATTTAACGTTAACTTCGGGCGCAAACGAAGTTAAAAAAGCTGAACACACCCATATCGGACGAGTGTCAGAAGCTCTGTCAAAGGGACTCCTGATGGGAGCACGGGGAAATTCAGGGGTCATTCTTTCCCAGTTGTTTCGGGGATTCGGCAAAGGTGTAAAAGATAAGGAAACCGTATCTCTGGAAGATTTTGCTGAGGCCCTTAATGCTGGTGTGGATACAGCTTATAAAGCCGTAATGAAGCCTGTAGAGGGCACGATTTTAACGGTTGCAAAGGATGCTGCAAATGCAGCTGCTGAAGCGGCTAAAGAATCTTCTGATTTTATTGAATTTATGGAAAAAGTGTTAAAGGAAGCAAGAGCATCTCTGGAGAGGACTCCAGATCTCCTTCCTGTTCTGAAGGAAGTTGGGGTAGTAGACAGCGGCGGTCAGGGACTTGTGATTATCTATGAAGGTTTCCTGTCTGCATTAAAAGGGGAAGAACTTCCTGAAGATACGGGTGCACAGGTATCCCTTGATGATATGATTAATGCTGAACACCATAAAATGCATCAGGATTTTATGGACACGGATGACATTGAGTTTGGATACTGTACAGAATTTATGGTTCAGTTTGAGGAAGAAAAAATATCGGCCAACCCTTTCAGTGAACAAAAGTTTCGTGAAGATTTAAGCGAGTATGGGGATTCCCTTCTGGTAGTTGCAGATGATGAACTGGTTAAAGTCCACATTCATGCCGAGTATCCTGGTGAAGTACTAACCTATGCTCAGCGCTATGGAAGTCTAATTAACATGAAAATTGAGAATATGCGAAAACAGCACACGGATATTGTTGGCGACAACAAGAAAGAGGCACAGGCGCAGCCAAAAGAAAAAGCTGAGTTTGGAATTGTAACCGTTGCCATGGGTGCCGGTCTGAAAACATTGTTTGAGAGTCTGGGAGCAACTGTTGTCATTGAAGGTGGACAAACCATGAATCCGAGTACCCAGGATCTTTCAGAAGCTATTCAGAAAGCCAATGCAAATAAAGTGATTATTTTGCCAAACAATAAGAATATCATTATGGCTGCTGAACAGGCGGCAGAACTAGCTGAAGAGGAAGTGGCAGTAGTTCCGACGAAAACCATCCCACAGGGGATGAGTGCACTTTTGGCTTTTCATCCTGAACAAAGCCTGGAGGATAATCAGGCCTCCATGGAAGAAGCGGCCGGAGAAGTGAAGACTGGTCAGGTGACTTATGCTGTCCGTGATACCCAGTTCGAAGGGTTAACTATTAAAAAAGGAAATTTTATGGGAATTGCAGATGGTAAAATTAAAGCAACAAATCAGGATATATTAGAGACAGCCAAACAACTGCTGAAAGAAATGATTGATGCTGAAACGGACGAAATCGTCACCATTTTAAAGGGTGAGGAAGCAACAGAAGAACAGATACAAGAGTTAGAGCAATATCTTGAGGATGAGTTCGATGACTTAGAGATTGAAATTCATCAAGGGAATCAGCCGATTTATTCCTTCATTTTTTCTGTTGAATAAAGGAATGATGCCGGAACGTGTCCGGGACATAAAGTAGTGAAAAAATATCCGAACTTATTCATGTGACGACTGAATAAAGTTCGGATATTTGATATTTCATGCCCTTTTATCGTTTTGTCCCGGCCTTTTATTAATAGATTTAGAAGATAGATTATGGGGGAGAGAAATGAGGAAGGCAATTATTTTAGCTGCTTTATTAATGACTTATTTTGTGGTTCCAGCATCCGCTTATGCAGAATCAGGATTTAAAGATGTTCCTGTTACATATTGGGCCTATCATGATATTCAAAAATTAGCAGATCATGGGCTAATCAAGATATCTGAAGAGGACAGCTTTTATCCAGATCAGCAGATTACTAGAGCAGAAGTTTCTGTATTCATCGCTCGACTTTTAGAATTAGATTTTTCTGTTATCCCGAAAAATCACGTATATTCTGATGTTCCACCAGATTTTTGGGCGTATGATGAAATATATGCTGTCAACTCGTTAAAGCTGTTTTCCAATCATGCTGAAAAAACGTTTAAACCTTATGAGTTAGTTACCCGCTCACAGGCAGTCGAGATCCTGGATCAAATTTTTTTATTGCCTGACACTGAAACAAACATTTTCTTTCGAGATGTTCCTGAAAGCCATCAGTCATATGACACCATTCAGCGGTTTGCCGGCAATGGTATCGTGTATGGATACCCTGATGAATCGTTTCATCCGGATGACCCGATTACCCGGGCACAATTTGCAGCTATGTTGTCCCGTTTATGGAACCATACAAAGAAAGCCAGGAAAATCCCTATACTCTTATATCATCACATACTGCAAGAAGGTGAAAATGACTCTTTTTTAAAAACGGGCAGTGTTGTATCCCTTGAAGATTTTGAAAAGCAGATGAAATATTTATACCAGAATGGATACCAGACAATTTCTCAAAATGAACTCCATGCATTTTTGAAGGGAGAAATGGAACTGCCTCATAAGAGCATTTTAATTACCTTTGATGATGGGTTGAAAAGCAACGCTCATTATGCTTATTCCATTTTAAAAAAATATAAGTTTACGGCACTGGAGTTTATGATTACAGGCAGAATTCAGGATGAGACAGAAGCGTTCGATCCATATAAGCTTCAATTTTTATCCCACAAAGAAATGGAGTCGATAAAAGACGTATTTGAATACGGAAGCCATACCCATGGCTTACATCGCTTAAAGGGGAAAAAAGGGTATATGCTGATCAAAAGTCAGGATCAGGTGAAGGCAGATATTTTATCAAGCTATCGCTTCTTACATCAGCCTGTGTCCTTTTCGTATCCATTTGGACAGTATAAACCTGATCATATTGATCTTCTGAAGGAAATAGGATTTAAAATGGCTTTTACCATTGAAAAAGGGTATGCAGAACAACAGGAAAATCCATATGCTCTTCCCCGATTTTCGATCACAAGCCGGACACCCTATGAAGATTTTTTACAATATGTAAATTACTATAAGTATTACTAAACAAATAATCTATTGTATTCAAATCATTGGACCATTTTTTATTAAGGCTGAATCGTCTGGGGTATCAGGTGGTTCAGCTTTTTTGCTGGACAGAAAAGTGTAAAATTTGAGTCTGCTGCAATCCTTCAAAGGTAGGGGGGATTGTCCAACTCTGTTTGTGTGATTCTGACTCCTTGAGACTCTTCTTATACTGGAGCTGCAGACAAGCCTTCTCGGCTGTCATCCGGCAGTTGCTGTCATCAATCAGGGCACTGTGCTTTTTTAGAGGGGGTTAGCCTATTTTGAGTGAAAATGATTCTCTATTAGGATATTTTCATGTCACTAATATCTGATATAATGAAGTAGGTTGTATTGGCATTGATGATTTATTGCCGATACAATAGAGCTGAAAAGGATGGTGAGAGAATGAAATATAGATCCGTATTTGATATTATTGGTCCAATTATGATCGGCCCGTCCAGTTCACATACTGCAGGAGCTGCACGAATTGGCCGTATGACGAGAAAGTTATTTGGACGTGAGCCAAAATGGGCTGATATTCATTTGTATGGTTCTTTTGCCAAAACCTATAAAGGTCATGGTACTGATGTGGCCATCGTAGGTGGAATACTTGATTTTGATACTTTTGATGAACGGATCAGTGAATCCCTTGAAATTGCAAAACAGAAGAAAATCAGAGTCCGATTCATTGAGGAAGACGCCATTACTGATCATCCAAATACGGCTAGAATCCGAATGGGTGATGAAGATGGAGAAATTGAACTGGTAGGTATATCCATCGGTGGTGGAAAAGCCGAAATCACGGAATTGAATGGTTTTGATTTAAAATTGACCGGACATCATCCGGCTATTTTAGTCATGCATAATGATAGACATGGAGCGATTGCTTCAGTTTCCAATATATTAGCCAATAACGAAATCAACATCGGGCATATGGAAGTATCGCGAAAAGAGCAGGGGAAAGAAGCATTAATGGTGATTGAAACCGACCAAAATATCCCTGATGACATCTTAAGTCAGCTGGAACGAACGGAAAATATATTACAGGTTGTGAAGATTTCCGTTTAATTTGACAACGAAAGGGGCTGATTAGATTGTTTCGTAATGTCAGTGAATTAATAGAATTAGCTGAAAGCCAAAATATATCGATATCAGAAGTGATGATCCGCCAGGAAATGGAGGTTGCTGAAAAAACCCGTGAAGAAGTGATGGAGCGGATGGAACGTAACCTGGATGTGATGGAAAAATCCGTAGAAGATGGACTGAAGGGGGTTCGCTCCAGATCTGGGTTAACCGGTGGTGATGCAGTGCTGATTCAGAAATATATGAAGGAGAATCGACCCTTATCCGGAAATTTACTATTAGACGCTGTCAGCAAAGCTGTTGCAACCAATGAGGTAAACGCGGCAATGGGTACGATCTGTGCTACACCAACTGCAGGAAGTGCAGGTGTTGTTCCAGGCACCCTGTTTGCTGTAAAAAATCGGTTAAATCCTACACGTGAGCAAATGGTCCGTTATTTATTCACAGCTGGAGCCTTCGGGCAAGTAGTAGCCAATAATGCATCCATTTCCGGTGCGGCAGGAGGTTGTCAGGCTGAAGTAGGATCTGCTGCAGGTATGGCCGCAGCTGCTATCGTTGAGATGGCAGGAGGTACTCCATCTCAGTCAGCTGAAGCGATGGCAATTACCCTAAAAAACATGCTTGGGTTAGTGTGTGATCCTGTTGCTGGACTGGTTGAGGTCCCATGTGTAAAACGAAATGCCATGGGGGCTGCTAATGCTATGGTTGCCGCTGACCTGGCCCTGGCAGGAGTCAAAAGCCGCATTCCGTGTGACGAAGTAATTGATGCCATGTATCGAATCGGACAGTCCATGCCGACTGCATTAAAAGAAACCGCGCAGGGTGGTTTAGCAGCTACTCCTACTGGACGGGAACTGGAAGCGAAAATTTACGGCATTGATTTGAAGAAAGAGTGAGTGTTTTGATAAAAACATTACCTGTCTCAGAACTGAATGGGATTGGAAGCAAGCTGGAGCAAGAATTAAATGATATGGGAATTTATTCGGTTGAGGACTTATTATTTCATTTTCCATTTCGTTACGACTTCCGGGAGCTAAAACCTTTAAAAGATTTGCAGCATAATGAAACCGCTACCATTGAAGGGAAGGTTGCCTCTGAACCTTCCCTGAGTTTTTATGGAAGGAAAAAATCCAGGCTTGTTGTGATGTTAAAGGTTGAAGAAGTTGCTGTTAAAGCGGTGTTTTTTAACCGCCACTTTCTAAAAAATCAGTTAAACATTGATGATACACTGACTGTAACAGGTAAATGGGACGCCCATCGTCTTCAAATAACGGTCACCCATTATCAAAAGGGAAGGGCAGGAAAAAAAAGTTCCATTCAGCCAGTTTATCCACTAAAGGGGAAATTGACAAACCGTACGATGAGAAAAATTGTAACCAATGCCCTCCGTACATATGGAAAAAAGGTAAATGAAATTCTGCCTGATCACTTTTTGTCAAAATATAAACTTCCCGAACGGAAAGAGGCACTAAAATCTATTCATTTTCCCGGTAATCGGATTCATTTAAAGCATGCCCGGCGCCGTTTTATCTATGAGGAGCTCCTTCTGTTTCAGCTGAAGATGCAGCTTTTGCGAAAAATGAAGCGGGAAGCAGGGAAAGGAAATGGAAAAGTTGTCGATGAAGAAAAAATTGATGTATTTATCCAAGGACTCCCATTTCCATTGACCGGTGCCCAGAAACGGTCAGTTGACGAAATTCTCCATGATTTGCGTTCTCCTTATCGAATGAACCGGCTTCTCCAGGGGGATGTAGGTTCCGGTAAAACAGTGGTCGCAGCCATATCCTTATATGCTGCCGTAACTGCCGGTAAGCAGGGAGCTTTAATGGTTCCGACTGAAATTCTGGCTGAACAGCATTACGAATCCCTTCAGGACTTATTCAAAGGATACTGTAACATTGTTATGTTAACTGGTTCGGCTAAGGGGAAAGCCCGTCAGGATATAATAGAGAAAATTAAAAATCATGAAGCTGATATTGTTATAGGTACCCATGCTCTAATTCAGGATCCTGTCCAATTTTCGGATTTAGGTTTTGTTATTGTTGATGAGCAGCACCGTTTTGGTGTTGAACAGCGAAGAGCTTTGAGGGAAAAGGGACTTGACCCGGATGTGCTTTTTATGACTGCAACTCCAATCCCCCGAACGCTGGCGATAACGGCCTTTGGTGATATGGATGTTTCGGTCATTGATGAAATGCCGAAAGGAAGAAAACCTGTCAAAACCTATTGGGTAAAAGATCATATGCTTGATCGGGTACTGCAATTTATATTAGATGAAATTAAGAAAGGGCATCAGGCATACGTGATCAGCCCCTTAATTGAAGAGTCCGATAAACTGGATATCCAAAATGCTGTTGATCTTTTTCATCAGCTGCAGGAATATTTTTCACCAGATGTAAAAGTGGGTCTGATGCATGGAAGATTGAATGCAGACGAAAAGGAGAAGGTGATGAAGCAATTTGCAGCCAATGAGGTACAGATCCTTGTGTCCACAACCGTTGTAGAAGTAGGGGTAAATGTCCCAAATGCGACGGTCATGCTCATTTATGATGCAGAAAGGTTCGGGCTTGCCCAGCTGCACCAGCTCAGAGGGCGTGTCGGCCGGGGGGATGCTCAAAGTTATTGTATCCTGCTCGCAGATCCAAAGGGGGATACGGGAAAAGAACGAATGCGGATCATGACTGAAACCAATAATGGGTTTGAATTATCCGAACACGACCTGAAGCTGAGGGGTCCGGGAGATTTTTTTGGCAAAAAACAAAGCGGGCTTCCTGAATTTAAAGTCGCTGACATCGTCCAGGACTATAAAGCGCTGGAAGTGGCCAGGCAGGATGCCCAGGATATGATCCGCACAAACACGCTGTTTAATAACGATGAGTATCACGAACTCCTAAAAATGACGGAAGAAGAAGTGAATGAACAAATTTATGATTAATTATTGCATTAAACTTCCTGGTATTATATATTACTATTAGTACCTAGTCATAAGGTTTGGACGGTGTAGATCAATGAGACGAACAAAACAAGAGCGTCAGCAAAAACTTCGGGAAACGATTGAAGAAACGCCTTTTATTACCGATGAAGAACTGGCCAAAAAATTTGGCGTGAGCATACAGACCATCCGGCTGGACCGGATGGAACTTTCTATACCGGAACTCCGGGAACGAATTAAAACCATGGCGAGAGATAACTGGAATGAAACCGTAAAAGCACTTCCCATTGATGAAGTAATCGGTGAAATAGTAGACCTTGAGCTCGATCAGCGGGCTATTTCCATACTGGATATAAAGGGAGAACATGTATTTTCAAGAAATAAAATTGCCAGAGGACATCATCTGTTTGCCCAGGCTAACTCTCTCGCCGTAGCGGTGATCGATGATGAACTTGCCCTGACAGCTAAATCCGAAATTCGCTTTAGGCGGCAGGTAAAAGAAGGAGAACGTGTGGTAGCTAAAGCGGCTGTTAAAGGCAACGATGAAAAAGGACGAACCATTGTTGAAGTGAACAGTTATGTAGGAAAAGAACCGGTTTTTCAGGGAATATTTGAAATGTATCGGTCAAACGAGCAAAAGGAGAGGCAGAAATGATGAAAATTGCAATTGATGCAATGGGAGGAGACCATGCACCAGAGTCAGTCGTGAAAGGTGCTTTGCAAGCTGTTCAGGAGATGAACAGCCTGGAAATCACACTGGTCGGTGATGAAGAGAAGATTAAACCTTTCTTAAAAGAACATGAAAGAATTCGAGTGATACATACAGATGAAGTGATTACAAATGAGGACGAACCAGTGAGGGCTGTACGCCGCAAAAAAAACGCATCTCTCGTGCTGATGGCTCAGGAAGTGAAAGAAAAACGGGCAGATGCCTGTATTTCGGCTGGCAACACAGGTGCATTAATGAGCGCTGGTCTGTTCATAGTAGGGAGAATTAAGGGAATTGACCGTCCGGCTTTAAGTCCCACCCTGCCAACTACAGATGGAAGGGGATTCCTGCTTCTGGATGTAGGGGCAAATGTGGATGCCCGGCCCCAGCATTTAGTCCAGTATGGTCTGATGGGATCCATCTATGCAGAAAAGGTTCGGGGAATCAGCAAGCCGAGGGTAGGACTGTTAAATGTCGGCACAGAAGAGAAAAAAGGCAATGAATTGTCTAAAAAATCTTTTGAGCTTCTTGAAGCTTCACCTGTTCATTTCATTGGAAATGTGGAAGCAAGGGATTTGTTAGAAGGCAAAGCTGATGTGGTGGTCTGTGACGGTTTTTCTGGTAATATAGCATTGAAATCGATTGAGGGTACGGCTCTTTCCATGTTTTCTATGCTAAAGGAATCATTTATGAAAAATTGGAAATCGAAACTGGCAGCCGGGTTGATGAAATCAGAATTAAAACAGTTAAAAAGTCAGCTTGATTATTCAGAGTATGGCGGTGCTGGACTGTTTGGGCTCGCTGCACCTGTGATTAAAGCCCATGGCTCTTCCAATGACCGGGCCATTTATAACGCAATCCAGCAGGCATGCCGAATTGTTGATGAACAAGTTGTTTCGGTTATTGAAGAAACGGTAAAAACTCTACATTCTGAGGAGGAATAGCATGAAAAGGGTTGCTTTTGTCTATCCTGGTCAGGGATCCCAGGAAGTGGGGATGGGAAAAGGTTTTTATGATGAAAACGAGAATGTGAAAGAGTTATTTGATCAGGCAGAGAGTATATTAAATGTTCCTATAAAGAAACTGATGTTTGAAGGACCTCAGGAAGAGTTGACTAAGACAGAACATGCTCAGCCTGCATTGCTTCTAACCAGTGCAGCTATTACAGAGGTGTTGAAAAAAGAAGGAGTTACTCCTGTAATGGCAGCCGGACACAGTCTGGGGGAATATAGCGCCCTTGTCTGTGCATGCGCTCTTGAAGCCAGTGATGCCCTCCGCTTAGTGCAAAAACGAGGACAACTGATGGAAGAAGCGTATCCGGCCGGAAAAGGGGCTATGGCGGCGGTGCTTGGGCTTGATGAAGAAATCATCGAAAAAGTTGCCGCAGACGTCTCTGAGCAGGGGAACATTGTGGATGTTGCCAATTTTAATTGTCCCGGACAAATTGTTATTTCCGGCACAAAAGCGGGGGTAGAAACTGCATCTGAACGTCTTAAGGAAGAAGGGGCAAAGCGGGTTATTCCGCTGAATGTCAGCGGACCGTTCCATTCCAGGCTTATGGAACCAGCCAGCGAAAAGTTTGCACGTCATCTCAAGGAAACAGCAATTAAAAAAGCAGAGATTCCGGTTTACGCCAATGTGACTGCCCAGCCTGTTCAAAATCCGGAAGAAATATATGACCTGCTAGTGAAGCAAATTTATTCGCCTGTACGTTTTTCTGAGTCTGTTGAGAATATGATGGATGATGTGGATGCCTTTGTAGAGGTAGGAAACGGCAAGGTTTTATCCGGTCTGATCCGAAAAGTAAACCGCAGAACGAAAACCTTTGCGGTACAAGATCCGGAATCTTTACAGAAATTTTTAGAATGGTATAAGGGGTGATCAAACATGCTAGAAGGTAAAGCAGCACTTGTTACCGGGGCTTCCCGGGGGATTGGACGCGCCATTGCACTGGAACTTGCAAAAGCTGGAGCAAAAGTTGCGGTAAACTATGCCGGAAGTGAACAAAAGGCACAGGAAGTTGTGGAGGAAATCGAGAAATCTGGAGGAGAAGCCATAAAAATTCAAGCTAATGTGGCATCCAGTGACGATGTTAATGCTATGGTTAAAGAAGTCATTCAAACCTTTGGCAGTCTTGACATTTTGGTAAATAATGCGGGCATAACACGGGATAACCTGCTGATGCGCATGAAAGAGGAAGAGTTTGATGAAGTTATTGATACCAATTTAAAAGGAGTATTTCTCTGTACAAAGGCTGTAACTCGACAGATGATGCGGCAGAAAGCAGGAAGAATTATTAATATTGCCAGCATTGTTGGTGTGGCCGGCAATCCAGGCCAGGCTAACTATGTAGCTGCAAAGGCTGGTGTTATTGGTTTAACGAAAACAACGGCAAAAGAACTTGCCTCAAGAAATATTTTAGTGAATGCCGTAGCACCTGGTTTCATCACCACAGATATGACTGACAAACTTCCTGAAGATTCCAGAGAAGAGATGCTGTCACAAATTCCATTAAACCGATTAGGAAAACCAGAAGATATCGCCAGAGTTGTTCGCTTTTTAGCTTCAGATGATGCCAGTTACATGACCGGCCAAACTCTCCATGTAGATGGCGGAATGGTCATGTAATATATAAATTTTTTCTTAAGCTAGTATTTTTTCATAAAATTTTCTATAATGACTGAAGGGAGGTGAACCACAATGGCAGACGTTTTTGATCGTGTGAAAAACATCATCGTCGATCGCTTAGATGTTGATGAAGCTAAAGTGACAATGGAAGCATCTTTTAAAGATGATCTAGAAGCAGACTCACTTGATGTGGTTGAATTAGTAATGGAACTTGAAGATGAGTTCGATATGGAAATTTCTGATGAAGATGCAGAAAAAATTGAAACTGTAGGCGATGCTGTAGAATACATAAACAGCCGTCTATAAGGATATATACGAAAGTCTCGCCGGATGGCGGGACTTTCTCCCTATGGAAAACTATAGAATAGGTGGCATGTGGAGTGAATTTTGAGGCATTACAGAATAAGATTGGCATTCAATTTCATAATAAAAAACTGCTGATACAGGCTTTTACCCATTCATCATATGTGAATGAGCATCGGGATCAAAATTATGAGGACAACGAGCGTCTGGAATTTCTGGGTGATGCCGTACTGGAACTGGCTGTATCCCAATATTTATTCCGTATTTATCCAGATATGAATGAAGGAGACTTAACAAAATTACGGGCATCTATTGTTTGTGAAACATCCCTGGTTAACTTTGCCACAAGTCTTGACTTTGGTGATATGGTTCTTCTCGGCAAAGGGGAGGAAATGTCAGGGGGTCGCAATCGCCCGGCACTTTTGGCTGATGTGTTTGAGGCATTTATAGGTGCTTTATATCTGGATCAGGGTTTTTCAACAGCCCTTGAATTTTTAGAAAAGTTCGTATTTCCAAAAATTGAAAAAGGTGCTTTTTCGCATGCGATGGATTATAAAAGCGTTCTTCAGGAAGTGGTACAGCAGGACAAAAGCGGGCCCGTCAATTATAAAATAGTCGATGAACGGGGCCCAGCCCATAACCGTGAATTCGTAGCCCATGTCTATATACAGGAAAAACTTTATGGGGCCGGAAGCGGGAAAACGAAAAAAGAAGCCGAACAAATGGCAGCAAAAGTTGCCTTAGACAAGGTGAAAAGCGATAAAATGGCATAACAGCACAAAGAGGCTGGGACATACAAAGATATCTTATTATCTTTTGCAATTTTGTCCCAGCCTCTTTTACGTCCAAACACAAACACCCTTATTTTTTCCTGTATTTGCTCAATTCATCGATAATAGCGTTAATTTCTGACACGCTTAAATTTGGTCTGCTATGGATCATATCATAGATATCTTTGATGTCTTGATAGGATTCAAGGTTAAAATCATCAGGGTTGAGCAAAGAACGGTTGATCATCTGAAGTCTTTCAGCCATTTGTTCTATCATAAATGCCAGATTTTTCTCAGTTGCTTCTTGTAAGTTCATGTTTTCAGCTCCTTTTGGTTCGTTGGTTTCTTCTTTCAATGTACACTTTATGATAAAATATATAAGTTCAAATATAAACCTTTCCAGACAAAAAAGGTTTAATAGGGGGAAAAAATATGTTCCTCAAACGATTAGACACAGTAGGATTTAAATCATTTGCCGAAAGAATTTCTGTTGAATTTGTGCCAGGAGTAACAGCAGTCGTTGGACCAAATGGTTCAGGAAAAAGTAATTTCACCGATGCCATCCGCTGGGTTTTAGGTGAGCAGTCAGCCAAATCCCTTCGCGGTGCCAAAATGGAAGATATTATTTTTGCCGGAAGTGACTCCCGTAAACCCTTAAATTTTGCTGAAGTGACCCTGACCCTGGATAATGAAGATCAGGCATTGCCCCTTGATTACCAGGAAGTCAGTGTGACCAGAAGAGTATACCGGTCGGGAGAGAGTGAATTTTATATTAATAAACAGCCATGCCGGCTGAAGGATATTGTAGATCTCTTTTTGGATTCAGGATTGGGAAAAGAGGCCTTTTCCATTATAGGCCAGGGAAAAGTAGAAGAAATCTTGAGCTCGAAAGCAGAGGAACGCCGCACGATTTTTGAAGAAGCTGCGGGCGTCTTGAAATATAAGCAGCGAAAAAAGAAGGCAGAATACAAACTGGCTGAAACCCAGGAAAACTTAAACCGGGTGGAAGATATTATTTACGAAATCGAAGGACAGCTAGAACCACTCAAAGAGCAGGCAGCTGTTGCAAAAGACTACCTGGAAAAGAAGAAGGAGCTTGAGCAGCATGAGGTTTCGCTCTTCGTAGCTGAGATTGAAAAACTGAATGAACAGTGGGAAAACATAACAAAAGAAATTGACGAAAAGAAAGAACTGGCTATACATAAACAAACGGAAATACAGAAGGAAGAAGCCGGGATTGAACAGGAAAAAGCAGATCTTAAAGCCCTGGATGAATCCATTGATGAACTGCAGCAGCTTTTATTAACATTGACTCAGGAGCTGGAACATCTTGAAGGCCAAAAACAGCTGATTTCTGAACGTCTGAAGCATTTTGAGGAAAACAAAGATAAACTTGCCAGTGAAGATCAGCGGCTGAAAGAAAAAGTCGAGCGCATCCAGAAACAAATGAAGCAGGAAGAAGAGAAGCTGGATGGGTACAAAAAGAATTTACACAGTACCCGGAAAAAGATTTCCCAGATCAAACAGGAAATTGAAATGGCTTCCCATAACATGGAAGAGGAAATTGAAGAGCTTAAAAGTGAATATATTGAACGGCTAAATGAACAAGCAGCTAAACGCAATGAAAATCAGAGCATTGAAAGACAGCTTCACCAGATTGAACTGAAAGAACGTCGTCTGACAGAACGGTTTCAAGAGTTATTGAAACAGAGAGAGCAAGTTGAAGAGGAAAAAAGTTCGCTGGAGGAGCAGAAAGAAATTTTAGCTAATCATATTCAGGCTAAACAGTCAGAGCTCAGTGAAAGCAAACGTGAATTGTTGAACCGTAAAGAAAAACTTGAACAGGAAGAGCAGAAACTCTACCAGGGATACCAGTATATGCAAAAGCTCCGGTCGAGAAAAGAAACCCTTGAAGAAATGAAAGAGGATTTTGCGGGGTTCTTTCAGGGAGTAAAGGAAGTTCTCAAAGCCAGGGATAAGAAGGAATTAGCAGGTATTTACGGAGCTGTAGCCGAGGTTGTAGAAATTCCTGATCAATATCTGGTCAGCATGGAAACTGCACTGGGAAGTCAGGCTCAGCACATCATTGTCGAGGATGAACCAGCAGCACGGAAAGCTATTCAATGGCTGAAACGTACGAACCAGGGAAGGGCTACGTTTTTACCGCTAAAATCGATACAGCCAAAATCCATCCCGTCGCAGTTGGTGTCAAGAGCCCAGGAACATCCAGGGTTTGTGGGTATTGCCAGTGATTTGGTCCGTTTTGATAAAAAATATGAAAGTGCTATTTGTTCGTTAATCGGAAATACCGTCATTTCGAAGACCCTTAAAGATGCCAATGAATTGGCTTCCATTTTGAACAGACGATACCGGATTGTAACACTTGAAGGAGATGTTGTGAACCCGGGCGGTTCCATGACGGGCGGTGCCAGAAAGCGCTCCAATCACTCGATCTTCACACGGGAAAAGGAATTGGAACAGCTTAACCAAAAGCTTCACGATTATGAAGGAAAGATTACCCAATTTGAACAGCACATCAAATCGGAAAAAGCTATGCTGAAAGAAAAGGAACAGGAAATTGAAAAGCTTTTGCAAAGCCTGGACCATTTAAACAAAGAACACCATCAGCTTGATAGTTCATTGCGTGAAGTAGAATTGAAGTCATCCAATGTTAATGATCATTTGACACTGTATGATCAGGAAAAGTCCCAGTTTAACAGGGATCGTAAAAATCTGGAGAAATCAAAAAACGAAAATGAAAACAGGCTTCAGCAGTTAGATGAACAGGCAAAAGCCCTGTCAGAAAAAATTGAGCTTCTGACAAACCAGCAGACATCCCAGAAATCTAATCGGGAGAAATTGCAGGAAGCATTGCAGAACCATCAGGTCATGGCAGCAGAACAGGAAGGAAATGTGAAACACCAGAAGGACAAAGTGGACAGCCTTAAAGAACAGCTTGAGGATCTGCATAGGCAGCAAAGAATCCTTCATGAAGAACAAAAACAGCTGCTGGCGATCAAACAAGATGAAGTGACAACTGAACAAATTCAGGAGCAGGTTTATGAAAAGAGGAAACAAAAAGATCAAAGCGAAAGACTGATTCAAACAAGGAAAGAAGAACGTCAGAAACGACATCAAAACATTGCTGATATGGAAAGAGAATTGAAAGAAAAGAATCGACAGTATCAATCTCTATCCAGTGACATTCAAAAGCAGGAAGTGCAGGCTAACCGCCTCGACGTGGAACTGGAAAATCGGTTAAATTATTTGCGTGAAGAATATATGTTAAGCTATGAAAAGGCAAAGAGTGATTTTGGGAAAGCAGAAAATATTGACCAGACGAAACAAAAAGTAAAGTTAATCCGCAAATCCATTGATGAACTGGGGACGGTAAACCTCGGAGCAATTGATGAATATAAGCGAATTAAAGAACGATATGAGTTTTTAAAAGAACAGCAAACCGACTTAATCGAAGCAAAAAATACGCTATTTGCTGTGATTAAAGAGATGGATGAAGAAATGGTTCGCCGCTTTGAGCATACCTTCTTCCAGATTAAAGAGGAATTCACACAGGTATTCCAGCAGTTATTCGGGGGAGGACGGGCCGATCTTGTGTTAACGGACCCGGATGATCTGCTTGATACCGGTGTAGAGATTAAAGCTCAGCCGCCGGGGAAAAAGTTACAGCATCTGGGTCTGCTATCCGGTGGAGAACGTGCCCTTACAGCAATTGCCTTGTTATTTGCTATTTTGCGGGTCAGACCAGTGCCGTTTTGTGTACTGGACGAGGTTGAGGCTGCACTGGATGAAGCCAATGTAAACCGTTTTGCCCAGTATCTGAAAAGATATAGTGAAAAAACTCAGTTCATTGTGATTACCCATAGAAAAGGAACCATGGAAGAGGCCGATGTTCTTTATGGTGTAACCATGCAGGAGTCGGGCGTGTCCAGACTCGTTTCTGTGCGTCTTGAGGAAACCGAAAAAATGATGCAAGCATAGAAAGGATGACAGATGATGAGTTTCTTGAAAAAATTAAAGGAAAAATTAAATAAACAGACTGAGCAAGTGACGGATAAATTTAAGGAAGGCCTGACAAAAACAAGGGATAACTTTGCTTCAAAAGTGAATGACCTGGTAGCCCGTTACCGTAAAGTAGATGAAGAATTTTTTGAAGAGCTGGAAGAAATTTTAATATCAGCTGATGTCGGGGTTGAAACGGTCATGGAACTCATTGATGAATTGGAGATGGAAGTAAAAAGACGAAACATTAAAAATACGTCGGAAATGAGAGAGGTCATTTCAGAAAAGTTGGTAGAGATTTATTATGGAGAAGATGATGAGGAAGTAGAACGTTTGAATATGAATAATGATGGCCTAACGGTAATTTTGTTTGTAGGTGTGAATGGTGTAGGGAAAACCACTACAATTGGAAAACTGGCCCACCAGCTAAAGGAAGAAGGTAAATCCGTCATGTTAGCTGCCGGTGATACGTTCAGAGCTGGAGCTATTGAGCAACTGGAAATCTGGGGTGAGCGTGTCGGTGCAGATGTTATCAAGCAAAGCGAAGGCAGTGATCCTGCAGCAGTTATGTATGATGCGATTCAGGCTGCAAAATCCAGAGGAGCTGATGTGCTGCTCTGTGATACCGCCGGGCGTTTGCAAAATAAAGTGAATTTAATGAACGAACTGGCTAAAGTTAAACGTGTCATAGAACGGGAGATTCCGGGGGCACCTCACGAAGTGCTGCTCGTATTAGATGCTACAACAGGCCAGAATGCCATGAGTCAGGCCAAGACATTCTCTGATGCTACCAGTGTTTCGGGTATTGTCTTAACCAAGCTTGATGGTACAGCAAAGGGAGGAATTGTTCTCGCCATTCGCAATGAGCTGAACATCCCGGTTAAATATGTGGGTCTTGGCGAAAAGGTAACCGACCTCCAGCCATTCGATGCCCATTCCTTTGTTTATGGTCTATTTGGTGATCTGCTGGAAGCGAATGAAAACGGCTCATCAGGCAAGCAGTGATCATTTATCCTTCACTGCACCTTCTTTTATTACCCGGCATTCATTAAATTTCTGCATAAAAATCATCCCTGACTCCATGTCTGAACTTGACACCTGTGGGGTCATTCGTTACTATTAAATGTTGTAAAGGTAAATTCCTTAACAAGGAGTGCTTGCTTTGCTGGAAAAAACCACAAGGGTCAATTATTTGTTTGATTTTTATCAGAAACTGTTAACCCCAAAGCAGAAAAATTACATGGAAATGTATTATTTAGAAGACTACTCTCTTGGCGAGATCTCTGATTCTTTTCATGTAAGCAGGCAGGCTGTCTATGATAATATTAAACGTACAGAGGCTATGCTTGAAGAATACGAGGAGAAATTAAAACTATATGATAAATTCCAGAAACGCCAGAAGCTCACCCGAATGCTGAAGGAGCGTCTGGCAGCTCTGAATGTTTCTGATACCGATTTGCTCAGCATCATTGAGGAAATCGAGAACCTGGATTAGGAGGGCGGCTTATTATGGCATTTGAAGGTTTAGCCGACCGACTGCAAAAAACGATTCAAAAGATTAAGGGCAAAGGAAAAGTAACCGAAGCCGATGTAAAAGAAATGACCAGGGAAGTTCGTCTTGCTTTATTGGAGGCAGACGTTAATTTCAAAGTCGTTAAAGATTTCATTAAAAAAATTAAAGAGCGTGCTGTTGGTCAGGAAGTCATGGAAAGCTTAACACCTGGTCAGCAGGTTATTAAAGTGGTTCAGGATGAATTGACTACATTGATGGGCGGCGAGCAGAGCAAGATCGCAGTGGCCAAAAAACCCCCGACTGTCATCATGATGGCAGGTCTTCAGGGGGCAGGTAAAACCACAACAACAGGTAAACTTGCGAATCTTTTGCGTAAAAAATATAATCGCAATCCATTGCTTGTTGCTGCCGATGTGTATCGTCCAGCAGCGATTAATCAGCTGCAAACACTTGGGAAACAGCTGAGCATGCCTGTATTTTCACTGGGTACAGAAGCCAACCCGGTAGATATTGCAAAGCAAGCCATTGAACATGCCAGAGAAGAGCATTATGATTACGTCATCATCGATACCGCCGGACGGCTTCATGTAGATGAAAATCTCATGGATGAATTAAAACAGATTAAAGAAAGCGTGAATCCGGATGAAGTTTTTCTTGTGGTAGATGCTATGACGGGTCAGGATGCAGTGAATGTGGCCGAAAGTTTTGATGAACAGCTTGATGTAACAGGTGTCATCTTAACCAAACTGGATGGCGACACCCGGGGAGGTGCTGCCCTATCCATCAAAGCAGTAACTGGTAAGCCGATTAAATTTGCCGGTATGGGGGAAAAGCTCGATCAGCTCGAACCCTTCCATCCGGAAAGAATGGCTTCCCGTATTCTTGGAATGGGGGATGTCCTGACCTTAATTGAAAAAGCGCAGGAACAGGTTGATGAGAAAAAAGCAAAGGAACTGGAAGAAAAAATGCGCTCGATGTCCTTTACCTTTGAGGACTTTTTAGAACAAATGGAACAGGTCCGAAACATGGGACCGCTCGATGAATTGCTTGGTATGCTGCCTGGCGCTAACAAAATTAAAGGGTTAAAAAATGTTCAGGTTGATGAGAAACAAATTAAGCATGTAGAAGCTATCATTCAGTCTATGACCAGAGAAGAACGCCTGAATCCGGACATGATTAATGCCAGCCGTAAAAAACGGATTGCTAAAGGATCAGGAACATCTGTTTCACAGGTTAATCGCCTGTTAAAACAGTTTAATGATATGAAAAAAATGATGAAACAGATGACCAATATGAAAAAAGGGAAAGGCAAAGGATTCAAGTTTCCATTTATGTAATGGAAAAAACCTTTACAGACATCGCAATGTCTGCTAAAATCTTATCTTGTGTAAATCATTATTTTGGAGGTGTTATATATGGCAGTTAAAATTCGCCTGAGACGTATGGGTTCTAAAAGAAAACCGTTTTACCGTGTGGTAGTTGCTGATTCACGTTCTCCTCGTGATGGACGTTTTATTGACCAGATTGGCACATACAATCCAGTTGTAGAACCTGCAGAAGTAAAATTAGACGAGGAAAAAGCACTCGACTGGATGGCTAAAGGTGCTAAACCTAGTGACACAGTACGTAATCTGTTTTCAAAGCAGGGCATCATGGAAAAATTCCACGAAATGAAAAACCAAAAGTAAAGTAGTGTGATAGGATGAAGGAACTCATTGAATCCATCGTTCGCCCGCTGGTTGATCATCCTGAACATATTCAGGTCACAGAGGAAGAAAATGATTATAAAATCCGCTATCATCTGACGGTACATGAAGATGATGTGGGGAAAGTAATCGGCAAAAACGGCCGAATCGCTAAGGCTATCAGAACCGTAGTGTATGCTGCTGGTTCTGATGTCAAGAAAAAAATCTACTTAGATATTATGTAAAAAAAGGGAGAGGGGATAAACCTTTCCCTTTTTTTGCCCTGCGAACAGGTTTGTTATGATAACATAATGGTAACGAAAAGTATTTTGGATCAGGATGCCTGACCATTTTTTTAGCCTGAACAGGCAAGTGAGGGATGCCCTGTTATGAAAATTATCAGAAAAACGGCTGTGAAACAGGTATTGACGGAACAAAGCAAGAATGCCATGCGTGAGAAATTTACCAGACAGCATGCACAGCTTAAAAATGAGTGCCGTCAGCTTGAGTTTGAAAAACGGAAACTGCAAAATAAAAAAGGGATTTCTCAGCAAGAGGTTCATAAGCGGTTTCAACGGGAAATTGAGCGGCGGGAAAATCGAATGAAGTGGCTCGAATATAAAATCGAGCAGCTCGATATTTTGCCTCCCGGCAGTGAGATTACGGAAGACGAAGTGGAAGAAATTATTGATGTGCAGGAAGGTGACAACTGGAAGGAACTGATGGGGGACCGTTCTATAATTATTAAAGATGGTGTTGTCATTCGAATTGAGTAGCAGGTGATAGAGATATGGAGCAAAAGATGTTCAATGTTGGGAAAATTGTCAATACCCATGGAATTAAAGGTGAAGTAAAAGTGATTAAAATCACGGATTTTGAAGAACGCTTTGAGCCAGGCAGCCAGGTGTACTGGGTTTCTCAGGACAATCGGGAAGTTATCCCCCTCACCATCGACGGTTATCGAAAACATAAAAATTTCCATCTTCTTCACTTTGAAGGACATCCTTCGATTAATGATGTGGAGCGCTATAAAGGCGGAATGCTGAAAATAACCGAAGATCAGTTGACACCGTTAGAAGAAGGAGAATTTTACTACCATGAAATCATCGGGTTAACTGTCTTCACATTGTCAGGTGACGAAGTTGGACGAATTAAAGAAATATTATCTCCAGGAGCCAATGATGTTTGGGTCGTGCAGCGGAAAGGGAAAAAGGATGTCTTAATCCCTTATATTGATGATGTGGTGAAAGAAGTCGATGTCAAAGAAGGAAAAGTCGAGATTGAACCAATGGAAGGGCTGTTGGATTAAAATGCAAATTGATATCCTGACATTGT
Organism: Bacillaceae bacterium; assembly: GCA_017656265.1. Classification (GTDB taxonomy): domain Bacteria; phylum Bacillota; class Bacilli; order Bacillales; family Alkalibacillaceae; genus Melghiribacillus. The sequence goes on along the minus strand of JACDOD010000001.1, from coordinate 431,270 downwards.
TTCCCGAAATGTTTAATGGGGTATTCCAATCTTCCATTTTAAAACGTGCTCAGGAGATTGGAGCGTTTCAATATAACACGGTGAATTTTCGGGAGTTTACAGAGAACAAACATAATAAAGTGGACGACTATCCATATGGTGGCGGCGCGGGTATGATTCTTACTCCCCAGCCGATTTTTGATGCTGTAGACCATCTCAAAAAAAAGCATAAGACGAATCCGCGTATTATTTTGATGTGTCCTCAGGGAGAAACCTATACCCAGAAAAAGGCAGAAGAATTGGCAAAAGAAGAACACCTTGTTTTTATATGCGGACATTATGAGGGGTATGATGAACGAATCCGCACACATCTTGTAACCGATGAAATCTCCATAGGGGATTATGTGTTAACCGGCGGTGAACTGGGGGCTATGGTTGTGGTGGACAGTGTTGTCAGGCTCTTGCCCGGAGTGCTAGGAAATCAGGAATCAGCCAGGTCAGATTCGTTTTCTACCGGTTTGCTGGAACACCCCCACTATACCCGCCCTGCTGAATTTCGAGGGCTGAAAGTGCCAGATGTCCTGGTTTCCGGAAATCATCAAAAAATTGAAGAATGGCGAAGGAAAGAGTCTCTGAAAAGAACATTTGAAAGAAGGCCAGACTTACTCGATGAAATAGAATTGACTGAAAAAGAAATAGGCTGGCTTGAAAAATGGAAGCAAGAACAATGATGTATTGCAACAATTGCAACAATATGGTATATTATCTTCTGTGCTTAAGTGTTGTCTTAAGTGAAAAAACGATGTTCCGCTGCCAGCACCACTGGGCATGAGCATTGGTTTGGAAGGAGTGAACGGCAATGCAAAAATTAATCGAAGAAATTACGAAAGAACAACTGCGTGATGATCTTCCAGAATTCCGCCCTGGTGATACTGTAAAAGTTCACGTAAAAGTTGTGGAAGGTAACCGTGAACGTATTCAGGTATTCGAAGGCGTTGTGATTAAACGCCGCGGTGGCGGAATCAGCGAAACCTTTACCGTTCGCAAAATTTCTTACGGCGTAGGAGTTGAGCGTACGTTCCCAGTACACTCTCCACGAATTGATAAGGTCGAAGTGACTCGCCGTGGTAAAGTTCGCCGTGCGAAGCTTTATTATCTGCGCAACCTTCGCGGTAAAGCAGCACGTATTAAAGAAATTCTGTAATGTTTTTTACTTAGAAGAGGAGCTTGCTATGTCAAGCTCCTTTTTTCTAATCCGGCATTACATATGGAACGATTGAATGTCCAATAGACTCGGAGGGAATGCTATGACCTCTAGTAAAGGTGAATGGTTGGATTGGTTAAAAGCAATGATCATGGCATTTATCTTTGCTGTATTAATACGGGCAATTGTACTGACTCCCATTGTAGTAGAAGGCCCCTCCATGCTTCCTAATCTGATGGATGGCGACCAATTGCTTGTCAATAAGTTAAGCTACAAATTAGGCAAGCCGGAGCGGTTTGACATTATTGTTTTTCATGCTACCAAAGACCGGGACTACATCAAGCGGGTTATTGGCCTCCCCGGGGAGCATATAGCCTATCAGAATAATGTATTGTATGTGAATGGGGAACCTGTACAAGAACCTTTTGACCGGGAAATTACGTACAATTTTGCCCTTGAGGATATAAGTGGTTTTTATCAAAAAATACCGGACAGGCATGTATTAGTTCTTGGGGACAATCGTACCAATTCGACGGATAGCCGGATGATCGGATTGGTCTCCTATGACCAGATAGTGGGAGAAGCTAAGTTGATTTACTGGCCGTTTAACCGGTTTCGATATATTCAATATTAGAAGGTGATGCAACATGACTATTCAGTGGTTCCCTGGACATATGGCAAAAGCAAAACGCCAGGTTCAGGAAAAATTAAAACTTGTGGATTTTGTGATGGAACTGGTTGATGCACGTGTTCCGGTTTCTTCACAAAACCCCATGCTGCAGGATACTTTAGGGCAAAAGGATAAACTAGTTCTTTTGATGAAAAAGGATCTGGCTGATGAAGAGCTGACCAATCAATGGCTTGAGCATTTTAAAAAACAGGATACATCATGTCTGGCTGTAAACGTAAACGATCCGCAAGATCTAAAGCAGGTTCTGAAGGAAGCCCGAGAGCTTGGAGAAAAGAAACTTGAACGGCTGAAGAAGAAAGGGGTTCGCCCCAGGCCGATCCGAGCAATGATTTTGGGAATTCCTAATGTCGGTAAATCAACGCTAATTAACCAGCTGGTAAAAAAGAAAATTGCAAAAACCGGTGATCGCCCTGGCGTAACGACAGCACAACAGTGGATAAAGCTTAAAAAGGATTTTGAACTGTTAGATACCCCGGGAATTTTATGGCCAAAGTTTGAAGATGAAGAAGTAGGATATAAACTGGCAGCGATTGGTACTATTAAAGACCATTTGCTTCCTATAGATGATGTGGCCCTCTTTGTTCTTAAATTTTTCAAGGAGCATTATCCTGAGCGCCTTGTGGAGAGGTATGGATTTGATCTGAATGAATCCGATTACGTATCCTGGTTTGATACAATCGGAAAAAAACGGGGCTGTCTATCCGGTGGCGGCATGGTCGATTATGATAAAACATCCGATATTATTCTGCGGGATCTCCGGACAGGAAAGCTCGGAAACATTACACTGGATCACCCGTAGGAATATTCAGTTGATGGGACAAAACTGATGAAATGTAATGATATATCCGAACTGAATTCATAATGACATGAATAAGTTCGGTTATTTTTCCATCGATTATATAGAAAGCATAAAAATTTATTATCATCTTTCAACTGGAGGAATGATTGTCCAGCTTCAGCGCCCAGCCCCTCGAGCGGCTTCGGTCCCCCCGCGGCTCAGGCAGCCCTCCTCGGTGGCCCTCCATCCGTTTTCGAGGCAAAACGGTGCGCTTACGCTTTTCTGTATTGTCCAGCTTCAGCGCCCAGCCCCTCGAGCGGCTTCGGTCCTCCTCCGGCGGCGACAGCCTCCTCGGTGGCCCTCCAGCCGTTTTCGGGGCTAAGCGGGGCGCTTACGCTTTTCTTTTCAAAATACTTCGCTATTCTGCAGTGCAGCCTAAAGCTTCCTCGACCACTCATCCTTCGTTGTCTGCGGGATGTTCAGCAAATGATTACCTGCGGTGGTCTGTGCATGTTGAGTGTGTAAACACCGTTCTATTATTTATGTCCCAGCCTCTTTATTTTTTCTAAAGAAAACCGATACATATGATAAATGGGGGAGAAGTTATGGCAGAGCATAAAACCATTCAAGAAATTAAGCAAATGCTCCAGACCGATACATATACAGATGAAGAATGGCAGCAATTTATAAACGATCAGCGGAAAGGTGTACAAAAGCTTATTCAAACTTATCAGAAGAAACTGGAAAAGAAAAATCAATTAAAGCAGCAATTTGAGAAAATGAAAGTTTATGAGAAATCTCTGTACCAGAAGGGGATGTACAGGGTTGCTGGAATAGATGAGGCAGGCAGAGGGCCGCTTGCTGGGCCTGTAGTTGCTGCAGCCTGCATTCTACCTGAAGATTTTTATCTTGAGGGATTAAATGACTCTAAAAAATTATCAGAGAATCAACGGAATGAATTTTTTGAACGGATTCGGGAAGCAGCTGTAACTTATGGAATCGGCATAGTCGATAACCAGATGATCGACCGTATTAATATTTATCAGGCAGCAAAATTGGCTATGAAAAAAGCAGTTTCTGAACTGACCGTCACACCAGAATATTTGTTCATTGATGCAATGGAATTAAAGGATTTGCCAATTCCACAGCTGTCTTTAACCAAGGGTGATCAAAGAAGTATATCTATTGCAGCTGCGAGCATACTTGCCAAGGTGACCAGAGACCGGATGATGAAGGAGATTCATGAACAATATCCCGAGTATGGTTTTGGTACAAATATGGGGTATGGGACGTCCCGGCATTTAGAAACATTAAAGTCACAGGGGCCATGTCCATATCACCGATTAACTTTTGCACCTGTAAAGGACTTTATCAAATAAATTCTCAGATCTATTTGAAGAGTTATGATTTTGACAAGAGGGGGCTTAAATATGCAGGCACAGGCATCCAAACTATTTCAGTCCATACGGCTTCAGCATGGTAAGACCCCTCCGGCTGTGCTAAGAAAGGGTCAATTTATTACTGGAAAAGTCATCCGGTTTTTCCCTGAGCATAAAGCGATGGTGCAGCTGGGCGGGAAAACCATTGTCGCTCATCTGGAACGTGCACTGCAGGCAAATCAGCGATATGTTTTTCAAGTAAAGAATATCAGTCCCTATATTCATCTGAAAGTGATCAGTGAAAAGCCTGTACAAAAAGAAATGGATCAGGTAACACATATATTGGCAAGACTTGGCCTCAAAGCCGGGAAATTTCAAAAACAATTGGTAAGCATGATTCTTCATGAACAAATCCCTATTCAGAAAGACAAGCTGAAACAAGCTTTCATATTATTAAACCGAAGTTCCTCGTTTGAAAAGGGAGCTTCTGTTTTGCTTGAAATGATGAAGCGGAAGTTGCCTATGACCAGGGAAGTGTTTGATTCCCTTTACGCGAGGGTGTTTCAGCAGAAGTCTCTCACGAAGATGGCATCAGACCTGCAGTTCTTGCTTCATGAACAGCCGGCTCTGACAAAAGAAGGGTTTCAATTGTATCGATCCCTGGCAGCATTCAGTCAGGTTAAAAATTCTGTTACTCTTCAGCATCATTGGATAGGACAGCTTTTGGCGGAAGCTCAAACGAGTGATCGTACCACATTTTCCTTTCTGCAAAAAGCAGGGATTATTTCAAAAAACAAAACCTATTCTTCCTGGCAGGAAACACTGTTAAATTGGGCAAAGCAACAGGGATACATTGATGCAGACGGGAAATTGAATGCAAAAACCGTACTGTCGAGCCACATCCCTTTATCCGAATCACCACTATCCTTTTTAACGGATAAAAAGTTTGACTCAACTTTTCAGCAGCTTATCCATCATGGTAATGCTCCTGAACAGGCTGACGTCAAACATATTCTCAACATGCTTCAAAGTGCCAGAACCAATCATCAGGTAATAAAACGGCTATTAACAAGCAGCACCCTATTAAAAGTTTTCGATCAGCTGTCACCAGACCTGCAGAAAGAGATTCAGGGAATGAGAATCAAAATGGATTCAACGGATGCCAAACAAATACAGTCATTAATCAGCAGGATGGAAGGTGAGGTTCAGGGACTTTTGGAACAGACATTGAGTCCAAAGCATAAGCAGGTTCTGCAATACTGGCAATTCATTCATTCATTGTATAGTCAGGGAAATACAGGAAAACGGTTTTTTACAGGAATTCAGGGTTTATTATCCTTGCTGACTCCGAATCTGGAACTGGAAGGAACTTATCCATCCCTTACCAGCCTTTTGAGTTCTGTTGCTAACCAGACCAAGGATGCCCCCATAAAATCGCAAACCCAGCAGCTCCTGCAAGTTTTAAATGGTCTTTTACTGTCCACCATTCAGGACCAGACAGATCCATACCGTCAGTTCAGTCTGCAAATTCCCGGAGAAATCTTTGGCCTAAAAGAGGACGTGGTCATGGACTTTGAGGGGAAGGGCGATGAGAAAGGTAATTTGGAACCGGCATTTTGCCGGATTATGTTTTATCTCTCCATGCCCCATTTAAAAGAAACTGTTATTGACATGAATGTGCAAAATAAAACGGTGGGTCTGACAGTTTATCATCCTAACCCAGATTTGTTAACTCCTGTTGTTTCAAATTTAAAACCCTCTTTGCAGGAAGGGTTGAAGAAGCAGAATTACCACCTGTCATCCATAGTGGTGAAATCGTTGCAGGTTCATCGGAAAGCCCATAAAAATCCAGAACCCCTTTCACCCAGACGGATTCCTGATCAGGGATTGGATGTGAAAATATGAAAAAAAGAAATTTGGAACGGAAAGAAGCCATTGCCCTGAACTATGATGCTGACATCGAATCAGCTCCGAGAGTGGTGGCAAAAGGAAAAGGAAAAATTGCAGAATCTATATTAGAAAAGGCAATAGAACATGGTGTGCCTATCAAAGAAGATCCTGCTTTAACCGAACTGCTAGGTGAATTAGAAATCAATCAGACGATACCAGAAGAACTATTTCAGGCTGTCGCGGAAGTATTTGCCTTTATTTATCACGCGGATCAGGAATTTAACCAAAACAAATAGTGGCTGTCCAATCAAGCCCCATTTTAATTCAAACAATGAGGCCGTGATAAAACGGCAAAAGGCAACGAAATATCCGAACTGTATTCAATTGTCGCATGACTGAAATGAGTTCGGATATTTTTTGACTCTGAAAAGATAAAAAAGTATAACATGTGAGCCTATTACAATTGAGAGAAGCGTTATCTAGCTTCAGCGCCCAGCCCCTCGAGCGGCTTCGGTCCCCCTGCGGCGGCGACAGCCTCCTCGGTGGTCCTCCAGCCGTTTTCGGGGCTAAACGGGGCGCTTACGCTTTTCTGTATTGTCTAGCTTCAGTGCCCAGCCCCTCGAGCGGCTTCGGCCCCCCTGCGGCGGCAACAGCCTCCTCGGTGGCCCTCCAGCCGTTTTCGGGGCTAAACGGGGCGCTTACGCTTTTCTGTATTGTCTAGCTTCAGCGCCCAGCCCCTAGATTTGCTCTCCCCTAGAAAAATTAATAAATGGATGCCGGTTTCAACAAAATATAGATGAAAAAATCATGGTCTGAATATAAAACGCTCCTTTTAATTTCAAAAGGTTTTCATGTATAATGTGGTAATGTGTGGACAATTTCCAACAAGATTTATAAAATGTACATGCAGTGACAATTTGATGGGAGGATGGAACATGAACATTCATGAGTATCAAGCAAAGGAAATATTTCGTAAATACGGCGTCGCTGTTCCAAATGGCCGGGTGGCTTTCTCAGTAGATGAAGCAGTAGAAGCCGCAAAGGAACTTGAAGGAGAAGTAAAAGTTGTTAAAGCTCAAATTCACGCTGGCGGACGCGGTAAAGCCGGCGGTGTAAAGCTTGCTAAAAACTTAGACGAAGTGCGTACATACGCCGAAGAATTGCTGGGTAAAACCCTTGTTACCCATCAAACTGGGCCTGAAGGTAAAGAAGTCAAGCGTCTTTACATTGAAGAAGGCTGTGACATCCAAAAAGAATACTATGTAGGTGTAGTTCTCGACCGCGCCACTTCACGCGTTGTTATGATGGCTTCAGAAGAGGGCGGTACAGAAATCGAAGAAGTTGCTGCAAAAACACCTGAAAAAATCTTTAAAGAAGTCATCGATCCTGTAACTGGTCTGACTCCATTCCAGGCAAGAAGACTGGCGTTTAACATCAATATTCCAAAAGAGCTTGTTGGAAAAGCTGTGAAGTTTATGATGAGCCTTTATCAAGTATTTGTTGAAAAAGATTGCTCCATTGCAGAAATTAACCCGCTTGTAACAACAGGTGACGGTGAAGTTCTTGCACTGGATGCGAAATTAAACTTTGACGACAATGCGCTTTATCGTCAAAAGGATGTACTGGAGTACCGTGATCTGGATGAAGAAGATCCAAAAGAAGTAGAAGCTTCTAAGTATGACTTAAGCTACATCTCTCTTGACGGAAATATCGGCTGTATGGTAAATGGTGCCGGACTTGCGATGGCAACTATGGACATCATTAAACATTACGGCGGTGAACCGGCTAACTTCCTTGATGTTGGCGGTGGTGCAACGACAGAAAAGGTTACAGAAGCATTCAAAATCATTTTGTCCGATTCCAATGTAAAAGGTATTCTTGTCAACATCTTTGGCGGCATTATGAAATGTGATGTCATTGCTGAAGGTGTCGTGGAAGCAACAAAACAGGTTGGATTAAACATTCCGCTTGTTGTGCGTCTTGAAGGTACAAATGTGGATCTCGGTAAAAAGATCCTTGATGAATCTGGTCTAAATATTACTTCAGCTGATTCCATGGCTGATGCCGCAGAAAAAATTGTATCACTAGTAAAATAAGGAAAGGACGGACGAAAATGAGTGTATTTATTAATAAGGACACTAAAGTAATTGTTCAGGGTATTACGGGTTCTACAGCCCTTTTCCATACGAAACAGATGCTTGAATACGGAACCAAAATTGTTGGCGGTGTAACTCCTGGAAAAGGAGGAACAGAAGTAGAAGGGGTTCCCGTATTTAACACAGTTGAAGAAGCTGTAAAAGAAACAGGCGCAAACGCTTCCGTTATTTATGTTCCAGCTCCATTTGCTGCTGATGCCATTATGGAAGCGGTAGATGCTGAACTTGACCTGGTTATCTGTATTACAGAGCATATTCCAGTACTGGATATGGTGAAAGTTAAGCGTTACATGGAAGGCAAGAAAACACGCCTTGTAGGTCCGAACTGCCCGGGGGTCATTACACCAGAAGAATGTAAAATCGGTATTATGCCAGGATACATTCACAAAAAAGGACATATCGGTGTCGTTTCCCGTTCTGGAACGTTGACTTATGAGGCGGTTCACCAGCTGTCTCAGGCCGGTTTCGGTCAGTCTACTGCTGTAGGGATCGGGGGAGACCCAGTTAACGGCACAAACTTTATTGACGTACTGAAAGCATTTAACGAAGACCCTGAAACCTATGCGGTTATGATGATTGGTGAAATCGGGGGTACTGCTGAAGAAGAAGCTGCACAGTGGGTGAAAGAAAACATGACAAAACCGGTTGTGGGCTTCATCGGCGGACGTACTGCACCTCCAGGAAAACGCATGGGCCATGCCGGTGCGATTATCTCCGGCGGGAAAGGTACGGCTGATGAGAAAATCCGCGTGATGAATGAATGCGGCATTAAAGTAGCCGAAACGCCTGCGGTTATGGGAGAAACGTTAATCAATGTCTTAAAAGAAAAAGGCCTTTATGATAAGTGTAAAACCCACTAAAATTAAGGGGCTTAGAAAAACTGCATGAGTGTTGCACCATCCCCCCTGAAATGTTCTGTCAGGGGGGATGTTTAATATTGAATTACAGGGAGAGTGAATTCATTTGGTTGATTTCAATGAAATAGTTTTCCGTCTGATGCACCTCTTACGTGCAAGGGGAGCTTCCCGAAAAATAGCCTATAAGTGGTTGAACACAGACTTCTTTCTTACCGATTTATACACCGTAAAGCCAGACGAACTCCAGCATCGTTTTCATCTTCCCCCAGAAAAAGCGCTCATTCTTTATCAGGATCTCCATTCATCTATCCTCATGAAATCGATCGAAAAAGATATGAAAAAATACCCGATTATCTCCATCGTCCATTCATCCTATCCTTTATATTTATCCAATATTCCTGACCCGCCTTTAATCCTTTACGCCTGCGGGAATGTAAGGCTATTTACACATGAACCCAAAATCAGCGTCGTAGGTACAAGGAATCATTCAAGAGATGCACAGAAGAAAGTGGAGTATTTGCTGCCGACATTAATTAAACGAAACTGGGTAATCGTCAGTGGAATGGCCCGGGGTGTTGATACCCTGGCACACCAGACGGCAATGAACTATAAGGGAAAAACGATAGCGGTCCTCGGATTTGGTTTTCATCACTGTTATCCTAAGGAAAACGAAGAGTTAATGAATAAGCTTGCCTCAGAGCATCTCCTGCTTTCTGAATACCCACCGCATACTCCTCCTAAACCATGGCATTTCCCTGAACGAAACCGTATTATCAGTGCGCTGTCTTTTGCCACGTTAATCATTGAAGCCAGAGAAAAGAGCGGAACCTTTATAACGGCCGAACAGGCACTGGAGCAGGGGCGTGAAGTTTGTGTGGTTCCTGACTCCATTTTTGCACGTCATGCTACAGGCTGTAATCAGCTGATTAAGGAAGGTGCACATCTCATCCATCACCCGAATGATTTATTGTTCCTCTGGGAAAATTCAAAAAGAAACTGGTTTTTTTGAAGGAATTTCTTTTATCCATCTCTAATTTTTAAAAAGACAAGTTTGACAAACACATGAAAATTATTTAATAATGAATGAGATTTATTTATACAATCATTAGAAATAATTTTGTAGGAGTAACTACCTCGTAGGAGGATGCATATGGCAGATTATCTTGTAATTGTTGAATCTCCAGCAAAAGCAAAAACCATCAAGAAATATTTAGGGAAAAAATATCAGGTGAAAGCTTCTATGGGGCATGTGAGGGATTTGCCCAAAAGTCAAATGGGAGTTAATGTAGACAAACAGTTTGAACCTAAATATATAACTATTCGTGGAAAAGGACCTGTTTTGAAAGAATTGAAGTCAGCAGCTAAAAAGGCTAAGCAGGTTTATTTAGCAGCAGACCCTGACCGTGAAGGAGAAGCCATTGCCTGGCATCTCGCACACAGTCTGGAAATAGATGAAAACAGTAAATGCCGGGTAGTATTTAACGAGATTACCAAGGATGCCATTAAGGAGTCCTTTAAACATCCGAGAACGATTAATAAGGATCTCGTAGATGCCCAGCAGGCAAGAAGGGTATTGGACCGTCTTGTAGGTTATAAGATCAGTCCCCTTTTATGGAAGAAGGTTAAAAAGGGATTGAGTGCCGGAAGGGTTCAATCTGTAGCTGTTCGGCTGATCATCGAGCGGGAAAATGAGATTCGGAATTTTCAGCCGGAGGAATACTGGACCATTGAAGGGACCTTTCTGAAAGACAATGAAACCTTTGAAGGATCCTTTTATGGTATAAGCGGCAAAAAACAAAAACTGAACAATCAACAAGAAGTAGATAAGATTTTAAACCAATTGGCTGGGAATGAATTTAAAGCTGAAAAAGTGAATAAAAGAGAAAGAAAACGAAATCCGGCACCACCGTTCACAACTTCATCCCTTCAACAGGAGGCAGCCAGAAAATTGAACTTCCGTGCCCGCAAAACCATGATGATTGCCCAGCAGCTGTATGAGGGAATTGACCTTGGAGGACGAGAAGGCACCGTAGGTTTGATTACCTATATGCGTACGGATTCAACCAGGGTTTCCAATACGGCCAGACAGGAAGCCTATCATTATATTGAGGAATCCTACGGCAAAGAATTTATCGGTCCAGTCCGCAAAAACAAAAATACCGAGCGGGCACAAGACGCCCATGAAGCCATCAGACCAACTTCTGTATACAGGGATCCGAAGTCGCTAAAGAGTGTTTTATCAAGGGATCAATATCGCCTGTATAAATTAATCTGGGAGCGTTTTGTTGCCAGTCAGATGGCTCCGGCTGTCCTGGATACCGTTACGGTTCATCTGGTGAACAATGACGTGGAGTTTAGAGCAACCGGATCCCAGGTTAAATTTAAAGGGTTTATGAAAGTCTATATTGAGAGCCGGGATGATCAGAAGGAGGAAAAAGATAAGATATTGCCTCCAATTGAAGAGGGTACGATGGTACAGGCAAAAGATATTAAACCAAACCAGCACTTTACTCAGCCGCCTCCGCGGTACACAGAAGCGAGACTTGTCAAGTCGCTGGAGGAATTAGGAATCGGAAGGCCATCAACGTATGCACCTACACTGGATACCATTCAGCGCAGAGGATATGTTACCCTGGATAATCGTAGGTTTGTCCCTACCGAGCTTGGGGAAATAGTGATTGACTTGCTGAAAGAGTATTTTCCGGAAATTATTGATGTCAAATTTACGGCTAAAATGGAAGATAACCTGGACAGTATTGAAGAAGGAAAGAATCATTGGATATCCATCATTGATGAATTCTATGATGGTTTTGAAAAAAGACTAAAAAAAGCCGAAAAAGAGATGGAAGACGTGGAAGTGAAAGACGAGCCTGCAGGAATTACTTGTGAAAAATGCGGCAGTGAAATGGTTTATAAAATGGGCCGATACGGTAAATTTCTTGCCTGCTCAAACTTTCCGAACTGCCGAAATACAAAACCTATACTGAAAGAAATCGGTGTAAAATGTCCAAAGTGTAAAAAAGGAAATATCGTAGAGCGGAAAAGCAAGAAGAGACGGACCTTCTATGGGTGTGACCGCTATCCGGAGTGTGACTTCATATCATGGGATAAACCGCTGGAACGGCCATGTCCTAAATGTAAAGGAATGCTTGTAGAAAAGAAAAAGAAAAAGGGCACACAGGTCCAGTGCACAGAATGTGATTATAAAGAAGAAGTTCAGCAATAAATGGAAGTCTGTTTGAAGGGGAGTCATTTCCTTTAAACAGACTTCTTTTGTTTTTCTTAAATCCGGTTGTTCATTATCTAAATCATCATGGATTGTTATAGTTAACATATAGAATAGGACTATAACAGTTATAGGGATTAGTTGACACCAAATATCAATTAAACTATAATATGCGAATGGTAAGGAAAATTACTTGACACAAATCCCAAATTTTGAAAGGGGTTTTATAAATGAATCAGCCCATGCACGTGACGGTGATTGGAGCAGGTCTTGCCGGAAGTGAGGCAGCCTGGCAGCTGGCAAAACGGGATATCAATGTAACCCTTTATGAAATGCGCCCTGTTAAGCAAACACCGGCCCATCATACAGACAAATTTGCAGAATTAGTATGCAGCAATTCGCTGCGGGCCAATTCGCTGACCAATGCAGTAGGCATTTTAAAAGAAGAGATGAGAAAATTAGATTCCATTATTATTAAAGCGGCCGACCAGTGTCAGGTGCCGGCGGGCGGTGCACTGGCAGTGGATCGACATGAGTTTAGCGGATATGTAACGGAGCATGTAAAAAACCATCCAAACGTTACTGTAAAACATGAAGAAGTGACTCAGTTGCCGGAAGGACCTGTGATTGTGGCTACCGGTCCTTTAACTTCTGAGTCCCTTTCAAAACAATTAAAAGATATGACCGGAGAAGAATATCTATATTTTTATGATGCTGCAGCACCAATCATTGAAAAAGATTCCATTGATATGGAAAAAGTTTATTTAAAATCCCGATATGATAAAGGGGAAGCAGCCTATCTAAATTGTCCGATGAATGAAGAAGAATTTGACCGCTTTTACGAAGCCTTAATCGAAGCAGAAACTGTACCTCTGAAGGAATTTGAGAAAGAAATCTTTTTCGAGGGCTGCATGCCGATTGAGGTAATGGCACAAAGAGGCAAAAAAACACTACTTTTTGGGCCATTAAAACCGGTTGGATTAGAAGACCCTAAAACCGGTAAATTGCCCCATGCTGTGGTTCAATTGAGGCAGGATGATGCTGCTGGCACTTTATACAATATGGTAGGTTTCCAAACCCATTTAAAATGGGGAGCCCAAAAAGAAGTTTTTCGCATGATCCCGGGTCTCGAAAATGCAGAGATTGTCCGTTATGGTGTTATGCACCGAAATACATTTATTAATTCTCCAAATCTTTTGCATCCGACGTATCAATATAAAGGGAGAAATGACTTGTTTTTCGCTGGACAAATGACAGGTGTTGAGGGGTACGTAGAATCTGCTGCATCAGGGCTTCTTGCAGGTATTAATGCAGCAAGGCTAGTTAGAGGGCAGGATTTAATGGTCATGCCGCAAGAAACGATGATCGGCAGTATGGCCCATTATATTACTTCCACCAGTTCAAAACATTTCCAGCCGATGAATGCAAACTTCGGTCTAATGAAACCACTGGCAAAAAAAATCAGAAATAAAAAAGAGAGAAATGAAGAATATGCCAAAAGGGCATTGGACACAATTCAGAATTTTGTTACAATTTAGTAAAATCCATTGCACAAAGCGATAAAAGTATGTTACTATTTAGTCGCTTTGTATGAGGTGACCTATGATGAACTTTCATCACCTGCGTGAGGCGTTTAAAGAGTACCTTCAGATTGAAAAGAACGCCTCACCTTTTACCTTACAATTTTATCTTGATGATCTCGATTCATTTTTTTTGTTTTTGGACACAGAAGGAATTCATGATGTAAAGAACGTGGATTATACCATCATACGTGTATATTTAACCCAGTTATATGAAAGACAGTTAACAAGGAGAAGTGTTTCCAGAAAGCTTTCAAGTCTGCGAACCTTTTTTCGATACCTTGAAAGGGAGGGGGCTGTGGAAGCCAATCCTTTTTTGGCGGTCTCTTTGCCCAAAGCAGCGAAACCTATTCCTGAGTTTTTGTATGAAGAAGAACTAGAGAAACTGTTTACTGTGAATGATCTGGAAACCACCCTTGGGCAGAGAAATCAGGCTCTGCTGGAACTGTTGTATGCTACGGGGATGCGGGTCAGCGAATGTGTGAACCTGACATTAAGAGATGTGGATTTTTCTATAGGAACGGTACTTGTCAAAGGGAAGGGAAATAAAGAACGATATATTCCTTTTGGAAGTTACGCCCGGGATGCATTAAAACAATACATGAAAAAGGGAAGAGAAGAGCTTCTGGCCAAAAGCAGGCAGGAAACAGATGTGATTTTTCTGAACAACCGGGGCAGACCTTTGACTGCAAGAGGTGTACGAACCATTTTAAACAAGATGGTGGAGAAGGCATCTCTGACCATACACGTTCATCCCCATAAAATCCGCCACACCTTCGCTACCCATTTATTAAATGAAGGGGCCGATCTGCGTTCGGTTCAGGAATTACTGGGGCATGAGCATTTATCCTCAACCCAGATTTACACTCATGTGACAAAGGATCATCTTCGTAAAATATATATGAAGACACATCCGCGAGCATGAAAATGAGGCTGATGGAAAAGAGGTGATTCAGGTGGAGCATACCTTTCATGCCACAACGATCTTTGCTGTTCGGCATAATGGAGAATGTGCCATGAGCGGCGATGGTCAAGTCACCATGGGAAATGCTGTTGTGATGAAACATAAAGCCAAAAAAGTACGTAAACTATTTAATGGTCAAGTATTAGCCGGTTTTGCAGGCTCTGTAGCGGATGCTTTTACGCTCTTTGAAAAATTCGAAGGCAACCTGGAAAAATATAACGGGAACCTGGCAAGGTCTGCGGTTGAACTGGCTAGAGAATGGCGAAGTGACAAAGTTTTAAGGAAACTTGAAGCCATGTTGATCGTCATGAATAAAGAACAGATGTTTTTAGTATCCGGCACAGGAGAAGTTATTGAACCTGATGATGATCTTTTAGCTATCGGTTCAGGTGGAAATTATGCTTTGAGCGCAGGCAGAGCTTTAAAGCGTTTTGCCCCCGAAAAATCAGCAGAAGAGATAGCTAGGGCAGCACTGGAGATTGCCGGGGAGATTTGTGTGTACACCAATGACCAGATTGTGTTAGAGGTTCTCTGAATTGAAGGAGGTTGGTAAAGAAATGGGGTTAAACCTCACTCCGAGGCAGATTGTAGAAAAACTGGATCAATATATCATCGGGCAAAAGGACGCTAAAAGGGCTGTGGCTGTTGCCCTTAGAAACCGTTACCGCCGCATGAGATTAGATGAAAAATTACGGGAAGAAATAGCTCCGAAAAATATATTGATGATTGGTCCAACGGGTGTCGGAAAAACAGAAATTGCCAGACGTTTGGCTAAGCTTGTAGGGGCACCCTTTGTAAAAGTAGAAGCCACCAAATTTACGGAGGTAGGCTATGTTGGGCGTGATGTAGAGTCCATGGTCAGGGATCTAGTTGAAACTTCTGTTCGGATTGTGAAAGAAGAAAAGATGAAGCAGGTCAAAAATCGGGCGGAAGAATTAGCCAATAAGCGGCTGATCGAACTATTAGTTCCTGGCAAAAAGAAAGATCAAGGCTTTAAAAATCCTTTTGAAATGTTCTTTTCCGGCCAGCAGAATTCACAGCAAACTACAGAGCATGATGATAAAGAAGACATTGCCAGAAAAAGAAAGCAAATTGAACATCAGCTGGCGCTGGGGGAGTTGGAAGACCATTATGTAACTATTGAAATTGAGGAAAAACAGCCATCCATGTTTGATATGCTTCAAGGGTCAGGAATGGAGCAATTTGGTATGAATATGCAGGATATGATGGGACAGTTCATGCCTAAAAACAGAAAAAAGAGAAAGCTTCCGGTAAAAGAGGCGCGAAAAGTGCTGACACAGGAGGAAGCGCAAAAATTGATAGACATGGACGAAGTAACTCAAGAAGCTATTGAAAAAGCCGAACAATCAGGGATTATTTTCATTGACGAAATCGATAAAATTGCCGGCAAGAGTGACAACCAGGCCAATGTATCCCGTGAAGGGGTTCAGCGTGACATTCTGCCGATTGTAGAAGGTTCGACCGTCATGACAAAGTATGGTGCTGTTAAAACGGATCATGTCCTGTTCATTGCTGCAGGTGCGTTTCATATGGCTAAACCATCAGAACTCATTCCTGAACTTCAGGGACGTTTTCCAATAAGAGTAGAACTTGAAAAGCTTTCTGTTGAAGACTTTACCCGGATTTTAAAGGAACCATCCAATGCTCTCTTAAAACAATATACGGCTCTGATGGAAACTGAGGGTATAAATGTTGAATTTTCTGACGATGCTGTTCATAGAATTGCCGAAATTGCTTTTGAAGTGAATCAGGAAACTGACAATATCGGCGCAAGAAGACTTCATACGATTATGGAAAAATTGCTTGAGGATCTGTCCTTTGAAGCACCGGATATTAATTTGGGGGAAATCAAGATCACAAAAGAATATGTGGATGATAAACTTTCTTCCATCGCTAAAAACAAAGATTTATCCCAATATATTTTATAGAACAAATTAGTTAGGAGGAAATCATAATGAAATTATTAGAAAGAACAAGAACCATCAATGCCATGCTTCAAAAAACGAGTAAATCTGTAGACTTCAATGATATGTCAGCAACATTGCGCGATGTGATCAGTGCCAATATATTTATTTTAAGCCGGAGAGGAAAACTGCTCGGCTTTGCAATTAAACAGGAAATTGAAAATGAACGAATGAAGCGTATGCTAGAAGAACGTCAATTCCCGGAAGAATATACACAAAGTTTGTTTAATATTAAGGAAACAACACCAAATCTGGACATTGACAGCAAGTATACGGCTTTTCCTGTTGAAAACAAAGACTTATTCCAAAACGGCCTGACGACAATTGTTCCGATTATTGGCGGCGGCGAGCGCCTGGGTACGCTTATTTTAAGCCGTTTGCAGGAGAGCTTTAATGATGATGATCTGCTGCTGGCTGAATATGGTGCTACTGTTGTAGGAATGGAAATTCTTCATGAAAAGACCGAAGAAATTGAAGAGGAAGCGAGAAGTAAGGCGGTAGTACAGATGGCCATCAGTTCCCTATCTTACAGTGAACTGGAAGCCATTGAGCATATCTTTGAGGAACTGGAAGGCGATGAAGGTCTGCTGGTTGCAAGTAAAATTGCAGACCGTGTTGGAATAACAAGGTCTGTTATTGTAAATGCACTCAGAAAACTGGAAAGTGCCGGTGTCATTGAGTCACGATCACTCGGTATGAAAGGAACATACATTAAAGTATTAAATGATAAGTTTTTGATTGAACTGCAAAAATTAAAAACCAATTAATCGGAAGAAAGCCCTTGCAGATCAAATGTTTTGCAAGGGCTCTTTTTTGTATTTACAGAGGAACTGAATCGAGACGTAAAACTTAAGAAATTTTTTGTCAAATAACCCTTAAAATCTATGACATCAATATTTTCAAATATTTTAATATATGTAATAATAAAGATAAATCGACAATGTTCCCCTTTATCATCCGTTACTGCCAAGATTCGGTACTATAGTATGGTATAATTTGTTGAAGATTGTATTTTTAGGGAATATTTCATATGGACATACTCATATGTTTTTTTTAAAATGAGCCTATACTCGTGATATTTGTCATGAGTGCATTATGCCGGGAGGGAGAAAAATGTCGTTGTTTGGCAAAACCATACATACACTTGAGCATTATCTGGATTATGCTTCATTAAAAAACGAGACCATTTCAAATAACATAGCCAATGTAGATACTCCCAACTATAAAGCAAAGGACGTTGTCTTTAAAGATGTATTTCAAAAGGCCGTCCAATCCCCTTCGGTTGAGGCTAAACGGACTCACCCGAAACACATTCCATTTTCAACAACAACCTACAGTCCATTTTCAGTCGTTACGAAAACTGGCACCAGTTACAATCATAACGGAAATAATGTGGATATTGACAAAGAGATGGTTGAACTGGCTAAAAATCAAATCTATTACCAGGCATTAGTAGATCGCCTGAATGGTAAGTTTGGAAGCCTGCAAACGGTGTTGAAAGGAGGTAGATAGGGATGGGGATATTCAGCTCTGTCAATATTAGCGGGAGTGCTTTAACGGCACAGCGTTTGAGGATGGATGTGATTTCATCAAACCTGGCCAATGCAGAGACGACCAGAGCCAGGCTCAATGAGAATGGAGAATGGGAGCCTTATCGCAGAAAAATGGTGGTTTTTCAGTCAAAGGGTCAGCCTTTTCAACATGTTCTACAACATGCCTTAAATAGTAGCTCTTCTCCTGGTACAGGTGTTCGGGTAACAAAAATTAAAGAAGACCAGACGCCTTATAAGCTTGTCTATAACCCAAACCATCCAGATGCCGATAACAACGGGTATGTACGTATGCCAAATGTCGACCCTTTAAAGGAAATGGTAGATTTAATGAGTGCGACCAGATCCTATGAAGCAAACGTGACAGCACTAAACGCTTCCAAAAATATACTTTTGAAAGCACTGGAAATTGGTAAATAGGGAGGCATAAGAGATGGAAAAAATCAGTCACGCTTTTTTGCAGTCAAATCATTCAATCGCAAATCAGACACCTAAAGCAACGCCGTATGAAGCACAGCAATCTTTCGCCAGTCACTTAAAGCAAGCACTGGAAAAAGTTAATGATGCACAAATAGAAGCGGATGAGAAAACAATTGCTCTTGCACAGGGGAAAATTGATAACCTGCATGATGTGATGATTGCTTCGCAAAAAGCCAGTATCACACTGCAAGCGACAGTAGAAATTCAGAACAAAGCAATAGAAGCCTATAAAGAAGTAATGAGAATGCAGATCTAATAATGATTCTTATCGGGTGGCATCCTTAACCAGGTTCAAAACATTATAGAAAAGACGGGGGCTACTATGAACGAAAAAATCAACGCATATTTAAAGAAAACAACTGAATTTTGGAAAGGACGAACACTCGCACAAAAATCACTGATTCTTGGCGGTTCAATTGCAGCCATCGCTTTAATCGTCTTCATTAGTGTTTTTGCAGCCAAACCTAAAATGGTTCCTCTATATGAAAACCTAACTCTGCAGGAAGCAGGACAGCTCACAGAAGAGCTGGACTCCAGAGGGATCAATTATAGCATAACCAATGGGGGAACAACCATTTTAGTTCCTGAGAAAAATGCCAGTCAATTACTGGTAGAGCTAGCAGCTCAGGGGTTGCCGAACAGTGGCAATATTGATTATTCATTTTTTAGTCAGAATGTATCCTGGGGCATGACAGATGAAGAGCGCCGAATCATTGAACTTGACGCTCTGCAGACTGAGCTTGCCAATCTGATTAAAAGCATAGATGGAATCAATGATGCGAAGGTTTTGATCAATAAACCGCAGGATGCAATTTTTATAAGTGATCAGACAGATGAAGCTTCTGCTTCAATCGTTATACATACAGATTACGGGTATCAATTTCGTCCGGAACAAATTCAAGCGTTATATCAGCTGGTTTCAAAGTCCGTCCCGAACCTTCCTACTAATAATATCGTCATTATGAATCAAAATTTTGAGTATTTTGATCTGGAAAATTCGGAAAATTTTTTAACGGGAAATACATATGCTAACCAGCGGGAAATCAAAAATGATATTGAACGGGAGATTCAGAGGGAAGTTCAGAGATTACTCGGTACGATGATTGGCAACGATAAAGTAGTTGTTTCTGTTACAGCTGACGTGGACTTTACTCAGGAAAACAGGACAGAACAATTAGTTTCTCCCATTGATACGGAAAACATGGAAGGTTTGCCTGTCAGCGTAGAACGGATTACAGAAACCTATCAAGGCAATAATGGATCTCTGCCTCAGGGAACTCCGATTGATGAAGGAGAGGTAACAGGATATAACGGTTTAGATTCTGGTAATGGCCAATCTGAATACGAGATGATGAAAGAAACGATTAACAATGAATTTAACCGGGTACGCAAAAATATTGTAGAAAGCCCTTATCAAATCAGGGATCTGGGTATTCAGGTGGCCGTTGATAATACTAGAACAGGAGAAAATGGGGAAGTTGAGTTCTTAACAGCACAGGAACAAGAAACAGTAAGAGAGAGTATTTCATCGATTTTAAGTTCAATCGTTCAGACTTCTATTTCAAAGGATTATGGAACGATTAATCCCCAGGAAAAGATTTCGATTGTTTTCCAGAAATTTAATGGAAAACCAGCATTTAGTCCGACACCAGTTCCTGTCATGCCTAAATGGTTATATATTGCAGGCGGAGCATTATTAATTGTGGTTGTTGCATTGGCCTTTATGTTAATCAGGAACCGCAGGAAGTCTGCTGAAGAAACAGTGGAAGAACCAGGCGACATCCGCAATGTTGAAATACCTTCCATTGATGATGAACTGGAAGTGAATGAAGGTACGATGAGAAGAAAACAGCTTGAAAAAATGGCCAGAGAAAAACCTGAGGAATTTGCCAAGTTACTTCGTACATGGATCGCTGAAGATTAAGGGGGGATAGAATGGCCAGAACAAAAAATCAACTAACAGGAAGACAGAAAGCCGCCATTCTGTTAATCTCTCTTGGGCCAGACGTTTCTGCACAGGTCTATAAACATTTAACAGAGGAAGAGATTGAGCAATTGACCTTAGAGATTTCTTCTGTTCAAAAGGTGGATTCCAGACAAAAAGAAGATATAATGGAAGAATTCCGCCAAATAGCACTGGCCCAGGATTATATTTCTCAGGGTGGTATAGGCTATGCTAAGACAGTCCTTGAGAAGGCAGTGGGTGAAGATGAAGCGACGAAGATTATCGGCCGCTTAACTTCATCATTGCAGGTAAGACCATTTGATTTTGCTAGAAAAGCTAATCCGGCGCAAATTCTTAACTTTATCCAAAATGAACACCCTCAGACCATTGCTTTAATACTGTCCTATTTGGACCCTGAGCAATCGGCACAAATACTGTCAGAACTGCCTCCTGAAATGCAGGCGGATATTGCTAAGAGAATCGCTTTAATGGATTCGACCTCACCGGAAGTGATTAATGAGGTTGAACAAATTTTGGAGAAAAAACTATCAACAACGGTTACAGAGGATTACACTCAGACGGGAGGCATTGAAGCCATTGTAGAAGTTCTAAATGGTGTTGACCGAACAACTGAGAGAACCATTCTTGATGAATTAGAAACCCAGGATCCTGAACTGGCAGAAGAAATCAAGAAACGAATGTTTGTATTTGAAGACATTGTTACACTGGATAACCGATCCATTCAGCGGGTTATCCGTGAAGTGGACAACGAAGATCTGATGCTGTCCCTTAAAGTTGCCAGTGAAGAAGTTAAAGAAGTTCTGTTTAAGAACATGTCCAAACGGATGGCAGATACATTCAAGGAAGAAATGGAATTTATGGGACCTGTCCGCCTCCGTGATGTTGAAGAAGCTCAGACGCGAATTGTTTCTACCATTCGACGTTTAGAAGAAATGGGAGAAATTGTCGTGGCACGGGGCGGAGGTGATGATATCATTGTCTAACGTTTTTAAACCTCAGTCTCCGAAAAATGAACCCAGGTTGATTCATATCAAGGAAGTTTTGAAAAAAAATCAGTACCAACATTCAAACAATCACCAGACAGACACTGAAAAATCTATCAATCAATTAAAACAGCAGGCTGAACTTATGTATAACGAAGCTGAGGCCAAATTAAAACAGACAGAATCCGAGATTCAGAAAATGAAAGAAGCAGCCAGACAAGAAATCGAACAGGATCAGAAAGCCTGGGAACAGGAAAAACAAAAACTGGCTGAACTTGCTCAAAATCAGGGATACCAGGCTGGCTTCGAGCAGGGACAAAAGCAGGCTGAAGATCAATATAGCCGTATTATTCAAGAAACCCGGGAAATAATCAACCTGGCCAAAAAAGATTATGATGATAAACTAGCTGACAGTGAACAGCAAATTCTTGAAATAGCCCTGAAAGCATCGGAAAAAATCCTGCAAGCCAAATTAGCTGAAGAACCGGGATTATTTTTGAACATTGTCAGGTCTGCTATCCAGGAAGTGAAACAGATGCCGCATGTCAACGTTTATGTTCATCCTTCCCAGTTCGAGCTAGTCATGGACTACAAGCCAGAATTAAAAAATATCGTTGACGGAAACGGTCATTTATCCATTTATCCTAAGTCAGATCTGGCTGAACATAGCTGTATCATTGAATCACCATTTGGCAAAGTGGATGCAAGTTTAGATACACAGGTAAGAGAATTGCGTACAAAACTATTCCGAATGTTTGAGGAGGCCAAATCTCTTGAAAACGAGTGAAGTTCTTCAATGGATTGACACGATAGATCCATACAAAAGATATGGTAAAGTCACACGCATGGTAGGACTGTTAATCGAATCTAAAGGTCCTGAAACCAGCATTGGTGACGTCTGCTATATATATACCAGCCGAAAGAAAGCTGAACCAATCATGGCAGAAGTCGTTGGCTTTCAGCAGGAAAATGTTCTGATGATGCCATATGGTGAAGCCAAAAACATTGGTCCGGGCTGTCTGGTAGAAGGTACGAGAACTTCACTTGAAATAAAAGTCGGCAGAAGTTTAATCGGAAAAGTTCTGGATTCCCTGGGTAAACCATTGGATAAGCGGCCGCTTCCAAAGGGTCTGGTTTCGTATCCAACTGAACAGAACCCTCCAAATCCTCTGTTCCGACCCCCAATAAGAGAGCCTATATCTATAGGTATTCGGTCGATTGATGGTTTATTGACGGTCGGAAAGGGACAAAGAATAGGAATTTTTGCAGGAAGCGGAGTTGGAAAAAGTACATTGCTTGGCATGATTGCCCGCAATAGCGAGGCGGACGTCAATGTTATTGCTTTAATTGGAGAAAGAGGCAGAGAGGTAAGGGAATTTATTGAACGAGATTTAGGAGAGAAAGGACTAAAAAAATCGATAGTTGTGGTAGCTACATCTGATCAGCCTGCACTTCAGAGGATTAAGAGCGCTTATACTGCGACAGCTATTGCTGAATATTTCCGTGATTTAGGATATAATGTCAATTTTTTAATGGATTCTTTAACCAGGGTTGCTATGGCGCAGCGTGAAGTGGGACTGGCAACTGGAGAGCCCCCCACAACTAAGGGATATACACCAAGTGTTTTTGCCAGCCTACCGAAGCTGCTGGAAAGAACGGGTACGAATGAGCAGGGCTCCATCACAGCTTTTTACACGGTGCTGGTTGATGGTGATGATTTAAATGAACCGATTGCGGATACGGTTAGAGGAATACTGGACGGCCATTTTGTTTTAGACAGAAAATTGGCCGAACAGGGTCAATACCCGGCCATTAATATCTTAAAATCAATCAGCCGGGTGATGAATGAGATCGTGCCAGATGATCATCTGCAGGCTGCAGAAAGATTTCGTTCTCTGCTGTCAGTCTATGAAGATAACAAAGAACTGATTCAAATAGGAGCTTATAAAAAAGGAGCATCAATAGAAGTAGATGAAGCCATTCAGTTTTACCCAAAATTAATCCAATTCTTAAAACAGAGTATTAACGAACAGTCATCAAGCCGGGAAACCCTTTCCTATTTAAAAAACATTGTTTACCAGGGTGATGATTAATGGCCAATATAGAAGCCTTTGAAAAAATTCTTAATATGAGAGACAGGGAAAAGCAAGAAGCAGAAAGGGATTTTCAGCAGGCGGTTGATCACTTTGAATCTGCAGCAACCCAACTCTATCATTTGTTAAAAGAAAAAGAAGACATCGAATCGCAATTAAATGATCAAATGCAAATGGCGATATCTGCTTCTCGCATTACTAGTTACAATCTTTATTTGAATCAGCTTCAGAAAAAGATTAATGAAGTCCAGATCAGTGTTCAACAGGCCAGACATACCATGGAAATGAAGCAGGTAAAGTTGACAGAAGCATACATAGAGACGAAAAAGTTTGAAAAGATTTTAGAACATAAGAAAACAGAGTTTAAGGAAGAACTTATGCGTCAGGAAAAAATACTTATGGATGATATATCTGTTCAGCAGTTTATCCAGAAAAGAAATAGGTGAAAGCTCATGTCATCCGAAAATATTAAAAAGCAAAGAAAAGAAGGCGGAAAATTGCAATGGTTTTTATTTGTCATAGTTATCCCTTCGATTTTTGCAATTACACTGGCATTAATTGTGTTAACCGTTGCAGGATATAATGTGTTTCAGATTTCTGCCAATATAGGCAATCAGATCCCTATTGTGTCAAATTTTATAGGAAATGATAAAGAAAAGTTGGAACAGGAAAGAACGAATTTATTAGCAACGATTGATGACCAGGAACAGCAGATATCTAATCTTCAGCAAGAGTTAGAGGCAAAGGATGAAGAAATTAACAGGCTCAATGAACAGGTTCAGCAGTTACAGCAGCAGCTGGATGAGGAAAGTCAAAACCAAAAACAAAGGGAAGAGTTGCTCAGCAATGTTTCAGAGTCATTTACCCAAATCGAAGCTGGTCAGGCTGCTCAAATTATCCAGAACTTAACAGATGAATCTGCTCTGTTAATTTTAGAAAAATTGCCCGCTGATCAGCGAGGTGCTGTACTAGCTGCTATGAATCCGGAAAAAGCTGCTCAGCTGACCCAGGCATTTTTAAGCCCCGGGGAGTAAAAAATCACTTTGAAAGGAGGTGAGAAAGTGGAAGGGATGATCAATATGGAAATACTTCAACCAAATCTCTCTACAAAACATTCTTACGGAAAAGCTATGAATCAGACAAAAGGGAATACAGAAACCATTTTTGCTCAGATTCTTTCAAAAACCAGCCAACAAATCCAGCTTAAAAGCACAAGCGGAGATGACTTAAAACAAACGGAATTAACAACTCTTGCTGAAAAACTTTTGAACGGTACTTTTGGAGAACAAGAATTGAAGGAACTCCAAAAGCTCCTCCAATTCATACAGCAAGCATCTGAGCAGGATAAACCCGATCTGTTGAATGGTCTATTGGAGCAGCTTGAAGATTTTTTAAGTGCACTGATCACGATTAGCGATATTTCAGATAATCAGCAAAACAATGAACAATACAGCCCGCATCCGAAGGCTGTAACTCTTCAGAGCATCATACAGCTGTTTCATGATCAGAAGGTTAACGAAGCAATAATCCAGACTATGTCTCATACCCTTCAAAAAAGGAACAGTGAGAGTACATTAAACAACTTGGAAGCGATTGTCATAAAACTTGAAAAATGGCTTCTTAAAATGGAGCAGTCTAAACCAGTCCAATCACAGAACAACATACAGACCAATTTGACGGGCAACCCTGAACAATTAGTACAAACAAAACAATTATACCAGGCGCTGGAACAATTAAAGACACTGTTAAAACACCAGCTTAACCAAAATCAGGTTTATAGACAGACTTCATTTCAGGGGATACAAAATGGGTTTAACCAGATGCTTCAGGGAACTCAGAATGGATTTCATCAAACGCTTCAGCTGACAGGACAAAGTCAGTCATCTCAATCACTGGGATTTACCAGTCCAATAGCGCAGCATATGCGGTTCAATCACCAATCTAAACACCAGACAAACATGTTTGGACAGATAGATACTATGCCTATTTCCAGACTGGAGCAGTACACCATTTATTTGCAGCAGCAAAAAACAGATATCCAGGGCAATACCCAGTCACAATTGCTTGAACAGTTTCAGAAAATGATTCAGTCAAGCCGGTTTTTGAAACAGGATGGAATTACTCAGATGACCATTAAGCTAAAGCCCGCACATCTGGGTGAAATGATGGTGAAATTAACCCAGCTCAATGGTGAAATGGCAGTAAAAATTACTGTAACGTCGAATGCAGTAAAAGAAATGCTTGAGGGAAATCTTCATCAGCTGAGACATATGTTTTCGCCAAACCAGGTCGTCATTGAAAAGCAGCAAGATCAGGTTTTCCAGCAGCATGCTCTTTATTCACGTCAGGACGATTCGCAGGAACAAAGCCAGGGACAAAATCAGCAGCATAACCGGGACCAGCAAGACCATCATTCTTCAAAAGAAGATCAACCATCTTTTGAAGACATATTGAGTCAATTTGAGAAGGTGATAACATGACAAAGATCGATTCATCGTTCTATTTATCCAATCAGGTTAAAACCGCGGGAAGCGGAAATTTGGGAAAAGAAGAATTTTTAAAAATTCTGATGGCACAGTTGAAAAACCAGGATCCTTTAAATCCGATGCAGGACAAAGAGTTCATTGCTCAGATGGCTACTTTTTCACAGCTGGAACAATTAATGAATATTTCTCAATCGATGAATCACTTAAATGAATTTCAAACTTATCAATCGGTTGCTGAATATAGCCATCTAATTGAGAAAGAAGTCACTTACCAGATGTATGACAGTGAGGGAAATCCTGCTGATCTGGGAAAAGGTATTGTTCAACGTGTAGCAATGGGAAGTGAAGGAATTCAGCTTGTTTTGAGCAATGGAGAAAAAATTAGTGTCAGAGATGTTACGGAAGTTAGTTTGAAGACTGAAGAAACTCCTTAAGAAAGCAGGGGTGTTTATGGATCACAGAATTCACCAGGTACAGAATCACCCGCTGATGATTCCTGGAAAACAGGTTCAGAGGAAATCCAAAACCGGACCATCGTTCCAATCGTTTCTAGAAGAGGCAACAAAAAGCCTAAAAGTGAGCAAACATGCTCAAAAGCGAATGAATGAAAGAGATATTCAAATTTCACAGTCAACCTGGATGCACATTCAAGAGAAGGTTCAAGAAGCAAAAAGTAAAGGAGTAACCGATTCAGTTGTTATTTTAAATGATGCAGCTTTAGTCGTAAGTGCCAAAAATAACACCGTTATAACCGCTATGGATCGGAAAGAAGCGCAGGAACAAATATTCACAAACATCAACGGTACCATTCTTTTAAATGAATAACAGGCTGGACCGGATGGAGGCCTGGAGCTGCTGATCGACTGAAGCAGCTAATAAAAATGCGAAAGGATGATTGGAAAATGTTACGTTCCATGTATGCAGGAATTTCAGGTATGAGAGGATTTCAAACTAAACTCGATGTTGTGGCCAATAATATTGCTAACGTTAACACATATGGCTATAAAAAAGGACGAGTCACGTTTCAGGATATTATGAGCCAGACTGTTGCAGGTGCTCAAGCACCACAATATGACGGAGGAGACCCTGTTTTAGGCGGTAAAAACCCAACTCAAATTGGTTTGGGTATGGCAACCGGTAGTATTGACAACATTCATACCCAGGGTAACCGTCAAACAACGAACCGTCCCCTGGACCTTGCTCTTGAAGGAGATGGGATGTTTGTACTAGCTAAACTTGTTGATGGCGATAACAATGTGGATATTGATACAGATGAAATATACTTTACTCGTTCAGGAAATTTTTATTTGGATGATGAGGGGTATATAGTGAGTGCTAATGGATACTACCTTGTCGGAGATACTGGACGTATCCAAATTGATCAGGATGCTCAAAGTTTCAGCATCTCATCAGATGGTACAGTGAATTTCATAGATGCAAGTGGGAATTTAGACAATAGCCAACAAATTTTGTTAGCGAAATTTTCTAATCCTGGAGGCTTAGAAAAAGTTGGGAGCAACATGTTTAGGCTAACTCAAAATGCCGGAGTCCTAACTAATGGTGCTACTTTTGATAATATTTCAGATTTAGTTGAACCGGGACAGGACGGTACCGGAACCATTTACGCCGGTGCTCTTGAAATGTCCAATGTAGATCTGGCCGAAGAATTTACCGAAATGATCACTGCTCAGCGGGGATTCCAGGCTAATACCCGTATTATTACAACTTCAGATGAAATCTTACAGGAATTAGTTAATCTGAAACGATAATTTAAATAAAGGAGGAATCGGGGCTGGCTTGCCTGGCCCCGTCCCACTATGATAGAAGTGACCAGATTAAATAATGAAACATTTCTGCTGAATGCGTTGTACATAGAAACGATACAGACACTTCCAGATACGACGATTACCTTAACTAACGGAAAAAAATATTTTGTGAAAGAGTCAAAAGAAGAAATCCTGCAAAAAGTAACAGATTTTTATCAAAAAATTGGACTTGTCAGGATTTTTGATGAGGTGGAGGGATCAAAAAATGAACCGAAAAGCGATTAAGATTATGTTATCTATTTTAATATCCCTCGTAATTCTTGGAATCATCGCTTTAGTTATTGTTCTTAATATAAAATCAGATTCAAATGCGGATGGAACAAGGGATATTGATGAAATAATTGAAAGTTCATTTGAAACAGAAGAAATTACGACTGATTTAAAAGACGACCGTTTCGTCCGTATACAATTTCGGATTGTGACAGACAGCAATAAAGCAAAAAAAGAATTGCAAAAAAGGGACTTTCAGTTAAAAAATATTTTGATTAAAGAATTGTCCCAGATGGAAGAAGAAGACTTTAAAACAGGTATTACAAATCTCGAAAATACGATTAAACTTAAATTAAATCAACTTATGAATGATGGAAAAGTAACTGAAGTATATACGATTCGAAAAGTAATCCAGTAATCCATTCAGCTGCTTGCTCCGCATCGGAGGTGAAACTTTTGTCAGAAGAGGTTTTATCACAGAGTGAAATCGATGCCCTGCTATCTGCTATCTCATCGGGAGAGATGGATGCCGATGAGTTAAAAAAAGAAGAGGAAGAAAAAAAGGTTAAAGTTTACGACTTTAAAAGGGCATTGCGTTTCTCCAAAGATCAGATACGTGGTATTACGAGAATTCATGAGAATTTTGCCCGGCTGTTAGCTACCTATTTATCGGGACAAATGAGGACTTATATTAACATAGCTGTAGCTTCAGTCGACCAGATTCCATATGAAGAATTTATCCGTTCCGTTCCAAAAAAGACTATTCTTAATGTATTCGCGGTTTCTCCGCTAGATGGACGGGTGTTATTTGAGATTAACCCGAATATCGCCTATGCAATGCTTGACCGGGTACTGGGCGGAGAAGGGAACAGCTTGAACAAAGTGGACAACCTGACAGAAATCGAAACAAGAATCATGTCAAACATTTTTGAGCGAGCGATGGATAACCTGAGAGAGGCATGGAGCTCACTGGTAGACATTGAACCCAGTCTGGAAGAATTTGAAGTCAATCCTCAATTTCTGCAGTTAGTTTCACCAAATGAAACGGTTGTTGTCATCTCATTAAATACAACCATCGGTGAAACAAGCGGAATGATCAATATTTGTATCCCTCATATTGTTCTTGAACCAATTATATCTAAACTTTCGGTGCACTACTGGATGCAGGATACAGAAAGAAAAGCGAGCCCTAAAGATTTTGAAAATATATCAAAAAGCCTGCGGTCTGCGCCAGTGGAAGTAAAAGCCATGCTGGGGGAATCTACAATTACCATTGAGGAGTTTTTAAATTTATCAGTTAATGATGTTATTCAGCTGGATCAGTCCATTGAAGACCCGCTGATGCTTCTGGTAAATAATGAACCAAAATTTCATGTTCAGCCTGGTAAGCAAAAACATAAAATGGCTGTTCAAATTCTCGAAGAATTGAGTAGGGGGGAAATAGAAGATGAATCACAATGATGATATGCTTTCGCAGGAGGAAATTGATGCCCTATTACGCGGTGATAATATCCAGGATGAGGACGAACAACCGGATGCTCCCCCTGCAGCTGAAGAAGAGTATTTATCTGACATCGAAAAAGATGCCCTGGGGGAAGTTGGCAATATTTCATTTGGAAGCTCGGCAACAGCTCTATCAACCCTGTTAAATCAAAAGGTTGAAATTACAACCCCTAGAGTTTCTGTTGTAGAAAACCAGGAATTAGATGAAGAGTTTCCGCTTCCCCATGTATCAATCAAAGTGGAATATACAGAAGGGCTTTCAGGTGTCAACCTGCTAGTCATTAAGCAGCAGGATGCGGCTATTATTGCAGATTTAATGCTGGGCGGTGATGGAACTTCACCAGAAGAAGAGCTGAATGACATTCATTTAAGTGCAGTTCAGGAAGCGATGAACCAGATGATGGGTTCTGCAGCCACAAGCATGTCAACGGTGTTCAATAAAAAAGTAGATATTTCACCGCCTACAATCAACTTGCTGGATTTGAATACTGGTGAAGGGGTCGAAACAATCCCAAATGAAGAAGTTCTTGTGAAAGTTTCCTTTCAATTGAAAGTTGGTAACTTAATTGATTCTAATATCATGCAGCTTTTACCTTTGGATTTTGCAAAAGCGCTGGTCAATCAATTAATGAATTCTGACTCTGACAGTTCTGATCAGCAGGAACCAGCGGAACATTCCGTCAACATCGATGAACAGGCGGATCTTAACCCACCTCAGCCAGAAATGAACAAGGTAGAAAATCACTCGGCAGAACCAAAACATGTTGGAGGGAATACCGTCAGACAGGATGTTTCTGTGCAGCCAGCTGCCTTTGCTGATCTAGAGAGTGCTGGTACAGGTATAGAGGTTGATCAGCGAAATTTAAATATGCTGCTCGATATTCCATTAAAAGTATCCGTAGAGCTTGGGCGGACTAAAAAAACGATCAAAGAAATTCTGGAATTAACGTCCGGCTCTATTATTGAATTAGATAAATTAGCCGGTGAACCGGTTGATATTCATGTAAATGATAAATTAATTGCAAAAGGGGAAGTAGTTGTCATTGATGAAAATTTTGGCGTGAGATTAACGGATATCCTCAGCCAATCGGATCGACTGAAAAAATTAAGATAAATCAATAGAGAAACTAATTTGGGAGGGCTTAATCATGTCAAAGAAAGTATTAATTGTTGATGATGCAGCATTTATGAGAATGATGATCAAGGATATTCTAGAAAAAAATGGATTTGAAGTTGTTGGAGAAGCACAGGATGGAAACGAAGCTGTGGAAAAATTCCAGGAATTATCGCCAGATCTGGTGACCATGGATATCACCATGCCTGAAAAAGATGGAATTACAGCATTAAAAGAAATCAAGGAAATGAGTCCGGAAGCAAAGGTTATCATGTGCTCTGCCATGGGGCAGCAGGCAATGGTTATCGATGCCATTCAGGCAGGAGCAAAAGACTTTATCGTAAAACCTTTTCAGGCAGATCGTGTCATGGAAGCAGTAAAAAAAGCGATGGACTAACATTATTACTAAATGTCATCCACGCATAAGGCGGGGAGTATAGATGAAACGTTTTGCCCTTTTAATACTTATTTCAATCATATTTTTATTCGTTGGACATACTGCGCATGCAAATGCAGCCGATAATCAAAATGTATATGACTTATTAAATAATGGGGCTACATCCGGGGATTCTACCAATGATTCCCCGGATGATTCTGATCAAAATCAAAATTCGCTGGTTTCTGAGGATGCAAAACCATCACTGCTGGTGGATTTTCTTAAAATGATCATAGCCCTTGTACTTGTGCTGGGGTTAATCTATGTTCTATTAAAATATCTGCAGAAAAGGACCAGAATATATCAGCAGGTGCGTACGCTGGAAAATCTGGGTGGCATTTCTCTGGGAAACAATAAATCAGTGCAGCTTGTCAGAATTGGCAAAAAGGTTTATGCCCTTGGTGTTGGGGAAAATATTACGTTTCTGAAAGAAATCACCGATGAGGAAACGGTGAGTGAACTGTTTAATGAAAACCAGGAGCCAAATCGATCTATTAATCAATCGTTCCAATCCATCTGGCAAAAGTGGAATAAGTCTAAACAGAAACAGGATTCGGCAACAGCTTTTAAACAGCTGTTCCAGGATGAACTAACGTCGATGCAGAAAGAGCGGGAAAAAGCGATTGATCGTTACCGCGGCAGAAAAGAGGATTAATATGGGTGAATTTGTTGGGTTATTTTCCGATACGGATCCAAACAATTTAGCCACATCGATTAAGCTGCTTTTATTATTAACCGTATTAGCGCTGGCTCCAAGTATTCTCATTCTAATGACCAGCTTTGCTCGCATTGTCATTGTATTATCCTTTGTAAGGACATCTCTGGCTACGCAGCAAATGCCGCCCAATCAGATATTAATTGGTCTGGCTTTATTTTTAACATTTTTTATTATGGCACCTACTTTTCATGAAATAAATCAGGAAGCACTGCAGCCTTTATTTAATGATGAAATAACCCTGGATGAAGCCTATGACCGTGCAAGTCTGCCATTGAAGGAATTCATGGCCAAACATACAAGGCCAAAGGATTTAGCCCTGTTTATGGATTATGCTGAAATGGAAAGGCCTGAATCCATTGCGGATATTCCATTAACGACGCTGGTACCAGCGTTCGCTATCAGCGAATTAAAAACGGCATTCCAGATGGGCTTTATGATCTTTGTACCCTTTCTGGTCATTGATATGGCTGTAGCCAGTGTTCTCATGTCTATGGGGATGATGATGCTGCCGCCAGTTATGATTTCACTTCCTTTTAAGATCTTATTATTTGTGTTGGTAGATGGCTGGTACTTAATTACTCATTCCATACTAGAAAGCTTTAAACCATAGAGGGGAGCGCTAATTGTGACAAGTGAGTTTGTAATATCACTGGCTGAACAGGGTGTTTATGTAACACTAATAATCACTGGTCCACTCTTATTACTGGCCCTTGTTGTGGGGTTATTAGTATCTATTTTTCAGGCAACAACACAGATTCAGGAACAAACCCTGGCTTTTATACCGAAAATTATTGCTGTTTTTGTAGGACTTGTATTTTTTGGCCCGTGGATGCTTGTTCGGATGGTTGATTTCACCATTAAAATTTTTAATAGCATTCCAAGTGTTATAGGGTAAGGGTCATGATTGACTTAATCGATATGGCAAGATTGCCTGGTTTTTTACTGATATTTGCACGGGTCACATCTTTTTTCGTCATGCTCCCGATTTTTTCTTACCGGAACATCCCGACCAGGCATAAGATTGGTTTTAGTTTATTTTTAGCATGGATTATGTTTTATACAGTGGATGTTCCAATTTTTATCATGAATGGGGAATACTTTCTTCTGCTGCTTAAAGAAATTGTGGTAGGACTTTTTATTGGCTTTATCGCTTATTTAATGTTATCCGCCGTACAAATAGCAGGGGGGTTTATCGACTTTCAAATGGGATTCGCTATTGCCAATGTCATTGACCCCCAGACAGGGGCACAGAGCCCGCTCATTGGCCAATATTTTTATACCATGGTCATTCTGTTTCTCCTAGCGGTGGATGCCCATCATCTGCTGTTAGATGGAGTTTTCTACAGTTATCAGTACATTGCTCTTGATCAATACATACCATTCGAGAAGGAAAGCATTCCGGCATTTTTAATTGATACGTTTAATCATATGTTCGTCATTGCATTTCAAATGGCCATACCCATTGTGGGGTGCCTATTTTTAGTTGATGTTGCCCTTGGGATTGTAGCCAGAACAGTGCCTCAGTTAAACGTGTTTGTGGTTGGCCTTCCGTTGAAAATACTGGTAAGTTTTATCGTCATGTTTTTGTTTATGGGTATATATTTTATGACCATTAGACATTTATTCGAAACCCTGATTATAACTATGAGGGATTTAATGAAGATAATTGGAGGCGCTTAAACGATGAAGCTGTTAGACCTGGATTTACAATTTTTTGCCCAGGAAAAAACTGAAAAGGCTACACCGAAAAAGCGCCGGGATTCGAGGAAAAAGGGACAGGTAGCCAAAAGTCAGGATGTTAATACGGCCATTTTATTGTTGATGGTTTTTATTCTCCTATTATTTATGGGACAGTTTCTAAACCGTTCCTTTACGGGGATTTATGTTAATAGTTTTACAGAATATATTCATCAGGATTTAACTATTCCTGTTTTGCAGGATATTTTGTTGGAAACAACCGCAGAGACGTTGAAGGTTTTGGCTCCAATCATGGCTGCCGCTATCGTTGCCGGTGTTGGAGCGAACCTGTTACAGATTGGCTTTTTGTTTACAGTTGAACCACTAAAGTTTGATTTAAAAAAGATTGATCCGATCAAGGGTGCGAAAAAGATTTTTTCAGTACGTGCACTGGTAGAACTGGTGAAATCTCTTTTGAAAATTTCTGTCATCGGTTTTGTTACGTTTTTTGTACTCTGGCTAAACAAAGATGATATGTTAATGCTGGCATTGAAAAGTGCTGATCAATCCATTGCTTTTTTCGGTCAGACGACCCTAGCAATGGGGATTGCAGCATCACTGGCACTCCTGGTCATCTCAGTTTTTGATTATGCTTATCAGCGATATGATTACGAAAAAAATATCCGAATGTCTAAACAGGATATTAAAGATGAACATAAAAACATAGAAGGGGATCCGCTAATCAAGTCGAAAATAAAAGAAAGACAGCGACAAATGTCGATGCAGCGGATGATGAGTGAAGTGCCTGAAGCAGATGTTGTGATCACCAACCCCACTCACTATTCGGTTGCAATCAAATATGATGAAGATCAGTTTGATGCACCTTTTGTTGTTGCAAAGGGTGTTGATTATATCGCATTAAAAATTCGGGAAGTGGCAAAGGCCCATGATATTGCCATAGTTGAAAACCGTCAGCTTGCACGGGGGCTATATCATGATGTAGAAATCGGTGAAGAAATCCATGAGGAATTCTTTCAGGCAGTTGCTGAAGTATTGGCTTATGTTTATCGAATGGAACAAAGAAACGTTAAGCAATAGAGGGAGATGTGTATAAATGGCACCAAGAGATTTAACGGTACTATTAGGCGTAATACTCATAATCATCATGCTGGTCATCCCATTGCCGGGATGGCTCCTCAGTATTCTTATTTTAATAAATATTTCATTAGCTCTTATTGTGATTCTTGTTTCCATGAATACTAGAGAAGCACTTGACTTTTCTATTTTTCCTTCCCTCTTATTGCTTCTGACCCTCTTTCGCCTCGGACTAAATGTTTCAACAACGCGATCTATTTTGTCCGAAGCGGATGCAGGAAATGTGATTGACACTTTTGGAACCTTTGTAATCGGAAGCAGTCCCCTCGTTGGATTTGTAATATTTTTAATTCTGGTTATTATACAGTTTATCGTCATCACAAAGGGTGCTGAACGTGTATCAGAAGTTGCGGCTCGTTTTACGCTCGACGCAATGCCTGGTAAGCAGATGAGCATTGATGCTGATTTGAATGCAGGACTAATCTCCGAGCATGAAGCGAAAGAACGAAGGGAAAAAATTGAGCAGGAAGCCGATTTTTATGGGGCGATGGATGGTGCCAGTAAGTTTGTCAAAGGGGATGCAATCGCTGGAATTATTATTGTATTAGTCAACATATTATTTGGACTGATTATTGGAACCGTACAGCATGGCATGTCCTTTGGCGAAGCTGTTGATACATATATGCGCTTAACAGTAGGGGATGGCCTGGTATCTCAAATACCTGCACTATTAATTTCCACAGCAACAGGAATCGTTGTAACAAGGGTAGTTTCTGATGGGAACCTGGGTGAGGATGTCACCCGACAGCTTCTTCGCTATCCTAAATTATTATATATTGCTGCGGGAACGATCTTTTTACTTGGCTTAACTCCGATTAACTTTGGTTTGACTGTTATGATTTCATCGGTTCTTGCATTTGGCGGGTACTGGCTCAACCGTTCTATGGAGCAGAAAGAAGAAATGGCGATGGAGGATGAAGAAGAACCAGAAACTAAGGATATGAATTCTCCAGAAGATGTTGTACAGTTAATCGATATGGATCCTATTGAATTCGAGTTTGGTTATGCGCTTATTCCTCTTGCTGACACAAGTCAGGGCGGAGACCTGCTGGATCGGATCGTCATGATCAGACGGCAGCTGGCTTTAGAGCTGGGAGTAGTCGTACCTGTGGTTCGTATCCGGGATAATATTCAGCTGAATCCTAATGAATACCGGCTGAAAATCAAGGGGAATGAAGTTGCCCGTGGGGAACTGTATATGGATCATTTTCTGACAATGGGCCCAGGAATAGAAGACGATCATCTCGAAGGAATTGATACGGTTGAACCTGCCTTTGGTCTTCCAGCAAAGTGGGTCAGTGAAGATTTAAAAGAAGAAGCAGAAATGACAGGTTATACAGTTGTGGATCCTCCTTCAGTTGTGTCAACTCATATTACCGAAGTCATTAAAAGGCATGCACATGAACTGTTAGGCCGGCAGGAAACCAAACAGCTCATCGACCACCTGAAGGAGAGTTATCCAATTTTGGTAGAAGAGGTTACGCCAGAACCCCTATCAATTGGTGATATTCAGAAAGTGCTTGGTAAATTGCTGAAAGAGCAAGTATCTATAAGAAATTTACCGGTTATTTTTGAAACCCTTGCTGATTATGGAAAGTTAACCAACGATACGGACCTTTTAACTGAATATGTCCGCCAGTCCCTGGCATCACAGATATCCAGACAGTATGCAGATGAAAACAAACAGTTGAAAGTAGTTACGGTTTCCAGTCATGTTGAAAAAATGATTGCTGATCATGTTCAGCAGACAGAACATGGAAGTTACTTATCCCTGGATCCCGAATCCCAGCAAAAAATTGTACAGGCCGTACAACAGCAGGTGGAAGCTGTTTCGATGCAGGAAGAAACACCAATTATTCTCTGTTCGCCGACGATCCGGATGTATGTGAAGCATCTGATCGAACGGTTTTTCCCTCAGGTGATTGTTCTGTCTTACAATGAATTAGAACCAGATCTTGAAGTGCAAAGCGTAGGGGTGGTGAATGTGGCATGAAGGTAAAAAAATTTACGGCATCCACTATGCCAGATGCCATGAAACAAGTTCGGAAAGAGTTAGGAAAAAACGCAGTTATTTTAAATTCGCGGGTTGTACACAAACGTGGTTTTTTAGGAATATTCCGCAAGAAAAATATCGAAGTCATTGCCGCGACAGATCCGTCACCCCTGGAGTCTAAGAAGGCGATGCCGCAAAAGAGCATCGCAAAGCCAGACTATCTGTCATACTCCACTGACAAAAACCTATCTGACCAAAAAGAATTAAGAGTAACAGAAAAACAGATTTTAAATGAAATCAAAGAATTAAAAAAATATTTGAATGGAAAAAAAGAGAGCAATGAAAAACTATACCCGGAACCAATTCAAAAGGTTTATCGCTATTTAATCGAACAGGAGCTGGATCCAGACAAGGCAGCAGAAGTTTCAAATAACCTGGTTGAAAAATTTTATATACATGGCAAGAATGCTGATGCCCAAAAGCTTAAGGAATGGCTGAAAGCTGAACTGCTTACCTATATTAAGCCCCTTCCTTTCGGGAAAACAACGGATAAGAAAGTGATTCATCTCCTTGGTCCAACTGGTGTAGGGAAAACAACCACTGTCGCTAAAATTGCTGCCGAAGCTGTATTGAATGAGAAGAAGAAAGTGGCTTTAATTACAACCGATACCTATCGGATAGCTGCAGTAGATCAGCTTAAAACATATGCAAAGATCCTGAATGTTCCCATTGAAGTAGCATACAACCAGAAGGATTTTAAAGAAGCCAGAAACAAATTTTCGGATTACGATTTAATATTAGTGGATACAGCTGGGAGAAATTATTTAGATTCAAAATATATTAAACAGGTCAAAGAAATGAATCAATTCCAGCCTGATGATGAAATTCATATTGTGTTATCCGTGACTTCAAAAGCCCGTGATCTTGAAAAAATCTTTGATCAGTTTTCTGAACTGCCTATTGAAAAAATCATCTTTACAAAAATCGACGAAACTTCACAGTATGGGATGATGTTCAACCTGATCACGGATAAAAGAGTGGGGGTAGCTTATTTAACGAATGGTCAGGATGTTCCAGATGATATAATAGAAGCAAATCAGGAAAAATTTATCTCTACCCTGGTTGGTGAGCTAAAAGATGAGTGATCAGGCACAGAAATTGCGTAATATGATAAGCCGCATTCAAAACAAGGAAGAGGCCAAAACCATTGCTGTCGTAAGCGGAAAAGGAGGGGTAGGAAAATCAAATTTTGCTTTGAATTTTGCCATCAAACTTTCCCAGCAAAAGAAGAGGGTGCTTTTGTTTGATCTCGATATTGGTATGGGGAATATTGATATTCTATTAGGTTTAACACCCAAAAAGACGATTGTGAACATGTTTGAAGAATCCCTTTCCATTAAGGATGTTATTGAAAAAGGACCTGAATCCTTATCTTACGTGGCAGCAGGAAGCGGTTTGACAGAGATCTTTAACCTGGAACATACTGCATTCGCAGATTTTTTACAGCAATTACAAAATTTAATGTTTGACTATGACTACATCATATTTGATATGGGAGCTGGAATGAGTGTCACCCACATGAATTTCGTTCTGGCATCCCAGGAATGCTTTGTCATCACGACAACGGAACCTACTTCAATTATGGATGCGTATTCAGTGATTAAATTTATTTGTTCAAGAAGAAAGGACATTCCATTATATTTGATGATTAACCGGGCAACTTCTGAAAAAGATGGCAGACAGGCCTATCATCGATTAGCGATGGCTGTTGAACAATTTTTAGATAAAAAAGTAAAATTATTAGGAATTTTGCCGGATGATAGACAGGTCGTACAGGCTGTTCAGAGGCAGACTCCATTTATTTTATTCAATCATAGGAGCAATGTCAGTCAGTCACTTTCAGCCATTGTCAAGGGTTATACCGGACAGTCTATGAACCAAAAAGCAGAACCATTTAAATTTATCAGCAGATTAAAAGCTGTCTTCTCTAGAAAGGTAGATTAACCGTGAATAAAATCAAAGTTCTAGTAATTGATGATTCAGCTTTTATGAGAAAGATGATATCCGATATATTAAATAGTGATCCTAATATAGAAGTGCTGGGAACAGCAAGAAATGGAAAAGATGGCCTCGAAAAGCTGAAAAAATGGCAGCCTGATGTTGTTACGCTGGATATTGAAATGCCTGTAATGGATGGATTGACAGCCTTGAAAAACATCATGGAAACCAGACCTTTGCCTGTTGTTATGCTTTCCAGCTTAACTCAGGAGGGTGCCGATACCACACTGAAGGCATTGCAGCTGGGAGCAGTAGATTTTATTCCAAAGCCATCCGGTGCTATTTCGCTTGATATTGAAAATATAAAAGATTTGATTATTGAAAAAGTAAAGGAAGCAGCGGCTGCAAATTTATCATCGATAAGTTCACGGACAGAAGCTGTGGAAGAATATGAGCCTTTGCCGCTATCTGTCCAAACTAAATCCAACAGACAAAAAAGCAAGATGATCGTGGCTATCGGTGTATCAACCGGTGGACCACGTGCTTTGCAAAAGGTTTTGACACAAATACCAGCTGATTTTCCGGCACCGATTTTAATTGTTCAGCATATGCCGCCCAGATTCACAAAGTCCCTCGCTGATCGTCTGGACAAGCTTTCAGCTATTGACATTAAAGAAGCCGAACATGGCGAGTTATTTCAAGAGGGGACTGCATACATAGCACCAGGAGACTTTCATATGAAAGCAAAAAGGATAGGCATGTCGCTGGCTGCAAATATCACAAAGGATCCGGCAGCAGGCGGGCACAGACCATCAGTTAACGTGTTATTCAATTCCCTATCTACTTTAAAGGGGTACAAAAAGGTTCTTGTGGTACTGACTGGAATGGGATCTGATGGCACGAAAGGTCTGCAGGCAGTCAAGCAACAGGATCCACTGACTAAAGTGATTGCTGAATCTGAAGAATCAGCAGTTGTCTTCGGAATGCCCAAATCAGCGATTAAAACCGGGTTGGTTGACTATGTTTCACCAATTGATAAAGTGAGTAAAACCATTCTACAGGCAATGGAAAATTAGGGGGATTGAAAATGGAAATGAATCAGTATCTTGAAGTGTTCATCGATGAAAGTAAAGAACATTTACAGACGATGAATGATCAATTGCTTGAACTCGAAAAGAACCCAACGGAACTAAGTATTGTACAGGAAATTTTCAGGGCAGCGCATACGTTAAAGGGTATGTCAGCTACAATGGGATTTGAAGACCTGGCAGATTTAACCCATAAAATGGAAAACGTTCTTGACGCTGTCCGAAACGAACAGATTCAGGTAGATTCCAATATGCTGGATATTGTGTTCGAAGCCGTTGAATATCTGGAAGAGATTATATTTGATATTGCAGACGGCGGAGACGGAAAAAAAGATGTACAGGATGTTGTAGCAAAATTACAACAGATTGAAAAGGGTGAAATGCCGCTAGAAGTACAGCAGAATGAAGTCGCTGCAACTTATGAGGCAGCACCAGTATCCGAAGTGGATGCAGATTCTCCGTTCCAGAATCTTGATGAATTTGAATTAACCGTACTTCAGGAATCAAAGGATCGAAATTTTCAAAACTTTCACGTACACGTCAGGTTAAGGGAAGACTGTTTGTTAAAGGCAGCAAGGGTTTATATGGTGTTTGAAATTCTGGAGCAGGTTGGGGAAGTTATTAAATCCAATCCATCAGTTGAAGATTTAGAAGAAGAAAAATTTGAATATGATTTTGACGTTTTGCTTGTTACTAAAGAAGCAAAAGAAGATATTTCAGCACGAATTATGAAAGTTTCTGAAATAGAGAATGTAGAAGTGAATCCATTTCTTGTCAATCAATTCATCGAATCAAAGAAAAAGCTAAGGAAAGATGACGCAGAAGAACAAGAGTCGAAACAGGAGAAACCTGAAAAAGCTGCCGAAAATGAAAAAGCACCTAAGGCCCAAAAAGAATCGAAGAAAAAATCAGTAAGCAAAACCATCAGGGTTAACATTGACCGGCTTGATGTATTAATGAACTTATTTGAAGAGCTTGTGATTGACAGGGGAAGACTGGAGCAGATTTCTTATGAGTTAAATCATAATGATTTAAAAGAAACTGTTGAGCGAATGTCTAGAATTTCCAGTGATTTACAAAATATTATTTTGACTATGCGCATGGTTCCTATTGAACAAGTGTTTAACCGATTCCCGCGAATGGTACGACAATTGGCAAGGGATCTGAATAAAAAAGTAGATTTTCAGGTGATTGGCCAGGAGACGGAATTAGACCGGACCGTCATTGATGAAATTGGGGATCCCCTGGTTCACCTGATTCGAAATGCTCTGGATCACGGAATTGAAATCCCAGAAGAGCGAGTGAAGAAAGGGAAACCTGAGCAGGGAACCCTTAAACTCAAAGCCTATCACAGCGGAAATCATGTTTATGTAGAAATTGAAGATGATGGACAGGGCATTAACAAAGAAAAAGTGATTAACAAAGCCGTCCAGAACGGGGTTATTACCAGAGAACAAAGCGAGAGTATGACCGATCAGCAGATTTATGAGTTAATCATGGCCAGCGGATTTTCAACAGCTGACAAAATTTCTGATGTGTCTGGCCGTGGAGTAGGCCTGGATGTTGTGAAAAACACAATTGAATCCCTGGGCGGTTCCATTACGATCGAATCAAAGCCTGGTGAGGGATCACTATTTTCGATACAATTACCGCTGACACTATCAATTATTTCTGTCATGTTAGTGGAAATAGCGAACGAGAGATATGCGATTCCGTTGTCATCCATTATTGAAACAGCTATTGTGAAAAAAGAAGATATCATGCATGCACATAATAAACAAGTCATTGACTTCAGAGGAAAGGTTGTACCGCTTGTTCATCTGAAAGAAGTTTTTGAAGTGCCTCATGATGAAAGTGAACAAGACGATCTCTATTCGATTGTCATCGTAAGAAAGGGCGAAAAAATGGCAGGAATGGTAGTAGATTCGTTCATAGGACAGCAAGAAATCGTATTGAAGTCATTAGGCAATTATTTGACCAATGTGTTTGCCATTTCAGGTGCAACGATTTTAGGAAATGGTGAAGTAGCATTAATTGTTGACACCAATGCTTTGATTAAATGATAGATTATGATGAAATGGGAGGAATCGATATGTCAGAAGAATATATGAAAGTAATTGTTTTTCAGTTGAAGGAAGAGGAGTATGGCGTACCGGTAAAATATGTAGGCTCCATTGAACGAATGCAAAATATCACACGGGTCCCAAGAACACCAGAGTTTGTTAAGGGTGTTATTAACCTTCGGGGAGTTGTGACTCCCATTATTGATTTAAGAGAGCGTTTTGACCTGGAAACAGCTGAATATACAGACAGCACCAGGATTATTATTGTTAATATTGATGATAAAGAAGTAGGAATGATTGTTGATGGAGCCAATGATGTAATTGATATACCAGAGAGCACGATTGAACCCCCGCCAGAAGTTGTGGGTTCAGTAGAAGCAGATTATATTCATGGAGTTGCCAAACTGGATAAACGGCTTCTGATTCTATTAAATTTAGACAAGGTTTTATCCAGAGACGAATTAAAACAAATTCAAACAGTGGAAGGAACATCATAAATGTCATTTGTCGAAAAACTTAATCAGGTACATCTAGACATTTTAAAAGAAATAGGGAATATAGGTGCCGGAAATGCAGCGACATCCTTATCCAGGCTGTTGAATCGTAAAATCAATTTAAAAATTCCAACTGTACAGGTTGCTACCTATGATGAAATGGTTGAACTTGCAGGCGGAAGCGATCAAGTTGTAGCAGCTGTTTTTGTTCGTATTGAAGGCGATACGCCAGGGAATATGTTTTTCGTCCTTCCCCCTGAACATGTATCCTATTTTGTCCAGGTGATGACAGGGGATTCTTCAATTACTTTTGAAGAACCCCCGTATTCTGAAATGGGAATCTCGGCATTTCTGGAAATGGGAAATATACTGTCCGGTTCGTATCTCTCCGCACTTTCGGATTTTACCAGCTTGAATATGCAGCCGTCTGTCCCGTCAGCCTCCATTGACATGGCAGGAGCAATTTTGACGATGGGCTTGATT
This sequence comes from Bacillaceae bacterium, assembly GCA_017656265.1. GTDB lineage: Bacteria > Bacillota > Bacilli > Bacillales > Alkalibacillaceae > Melghiribacillus. The sequence goes on along the minus strand of JACDOD010000001.1, from coordinate 388,265 downwards.
GAACTATCTCAGGTATCGGATTACGTAATTGTCATTGATACCATTCTGGAGGAAGAAAATAGTGACAGGGGAGAAATTAAAGGACACTTTTTCCTGTTGCCGGACCCGGATTCATTTGAAAAGATCTTTAAGGCATTAGGAGTAAATATAGATGAATAAGCTGAAGGAAGTTGTAAAAGTAGGAATCGCAGATCTGAATGTAGTCAGGGCTCCAGGTGTAATTCGAACTTCAGGATTAGGTTCCTGTGTAGGAGTTGTGATATATGATCAAGCCAAACAAATTGCTGGTTTAGCACATGTCATGCTGCCAGACTCATCTCTCTCAAAAGGGAAGACACTTAATAAAGCTAAATATGCAGATACAGCTATTAAAGAACTGCTCGACCTTCTCATGAAAGAAGGAGCCAAAAAATATGCATTAAGAGCAAAAATGGCCGGTGGCGCTCAGATGTTTCAATTTTCCACCGGCGGAGATATGATGCGGATTGGCCCCAGAAATGTGGAGGCTGTAAAAAAGCAGCTTGATATTTTTAGGATTCCGATCGTTGCTGAAGATGTGGGAGGAAAAAATGGGCGCACCATTGAATTTAATCCGGAAACCGGGATGCTGAACATCCGAACAGTCAATAAAGGTGTAAAGGATATTTAATGATGGCTGGAACAATGTGGTGGAATTTTTTTGCAGGGATCATAGCTGGTTTATATGTTTTTGTGTTGTCCATTGGGATGAATTCATTTTATACGTCGCTGTTTAGAAGCGTTCTTATTTTTTTATTGATATTTTTCATTATGTTTGTTATACGCAGTGGATTATCTTATATTCTGAAACAAAATCAAACAAATAAAGGCCTGGGGCAGTCAACCGATAAAAAAGGAACACATTCAGATCACGATGGGCTAAGTGAGAAGAATAACCATTTCTCTGCTGATCCAGGTAAAAAAATGTCACAACAGGAAGCTGAGCGAACAGCTGAGGTTCTTCGGAATTTATTAAATCATGATCAAGATGCCGACTGAAAATACTGAATCCTCATCCGAGGAGGTATGAAGATTGAAAGATTCAGCTCCTCAAGTACAGAAATTATGGACAAAATGGAAAAAATACAGAGATCAGGAAGCGGGTAATGAGCTGGTTAAACATTACATGCCTCTCGTTCAATATCATGTGCATCGTATATCAGCCCACCTTCCTAATAACGTAAATAAACAGGAAATAACCAGCCTTGGATTTATGGGACTGGTGGATGCCATAGAAAAATTTGATTTGAAACGCGATTTGAAATTTGATACGTATGCATCATTTCGAATTCGCGGGGCCATTATGGACGGGCTTCGAAAAGAGGACTGGCTTCCCCGTTCAATCCGGGATAAAACGAAGAAAATAGAATCCATTGTGGAAAAATTGGAACAGCAATTAAACAGATCTCCATCAGCAAAGGAAATTGCTGTTGAAGCTGATATGGAAGAACAGGAAGTAGAGGAAATTATAAAGGATTCCCTATTTGCAAACGTATTGTCTATAGAGGAAAAAAATGATGATCAGGAGGATAATAAATCAGAAGCTCTTGGATATGTGATTCCCGATGAGAAAGCAGAACTGCCGGAAGAACATATTTTAAAACAGGAAAACATAAAAGAACTTGCCAGGGCAATTCAAACATTAAATGAAAAAGAACAAATGGTTGTGAGTTTATTCTATAAAGAAGAATTAACATTAACGGAAATAGGAAATGTCATGAATCTGTCTACTTCTCGTATTTCACAAATACATAGCCGTGCTATATTTAAATTAAAGAAATTGTTGACCAGTAAATAAATTTGATTTTACTTACGTCTGTGAGGTGACTACATTGGCTCACATCCAATATTTTGACGATTTTTTTGAGGTGGAGATCTCTAAGGATTATCTTGAAGCCAGGCTTCATCTTTTGAAGGGAAATTATGATAATCTGGCGTTTACGAAAGAAGATTTGCTCAAAGAATTAAAGGAACATAAAATTGTTTTCGGCATAGATGAAGATATGGCTGAAAAAATTGCGGCGGGTCTCAAAAAGCAGGAATTTCCTGTAACCATCGCAAAGGGAATTCCCCCAAAACATGGAGAAGACGGAAAAATTATTTTTGACAAAGATTTAAACACTTCTGCTTTAGCTGATCAGCATGATAAAGATCGAGTGAATTTTAGAGAAGTGATGAAAATACCGTCTACCAAAAAAGGAGAGAAACTGGCTACTATTGTTCCGCCAAAACCGGGTGAGCCAGGGAAAAATATCTTTGGCAAACCTCTTCCTCCAAAAAAGGGAAAGAAGCCGTTGCTGCGGGCAGGCAAGAATACCGAGCTGAATATCGAAGAAAATTCAATCTATGCAACGGATGATGGACAGGTTCATCTGCTGGGGAACAATATTTCTGTTGTACCGGTATATGAAGTAAATGGCGATTTAGACATGAAAACAGGGAATCTCGATTTCATTGGATCTATTGTAATTCGGGGAAATGTCCCTACTGGCTTCACCATCCAGGCAAAGGGTGATATTCGGGTTTACGGGTTAGTGGAAGCGGCCACATTAAAAGCAGGCGGTTCAATATTTATCAGTGAAGGAGTTGCCGGCCTGAAAAAGGGCAAAATTAAAGCCGGGCTCGATGTTCATGCCGGGTATATTAATCAGGGAACCATTGAGGCTGGAAGGGATATTTTTGTAGAAAACTCTATTTTACATAGTGAATGCATGGCAAAAGACAGCATTTATTGTCAAAAGGGAAATATAATCGGGGGTTCTGTTTCAGCAGGGAAGCAAATTGAAGCGAAGGATATCGGCAATCGTCTAAGCACCAAAACATTGTTGTTTATCGGAAACAATAAAAAAACCCAGACGAAATTAAATGAACTGGAAAAAAAGCGTGATGAGTTGAATGAATCCATTCAAAAGCTTAAAATTTTAGGTAGTAAGCTTGTAGAGAAACAGCAGCATTCATCTCTTTCTGAAAAAGAGCGGCTGTTGCTGATACGGCAGCGCCATTCAATGAAAACAGCCTTAACAGAGTTAAATGAAGTAGAAGATGAATTGGCAAAGATGAAAGATGAACAGGTTAGTACAAAGCACAACAAAGTAAATGTTCAAGGAATTTTATACCCTAATGTTGAATTTATTCATGGAAAATATCATCGAAGAATCTATAAACAATACCAGCATGTGACAGTCCGGTTTGAGGAACACGACGTTCGTATTACCACCTTATAACCCCTTTTTAAGGAAGTGATGAAAAATGAGCTGGAGAGCCGTTGAAATGCAAATAGCACTTCCAAGAACACAGGATGCGGGCAAAATACAGGAACAAATGCAGCAAAAAGGTCAAAATATCCAGGATATGCTGGCACAGACACAATTGGTCCAGGAAGAACTAAAACGCAAAAAAATCAATGAAGCCAATCATAAAGACAAGGCCATGATCCGCAAAGATGAACAGAGTGGGCAGAAAAAACCAACAAAAAACCTTTCTTATAATAAATCAAAAAAGGATATAAAAAGCCTATCACACCCGTATTTAGGGAAAAACATTGACTTTACTAGATAAAAGAAAAGTAGGGATGGTATGTTAACATTTTTAGTTATTTTCAGCTTGATTTTGCATGGGATTACACTTGCTTTGTTTATTTTCTTATACCGCAAATATAATATGGCGTTAAACAGTGATCAGCAGTATAAAAAATCCATGAGGGAAATGGAAAATCTATTTAATTCCTATCTCCTGGAACTGAAAGAAGAAAATGAAAAGCTGGTCAAGATTTTAAATGATGACAAAAAGGAAGAAAACAACAAACCGAATCCGGATTTAAAAGAAATGCCTCCTAAACGGCCGGTGGAAAAACAATTGGCTCCTGTCCATAAGAATAAAGGTCATTATCAGCCTGAGAAACTCCTCGAAAATGATCAGATTCGTGTTGAACAGCCATCCTATAAATCTAAGGCTCTCCAATTGTATAAAGAGGGGTATAGTATTGATGAAATTGCCCAAAAATTAAATAAAGGGAAAACTGAAATCGAACTCATTGTTAAATTTTACACCTAACACACGATTTTTTCTTGATTAGAAATTTCCCTTATGATATATTAACTTTTGGTGTGAATACACACGTTTGGGGATTTCACAGGAGGTGCTTGCTCAGCAAGTCCCTGAGTGAAAGATGAATCAAACGGAGGAAAAAACCATACAGGAGGAATAGAGTTATGTCAGTAATTTCTATGAAGCAGTTGTTAGAAGCAGGTGTTCATTTTGGACACCAGACACGCCGCTGGAATCCGAAAATGAAAAAGTACATTTTTACGGAGAGAAACGGCATTTACATTATTGACCTTCAAAAAACGGTTAAAAAGGTAGAAGAAGCGTATCAATTTGTAAAGGATATAGCTGCTGACGGCGGCAACATTCTTTTCGTTGGTACGAAAAAACAGGCTCAAGACACAATCAAGGAAGAAGCTACCCGTGCCGGCATGTTTTATGTGAATCAGCGCTGGCTTGGCGGTACATTAACCAACTTCCAGACCATCAAAAAGCGTATTCAGCGCCTCAAAGATATTGAGCGCATGGAAGAAGACGGCACATTTGATGTACTTCCTAAAAAAGAAGTTGTTCAAATCATGAAAGAAAAAGAGCGTCTTGAAAAATTCCTTGGCGGTATCAAAGATATGGAAGATCTGCCTGAAGCGATTTTTGTCGTAGATCCGCGTAAAGAGCGCATTGCTGTTGCAGAAGCACATAAACTGAACATCCCTGTAATTGCAATGGTAGATACAAACTGTGATCCGGATGAAGTTGATTATGTCATTCCGGCAAACGATGATGCCATCCGTGCTGTTAAGCTTCTGACTTCTAAAATGGCTGACGCTGTTCTGGAAGCCAAACAGGGTGAAGCCAGTGAAGAAGCGAACACAGAAGAACAAACTGAAGTAGAAGCATCAGAAGAGTAAGAAAGGTTTTTAAGGTGATAAGAGGGAAAAGCCTTTTATCACCTTTTTTAAAGCATACGTATAATGATGGTGAAATATGAAAAGGAGGAACTAGAATGGCTGTTACTGCAAAAATGGTAAAGGAATTGCGTGAAAAAACTGGTGCAGGTATGATGGACTGTAAAAAAGCATTGCAAGAATGTGATGGAGATATGGATAAAGCAGTTGATTACCTGCGAGAAAAGGGAATTGCAAAAGCACAGAAAAAAGCTGACCGTATTGCAGCTGAAGGTTCTGCTCACCTTGTAGTGGACGGAAACACTGCGGTTGTTCTCGAAGTTAACTCTGAGACAGATTTCGTTGCCAAAAATGATCAGTTTAAAAACTTACTTCAAGAATTGGGCAATCACCTTGTAAAACATAAGCCTGAAAATGTGGAAGAAGCTCTTAAGCAAAACCTTCATGGTGAGGGAGATACTTTAGAGGAATACATCAATTCTGCTATTGCGAAAATTGGTGAAAAAATTTCCCTGCGCCGTTTTAAAGTGCTTGAAAAAGGTGACAATGACGCGTTTGGTGCATACATCCATATGGGCGGGCGTATTGGTGTGCTTGCTGTTCTTGAAAATACTACTGACGAAGAGCTTGCGAAGGATGTAGCGATGCATGTAGCAGCTGCAAACCCTAAATATGTATCCCGTGACGATGTTCCTGAAGAGGAAGTTAACCATGAGAAGGGAGTACTTAAACAGCAGGCTCTAAACGAAGGAAAACCTGAGCATATTGTTGAAAAAATGGTAGAAGGCCGACTGGGCAAATTCTTTGAACAAATTTGTCTTTTAGAACAAGACTTTGTAAAAGATCCAGATCAAAAAGTGAAAAAGTTTGTCGAGTCTAAAGGCGCTGCAGTCAGAGAATTTGTTCGTTATGAAGTAGGCGAAGGAATGGAAAAACGCGAAGAAAACTTCGCTGAAGAAGTTATGAATCAAGTGAAAAAATAATGATGGTTTAAAAAGGCTAAATAGGGGACACATGGTGTTCCCTATTTTCAAAAGAAATAAATTTGCTACATATGGAGGTAACTATGGCAACGACTCGTTATCGGAGAATCGTTTTAAAACTCAGCGGAGAAGCACTTAGTGGTAACAATGGATTTGGTATCGAGCCTTCAGTCATTAATTCGATCGCTACTCAGGTTAAGGAAGTGGCAGAACTGGGTGTAGAGGTAGCTGTTGTTGTAGGCGGCGGTAATATCTGGCGCGGAAAAGTCGGCAGCGAAATGGGAATGGATCGTGCGACAGCCGATTATATGGGAATGCTGGCAACAGTTATGAATTCCCTTGCTTTGCAGGATAGCCTTGAAAATCTAGGTATTCCGACACGGGTGCAGACATCAATTGAGATGCGTCAGGTAGCTGAACCATATATTAGAAGAAGGGCCATTCGACATCTTGAGAAGAAACGTGTTGTCATTTTTGCTGGCGGCACAGGCAATCCATATTTCTCAACTGATACTACTGCTGCTCTGAGAGCCGCAGAAATTGAAGCAGATGTTATACTTATGGCGAAAAATAATGTTGACGGTGTTTACAGTGATGATCCTAAAATTAATAAAGAAGCTGTAAAATATGATCAGTTATCCTATCTGGACCTGTTAAATGAAGGTCTGGGGGTCATGGATTCTACTGCATCATCACTGTGCATGGATAATGATATTCCATTAATTGTATTCTCCATTACTGAAGATGGAAATATTAAAAAGGCTGTTCTGGGTGAAAATATTGGTACAATTGTAAGGAGGCAAACCAAATGAGTGAATCGATTATAAAAGAAACCAGTCAAAAAATGGATAAGGCTATTCAAGCCTATACTAGACAGCTTGCAACTGTTCGTGCTGGAAGAGCCAATCCGCAAATATTAGACAGTGTGCAGGTTGAATATTATGGCGCTCTGACACCATTAAACCAGCTTGCAACCGTTTCCGCACCTGAAGCCAGGCTGCTCGTCATTACTCCATTTGATAAATCCGCTATTGATGAAATTGAGAAAGCCATTCAGAAAGCTGATTTAGGACTTACTCCTTCCAATGACGGAAATGTAGTACGCATTAATATTCCTCCTCTGACAGAAGAAAGACGAAAAGAACTGGTAAAAGTTGTCCGTAAATATGCTGAAGAAGCACGGGTACACATTCGTAACATTCGCCGTGATGCCAATGATCAGATCAAGAAGCTGGAAAAAGACGGTGAATTAACAGAAGACGAATCAAGGGGCTACCAGGATGATGTTCAAAAAGAAACGGATAAGCATATTGATCAGATCAATAAACTGACCAGTGAAAAAGAAGAAGAAATCATGGAAGTTTAATGGGAAAACAAGTTAACATAGTTTACAATAATCGTTTATAATAAAAATAAGGTTCTGGATTACGAGGCTTTCGCATGACTGGCGAAAGCCAACTTTTTCTATATCCATAAGAGGCAACGATTTTTTAGGTATGTTGTTGTTGGTCTTATACTGGGTGTATGGAGGATTGGCTATATGTTTATGAAAATGCCTTTTTTAAACAGGAGAAAGAAACAGGGCTCTTATAAGTTGTCTAATGATAATTTACCAGAGCATGTAGCAATTATTATGGACGGGAATGGCAGATGGGCTAAAAAAAGAGGGCTTCCCCGTGTAGCAGGGCATCGGGAAGGTATGATGACCATTAAAAAAATCGTGCGGCATGCTGCAAAGTTTAATATAAAAGTGTTAACTCTTTACGCATTTTCAACCGAAAATTGGAAACGGCCAAAAACTGAAGTAGAATACTTAATGAAGCTTCCTGCTGAGTTTTTAGATACATATTTGCCGGAATTGATGGAGAATAACATTCAAGTTCGAACCATTGGTCAACTTTCCGATTTGCCAGAGCATACAAGGCAGGCAGTAGAGCTGGCGATTGAAAAAACCGTTCAAAATGACGGAATGATCTTAAATTTTGCATTGAATTATGGAGGACGTGCAGAAATTCTGCAAGCTGTACAAAAACTTGCTGCCGATGTAAAAAATGAACAAATGAAAGTTGAAGATATAAATGAAGAAGCGTTTTCTTCTTACTTATATACATATCCTCTAAAAGATCCGGACCTATTAATACGCACCAGCGGAGAGATTCGAATCAGCAACTATTTACTATGGCAGCTGGCTTATACTGAATTCTGGTTTACAGATGTGTTATGGCCGGATTTTGATGAGGAGCAATTTGAAAAAGCCCTCTATGATTTTCAAAATCGAAAACGAAGATTCGGAGGGGTATAAGGTGTTGAATCTTGAATGAAACAAAGAGTGATTACAGCAATTATCGCATTACTATTTTTCCTTCCCATTCTGATTTATGGAAGTTGGGCATTTCAGCTTCTTGTTTTTGTCATGGCAACGATTGCCATGATTGAATTAATCAGGATGAAAAATATTCCGTTTTTATCTTTTCCAACCTTCATGTCCTTGCTATTGTTGTGGTCTTTATTATGGAATGATTATCTGCTGTACTTAAATGAGTCTCTGTCTTTTAATAAAATTGATATGACTATGGCAGCCATCCTCCTTTTATTAGGCTATATGGTGCTGGTCAAAAATCAGTTTGCCTTTGAAGATGTTGGTTTTTTACTGCTGGCTACCATTTATGTAGGGATGGGTTTCTATTATCTCATTGAAACAAGAGAAAACGGCTTACATTATGTATTGTTCGTATTGATCGTCATCTGGGCAACCGATACAGGTGCCATATTTGCCGGAAAGTATTTTGGGAAACACAAATTATGGCCGGAAATTAGTCCAAAGAAAACGATCGAGGGTTCCATCGGCGGTGTTTTTTCCGCTGTTGCTTTCGGGGTGATTTTTCAAATGTTTTTTCCGGTGCATCCATCTGTGTGGATTGTGCTGCTTGTCTCCATTTTAATTTCCATTTTCGGACAAGTTGGGGACCTGGTTGAATCGGCTATTAAGCGAAAATATGCGGTAAAGGACTCAGGCAATATTTTACCTGGCCATGGCGGGATATTGGATCGTTTCGACAGCTTATTATTTGTCTTGCCACTCCTGCATCTTATACAATTCATTTAATAATATATATAACATTTAGGAGCGTTAAACATGAAACAAATCACGTTATTAGGGGCAACAGGATCTATTGGACTTCAAACCATTGATGTGATTAAAGAAAATCGGAACCGATTTTCTTTATTCGCTGTCGCTTTTGGAAGAAATGTTGAAAAAGCTCTTCCAATCATCCAGGAATTTCAGCCCAAATACATTGTAGTTCAAGATCCGGACGCAAAGAATAAAATTTTAACCAGCATTTCATATCATCCTGCTATTTTAGTTGGAACAGAAGGGATGAAAGAAATTGCCTCGCATCCTGATGCAGAAATTGTGGTCAATGCGGTGCTGGGAAGCGTTGGTCTGGAAGCAACTCTGGAAGCGATACGAGCAAAAAAACAAATTGCTTTTGCCAATAAAGAAACTTTGGTGACAGCTGGACATATAGTAATGAAAGAAGCGCGCCAAAACGGAGTGGAATTGCTTCCGGTTGACAGTGAGCACTCGGCTATCCACCAATGTCTGCGCGGAGAAAAAATTAATGAAGTAAAACGGATTATTTTAACAGCTTCAGGGGGAAGTTTCAGGGATCGGACAAGGGAAGAATTGAAAAACGTCTCCTTGAAGGAAGCACTCAATCATCCAAATTGGAGTATGGGGGCTAAAATCACCATTGACTCAGCTACGATGATGAATAAGGGATTGGAAGTGATTGAGGCACACTGGCTGTTTGATGTTCCGTATGAACAAATTGATGTATTGATGCACAAGGAAAGTGTCATCCATTCCATGGTAGAATTTAGAGACCGCAATGTTATGGCACAGCTGGGAACACCGGATATGAGAGTGCCGATTCAGTATGCATTGACTTATCCCGAACGGCTTGAATTCAGCTCTGAAAAAGGGTTAAACTTAATGGAAATAGGAAAACTTCATTTCGCTGAGTTGAGTTTTGAACGGTTTCCTTGTTTAAAAATGGCTTATGATGCCGGGAAAACAGGCGGAAGTTTACCTGCTGTACTAAATGCAGCAAATGAAGAAGCAGTTCATTTATTCCTACAGAATCAAATTACATTTTTGCAGATTGAAGAACTTATCCAGCGGGCTATGGATGAACATAAAGTGATCCAGGAGCCTGATTTAGAAACGATTCAAGCAGTCGACAGGGAAACAAGGGAACAAGTAAAATCTTATGTAAACTAACGGTAAGGAAGGTGCTACGTTTGAATACCGTCATAGCCTTTATTTTAATGTTTGGCATCCTTGTGTTTATACACGAGCTGGGACATTTAGTCTTTGCGAAACGTGCCGGTATGCTGGTGCGGGAATTTGCCATCGGATTCGGCCCGAAAATTTTTGCTCATCGTAAAAATGAAACGTTGTATACGATACGTTTGCTTCCTTTAGGTGGATATGTGAGAGTAGCAGGGGAAGACCCTGAAATTATAGAATTGAAACCTGGTCATCACATCGGCCTGGAATTTAATGATCAGGGAAAAGTTGAGCGGATTATTGTCAACAATAAATCGAAACATCCTGATGCCCGTGTCATAGAAGTCGAAAGGGTGGATCTGGACCATCGTCTGATCATCGAAGGGTATGATGTCAATGACGAAGAGGGGGTTTCCTTTGATGTGGACCCTAAAGCCTTTTTTGTAATGGATGAGAATGAAACCCAGATTGCTCCTTACGACAGACAATTCAGCTCAAAAACCATCCCCCAGCGGGCTATTCAGATTTTCGCAGGACCGATGATGAACTTTTTGCTGGCCATTGCGTTATACATGATTCTGGGGATGCTTCAGGGTGTTCCTGTTGACGAAGCAAAACTAGGAGAAGTGATTGAAGATGGTCCGGCAGATCAGGCTGGACTTCAGCAAGGTGATGAAATACTTTCAGTTGATGATCTAACGATTGAATCATGGACTGATTTTGTGCTTTACATCCAGGATAACCCTGGTGAAACTGTTGATATTACAGCAGAGCGAGATGGTGAAATATTTACAGCTGAAGTACACCTGGATTCTATTGAACAGCAGGGAGAGACCATCGGACAAATAAAAGTTTACCGTCCGTTTGAAAAAGCGCCGGGAGAAATTATTCAATATGGATTTGTTCAAACCTATCAGTGGACGGTTTTAATTATTCAAAATGTCGGTAAATTAATTACCGGTCAAATTTCAATCGATAATTTGTCTGGGCCTGTCGGTATATATAATGCGACGGATCAAGTTGTTCAGCAAGGTTTTTATTACTTTCTTACCTGGACTGCATTTTTGAGTATTAACCTTGGAATCATTAATCTGCTTCCACTGCCTGCTCTGGATGGAGGGCGGCTGTTATTTATTGGAATAGAAGCTGTGCGCGGAAAGCCAATTGATCCACAAAAGGAAGGCATTGTTCATTTTATTGGGTTCGCACTATTGATGCTGCTTATGATTGTAGTGACATGGAATGATATACAACGTCTCTTTTTATAAAAGCAATAAGACTATACTTTGCAAGAATTGAGGTGCAATTATATGAAACAGAGTGAAATGCTTATACCTACATTGCGGGAAAATCCAGCTGATGCTGAAATAAAGAGTCATCAGCTTCTTTTACGGGCAGGTTTTATTCGACAGACTGCGTCAGGGATTTATAGCTTTTTGCCTTTAGGAAAGCGTGTGTTAAAAAAAGTTGAAGAAATTGTCCGTGAAGAGATGGATCAAGCAGGTGCCCATGAAATGCTGATGCCTGCGCTTCAGCCGTCTGAACTCTGGAAAGAAACAGGACGATGGAATACCTTTGGTCCAGAATTAATGCGGCTTCATGACCGTCACCAGCGTGAATTCGCTCTTGGTGCAACCCATGAAGAAGTGATTACAAGTCTTGTGCGTGATGAAGTCAGCAGCTACAAAAAGCTTCCCCTTGTTCTTTATCAGATCCAGACAAAGTTTCGGGATGAGAAGCGTCCGCGTTTTGGCCTGTTGAGGGGCCGGGAATTTATGATGAAGGATGCCTATTCTTTCCATGATTCTTATGAGAGTCTTGATAAAACCTATGAGAAAATTTATAACGCCTACAGCAATATTTTTACCCGGTTAGGATTAAACTTCAGAGCTGTAATTGCTGATTCAGGAGCAATGGGTGGAAAAGATACCCATGAGTTTATGGTACTGTCTGATGTAGGGGAGGATACCATTGCTTACTCTGATCAATCAGACTATGCGGCGAACATCGAAATGGCTCCTGTTGTGACAGAGTATGAACAATCGGACGAGCCTCTCAAAGAAATGGAAAAGGTAGCTACACCAGACCAGAAGACCATGGCCGAAGTTGCTGAATATTTAAATCATCCGCTTGAAAAAGGGCTAAAATCTTTGATGTTTAAAGTCGATGACCAGCTTGTACTCGTGGTAACTCGGGGGGACCATGATGTAAATGATGTAAAGCTGAAAAACTTGTACCAGGCAAGCATTGTTGAACTCGCCTCTGAAGAAGAAACCCGTCAAGTCATGGGAGCGGGATTCGGTTCACTTGGCCCAATTAATGTGCCGGAAGAAGTAGATGTAGTAGCTGATCATGCAGTCAAATACACCGTAAACGTATCCTGCGGTGCAAATGAAGATGGATATCATTATGTCAACGTAAATCCAGAAAGAGATTTTGAAGTGAAACAATTTGCAGATTTGCGTTTTATCAAGGAAGGAGATCCGTCACCAGACGGAAAAGGAACGATTAAATTTGCCAGAGGTATCGAGGTAGGACATGTGTTCAAATTGGGTACGGTTTACTCTGAAAGTATGAATGCTACATACCTTGATCAAAATGGCAAGTCAAATCCAATGATTATGGGCTGTTATGGAATTGGAGTTTCCAGAACACTCGCAGCTCTGGTGGAACAGTACCATGATGAGGATGGAATTACTTGGCCGCACCATGTGGCACCATTCCAGGTCCATTTACTTGCCCTGAATGTAAAGAAAGATGAACAGAAAAACCTGGCCGATACCATTTATGAAACATTAACTGAACAGGGCATAGAAGTCCTGTATGATGATCGTAAAGAACGGGCCGGGGTTAAATTTGCGGATAGTGATTTAATCGGCATCCCTCTTCGTATCACCGTTGGAAAACGAGCTGGAGAAGGGTATGTTGAATTAAAAGACCGGAAAACCGGTCAGCAGGACGAGGTTCATGAGTCAGAATTGTCAGCGCGAATTCAAAAATTTTTAAACAAAGAACAATAAAATAATATTTTATAATTACCTGCGGAGCTAGTCTCAAAAGTCATACGAATCAGACAGAAGTATAAATGAATGACACCGGCCGAGTATCGGTGAGGGAAGTTTTATTTTAAGAATCCTAATCGCTGCTCACACTGCAACTGCCACCGGCTTTTGAGATAGCTCCATTTCTCTTTATATGCCAGCAGATAGATATGATGCAGTTTTTATAAGGGAGACAGGAGGATGAAGCATGAATGTCTCACACGAAGAAAAAATGAAAATATTGCTTGACCAGCTTCAATTGACCGATGATATGACAAATTATTTTGAACAGGCAAGGCTGGAAAAACTTACGGTCTATAGTCAGGATAAGAAGTGGCATTTCCATATTTCTGTGCCAAAATCACTTCCTGCAAATGTCTATGAGTTATTTAAAGGTAAATTAAAAGAAGCTTTTTTACATATAGTGCCTGTAGTAGAACTTTCCCTTGAAGCAGAAGATAAGGAGATTGGTGAAGAAGATGTTCGTCAATACTGGAAGATTTTTTTAAACTCCTTACCTGATTTATCCCCGGTATTTCGAGAGCTTTTGCAGCAGCAAATCCCTCAGCTTGAAGGTAACAAATTAAAACTTTTTGCCCGTCATGATACAGAGGCAATAGCGATCAAAAAACGACTCGAAAAACCGTTTCAAATATTTTGTAAAAATGCCGGGCTTACTTATTATATTCTTGATATTCACGTTCAATCGTCAGAGGATGCCTTAAAGCAGTTTCAGGAGCAGAAACAAAAAGAGGATCAGACCATTGTTCAGAAAGCAATTATCGAGCAGGAAGAACGAAAGAAAAAGAAACAGAAAAATGGTGACCACTCAGAAAAGCTGGGTCCATTAGTAATTGGCTACAAGATTGAGGATGAGCCGACCCAGATGAAACTGATTCAAGAAGAAGAAAAACGAATCACTATCCAGGGGTATGTGTTTGATACAGAAATCCGTGAACTGCGCTCAGGAAGACACCTTTTAATGGCCAAGGTTACGGATTATACAGATTCACTGCAGATTAAGATGTTTTCACGGGGAAATGATCATGCCGAACAGTTTAAATTGCTAAAAAAAGGAATGTGGATCAAAGCGAGAGGCAGCGTACAGACCGATACCTTCACAAATGAATTAACCATGATGGCCAATGACATTCAGGAAGTACACGTGGAATCACGCAAAGATCAAGCAGAAGAAAAAAGGGTTGAACTTCATTCCCATACTACCATGAGCCAGATGGATGCTCCGGTTTCAGCTTCCCGCTTAATTGAGCAGGCGGCAAAATGGGGACATAAAGCTATTGCCATTACGGATCACGCTGTAGTACAGGCATATCCTGAAGCCCATGCAGCCGGTCAAAAGAACAATATTAAAATAATCTACGGCGTGGAAGCGTATGTAGTTGATGATGGTGTTCCGATTGCCTATAACGAACAGGATCGGGAACTGAAAGATGCCGAATATGTCGTATTTGACGTGGAGACAACCGGTTTGTCTGCGGTTTACGATACCATTATCGAACTGGCTGCTGTTAAAGTTAAAAATGGAGAGGTTATTGACCGTTTTGAATCGTTTGCCAATCCCCATGAACCGTTAAGTGAAACAACTACTGAATTAACAGGAATTACCGACGATATGGTAAAGGATGCCCCTGAAGTTGAAGAGGTGCTCGAAAAATTTTACGACTGGATGGGTGATTCCATCCTCGTTGCCCATAATGCCTCATTTGATATGGGGTTCTTAAACGAGGGCCTAAAAAAAATCGGTAAAGACAAGGCATCTAATCCAGTTATTGATACACTGGAGCTTGCCCGCTATTTATTTCCAGAATTAAAAAATCACCGTTTAAACACCCTATGTAAGCACTTAAATATTGAATTAGTTCAGCACCACCGGGCCATCTATGATGCTGAAGCAACCGGGTATTTACTCTGGCAGCTGATCAAACGATGTCTGGAAAAAGAAATCACCAATCATAATCAATTAAATGCGCATATGGGGGAAGGAAATGCCTATCAGCGTTCAAGGCCGTTCCATTGTATCCTATTGGCCCAGAATCAGGACGGATTAAAGAACTTATATAAACTCGTTTCACTATCGCATGTGGAATATTTTTATCGGGTGCCAAGAATTCCAAGGTCCGTTCTGCAGAAGCACCGGGAAGGACTGCTGATTGGATCCGGCTGTGATCAGGGAGAATTATTTGAAACCATGATGCAAAAATCAAAGGAAGAAGCTGAAAAAGTAGCTGAATTCTATGACTATATTGAGATACAGCCCCCATCCAATTACCAGCATTTAATAGAAAAAGAGCTTGTCCGTGATCAGGATAGCTTACTAGATATCATCAAAAATCTCGTAAACCTGGCAGAAGAAATGAACAAACCTGCAGTTGTGACAGGAAATGTTCATTATGTTGAAAAGTATGAAAAAATTTATCGGAAAATATTGATCGCATCCCAGAACGGTAACCCTCTGAACCGTCAAACATTGCCTGACGTGTATTTTAAGACGACGGATGAAATGTTAAAGGAAATGGCTTTTCTTGGAGATGAAAAGGCAAAAGAAGTCGTCGTAGAAAACACAAATAAAATTGCGGACATGATAGGAGAAGTCACCCCTGTCAAAGAAGATTTGTATACACCGAACATAGAAGGGGCAGACCAGGAAATCCGTGAAATGAGTTATAATAGGGCGAAAAGCCTTTATGGAGATCCCCTGCCTGAACTGGTAGAAAAACGCCTTGAAAAAGAACTGGACAGTATCATAGGGCATGGGTTTGCCGTTATTTATTTAATCTCTCATAAACTTGTTAAAAAATCTCTGGATGATGGATACCTGGTAGGATCGAGGGGTTCGGTCGGATCATCTTTTGTAGCCACTATGACAGAAATTACAGAAGTTAATCCGCTCCCTCCGCACTATGTCTGTCCATCCTGCCAGTACTCCGAATTTTTTACCGATGGTTCTGTAGGTTCAGGTTTTGATTTGCCGGAAAAGGATTGTCCAAAATGCGGAGAGAAGTTAAAGAAGGACGGACAGGATATTCCATTCGAAACATTCCTTGGCTTTAAAGGGGACAAGGTACCGGATATTGATTTGAACTTCTCGGGGGAATATCAGCCGCGGGCTCATAACTACACAAAAGTATTGTTTGGAGAAGACAATGTTTATCGTGCAGGAACCATTGGTACTGTAGCGGAAAAGACAGCGTATGGATATGTGAAAGGGTATGCTGCCGATCATCAGCTGCAGTATCGGGGAGCTGAAGTAGACCGCCTTGTGCAGGGGTGTACAGGGGTAAAACGGACAACAGGACAGCATCCAGGGGGGATCATTGTCGTACCAGATGATAAAGAAATATATGATTTTACTCCTATTCAATATCCAGCTGATGATAAAACTTCTGAGTGGCGAACTACGCATTTTGACTTCCACTCAATTCACGATAACCTATTAAAGCTGGATATTCTTGGGCACGATGATCCGACCGTGATCCGGATGCTTCAGGATTTAACCGGAATCAATCCGAAAGAAATACCAACTGACGACCCCGAAGTGATGAAAATTTTCAGTACCACAGAACCACTGGGTGTTGAGGAAGAGCAAATCATGTGCAAGACCGGTACACTGGGGGTTCCGGAGTTCGGTACCCGTTTTGTTCGGCAGATGCTGGAGGATACAAAACCAACAACTTTTGCAGAACTGGTTATTATTTCCGGACTATCTCACGGAACAGATGTATGGTTAGGGAACGCCCAGGAATTGATCAACCAGGGAATCTGTGAATTGTCCGATGTTATCGGCTGTCGTGATGATATTATGGTTTATCTAATGCATAAGGGTCTTGAAGCCTCGCTTGCTTTTAAGATCATGGAGTTTGTCCGCAAAGGGAAAGGGCTTCAGGATGAATGGATCGAAGAAATGAAAAAGCATGATGTACCGGACTGGTATATTGAATCCTGTAAAAAAATTAAGTACATGTTCCCAAAAGCCCACGCCGCTGCTTATGTATTAATGGCGGTTCGAATTGCTTATTTCAAGGTATATTATCCAATTGAATTTTATGCAGCTTATTTTACCGTCCGGGCAGATGATTTTGAACTGGACACGATGATTAAAGGCTCATCAGCGATTCGAAAACGTATTGAAGAAATCATGGCTAAAGGAAATGATGCTTCGCCAAAGGAGAAAAGTTTGCTGACCGTTCTGGAACTGGCTCTGGAAATGTGTGAAAGGGGATATTCATTTCAGAAAGTAGATTTATATCGCTCCAGCGCTACTGAATTTTTAGTAGAAGGTGATACCCTGATTCCGCCTTTTAATGCCATTGATGGTCTTGGTACAAACGCAGCACTGAATATTGTTAAAGCCAGGGAAGAAGGCGAATTTCTTTCAAAGGAAGATCTTCGGGAACGAAGCCGCATTTCAAAAACTGTACTGGAATACCTGGACCAGCATGGCTGTCTAGAAGGAATGCCAGAGGCAAACCAGCTGTCACTGTTTTAATGAAATACCTTTCGATATGTAAAAAAACTTTTTAAACAGTAAAGATTTGCAAATCATGGCTAGCTGTGATATATTGAAATTGGCACACAGACGATACATTGAATCGAAAGAGTGGGGATTCCCCACTCTTTCGTCGTAATGTACTGTTTTATTTTTTTAAAATTCCCTGCTCAAAAAGCAGGGAATTTTAACGTCATACATATGGAGCAAAGGAGGGGTTGTATTGGGTAAAAACGTTACAGAAATTACAAAAGAACTCGCTGAACCGATATTAGAAAAGCTGAATGTAGAATTAGTGGATATTGAGTTCGTAAAAGAAGGAAAGAACTGGTATCTGCGCTTGTTTGTAGATAAAGAAGGTGGAATCGACATAGAAGAATGCGGAGAAGTCAGCGAACAGTTAAGTGCCAAATTAGATGAAGTAGATCCGATTTCAACTCCCTATTTTCTAGAAGTGTCATCTCCGGGGGTTGAACGGCCGTTAAAGAAAAAAGAAGATTTTCAAAAGTACATCGGTCACAATGTATATGTAAAACTGTACAGACATCTAAATGGCGAAAAAGAATATGAAGGAAAACTGCTTTCCTTTGCGGATGATCAGGCAACGATTGAATACAATGATCGAGGTCGCATGAAACAGGTGGATATCCCTTATGATCAAATTGCTAAAGCACGTCTGGCTGTATCTTTTTAATTAAAGGAGGATTTAAAGTTGAATAGCGATCTTTTTGAAGCGCTTCAATATCTTGAGAAAGAAAAAGGAATCGACAAAGATGTATTGATCGATGCCCTTGAAGCGGCTTTAATTTCAGCCTATAAAAAGAATTTCAAATCAAAGACAAATGTCCGTGTGGATCTGAATGAGGAAAAGGGAACGATGCATGTTTATGCGCGTAAAACAGTTGTTGATGAAGTAACTGACTCCCATCAGCAAGTTACCCTTGAGGAAGCAAAGAATATCGATCCGAACTATGAAATCGGGGATATTATTGAAATTGAAGTAACCCCTAAAAACTTTGGCCGCATTGCAGCACAGGCTGCCAAGCAGGTGGTCACCCAGCGTGTGCGTGAGGCAGAGCGGGGTGTGATCTACAATGAATATATTGACCGTGTAGAAGATGTGATGACCGGTATTATTCAGAGACGTGATAATCGTTTTATCTATGTCAATCTCGGAAAGGCTGAAGGCCGTTTGCCATTTAGTGAGACCATGCCAAATGAGAGCTACGAGTTTCATGACCGAATTAAAGTCTTCCTGACAAGAGTAGAGAAGACAAGTAAGGGGCCGCAAATTTTTGTATCCCGTACACATCCAGGGCTTCTAAAACGTTTGTTTGAAATGGAAGTGCCGGAAATCTATGAGGGAACAGTAGAAATTAAATCGGTGGCCAGGGAAGCAGGAGACCGTTCAAAAATTGCCGTGTATGCGGAAAATCCGGACGTTGATCCTGTTGGCTCCTGCGTTGGCCAGCGAGGTCAAAGGGTTCAGGCCATCGTCAACGAATTGAATGGCGAAAAAATTGACATCGTAGAATGGTCAGAGGATCCTGTTGAATTTATATCCAATGCTCTTAGCCCTTCAAAAGTCATTGACGTTCTCGTTAATGAAGAGGAAAAATCTACAACTGTAATTGTACCTGATTATCAGTTATCCCTCGCAATCGGAAAAAGGGGCCAAAATGCTCGTCTGGCTGCCAAATTAACCGGATGGAAAATTGACATTAAGAGTGAAACCGAGGCAAAAGAAGAAGGAATTTTAGCGTCAGAAACAACAGAAGATGACACTTATTCAGATCTCGATGAAACGATTTGAATAAGGAGGTCTTAAAAAATGGCTAAAAATAAAAAGATTCCATTGAGAAAGTGTGTCGTTACTCAGGAGATGAAGCCAAAACAGGAATTGATTCGGGTTGTCCGCAATAAAGATGGAGAAGTTTTCATTGATGAAACTGGAAAGAAAAATGGCCGCGGCGCCTATCTTTCAAAGGATAAATCCGTAATCGAGAAAGCGAGAAAGACGAACGTTCTTCATCATCATCTTAAAGCAGATATTGACCCTGCCCTTTTTGATGAATTATTGAAGGCTGTGGAAGGAGCTAAGAATGAATAGTAAGTATCTGAACATGCTCGGGCTTGCCTTTCGTGCCGGAAAATGTACGATTGGCGAAGAAGCAATTGTGAAAAAAATTCAGCAAAATAAAGTAAAACTCTTATTAATTGCCAGTGATGCATCAGCTAATACCGTTAAAAAACTGACGGATAAATGCAATTTCTATCAAGTTCCGTATTTTGTAGTTGATGATCGTGCAACTTTATCACAATCGATTGGAAAATTTGGCAGGGTTGCTGTTGCAATAAATGATAAAGGTTTTGCGGATAAGATTGCTTCATTGCTCGATGAATCTTACCGGGGGTGAATGTATGAGTAAAATGCGAGTATATGAATATGCCAAACAAAATGGCTTAACCAGTAAAGAAGTAGTTTCCAAACTGCAGGAATTAAATATAGACGTAAGTAACCATATGTCTACGATTAATGACGAAGCAAAAGCAAAATTAGATCAGGTTTTTGGAAAGAAGTCTAAGGAAAAGAATGCAGATCGAAAGCCTTCCAATCACCAGAATAAGGATCAAGGGAAACAAAAGAACAGAAAGCCAAATCAAAAACAGGCTGATCACAGCCAGCCGAAAGGAAAAGGACAGGACAAGAATAAATCCGAAAAGTCGAGAGACGGAAAATCCAAACCACAACAGGACAATAAAAAAGGTGCATTTAATCATAAGAACAATAAAAACCACCAAAAGCCGAGGAACAAGAAAAAGGGTAAAAAACGGGGTCACACTAACCAGAACCAGCAGCAGGTGAAATCCCAGCCGAAAGAACAAACACCGAAAAAGATTACGTACACAGGCAATATTACGGTCGGGGAACTGGCTGAAAAATTACACAAAGAACCTGCTGAAATTATTAAAAAGCTGATGTTCCTGGGTGTTATGGCTACAATTAACCAGGACTTGGATAAAGATGCAATTGAACTGATTTGTGAGGAATATGGTGTAGAAGCTGAAGAAAAAGTGGAAGTCGATGAGACAGCAATTGAAAACTTTATCGAAGAAGATCAGCCAGAAGATCTGAAAGAACGTCCGGCAGTGGTTACCATTATGGGGCACGTAGACCATGGTAAAACAACACTGCTTGACTCCATCCGCAATACAAAGGTAACTGAAGGAGAAGCTGGAGGAATTACTCAGCACATCGGAGCCTATCAAGTAGATGTTGAAGATAAAAAGATTACCTTCCTGGATACACCAGGTCATGCTGCTTTTACAAGTATGCGTTCCCGTGGTGCTCAGATTACAGATATAGCGGTTCTTGTTGTCGCAGCTGATGATGGCGTGATGCCGCAAACCGTGGAAGCCATCAACCATGCGAAAGCGGCAGAAGTCCCAATTATTGTGGCTGTTAACAAAATGGATAAAGAAGGTGCAAATCCTGACCGTGTCATGCAGGAGTTAATGGAACACGAATTGGTTCCGGAAGATTGGGGCGGAGATACGATTTTCGTTAAGCTTTCTGCCTTAAAGGGCGAAGGTATTGATGAATTGCTGGAAATGATTCTGCTGGTAGCAGAAATGGAAGAGCTTAAAGCTAATCCGGACCGGCTAGCTTCAGGAACAGTGATTGAAGCGAAACTGGAGAAAGGACGCGGTTCCGTTGCTACTTTACTCGTGCAAAACGGTACCTTAAAAGTGGGAGATCCAATTGTTGTCGGCAATACATTCGGCCGCGTGCGGGCAATGGTCAATGATCTGGGCAAAAGGGTAAAGGAAGCGCCGCCATCCATGCCGGTTGAGATTACGGGATTAAATGATGTGCCGCAGGCCGGTGATCAATTTGTGGTGTTTGAAGATGAGAAGAAAGCCCGTCAAATTGGGGAAGCACGCCAGCAAAAGCAACTGGAAGAGCAGCGCAGCGATAAAGCCAAACTGAATCTTGATGACCTGTTTGAACAGATTAAACAGGGTGATATGAAAGAAGTTAATATTATTATTAAAGCAGATGTTCAGGGTTCGGTGGAGGCTCTCGCATCAGCCCTTCAGAAAATTGAAGTTGAAGGGGTCAAAGTTAAGATTATCCACACGGGTGTTGGTGCCATTGCTGAGTCTGACATCATTTTGGCTGCAGCCTCCAATGCTATTGTTATTGGCTTTAACGTCCGTCCGGATACCAATGCCAAGAAAGCTGCCGAATCAGAAAAAGTCGATATTCGACTGCATCGTGTAATTTATAAAGCCATTGAAGAAATTGAATCAGCCATGAAAGGTATGCTGGATCCTGATTATGAAGAAAAAGTCATCGGTCAGCTCGAAGTCCGTGAAACATTTAAAGTATCCAAAATCGGTACAATTGCCGGATGTTATGTAACGGACGGGAAAATAACAAGAGATTCAGGAGTACGATTAGTTCGTGATGGTGTTGTACAATATGAAGGAGAAATCGATTCGTTAAAGCGTTTTAAAGATGATGTTAAAGAAGTAGCACAGGGTTATGAGTGCGGATTGACCATTAAAAACTTTAATGACATTAAAGAAGGCGATATTATCGAAGCTTATGTGATGGAGGAAGTCGAGCGTTCATGATCGGCTATGTAGAAGTAGATTGCATGATCTACGATACCCAGTCACTCAAAGACAAGCGATCAGTCATTAAGAAAATTCTTCATCGCTTGCGCCACGAATTTAATATCAGCATCAGTGAAATCGACCATCATGATTTGTGGCAGCGCACTTCACTGGGTATTGTAACGGTTTCTGCGGATAAACTATATGCTGAACAGCTTTTGCAAAAAGTGATTGAGGTTCTGGATTCTTTTCCGGACCTTGAGGTAACAACCACTCATTTCGAGTGGCTGTAATCCTCTTTCGAACGAGGTGAGTAGAATGAGTGATTTGAGAGCAAACCGTATTGCTGAGCAAATGAAAAAGGAACTTGGCGATATTATAGGAAGAAAAATTAAAGATCCGCGTGTTGGTTTTGTTACTGTTACGGATGTTGATGTAACCGGTGATCTCCAGCAGGCAAAAGTGTATATTTCTGTATTGGGAAACGAGGAGGAGAAAAAAGAAACACTCCTCGGTCTTGGTAAAGCTAAAGGATTTATCCGTTCAGAAATCGGCAAGCGCATACGCCTGCGCAAGACGCCAGAAATCACCTTTGAATTTGATGAAGCGATTGAATATGGCAATCGAATAGAAAAAATATTAAAGGACCTGAATAAGGGTTCATACGATCAATAATCATTACCAGCATGAATAAAAAGGTGCCTGGCATGTTAATCGTGTCAGGCACTTATCCATGTCTGTGCATTTGCTGACAGGCTGAATGGGGGTATGGCTATGGACGGTGTTCTTCCATTATGGAAACCAACCGGGATGACATCACATGACTGTGTTAATCGTTTGCGCTCCATTTTAAAAACAAAGAAGATTGGACATACGGGCACGCTGGACCCGGGAGCTGAAGGAGTTTTGCCACTTTGTATTGGACAGGCTACCAAAATATCATCTTTGATCATGAGTGATAAAAAAGTATATGAAGCAGAAGTTTCCCTGGGTCAGGCAACGGAAACTGAAGATCATGAAGGGTCAGTGATTAAAGAAAAATCTGTTCCGTTGTCCCTGACAGACGATGATGTTGATCAAGTTCTGACAGCATTTACAGGAGAAATTACCCAAATTCCTCCCATGTATTCTGCTGTTAAAGTAAAGGGGAAAAAGTTGTATGAATATGCCCGGGAAGGCAAAACAGTCGAGCGACCTGAACGAAAAGTGACCATCTATTCCATCAAGAGGCTGACTTCCCTTAAGAGGAAAGAGGATACAATTGTTCGTTTCTCTATTCGGGTGGAATGTTCAAAAGGCACCTATATTCGAACGTTATGTGTTGATATCGGCAAAAAATTAGGGTTACCGGCTCATATGTCCCGTCTGGTGCGCACAGAAACGGGATCATTTACCAGAGAAAATGCACTTACATTTGAAGATATCGAACATGCAAAGGAAAAAGGGAACTTAGATTCGATCATGGTACCGATAGATAGAGCCCTCCAGTCACTGGATGTTTTGATGGTTTCAGCGGCCCAAACCAAAGCCATTTTAAATGGGCAGGTATTGCCGTTAAAAGACTTCCAGCCAAAAACGGATCCATTTCGTGTCAAGACGGAAAGCGGACAATTACTGGCACTATATCAGAAACATCCAACTAAACCCAATCAGATCAAACCCTTTCGTGTATTTGCGAACTAGTTTCAACAAAGTAGGTGAGAGGCGTGAAAATTTTCAGATTATCCCATCCTCATGATTTAAAAAAGGAAGAACAGCCGTCATCCAGCTGTGCTATCGGATTTTTTGACGGCGTCCATCGGGGGCATCAGCGTGTCATTTTGACCGCTAAAGAAATTGCCGGGCAAAAGGGTCTGACTAGTGCCGTGATGACGTTTCATCCCCACCCTTCTGTCATCTTAAATAAAAACAAGAAGCATGTATCCTATATTACACCACTCGAAGACAAACTGAATTTAATAAAGAAGCTCGGAATAGAACGTACGTATGTTGTTACCTTTACTCCAGAGCTGGCCAATTTAATGCCAGAAGCCTTTGTTGAACAATTTTTGATCGGTTTAAACATCAGGCACCTTGTATCCGGATTTGATTTTACATATGGGAAAATGGGGAAAGGCTCAATAGCAACCATAGAAGAGCACGCCAGAGGTGAATTTGATTATACGGTCATCGAAAAAGTTACAGAAGGAGAAGGGAAAATCAGCTCTACCAAAATACGGGAACTTTTAAGTCAGGGGAATATTGAGGAGGCCAATCAATTATTAGGCAGACCTTTTCAGATAAATGGAAAGGTTATTAAAGGTGATCAGCGAGGCAGAACCATTGGTTTTCCTACAGCCAATATACAATTTAATAAGGATTATCTAATACCAAAAATCGGTGTATATGCGGTAAAAGTCTATATCGAGGACCAGGAATACCACGGAATGGCGAATATTGGCTATAAACCGACTTTTTATGATCATCAGCTGCATCTATCGCTGGAAGTGAATATTTTTAATTTTGATGGAAATATTTATGATAAACCTATCAAAGTAGAATTTCATAGATATATCCGATCAGAGAAGAAATTTACCGGAATCGAAGACCTGAAAAAACAGCTTCAGGAAGATCAGGCAAACATTCAACATTTTTTCTCAGCTTCATTATGATTTATACTTGCATTTT
This sequence comes from Bacillaceae bacterium, assembly GCA_017656265.1. Classification (GTDB taxonomy): domain Bacteria; phylum Bacillota; class Bacilli; order Bacillales; family Alkalibacillaceae; genus Melghiribacillus. Next base: position 363,183 of record JACDOD010000001.1, on the reverse strand, counting down.
TAAACAAAAAGATGTACTCTTATATCCGTATAGAAACCATCGCTTGGCAATGCGACTCACCAACGATTGCTAGGGGATTGGGGATTAAATAATAGGAGGTGACCAGGATGGCAATCACTCAAGAACGCAAAAACGAAATCATAGCTGAGTTCAAGACTCATGACAGCGATACAGGTTCTCCAGAAGTTCAAGTAGCTATCCTTACTGAACAAATTCAGAATCTAAACGAACATTTGCGTGTACACAAGAAAGACCACCATTCACGCCGTGGTCTCTTGAAAATGGTAGGTAAGCGCCGCAGACTATTGAACTATCTGCGTAATAAAGATGTTGCGCGCTACCGTGAACTGATCAAGAAACTTGGTTTGCGCCGATAAGCCTTAAAAAGCGGGATATTTCCCGCTTTTTCTGTACATACATCATTCATGAATATGCCATGATAAATGATGCAATGTTCAATTTGAAATTATGTTGAGAGGAGTTCAAATTTATATGGCAGAAGAAAAGAAACTATTCTCCACAGACTTGGCAGGCAGGAAAATGGTGATTGAAATTGGCGAATTGGCCAAACAAGCCAATGGTTCCTGTATGGTCCGCTATGGAGATACTTCAGTATTAGCGACTGCCACGGCATCAAAGGAACCGAAGGACTTAAACTTCTTTCCTTTGACAGTGAACTACGAAGAGCGTCTATATGCTGTAGGTAAGATTCCAGGAGGTTTTATTAAAAGGGAAGGCCGCCCGAGCGAAAAGGCAATATTAGCATCGAGATTAATTGACCGCCCAATTCGTCCTCTATTCCCCGAAGGTTTCCGCAATGAAGTACAGGTTATCAGTACTGTGATGAGTGTAGATCAGGATTGTTCATCTGAAATCGCTGCCATGATTGGATCATCCATTGCCCTTGGTATTTCAGATATACCATTTCAAGGGCCAATTGCGGGTGTCATAGTGGGGAGAATAGATGGAGAACTGATTATTAATCCAACAGTAGAACAGCAGGAGAAGAGCGACCTTCATCTTATTGTTGCCGGAACAAAGGATGCTGTAAACATGGTAGAAGCTGGAGCAGATGAGGTTCCTGAGGAAGTTATGCTGGAAGCGATCATGTTTGGTCATGAAGAAATTAAACGCCTCGTGGCATTCCAGGAAGAGATTATTGAAGCTGTAGGAAAAGAAAAAATGGATGTTCCTTTATTCGAAATTGATGAGGAACTGTTAAGCAAAGTAGAAGCGGAAGCAAAAGAGGATTTATTAAAGGCTATTCAGGTACCTGATAAGCTTGCACGGGATGATGCTATTTCTTCTGTGAAAAAAGAAGTGATGGAGCGTTATCAGGAGCAGGAAGCAGATGAAGAAACAATGCTTCAGGTTCAAACGATTCTTGACAAGATTGTCAAGGAAGAAGTTCGCCGTTTAATTACAAAAGAAAAAGTTCGTCCGGATGGGCGAAAGATTGATGAAATCAGACCATTGTCATCAAGAGCTGGTGTGCTCCCTAGAGCTCATGGTTCAGCACTGTTTACCCGGGGTCAGACCCAGGCATTAAGTGTCTGTACATTAGGTGCTCTTGGAGATGTGCAAATTTTAGACGGATTAGATTTAGAAGAATCTAAGCGTTTTATGCACCATTATAACTTCCCGCATTTTAGTGTTGGTGAAACCGGCCCGATTCGTGGACCAGGGCGTAGAGAAATTGGTCACGGTGCACTGGGTGAGCGTGCACTGGAACCGGTCATTCCATCCGAAAAGGAATTTCCATATACGATTCGCCTGGTATCAGAGGTACTTGAGTCTAATGGTTCTACATCTCAGGCAAGTATATGCGCCAGTACTATGGCTATGATGGATGCCGGCGTACCAATTACAGCTCCTGTTGCCGGTATTGCTATGGGGCTTGTGAAATCAGGAGAAGATTATACCGTACTTACGGATATCCAGGGCATGGAAGACTTCCTTGGTGACATGGACTTTAAAGTTGCCGGTACACGTCAGGGTGTTACAGCACTGCAAATGGATATTAAAATTGAAGGGCTTTCCAGAGATATTCTGGAGGAAGCACTTGCCCAGGCTAAAAAAGGCAGAATGGAAATCCTTGATCACATGATGGAAACGATCGCGGAACCGCGAGAAGAGCTGTCCCAATATGCACCGAAAATTTTAACCATGGAAATTAACCCGGATAAAATAAGGGATGTTATCGGACCAAGCGGTAAACAGATCAATAAGATAATTGAGGAAACCGGTGTTAAGATTGACATCGAACAGGATGGTGTCATCTATATCTCATCTGTAGACAGTAAAATGAACCAAAAAGCAAAACAAATTATTGAAGATATTGTCCGTGAAGTGGAAGTGGGACAAGTTTATCTTGGTAAAGTCAAACGGATCGAAAAATTTGGTGCCTTTGTTGAACTATTCAGTGGCAAAGAAGGGTTAGTGCATATTTCCGAGCTGGATGAACGTCATATTAAACGAGTTTCCGATCTCGTTTCAGTTGGGGATGAAATTCTGGTTAAAGTTAAGGATATTGACCAGTATGGGCGAATCAATCTGTCCAGAAAAGCAGCGTTGAAGGAACAACAGGGTGGTTCTCAGTCATCTGACAAATAAACCCGATCAACACATGACCAATAATCTTTTAAAGGATAAAGAAGCTGGCATGCCAGTTTCTTTTTTACTTTTTATACATAAATGAACACAAACATGGTAATAAATTTAGATTATTGATCATCATCACTTTCCGGATTCAAATGTTCTATGGTGTACAACCCTCTCATAGGCTGTAGTTGAGGGGGAATTTAATATGGCAAAGAAGTATATGATGCAGGCTGTTCTTTTTGTCATCCTGGTTGGAATTTCTTATACATCATTGCACAATCCTTATATCGATCATTATGTTTCCGTGATGAAAAAAATATCCATTACAGCAGTGGATAAAGAAGATCCACTGTATAAGGAAATTTTGGAAAAATCGAAGGATTATGAAATTGCCCCCCAGGATGCAAGAATGGATAAAATATGGAAAAAGATTCCCGGGATTGAAGGAAGGAAAGTCAACCCGAATCAATCCTATGCCAGAATGAAAGTCAGAGGACGATTTGATGAAAAGTTATTAGTGTTTGATGAGGTAAAGCCAAACGTTTCCTTATCTGATCTTCCTCCTGGACCGATTTATCGGGGAAATCCTGACAAAAAAATGGTTGCTTTTTTAATCAACGTTTCCTGGGGGAATGAATACATACCGGATATGCTGAAAACATTGAAGAAACATAATGTAAAGTCTACGTTTTTTATAGAAGGAAAGTGGGCCAGGAATAATGTAGACCTCGTAAAGATGATTGCTGAAGAGGGGCATGAAATCGGTAATCATGCTTACAACCATCCGGATATGAAGCATCAGGGAAGATCACAGATACTGGAACAAATCCAAAAAACGAATGATATCCTGGAAGCCATAACAGGCAGCAAACCGAAATATTTTGCACCTCCATCAGGATCATTTAATCAGACGGTAGTTAAAGTGGCAGATGAATTAAATATGGAAACCATATTATGGACTGTGGATACAATTGACTGGAAAAAGCCTGAAAAGTCCGTTTTGTTAAACAGGGTCATGTCAAAATTAACACCCGGAGCAATGATTTTAATGCACCCTACAGAAGTGACAAAGAACTCACTGGAAGAATTAGTTTTGAAAATTAAAGAAAAAAAATATAAAATTGGTACTGTTACAAAATTGTTAAGTGAAGATCGCTAGAAGAATTGGATACTAGGAGGATGTACTTTGATCAAGAAATATACGTGTCAAAATGGACTGCGAATTGTCTTAGAACAAATCCCGACCGTTCGTTCCGTATCAATCGGAATATGGGTTTTAGCAGGATCACGCAATGAAACAAAGGAAAACAACGGTATTTCCCACTTTATTGAACACATGTTTTTTAAAGGGACAGAAAAGCGAACAGCCAGAGATATTGCTGAGGCATTTGATGCTGTTGGAGGTCAGGTGAATGCATTCACGTCTAAGGAGTATACCTGTTATTATGCCAAAGTGTTAGACAGCCATGCATCATATGCCCTTGAAATATTGTCGGATATGTTTTTCCATTCCGCTTTTGACAAAGAAGAAATGGAACGGGAAAAGAAAGTTGTGCTTGAAGAGATACGAATGTATGAAGACACCCCTGATGACATCGTTCACGATTTATTGTCACAGGCAAGTTATGGGGAGCATCCCCTGGGTTATCCGATTTTAGGAACAGAAGAAACCCTTCAGTCTTTCACGCCCGATGATTTAAGGGAATATATACACCATAATTACACGCCTGAGAATGTGGTCATCTCGATTGCCGGCAATGTCAGTGAATCGTTCTTTAAAGAAGTGGAAGCTTACTTCGGTCATTATGAAGGAAAAACAAAACGAACAGCTTGTGAGCAGCCGGAGTTTTTAAGCCAGCACATCAAACGGACAAAGGACACAGAGCAGGCACATCTTTGCCTTGGATTTGATGGTCTTCCAGTGGGAAATGATGATATTTATAGTCTGGTAGTCTTAAATAATGTATTGGGCGGAAGCATGAGTTCGAGATTATTCCAGGAAGTTCGGGAAAACCGGGGATTGGCTTATTCTGTATTTTCCTATCACAGTTCGTTTCAGGATCATGGACTGTTAACCATCTATGGTGGTACGGGAAAGGATCAATTGGCAGTTCTCAAAGAAACCATTGAAGATACAATCAATAGCCTTAAAAATCAAGGACTGACTGATAAAGAGCTGAAAAACAGCAAAGAACAGCTAAAAGGCAATTTAATGCTGGGGCTTGAAAGCACAAACAGCCGGATGACACGCAACGGGAAAAATGAATTGCTTCTGCAGCGGCATCGGACCCTTGATGAAATGTTGATGTTAATAGATGAGGTGAATCACCGGTCTGTACTTGATATCATTGAAAAAATATTTACTACACCTTGTTCGAGTGCATTAATATCTCCAGAAAAATAAGCATTTTGATTTCGAATAGTGGGATAAACCTTCTTCCTCACGCATAAAGTGTTTTGAGGAGGGATATAGGTTGCGCTTTCGAGAATTAAGCGGTAAAGAGCTTATTGATATATCTCAGGGAGAACGTTTGGGCATCCTGGGACAGACGGATCTCGAAATCGACCCCAAAACTGGCAAGATTGAATCGATTATTGTCCCGGATTATAAGTGGTTTGGGGTTAAAAAAGGTGAACAGATGGAAAAGATACACTGGAGCGACATTGAAACAATCGGGGATGACATGGTTATTGTCAATCCAAGGACTAACGAGAAAAGTGAATAGGCGATTTACTTCCATACCCTTGCTGTTTAACGCAGCAGGGGTTTTTAATTTTTAAAAAACTCCTTTTATCCAAACCGTTTCTAAACTCCTCACACATTTCATTCCTCCTCATAAAATAAAGAGAAAGTACTGGGCTCAATGAACAAGAGGTGGTTTGATGTTAACAGGTATGAAAGTGGCAGTGATTGGCGGAGACGCCAGGCAGGTTGAACTGATCAAAAATCTATGTGAATGGGATGCTACTTTGTATTTAGTCAGCCTTGATAATTTAGAGGGTGATTTTCCTGGAGCTCAAAAGGTAAAAATGGATGAAGTCCCGCGAGATGAACTGGATGCCATTGTACTACCTGTCCCCGGAACAGATGATGAAGGATATATGGAAACCCACTTTGCTGATGAATCTCCCCGGTTAACAAAAACGTGGCTTGAGGGGGTTAAATCCAGCTGTCTGGTCTTTACCGGAATCACGAAAGACTACTTAACAAATCTATGTAATGAACTTCATTTAAAATTAATTCCGCTATTCGACCGAAATGATGTTGCCATTTATAATTCGATCCCAACCGTAGAAGGAACCATCATGATGGCGATTCAACATACTGAATTTACCATTCATAATTCAAACGTAACAATTGTCGGTTTTGGAAGAACAGGGAAAAGTTTAGCCCGTTCATTTCATGCTCTGGGAGCTAATGTGAAAGCCAGTGCAAGAAAAAAAGAAGACCTGGCCCGAATATTTGAAATGGGAATAAAACCGATTCACACCAATGATCTAAGTAAAGAAGTAAAGGATTGCCATATTTTAATCAACACAGTCCCATCTCCTGTTATTAACGTGAAAGTTCTGCAAAATTTGCCTCAGCATGCACTGATTATTGATTTGGCTTCCAAACCAGGCGGTACTGATTTTCGATATGCAAAAAAAAGAGGAATTAACGCAATCCTCGCTCCAGGTCTTCCTGGCATCGTAGCTCCAAATACCGCCGGAAATATTCTTGCGACGGTTATTTCGCAAATTTTACTTGAAGAAAAAGGGGAAAGGAGTTCATGAAATGGAGTTAAAAAACAAACGTATTGGTTTTGGGGTAACAGGTTCCCATTGTACGTATGATGAAGTATTTCCTCAGATGGAAAGGTTAGTGTCAGAAGGAGCAGAAGTGGTTCCGATTGTATCATACACCGTTCAATCTACTGATACAAAATTTGGGGAAGCTGCACAGCATCTGAAGAGAATAGAGGAGATTACAGGGAAAAAACTGATTTCAACCATACCCGAAGCGGAGCCTCTGGGACCGAAAGAACCCCTTGACTGCATGGTCATAGCACCATTGACCGGAAATTCATTAAGCAAATTGGCCAATGCCTTAACAGATTCACCTGTGCTCATGGCTGCCAAAGCTACGATGAGAAACCGTAATCCAGTGGTGCTTGGCATTTCAACAAACGATGCATTAGGTCTGAATGGCGTGAATCTGATGCGCTTAATGGCCACTAAAAATATTTTTTTCATTCCTTATGGCCAGGATAATCCTGAAAAGAAACCGACATCAATGGTTGCAGATATGAATCTTCTCTGTGATACAGTTAAACACGCCCTTGACCGCAAGCAGCTTCAGCCCGTCATCATTCAGCGTTCATAAATCAATTTTATACAAAAATATGATTTTTTATGATTCAGAATATGCTAAAATAAACAAAAAGAAATATATCGTTGGAATCTAGCAATCTAATGGATCTAGAAGGGAGCATCATTTATGGGGTTACAAAAAGGTTATCGGGTTGCAGTAGTTGGAGCGACTGGAGCAGTTGGACAAAAGATGATTGAAACACTGGAAAAAAGAGATTTTCCTGTCCAGACACTGCTTCCGCTTGCTTCCAAACGTTCTGCAGGGAAAACCGTCTCTTATAAAGGTGAAGAGGTTATAATTCAGGAAGCAAATCCGGAAGCTTTTGAGGGGGTCGACCTTGCGCTGTTTTCAGCCGGGGGGTCAGTATCCAGACAATTAGCTCATGAAGCGGTAAAGCGTGGTGCTGTTGTCGTAGATAATACGAGTGCATTTCGAATGGATGCGGATGTTCCCCTTGTGGTTCCTGAAGTAAATGAACAGGATATCAGCAAACATAATGGAATTATAGCTAATCCAAATTGTTCCACCATACAGATGGTTGTTGCGTTAGAACCAATCCGAAAGGCGTTCGGCTTGAAGAGGGTCATTGTTTCGACGTATCAGGCTGTTTCTGGAGCAGGGACTCAGGCAGTTGAGGAATTAAAGCAGCAAACCAGAGATTTCCTGAATGGAAATGAGGTAACTGCTCAAATCTTGCCGGTGAAAAGCGATGAAAAACACTATCCAATCGCGTTTAATGCACTGCCTCAAATTGATGTGTTCCAGGATAATGGATATACCTTTGAAGAAATGAAGATGATTAATGAGACCAAGAAAATTATGCATATGCCAGAATTAAAAGTGGCAGCAACCTGTGTTCGTTTGCCGTTTTTCACATCCCATGCAGAAAGCGTTTATGTGGAAGTGGAAGATGACACGGCTTCCGTAGACAAAATGAAAGAAATTTTGTCTGAAGCGGAAGGAGTCGTGCTGGAGGATGATCCGGCGTCACAAACTTATCCGACACCATTGAGCGCTGAAGGAAAATTAGATGTATTAGTCGGCCGGATCAGACAGGATTTAGATGACAAGAAAGGATTCCATTTCTGGGTTGTTTCGGATAATTTGCTGAAAGGGGCAGCCTGGAATTCCGTACAGATTGCTGAAAGGCTTGTGAAAAACAACTGGTTAACCAGGTAGTCAGCAGAGGTGTCAACATGAAAATTCTTGTGCAGAAGTATGGCGGTACATCCGTACGTTATAAAGAAACACGTGAAAAAGCAATAAACCATGTTCAAAGAGCAATCGCTCAAGGATATAAAGTCGTTGTTGTTGTATCAGCCATGGGTCGAAAAGGGGATCCGTATGCTACGGATACCCTTTTGCAATTAATTGATTACCCGGAAACGCATGTATCCAACAAAGAAGTGGATATGCTATTGGCATGTGGTGAAACTATTTCGTCCGTCGTTTTTTCAAATGAGTTAAATTTATACGGTATTTCATCCATTGCCTTCTCCGGTGCACAGGCCGGATTCAGGACCAATGAGGACTTTACCAATGCGCGCATTGAAAAAGTACGGCCTGAGCGAGTGTTGGACGCTCTGTCCCAATATGATGTAGTTGTAGTTGCCGGGTTCCAGGGTCAGACCGAAAATGGGGATGTCACCACAATTGGACGGGGCGGTTCCGACACAACCGCTGCAGCTTTAGGAGCAGCTTTACAGGCAGAATATGTGGATATTTTTACGGATGTAAACGGAATTATGACAGCTGATCCAAGAATAGTGGAAAAGGCGAGGCCTTTGTCTGTGGTCACTTACAATGAAATTTGCAATCTGGCCTATCAGGGTGCAAAAGTCATTCACCCGAGGGCAGTGGAAATCGCCATGCAGGCAAAAGTGCCGATCCGTGTACGCTCTACTTATCTGGAAAATGATGAGGGTACGCTGGTCACCACATCCAGGGAAACGGAAAATGGCAAAGACATTCCTGACCGGCTTGTTACGGGTATTGCCCATTTAACAGGCATTGCCCAGGTGAAGGTAGAAGCTGGGAAGCAAATACGGCAATGGCCGGCAGAAATATTTAATGCCATGGCCGAAGCCCGTATTTCTGTTGATTTTATCAATATTTCTCCGACATACGTGACCTATACTGTTCCGGATCATGCAGTCAGTAAAACGGTAGAAGTTTTAAGATCATTAGGGTGTGAACCTGAAATCAAGAAAAACTGCGCTAAAATTTCTGCTGTTGGTGCCGGTATGACCGGTGTTCCGGGTGTGACGGCCAAAATTGTGCAGTCTTTAACATCAAAGGGTATTGATATACTTCAGTCCGCTGACAGTCATACCACCATCTGGGTGTTAATTCATGAGAGGGATGTACCTGAAGCTGTCAATGCTTTGCATGAAATTTTTGAACTGGATCAGGAAGAATAAAAAGGAAAGGGGAAGGGTTTGTGAGCTTTGGAAAAGTTTTAACCGCAATGGTAACGCCTTTTAATGACCAGAATGAATTGGATTTAGACAGAACAGAAAAACTGGTTGATCACCTGATTTCAAACGGTTCAGATGGGCTTGTAGTGGCTGGAACCACAGGAGAATCACCAACCCTGTCTAAAGAGGAAAAGAAAACATTATTTAAAAAAGTTGTGGATGTCGCAGCTGGGCGTGTTCCAGTCATTGCAGGAACAGGAAGCAATGATACCAGAGGGTCTATAGCTTTAACAAAAGCTGCTGAAGAAGCTGGTGCAGACGGAATTATGCTCGTAACCCCTTATTACAATAAACCGGATCAGAGAGGACTATACGAGCATTTTAAAACTGTCGCTGAATCTACCAGCCTTCCAGTCATGCTTTATAACATTCCTGGGCGTTCTGCTGTCAATATGAATGTGAAAACGATCGTAAAGTTATCAGAAATCTCCAATATTGTCGCAGTAAAGGAAGCAAGCGGCAATCTTGATGCGATGGCAGAGATTATTGAATCAACATCCGATGATTTTGAACTCTACAGTGGTGATGATGGTCTAACATTGCCGGTTCTTGCCATTGGCGGAGCAGGAATTGTTTCAGTAGCTTCCCATGTTATCGGAAATGAAATGCAGGAAATGGTGAAACGATTTGAGAGTGGCAGTGTTCAAGAAGCAGCCGTCCTCCACCGGAAGTTGCTGCCGATTATGAAGGGAATGTTTATGGCTCCTTCACCGGCTCCGGTTAAAGCTGCTTTAAACATGAAGGGGATAGAAACGGGCGGTGTACGTCTTCCCCTAATGCCGTTAGGTGATGAGCAAAAGAAAAAAGTAGAAGAATTGCTGAATCAACTGTAAATAATACATCCTAAATAATATACTCAGACAGAATCTCATGCCCATAAAGATGATGACCATCTTTTTGGGCATGTTTTGTTCTGGCGAGGACAAGAAATCATGAATGAAAAGCCCCCTTTGATTGGTTTCTTTAACCAAATGAATTTTCTCCGGTATGGTATGTTCAAATCAGCCTCTGCACATACTATGCCTAATGATTGGAAAGGGGCGATTAGTTTGACAAACCACCATCAAAATGAAAGCCAGCCGAATAAAGATAATAATCAGCAGCAGAGTTCCCTTGTACAAAAAATTCAGGAACTGGGACAGACCAATGTGGCTCAGTCTCCCGATTCAAATATTCATGTTTTGCCGGTGATCGGTCAGATTGAAGGACATATTCAATTGCCTCCAAAAAATAAAACGACTAAATATGAACATCTAATTCCACAAATTATTGCCGTTGAACAAAACCCTAAGGTAGAAGGACTTATTGTACTCTTAAATACCGTTGGCGGTGATGTGGAAGCTGGTTTAGCCATTGCTGAGATGATCTCATCCCTATCGAAACCAACCGTATCCATTGTCCTTGGAGGCGGTCATTCCATTGGAGTGCCAATAGCAGTTGCAACAGATTATTCATTCATTGCTGAAACAGCAACGATGACCATTCATCCCATACGTCTCACAGGTCTGGTCATCGGCGTTCCCCAGACCTTTGAATATCTGGATAAAATGCAGGAACGGGTTATTAGCTTTGTGACGAGACATTCAAGCATTAAACCAGAAAAATTCAAGGAACTGATGTTTGCCACAGGAAATCTGACGAGGGATATCGGAACGAATGTGGTGGGGGAAGATGCGGTTAAGTATGGATTAATCAATGAAATTGGCGGTGTTCACCAGGCGATGAAAAAATTAAATGAATTAATTGCTCAAAACAAAGGTGATCAAGACGAGGAGCAGGTGATCCAATGATTCTATACACTCCACTATCAGAACACGATATTTTCCCGGTGGATGATCAGGAATACGAACAGTTTAAATGGGTGGAAGTTGAAGGAAAGATGATAAAAGTTCAAAAACAGAATGATGGATCTTATACCATACTTCAGTTTTTGTCGACGAACCCGCAGGACTATTTAAACACCAGCTATATCCCGGGACAGCAAATTTATTTGAATGAATCAGACAGTTGATGGTACGTGGTTAAACTAGAAAATGAGACGTTTAGAGGTTTGTTTCTAATTGGATACTATGCTTCCGCTTTTCTTTATTCCCTTTATTTTCTATCCTGTGCTATAATAGAATTGGAATAATAGCAGCCTCAATGGGCTGCTTGTCTTATTTTGAGGTGAAGAATAATGGCGAAAAAAAGAAAGCGGAAAAAGAAGCAATCCTTGAAACAGGATATTAAATTCGAATTGATTGGGTTGTTATTCATATTTGTAGCCATTTTGTCCAGCGGAGCCAGTGAAATTGCCGGGGGATTCGTTCCACGGTGGCTGGAATTGATTTTTCGTATGATGTTTGGGATATGGTATATTGTCCCTACTGTTTTTTTGTTTGCCCTTGGTATCTATTTAATGATTAAACGAACTTGGCCATCTTTTTTCCAGATTAGACTTATCGGGTTATATATTGTGTTTGCTTCAATTCTTCTGTTTACCCATGTACAAGTTTATGAATCGATTATGTCAGAGAATATCGAACCTTCTATTCTAAAATCGACCTGGAGTCATTTCTCAGAGTATGTCAATGGAGATATGGAAGCCAGATATCTTGGGGGAGGGATGTTCGGAGCTTCCCTCTTTGCATTCAGTTATTACCTATTTTCACCTGCGGGTTCTAAGATCGTATCGATTTTTGGCATATTAATCGGTTTATTGTTTATTACTCAAATTTCACTTGGGAAGTATCTGCAGCAGTTTTATCAGAAATTAAAACAGGACATAGCCAATACATACCAAACCATGAAACAAAAGATCATTGAAAAGCGGGAAAGAAAACAAGAGAAGATAGAGAAACTGGATGACCATGATATAGGCGCCATCCCATCCATTGAGAATGAAACGGTCCCAGATGATAGTGAAACTGGGGACGAGCCGATTATTCAGGACTTTACCGAAAATGCATACCAAAAAACCATTGATCTTCTCCCCCAAGATGAAAGGGATCAGAAAATGCCACCCGCTGAAGAAGAAGAGTCTGGTGATGAAAGTTCGAATGGGGTTGAGCAGGGTTTACCCCTTGCAGAAGTGGAAAATGAAGACTATCAGCTGCCGCCGATTGAGCTTTTGGCCGAACCAATACATAATTCACAGCAGCAGGAGCGGTCCAAAATCCAGCAGGCAGTTCGTAAATTGGAACGTACCTTTGAAAGTTTTGGCGTGAAAGCCAGGGTTGTAAAAGTCCATGTAGGTCCTTCGGTCACCAAGTATGAAGTGCACCCGGATGTAGGGGTAAAGGTAAGTAAAATTGTCAACCTTCATGATGATTTAGCGCTTGCTCTGGCAGCAAAAGATATTCGGATTGAAGCTCCAATACCAGGAAAATCGGCAATTGGAATTGAAGTGCCGAATCAGGAAATTGCCATGGTTTCCCTGAGGGAGGTCCTTGAATCGGGTGAAGCGAGATCATCTTCTAAGTTAATGTTTGGTCTCGGCCGTGATATTTCAGGTGATGCTGTTTTCGGTGAATTGAACAAAATGCCCCACCTTCTGGTTGCAGGAGCTACAGGAAGCGGTAAAAGCGTATGTATTAACGGGATTATTACCAGTATACTGATGCGGGCCAAGCCCCACGAAGTGAAAATGATGATGATTGACCCTAAAAAAGTAGAACTAAATGTATATAATGGGATCCCGCATCTGTTATCGCCGGTTGTGACGGATCCGAAAAAAGCGTCAAGGGCACTAAAAAAAGTGGTTGCTGAAATGGAGAGAAGATATGATCTGTTTTCTGAAACCGGCACTCGCAATATTGAAGGGTATAATGAATACATCCGCCGGGTGAATCAGAGTGAAGATGAATCCCATCCCCAGCTTCCTTATATCGTAGTCTTAATTGATGAGTTAGCCGATCTCATGATGGTTGCATCCAATGAAGTAGAAGATGCCATAACTCGCCTGGCACAGATGGCAAGGGCGGCTGGCATTCATTTAATTATTGCAACCCAGCGTCCATCTGTTGATGTTATTACGGGGGTAATTAAGGCAAATATTCCGTCCAGAATTGCATTCAGTGTATCTTCTTCCACGGATTCACGAACGATTCTGGATATGAATGGTGCAGAGAAGCTCCTGGGGAGAGGAGACATGCTGTTTTTGCCGGTCGGTGCTTCCAAACCGACCAGAGTCCAGGGGGCGTTTGTATCCGATGAAGAAGTGGAAAACGTGGTGGATTTCTGTATCGAACAGCAAAAGGCACAATACCAGGAAGAAATGATTCCGGAAGAAGAATCGGAGATTACCCATGATGTAGATGATGAACTGTTTGGGGATGCAGTAGAACTGGTACTTGAAATGCAGAGTGCCAGTGTATCCATGCTGCAGCGAAAGTTTCGTATCGGCTACACGCGGGCTGCACGCTTAATTGATGCTATGGAAGAGAGGGGGATTGTTGGCCCATATGAGGGCAGCAAACCACGGAAAGTTCTCATGACTCATCAGGAAGAGGAAAAATCATCATAAAAACCTATGTACAATACGCTGTACCGTTTAAATACAGTTGTCTCGAGCAAGAGACAGCTGTTTTTTATGGAATCCTGTATGAAATGACAATGGGAAGCAGTTTAAGTTTGCTGCTTGCTATAGGAACTTATGAGACAATGTTAAGAGGACGGAACGGTCATATGCTTTTGATATTTTTGTGGCTAAATAACTAATTTCTATTTATTTATAACCAAAAAAGTGTTATATTATTGTCGAATGTTCTTGATTGTCAGATGTCAGATGACTAATCAATCATACATAATAGATCTTCGAGGTGACGCTAAACATGATACGTTCTGATAATCGTCATTTATACTTACAGGTCATTGATCGGATTAAAGAAGATATTAAGAATGGCGTTTACAAAGAAAGGGAAAAGCTTCCTTCTGAATTTGAGCTTTCAAAAATGCTAGGGGTGTCCCGTGCCACCTTGAGGGAAGCTTTAAGATTACTGGAAGAAGAAAATGTAGTCACCCGAAGGCACGGTGTTGGTACGTTTGTGAATCCCAAACCTGTGTTCTCAAGTGGTATCGAACAGCTGAAGAGTGTTACAAATATGATTACTGAAGCTGGTATGGAGCCTGGAACGCAGTATTTGTCAGCAGAAAAAGTGATTGCTACCAAAGAAGATAAGGAACATTTTAAACGTGATGATCTGGAATACGTGGTCAAGATTGAAAGGGTACGTACCGCAGATGGTCAGCCGGTTGTTTATTGTATTGACAAAATGCCAGATGATTTTATTCCTCTAGAATATGTCCGGGAGAAGGATTCACTGTTTCAATTAATTGAGAAACACACCAATATCAACATCAGCTATGCTGTAACCCATATTGAACCAATCGGATTCCATGAAAAAATTTCGACCATTTTGAAGTGTGAGCCAGAACAGGCACTTCTATTGCTCAGACAAATGCATTATACGAACGAGGATCAGCCTGTACTCTATTCTAGCAATTATTTTCGTGCAGACCAATTTAGCTTCCATGTTTTAAGAAAACGTGTGTAAGGGGTTTCAAACATTTAAGGAGGTGGTGCAAGGACAGAAACTGCCCACGTTGTCTCTCTTGTTTATTGTTTCTTTAATGATGAAAATTATTGTTAGGGGGTAAATGTTATGAAAAAGCGTTTGTACTTTCTTTTTGCTATGCTTTTAGCAGCCGCAATGGTATTAGGTGCATGCGGTACTGGTGATGATGAAGGTCAGGATACAAACGAAACTGACAACACTCAGACAGAAGATCAAACGGATGAAAATCAGTCAAACGAAGATCAGCAAGGTGAAGATCAAAAAGAAGCTGCTGACTTTACGGTAGCAATGGTTACGGATGTAGGCGGTGTTGATGACAAGTCATTCAACCAGTCTGCATGGGAAGGTTTAAAAGCTTTCGGTCAGGAAAACGGCATGGAAGAAATGAAAGACTATACTTATGCACAGTCTGAATCAGATGCAGATTACAAAACAAACTTAAATCGCCTGGTCCGTCAGGGATATGATTTAATTTACGGTATTGGATTCCTGCTGCAGCCATCTGTGGATGAGGTAGCTCAGCAAAATCCAGATACCAATTTTGCTATTGTGGATTCTGTAGTTGAGCAGCCAAACGCAGCAAGCATTACCTTTAAAGAGCAACAGGGTTCATTCCTTGTAGGTGTAGCTGCTGCCATGAAAACAAAATCCAATAAAGTTGGTTTTATCGGCGGTGTAGAAGGTGACTTAATTAAGAAGTTTGAAGTTGGATTCCGTGCAGGTGTTAAGTCTGTTAACCCTGACATTGAAGTAGTTGTACAATATGCGGGAGCTTTTGATGCTGCAGATAAAGGTAAATTAATCGCTTCCAGCATGTACAATCAGGGAGTAGACGTTATCTACCATGCATCTGGTGCAACAGGAAATGGTGCTTTTGCAGAAGCGAAAGACCGCAAGAAAAATAACCCTGATGAGGAAATCTGGATGATTGGTGTTGACCGTGACCAGTATGCTGAAGGTGCGGTAACGGTTGATGGTCAAGAATATAACATAACGCTGACTTCTATGCTTAAGCGTGTAGATGTTGCTGTTAAGGATCTCTCTACAAGAGCATTGGAAGGTGACTTCCCTGGTGGAGAAATCATTGAATACGGACTAAAAGATAACGGTGTAGGCATTGCAACCACGAACAAAGAAGCACTCACCGATGAAATTGTTCAAGAAGTTGAAGCGTGGAAAGGAAAAATTATTAACGGCGACATTCAAGTGCCAAAAAACGAAGACGAACTTGATGAGTATCTAAATTCACTGTAAGAACAATAAAAAGGCTAGACTTGTTCTAGCCTTTTTATTCCGTTTGCATTGTTATGGGGATGAATTCATGTTCGCCTGAAAATTATCATAATTCATCTTTGTCAATTCAGTATACTTTCTTGCTTTTGAAAAAAATCACCAAATGAAAAGTGTACATCGATTCCGGCCCTTTTCATTTGATGATTTTTTCACATGTCTACAAGGAGTGAAAAACATTGGATTATGTTATCGAAATGCTTAATATCCGAAAAGAATTCCCCGGCATCGTAGCTAATGACAATATAACCCTTCAGGTTAAGCAGGGAGAGATTCATGCACTGTTAGGGGAAAATGGTGCAGGGAAATCAACGCTGATGAATGTCTTATTTGGACTGTACCAGCCAGAAAAAGGGGAAATTCGAGTTCGGGGGGAAAAAGTAAAAATTACCGATCCGAACGTCGCCAATCATTTAGGTATAGGCATGGTTCATCAGCACTTTATGCTCATTGATACCTTTACGGTTACGGAAAACATTGTTCTCGGAAGTGAACCGAAAAAATTGGGGTTATCCATTGACCTGAAAAAAGCTGAAGAAGATGTAAGAAAAATATCTGAACAATATGGTCTGAAGGTAGATCCAGCAGCAAAAATATCAGACATTTCGGTCGGAATGCAGCAGCGGGTAGAAATTTTAAAAACTTTGTATCGGGGTGCAGATATTTTAATTTTTGATGAACCAACCGCTGTTCTCACTCCTCAGGAGATCCATGAGTTAATCGATATCATGCACAATCTGGTAAAAGAAGGGAAATCAATAATTCTCATTACCCACAAATTAAAAGAAATTATGGAAGTTGCAGACCGTTGTACAGTAATCCGCAAAGGGAAAGGAATTAAAACAGTAAACGTATCTGAGACAAATCCAAACGAACTGGCATCCCTGATGGTCGGAAGAGAAGTCAGTTTTAAAACAGAAAAAGGACCGGCACAGCCGAAGGAAACGGTATTATCCATTGAAAACCTGGTTGTAAAAGACGCCAGAAAGGTGGATATGGTTCGTGGCCTCAATTTAGAGGTCAAAGCAGGAGAGATTGTCGGTATTGCCGGGGTTGATGGGAATGGACAAACTGAACTGATTGAAGCAATCACCGGTTTAAGACCTGTTGAATCAGGCATGATATCTCTAAAAGGCAAAGATATTACGAATTTATCCCCTAGAAAAGTGACCGAATCTGGTGTTGGACATATACCGCAGGACCGGCATAAGTTTGGGCTTGTGCTGGATTTTCCAATTGGTGAAAACATGGTGCTGCAAACCTATTATCAGGAGCCGTTTTCGAGGAAAGGGATTTTAAATTTTAAACAAATTTATGATAAAGCTAAAGCGCTAATTGATGAATTTGATGTTCGTACACCTAGTGAATATACGAAAGCCAGAGCTTTATCCGGCGGAAACCAGCAAAAAGCGATTATTGGTAGGGAAGTGGACAGATCACCTGATTTATTAATTGCTGCTCAGCCTACCAGGGGGCTGGATGTTGGGGCTATCGAATTTATTCATAAAAAATTAATTGAAGAGCGTGATAAAGGCAGAGCTGTGTTGCTGCTATCTTTTGAACTGGATGAAATCATGAACGTCAGTGACCGAATTGCCGTCATGTATGAAGGTGAAATTGTTGCAACCGTCAAGCCAGAAGATACAACCGAAGAAGAACTAGGTCTTCTTATGGCTGGCAGTAAGAAACAGAAAGTAGGTGAAAGCTAATGTCGGCCAATAAAGCTATCAATATATTAATTCCTATTATATCCGTACTCCTGGGGCTCATTGCTGGTGCGATTATTATGCTGGTATTTGGCTACAGTCCAGTTGAAGGTTATAAGGCCCTATGGGAAGGAGCTTTTGGAGATATTTACTTTATCGGTGAAACGGTTCGTCAAATTACCCCATATATTTTGTCCGGATTAGCAGTAGCATTTGCTTTCCGTACAGGGCTTTTTAATATTGGGGTAGAAGGTCAAGTAATCGTTGGGTGGCTGGCTGCAGTATGGATTGGTGTGGCATTTGACCTTCCTATGATTGTTCACCTGCCCCTTGCCATTGCGGCTGCTGCACTTGCCGGAGCTTTCTGGGGCTTTATCCCGGGTCTGTTGAAAGCGAAATTGCGTGTCCATGAAGTTATTGTAACCATTATGTTGAATTATACGGCTTTATATATTGCTAATCATATTATCCGTAACGTGATTACCGAACAAAAAGACCGTACGGAATCTGTGGCAAAATCTGCATCCCTTCAGGCTGAATGGCTGACGGAATGGACGCAGTACTCTACCATGCATATGGGAATTATTCTTGCGTTAGTAGCTGCGTTTTTGATGTGGTTTTTACTCGAGAAAACGACGAGAGGATTTGAATTACGGGCAGTCGGCTTTAATCAACATGCCTCTAATTATGCAGGTATGAACGTTGACCGGAATATTATTTTATCCATGGTCATCTCCGGAGCATTTGCTGGAATAGCCGGTGCTATGGAAGGATTGGGCACATTCGGCTATATGTCTGTACGTTCCGGTTTTACGAATATCGGCTTTGATGGTATTGCTGTCGCTCTCCTTGGAGGAAATACAGCTCTCGGTGTTGTTTTGGCAGCAGGATTATTTGGTTCTTTAAAAGTCGGAGCATTAAACATGCCTTTAGCTGGAGTACCTACAGAGCTGGTGGACATCGTTGTCGCTCTTATTATTTTCTTTGTTGCATCAAGCTATATGATCCGCTGGCTGCTGTCTCGGTTTAAAAAGGAGGGGAAATAAATGAGCTTATTAGAAATGCTGCAAACTATGATTCCACCAGCTTTATTCTTTGCTGCCCCTCTTATTTTTACCGCATTAGGCGGTGTGTTCAGTGAACGGTCTGGTGTTGTAAACATTGGATTGGAAGGTCTAATGGTCATGGGGGCTTTTGTTGGGGTTGTGTTTAACCTGACTTTCTATGATGTATTCGGGGATACATGGACCCCATGGATTTCTATATTAGTCGCAGCAGTTATATCAGCTTTGTTTTCACTATTGCATGCCCTTGCCAGTGTCACATTTCGGGCAGATCAAGTGGTGAGCGGTGTAGCCATTAACTTTCTTGCTCTAGGTATCGGGGTGTTTTTAATCAAGCAGTGGTATGGAAAAGGACAAACCGATATGGTTGAAGCTCCATTCTATACGACGAATATTCCATTATTAAGTAAAATCCCGATTATCGGACCGATTTTCTTTTCTAACACCTACTGGACGACATGGTTAGCTATTCTTTTAGCTATTGTGGTCTACTTGATAATATTTAAAACACCATTTGGATTGCGTCTACGGTCTGTTGGAGAACATCCGATGGCAGCTGATACCCTTGGGATTAATGTGGCAAAAATGAGATATATCGCCGTTATGTTATCCGGCTTTATGGGCGGCCTCGGCGGTTCTGTATACGCGTTAACCATTGCTTTAGATTTTTCCCATTCAACCATTAGCGGACAGGGCTTTATGTCACTGGCAGCCATGATATTCGGTAAATGGCACCCTCTTGGTGCAATGGGAGCCGCATTGTTCTTTGGATTTGCCCAGAGTTTAAGTGTGATCAGTGCAACGATTCCTTTCCTTCAGAATGTACCACAGGTTTATTTGCTGATTGCACCGTATGTACTGACAATTTTAGCCCTGGCAGGATTTATAGGACGTGCTGACGCGCCAAAAGCTTTAGGGACACCATATATTAAAGGCTCTAGATAAACCGAAAAAAGGAACCCTGTAATTATCGGGGTTCCTTTTTTATACCAGATGTTCTATAGCGAATGAGAAAACCTGTATGATGTTGGTACTGGACTAGCTTCAGTTCTTTTTATATGCAACTTTTTCCTGTTATAAACGTATTTATCTTTATAAAAGACTTTTTTCTTTTAGGATAATTTCTCCAATACATGATATGCTAAGTTTAGTTAAGGTTAAAGGAGGATTCTTGCATGAGGCGGATTATTGAAGAGAGAAAACGTTTTCCGTATTTTGATTTGCATCTGATACCTACGAAAAAATTTAAAACAACGATTATAACCATTAAATTTTTATCCCCTTTATCTAGGGAGAAGGCCACCAAAAAGGCACTGCTTCCTTTTTTGCTCCAAAAAGGCACAAAACAATACCCGACCGAGCGTTCCCTGAGAATTCAGCTTGACGAATTGTATGATGCGCAATTATCCATTGACAGTGCTAAAAAAGGGGAGAATTTTATTACGACATTCCGAATGGAAGCAGTCAATGAGAACTATTTGCAAGAAAAGGGAAATATGCTTGAAAAAGCATTTGACCTTTTACAGGAAATTCTGTTATCCCCAAAAGCTGAAAATGGATCATTTGACGAGAAGACCATTCAAATGGAGAAAAGAACACTGGAACAAAAAATTAAATCTATAGTTGATCAGAAAATGAGCTATGCTAATATGCGCTTAATTGATGAAATGTGTAAAGACGAACCGTACCAGGTGCATGTGCACGGCTATTTGGAAGACCTTGAATCCCTTAATGGAAAAACCGTCTTTGAGCAGTATCAGGAAATGATTGAACGGGATCGAATGGATATATATGTACTGGGTGACATTGACCCAGTTCAGACAGAAAAGCTTGCAGAGAAATATTTTCATTTTCGCCGTGCCAATGATTACAAACCATCTGAGGCTCAAATGGTAAAAAAGGATTCAGTAAATGAAATCATAGAAGAGCAGGATGTGCAGCAGGGGAAGTTACATATGGGATTTCGTACATTTACAACGTATAAAGATTCTGATTATTTTGCTCTGCAAGTCTTTAATGGATTATTTGGCGGATTTCCCCATTCAAAACTGTTTTTAAATGTACGGGAAAAGCACCAGCTGGCCTATTATGCATCGTCTAGGTTTGAAAGTCACAAAGGTCTTCTTCTCGTATTCAGCGGAATTGCACCAGAGCAATACGGAAATGCAAAAACGATTATATTGAAGCAAATGGACGATATGAAAGAAGGAAAATTTACAGATCAAGAAGTGGAAGAGACAAAAAAGCTAGTTCTGAATCAATTGAAAGAAACCCTGGACCATCCTTATGGCATTGTAGAAATGCTGTATCATCAAGTGCTTGCACAAATTGAACGCAGCCCCGATGAATTATTAAATCATATTCGAAAGGTGACCAAAAATGATGTTGAACAAATCGCCGAGAAAATTCAGCTGGATACGGTTTACTTTCTAACGAATGAAAATAAGGGGGAACAGTCATGAATGAGCGTGTCCTGCATCAAGTGAATGAAACTTTATATGAAAAAGAACTGGATAATGGGTTGAAAGTGGTGCTATTACCGAGAAAAGAAATGGAGAAAACCTATGCCATCTTTGCTACTAAATATGGCTCTATTGATCAAACCTTTACTCCTATTGGTCAGGACCGCTTCATCTCGGTCCCGGATGGAATTGCACACTTTTTAGAACATAAATTATTTGAAAAAGAAGATGGTGATGTGTTTCAAGCTTTCACAAGGCAGGGAGCTTCAGCAAATGCCTATACATCTTTTTCCCGGACAGCATATCTGTTTTCCTGTACAGAAAATGTGAGAGAAAATGTAGAGACCTTGCTCAATTTTGTTCAGGAGCCATATTTTACTGAGGAGACAGTAGAAAAAGAAAAGGGCATTATAGCTCAGGAGATTAAAATGTATGACGATGAACCGAATTGGCGCCTTTTCTTCGGAACCATTCAGGCCTTGTATGCGAAACACCCGGTTAGAATTGACATTGCCGGAACTGTGGATTCCATTCAAGACATAACGAAGGATGATTTGTACACCTGTTATCATACGTTTTATCATCCGGCAAATATGGTCCTGTTTATAACCGGACCTTTTTCTCCTGAAAGTATGATGGAGCTCATAGAGGAAAATCAGAACACAAAAACGTTCCAGCCTTTTGATGGCATTAAGCGTCATTACCCGGATGAGCCAATTGAAGCAGGTATGGAAGTCAACAAAATTCATATGCCAGTATCCCACCCAAAATGTATGATCGGATTGAAAGAAACCCCTTCCAGGCTAACACATGATCATTTAATGACATCCCGATTCGTCAGTTCTATGATTTATGATTATTTCTTCTCAAAAAGCGGTGAATACTATGAACAGTTGTATGAACTGGGCCTGATTGAGGATGATTTTGATTTGGAATTGCACATGGAGCGTGATTTTGGCTTTTCAGCCATCGGAGGCAGTACACCTGAACCGGAAAAACTACATGAAACGCTAAAAAATATGCTTTTAACGATTGCAAGGAAGGGGATTTCAGAGGGAGAATTTGACCGGATGAAGAAAAAGCAGATCGGAAATCTCGTCCGTTCCTTAAATTCCCTTGAATCAACAGCTAACCAATATATTTATTATCATCAAAACGGATTTAATTATTTTGATGCCCTGCCCACTCTAGAAAAGTTAGATATGGTTACTTTTAAACAGTATGTAGAAAATTGGATAGATGAAAAACGCATAAGTGCATGCTATATCTTGCCGAAAAATCAGGAGTGAACTCAGCATGGGAGCAAAAACGTGTTTAATAACAGGAGCAACCGGTGCGATAGGGGGAGCAATTGCCAGGTCTCTAGCACAGGATGGTTTTCAGTTAATTCTTCATGGAAATAAGAATCTCGATGGTTTACACGATTTAATTGGAAGTCTCCCAGAACATTCCGTTCTATCAACCATACAGGCTGATTTGTCGTCTGACAGTGGAATCAAAGCTTTGATGGATCAATTGCCTTTTTCAGTAGATGTCCTTATTTACTCAAGCGGCAAGCCGTTATATGGCCTGTTTCAGGAAACTAATCAGCAAGAAATGGATGAAATGTTAAATCTTCATGTTAAGGCTCCCTGGCTGATCACCCGGCATTTACTCCCAGACATGATCCAAAAACAATCCGGTGAGATTGTACTGGTTTCTTCGATCTGGGGAGAAGTAGGCGCCAGTTTAGAGGTGATCTATTCATCAGTCAAAGGAGCTCAAAACAGTTTTGTAAAAGCACTGGCTAAAGAAACAGCAAGAAGTGGGATTCGAGTAAATGCGGTAAGCCCGGGTTACATCGATACTCAAATGAACAGCCATCTTTCCCTTGATGAAAAAGAAGCCATCATGCAGGAAATACCTGCCGGCAAACCCGGGAAGCCCGAAGATGTAGCTCATCTTGTCCGTTTCCTCCTCAGTAATCAAGCGCATTATATAAATGGTCAAATTATTGGAATAAATGGAGCCTGGAACTAAAAAAATTGTATAAACTTATACGTCTCGTTCCAAACTAACCATGAACAGATCATAAGGAGGGAAATATCATGTCAGTGCTTGACAATTTTGAAACCTGGAAAGACTTTCTGGGAGATCGACTAAACCAGGCTGAAAATCAGGGGTTATCCAACGAAGCTCTTTCCGATTTAGCTTTTGAAATCGGGGATTATCTTGCCAAACAAGTAGATGCACAAAATCCGGAGGAAGCTGTACTTAGGGATTTATGGGAAGTAGCAAATAACAACGAACGGCATGCTATAGCCAATATGATGATTAAACTGGTTCAGAACGAAAACACACACTAAAAATAAAAACAAGAGGGCTATTCCCTCTTGTTTTTATACGTTATGACAAATTCCATGGGAAGAATATCATGTTCTGTTGAAATATGTGAAATATTCCTTTTCTAATGCCCAAAAATCATTTATTATAGAATTAGTATAACGTATTTTATGTGAAAATTCACATAACTCTTTTTTAAAGGGAGTTGCATCATGAAGGAGAAAAAAGACTGGTACCTGGAATATGAAATTCGGTATAACCGTCCCGGGTTATTAGGGGATATTTCATCCCTTTTAGGTATGCTGTCGATCAATATTGTCACCATTAATGGTGTGGAGGATTCCCGCCGGGGCATGCTCCTCTTGTGCGAAAAAGATGAACAGATCACCCGGCTCAAATCCATTTTGGATACGATGGATACCATAAAAATAACCAAGCTGAGACGCCCTAAGCTAAGGGACAAACTGGCGGTCAGACATGGGCGCTATATACATAGTGATGTCGATGATAAAAAAACATTCCGGTTCGTACGTGATGAATTAGGGGTTTTAGTAGACTTTATGGCCGAACTTTTTAAAAAAGACGGTCATCGCTTGATTGGCATCAGAGGAATGCCGCGGGTCGGGAAAACGGAATCAGTTGTTGCGGCAAGTGTCTGTGCCAATAAAAAGTGGCTGTTTGTTTCCAGTACACTTCTGAAACAGACCATAAGGAGTCAGCTTATTGAGGATGAGTACAGTTCTGACAATACGTTTATTATTGACGGGATTGTTTCTACCAAACGTGCAAATGAAAAACACTGGCAGCTTGTCAGGGAAATTATGAGACTGCCGGCTACTAAAATTGTGGAACATCCTGATATTTTTGTCAGACATACAGAATATACGCTTGATGACTTTGATTATATTATTGAGCTCCGGCATGATCATGATGAAGAAATAACATACGAAGATATAGACAAACCTGAACTTTCCCGTGATGATGGATTTTCAATGTTCGATTTCTAAAAAATGGATGGTGTTAATGGATGGAACTTGGAAAAAAATTAAAGGAAGCAAGAGAAGAAAAACAATTATCATTACAAGACATCCAGGACATGACGAAGATTCAGCGGCGTTACTTAGATGCAATTGAAAAAGGAAATTTTCGCGTAATGCCGGGCAACTTTTATGTGCGAGCTTTTATTCGGGAATATGCAATTGCTGTGGGACTAAATCCAGATGAACTGCTTGAAGAATTTAAAAATGAGTTGCCATCCACCAGGGAAGAAGACGAACAGGCTCAACTTTCAAGAGTCAAGAAGCACCGCCGAACAAGTGAACCTTCAGGAAAGCCATCTGCATTTTTATCCTTTTTGCCAAGGATTATGGTTGTCCTTCTCATTGTTGGTATAATTGCGACAGTATGGTATTTTTATCAATCAAAAACGGATCCGGATAATGTCAATCAGCCGGAAGATGATCCAAACCAGGTGCAAATCAATCGTCAAAATGATGATACAGCGGATCATACAAATAATCAATCATCCGATACCCCATCGGAACCTGATGATATGGAAGAAGAAAACAAACAGGAAGAAGAACGTCCTGAACCCCCTGAACCTGAACTGGTTCTCATTGAGGAAAACACAACAGGCAGCACTCCTCGTGCTACCTATGAATTAAGAAATGCTGATGAGTTGATTTTAAATTTAGAGGTTACAGGAGAATGTTACATTGGCCTTCAGAATGATAAAGGTAAAACTTATTTAGGGCGCATTGTAACGACTGACGATTCTCCTCAGACATTTGATTTGACGGGCGAAAAGAGAATTGAGCTGAATATCGGATATGCTCCAGCTCTGTCGTTAACCGTTAATGATCTTGCATTTGAGTATCCCTTTGATCCGAACAAAAGAGGTAATGAGCATCAGAAGATTACCATCATCGTAAAAGAAACAGCTGAATAAGTATGAAACCAAATGGCTGACCTGCTGCTGAGGCAGGTCTGCCATTTTATGTGTTTAAAAGTGTGTCCGGGTTATCATCATTCGTTTTTGAATTATATTTGATTTCTGAAATGGAGGAACAGACATGAATATTCCGAATAGGATTACCATTAGCCGTATACTTTTAATCCCAATTTTTATTTTGCTTCTCGCATTTGATTTTGACTGGGGCACGATCTTGATTGGCAAAGAGATTCTCCCCGTGCACCATTTGGCCGCAGCCATTTTATTTATTTTAGCTTCAACGACCGACTGGATTGATGGTTACTATGCAAGAAAATACAACCTGGTTACCAACCTGGGAAAGTTTCTGGATCCCCTTGCGGACAAACTGCTGGTATCGGCTGGGCTTATCTTGATCGTGGAACTGCAGATGGCTCCGGCATGGATTGTCATCGTTATTATCAGCCGTGAGTTTGCTGTTACCGGGCTGCGTCTGGTTGCAGCGGGGGAGGGAACCGTTCTGGCAGCCAGTAAGCTGGGAAAATTAAAGACATGGACTCAAATTATTGCGATTTCAGCACTCCTTTTGCATAACTTTCCATTTGAATACATAGGTTTTCCCTTTGATACAATTATGCTGTATGTAGCAGCTGTCTTTACAGTTGTTTCAGGAGTAGACTACTTTATGAAAAACTGGCATGTAATGAGGGATGCAAAATAATGAAACGATTACAGGCAGAAATTATTGCAGTTGGAACCGAATTGCTTCTCGGACAAATAGCAAATACGAATGCCCAGTGGATCTCTAGCCAGCTGGCAGACATGGGTATCGATGTTTATTATCATCATACAGTAGGTGACAATTTCAAGCGCCTGAAACAAGTGATTAATCTAGCGAAAGAACGCTCAAATTTAATTATTGTGACAGGCGGGCTCGGTCCTACAGAAGATGACCTGACAAAAGAAGCAGCAGCTGCAGTGCTTCATAAAAAGCTCTATGAACATCAGGAGACTCTAAAAGAGATTGAGACGTTTTTCAATAAAAACCAGATTCCCATGACTGAAAATAATCGAAAACAGGCACAGGTCTTTGAGGAAGCAATTATTTTCCCAAATCATGAAGGGATGGCACCCGGGATGTTTGTGGAAACAGATGAAACAGGCTGGATTTTTCTCCCAGGTGTACCCCGGGAAATGAAACACCTGATGCTGGATCATGTCATTCCTTTTCTGCATAAACAGTACAAACTTCAGCATCATATTGCGTCAAAAGTATTAAGGTTTATTGGCATCGGTGAGTCGTCACTTGAAACCAAATTGTCTGATCTGATGAAAAGCCAGTCTAACCCAACCATTGCTCCGCTGGCCAATGAGGGTGAAGTTACCCTTCGATTAACCGCAAAATCCGATTCCAAAACCGAATGTCATCATCTCATTTCGAATCTGGAAGAAGAAGTTATGAAGAGGGTTGGGAAGTATTGTTATGGGACAGACAATGATACCATTGAAAATACCGTTTTCAAATTGTTAAAAAAGAACCATTACACCATCTCATCTGCTGAAAGTTTGACCGGCGGTAAATTTATTGAGTCGCTTATATCCTTACCTGGGGCTTCTTCTGTTGTTTCCGGTTCCATTGTTTCTTATGGGACCGATATTAAAAAAGACGTTCTCCACGTATCTCAAGAAACCATTGAACAACATGGCACCGTGAGTGAACCTTGTGCCAGAGAGATGGCACTCAACATACAGCAGCTGATGAATACGGATGTCGGCATCAGTTTTACCGGAAATGCCGGTCCGGATCCTTCAGAAGGGAAACCTGTAGGGACCGTTTTTATTGGTCTGAAAATAAAAGGACAGCCCGTTGAGGTGAAGGAGTATCACTTTTACGGAAGCAGAGAACATATACGATCCAGAACAGTCAAAAAAGGCTTTGAACTTTTATATAAAAAATTAAAATAATATTTTCAGCGGTTTCAGCCTGCCTAAAATTGAAGTTTCTATCATGCCTTTTGGCGTTTTCGGGTAAAAAAGACTCGAAAAATAACAGAACATTTATTCGGTTTTTTGTTGGCAAATCATGAAAAACACGTTATGATAGTGATAGCTTGATAAAAGGGGGAAGAACGTTGAGTGAACGTAAACAGGCCTTAGATATGGCTCTAAGACAAATAGAAAAACAGTTTGGAAAAGGTTCGGTTATGAAACTTGGAGAAAAAACAGACCAGGAGGTTTCTACTGTATCTTCTGGATCTATCGCATTAGATGTTGCCCTTGGAGTAGGCGGGTATCCCCGTGGCCGTATTGTTGAAATTTACGGCCCAGAATCCTCCGGTAAAACAACAGTAGCTCTTCATGCAATTTCCGAAGCTCAAAAGGCCGGCGGACAGGCTGCTTTTATTGATGCTGAGCATGCACTTGATCCGGTATACGCCAGAAAACTGGGGGTTAACATTGAAGAACTGCTGTTATCCCAGCCCGATACAGGTGAGCAGGCACTTGAAATTGCTGAGGCACTTGTTCGGAGCGGTGCGATTGATATCATTGTCATTGACTCTGTGGCTGCCCTGGTGCCAAAAGCAGAAATTGAAGGTGAAATGGGAGATTCTCATGTCGGATTGCAGGCACGTCTGATGTCTCAGGCACTGAGAAAACTATCAGGTGCCATTAATAAGTCAAAAACTATTGCAATCTTTATTAACCAGATTCGTGAAAAAGTAGGAGTTATGTTTGGAAACCCTGAAACCACACCCGGGGGAAGAGCACTTAAATTCTATTCATCTGTAAGATTAGAAGTCCGCAGAGCAGAAACATTAAAGCAGGGCAATGAAATGGTAGGAAACAAAACGAAAATAAAGGTAGTAAAAAATAAGGTAGCCCCTCCATTTAAACAGGCAGAAGTAGATATTATGTACGGTGAAGGGATCTCCAGAGAAGGTGAAGTTCTCGATATGGGATCTTCACTGGACATTGTACAAAAAAGCGGTTCCTGGTATTCCTTCAATGGCGAAAAATTGGGACAGGGAAGAGAGAATGCCAAACTATTCCTACGGGAAAATGAGGAAATCCTAAACCAGATTTATAATGAAATCCGCAAGCATTACAATATTGCTGCAGAGGAATCTAAGGAAGAGTCAGCTGAACAGCAGGAATCTCTCGATGTTTAATCTTTGATCCCGAAAATTATTTGAACATAATTTTTTGTCTCCATTCCCTTGCCAGATGGCAAGGGTTATTTGTTTGAATGGCTGGTTGATCTTTCCTTAAAAATATGACGTTTTCTTGACAATGAAAATTGTCGCGCTTAAAATTAATATGTATAATTTTCATTTTCACAAACATCTTTTTTAATTTTTTTGAAATGAAAAATGTAATGCCGACTTAAATGTTTGCAAAGTTTACAGCAAGAGGAGGTGAGATAATGGATAGCATAGTCACCCTAATCATCTCCATTTTGCTTGCCCTTGTTGTCGGTATTGTTGTTGGTTATCTGATTCGCAAGTCGATTGCTGAAGCGAAAATTTCCAGTGCCGAAGAATTAGCGAAACAGATCGTTGAAGAAGGCAGGAAAAATGCTGAAGCAGCAAAGCGTGAAGCCCTTTTGGAAGCGAAAGATGAAAACCATCGCCTGAGGCAGCAGACGGAAAATGAACTTCGAGAAAGGCGAATGGAAATCCAAAAGCAAGAAAATCGTCTATTACAGAGAGAAGAAAATCTTGACAGAAAAAGTGAAACACTGGATAAGCGCGAGCTCATGTTAGAAAACAAAGAGGAAGCACTTGCTGAAAAACAACAACAAATTCAAGAAATGCAAAGCAAAGTGGAAGAAATGGTAAAGCAGCAAGAAGCTGAGCTTGAACGCATTTCCGGATATACACCTGACCAGGCAAAACAGATCATTTTGGAACGTGTTGAAAAAGAGCTTGCCCATGAAACGGCCATGATGATAAAAGAATCAGAAAACCGTGCAAAAGAGGAAGCGGATAAGAAAGCCAGAGAAATTTTATCAACGGCTATTCAGCGCTGTGCAGCGGATCATGTTGCTGAAACAACGGTATCCGTTGTAGATCTGCCAAATGATGAAATGAAAGGCCGAATTATAGGTCGGGAAGGCCGTAACATCCGTACCCTTGAAACATTAACGGGTATTGATTTAATCATAGATGACACACCGGAAGCTGTCATCTTATCAGGGTTTGATCCGATTCGAAGGGAAACAGCCAGACTGGCCCTTGAAAAACTGGTTCAGGATGGACGGATTCATCCAGCCCGAATTGAAGAAATGGTTGAAAAATCCCGGCGTGAAGTGGATGAACACATTCGTGAGGTCGGTGAACAGGCAACCTTTGATATCGGAGTACATGGCTTACACCCTGATTTAATTAAAATTTTGGGCCGTTTGAAGTTCCGGACAAGCTATGGTCAAAATGTGTTAAAGCATTCAATGGAAGTTGCGTCTTTAGCTGGCTTACTGGCTGCTGAAGTAGGGGAAGATGAAGTGTTGGCTCGCCGTGCAGGTCTTCTCCACGATATTGGTAAAGCAGTAGACCATGAAGTGGAAGGAAGCCACGTTGAAATAGGTGTGGAGTTAGCCAAAAAATATAAAGAACATCCAGTGGTTATTAATGCAATTGCATCTCACCATGGCGACGAAGAGCCAACGTCAATCATTTCAGTTCTGGTTGCAGCGGCGGATGCATTATCTGCAGCAAGACCAGGAGCCCGAAGCGAGACACTGGAAAATTACATTAAACGACTGGAGAAACTCGAAGAAATATCTGATTCATATGAAGGTGTAGAAAAGTCATTTGCCATTCAGGCGGGTAGAGAAATCCGCATCATGGTAAAACCGGATGAAATCGACGATGCCAGGGCAGTTGGTCTGGCACGGGATATTCGCAAACGCATCGAAGAAGAGCTAGATTATCCGGGACATATTAAAGTTACAGTTATTCGTGAAACTAGAGCAGTTGAATATGCAAAATAAGCGGCCTAATCAGGTCGCTTATTTTTTTAGGGGAGAGAAGGATGAGTTGAAACTCTCAGGCTTGAATCGTGACTATTGAAAAGGGGGTAGGGAGAGAGAACATTTGAAAAGGTATGGCCCAGCCTGTTTTTATCCTTGTAATCGTAACTTGCTGTTTCAATGATTATGGAAAAAATGGGGTGAAGGAGGTCTATCCTCATTTTCATGTCAACCACGACCACCTTAATCTAGGACCTCCTGGATGGAATATTGATTTTGAAAAAGAAAAAGTCTCTGCCCTATCTTTATGGCTGGCAAAAGAATAAAAACCATGCTGATTTGGAAATTCTAATCATCGAATCGTGCTTCCCGGCAGATTGTCGATTTTATTTAGTTTTGACAGAATTTTTTTTATGTGTGAAACTAAAAATACATTTGACAATAAAAGAAAGGAAATGGACATGAAAATACTATTCATCGGAGATGTTGTAGGAAAACCCGGAAGAGAAATGGTAAGAGAAAATTTGCCAAAATTAAAAAATAAATTTCAACCAGATGTAACGATTGTTAATGGTGAAAACGCTGCACATGGAAAAGGCATAACCCAAAAAATTTATAACCAGCTGCTGGAATGGGGAGCGGATGTGATTACACTTGGAAATCATGCCTGGGATAAAAAAGAAGTTTTTGAATTTATTGATGAGGCTGAACATATGGTTCGCCCGGCAAACTTTCCACCAGATACTCCCGGTAAAGGAATGCTTTTTCATGAAATAGATGGGAAAAAACTTGCGGTGATCAATCTTCAGGGAAGAACATTTTTGCCTCCCCTCGATGACCCTTTTCGGAAGGCCAGAGAATTGATCGAGCAGGCCCGAAAGAAAACACCTTACATATTTGTTGATTTTCATGCAGAAGCTACCAGTGAAAAACAGGCTATGGGCTGGTTTGTAGACGGAAAGGTAAGCGGTATTGTAGGCACACATACCCATGTACAGACCTCGGACGATCGAATTTTGCCGGAGGGAACAGCCTATATTACCGATGTTGGAATGACCGGTCCCTACGATGGCGTACTGGGTGTGCAAAAAGAAGATGTTATTCGTAAATTTTTAACCGGTTTGCCTGTCCGATTTGAAATTCCAGAGCAGGGAAGAGCCCAACTGGCAGCGGTTTTTATCAAAATAAATAAAACGACTGGACTAGCAGAAAAAATTGAACGGATTTTAATCAATGATGACCATCCATTTTTTCAATAAATATTTGAATTTTTCAAAAAATTAGTTCATAATAAAGAGGAATTAAACAAAATATAATGAATATAGTAATTATGGAACAATATTAGTAAAATAAGGAGGAACTAGTAATGGAAATATTAAAAGTGTCAGCAAAATCAAATCCTAACTCTGTAGCAGGAGCCCTTGCGAATGTTTTGAGAGAGCGGGGTTCAGCTGAAATTCAGGCAATTGGTGCCGGTGCGTTAAATCAGGCGGTAAAAGCTGTAGCGATTGCAAGAGGTTTCGTGGCTCCAAGTGGTGTTGACTTAATTTGCATTCCTGCCTTTACTGACATCATGATTGATAACGAAGAGCGTACAGCAATCAAACTGATTGTTGAACCTAGATAATCATAAACTTTAAGAACCTGTTTGCTGTTAACGGCAAACAGGTTCTATTTTTAGCATGCCTGCTTTTCCTATAATTGGTTTTAAACGGCATACAACTTGTGCAATAAAGGAGGACAACCCCTGCGATGATCATCGATGCACATTGTGATGTATTATATCAGCTCTGGCTGCATCCAGAGTGGACATTTGAATCTAGCCCGGGTCTGAGAATTAATTATAAAAAATGGACAAATAGTCCGGTTAAGGTACAATGTTTTGCCATCTTTGTTCCTGATGATGTCCCTGAGGAAAACCAATTTGGCGTAGCACTGGAAATGGCGGATCTCTTTTATGAGAAAGTGATTAAACCTTATCCGGATGTGAAGCTGGTGACATCAAAGACAGACATTGAACGCCTGAAGCCGGATGAAAAAGGAGCAATGCTTACACTTGAAGGCTGTCATCCCATTGGAAGTGACCTGGTAAAATTGAAAACGTTGCTCCGCTTAGGTGTTACGTCCGTGGGGATTACGTGGAACCAGGCAAATGCTGTATGTGATGGAATCGGAGAAGGTCGCGGAGCCGGATTATCGTCTTTTGGGAAAGAAGTGATTCATTTATTAAATGAAGAAAAGGTTCTGGCAGATGTATCTCATATTTCTTATCAAGGGTTCTGGGATATCATGGAACATGCTCGATATCCAATTGCTTCCCATTCCAATGTGTACAAACTAGCTCCTCATCGGAGGAACCTGGATGAGGAACAGCTGAAGGCGCTGATCAACCGTCAGGCTTTCATTGGTGTTACATTTGTACCAGAGTTTTTGACCGGCCGTAAAAAAGCGACCAGTGATGATGTGATCCGGCACATTGAAGCAATCTGGAAGCTGGGAGGTGAAAACAGTATCGGATTTGGATCAGATTTTGATGGAACTTCAGGCGTCGTAAAGGGAATCAAAGATATTACTGAATACCAGGAGCTCACCTTGAAACTTCAGAGTCAATTTTCAAACACGTTTGTACATAAAGTCAGTTTTGAAAACTTTATGAACAATCTGCCAGACTAGTGCCTCCCATTTGTAGATTACTTGAATTTTAACCTTGGGAAGACTATGATAAAAATACGTATTTGATATTTTTTGAACCAATGAATCGTATATGAATAGATCTTTATGTGTAATTGCAAACTTTTTAAGGGGTGTCGTAGATGATTAAACAATTGTCCTGGAAAGTTGGCGGGCAGCAAGGAGAAGGTATTGAAAGTACAGGGGAAATTTTTGCAACCGCTTTAAATCGTCTTGGCTATTATTTATATGGCTATCGCCATTTCTCTTCTCGGATCAAAGGCGGTCACACGAATAATAAAATCCGTGTATCAACAAGTCATGTAAGGGCCATACAGGATGATTTAGATATTTTAGTAGCTTTTGATCAGGAAACGATCGATGTAAACTTCCATGAGCTTCATGACAAAGGGATCGTGCTTGCTGACGCTAAATTTAAGCCTTCTATACCTGAAGGCACCAATGTTCAATTATTTGCCGTGCCATTTTCAGATATTGCTAGAGAATTGGGCACTTCATTGATGAAAAACATGGTTGCCGTTGGTGCAACAAGCGCTGTATTGGACCTTAAGCCTGAATCATTTCGTGAAGTAGTGGAGCAGACTTTTGGGCGAAAAGGTGCAAAAATTGTTGACATGAACATGAAAGCCATTGAGGAAGGTGCTAAGTATGTAAAAGACTCTGCACCACAAGCGGTACCTATGATGAAACTGGCACCGGCTGACGGCAAAAAGCGCATGTTTGTGATTGGAAATGACGCGATTTCCATGGGGTTTATTGCCGGGGGCTGCCGGTTCATGTCAGCCTATCCGATTACGCCGGCATCTGAAATTATGGAATATATGATTAAGAACTTGCCGAAGTTTGGTGGAACGGTTATTCAAACGGAAGATGAAATGGCTGCAGCCACTATGGCTATTGGTTCTAACTATGCAGGAGTTAGAGCCATTACAGCTTCAGCAGGTCCCGGACTGTCTCTGATGATGGAATCCATCGGACTTGCAGGAATGACGGAAACACCGCTTGTCATAGTGGATACACAGCGGGGCGGTCCATCAACGGGGCTTCCTACGAAGCAGGAACAATCCGATTTAATGGCCATGATTTATGGTACACATGGTGAAATTCCGAAAATTGTCATGGCCCCAAGTACAGTCGAAGAAGCATTCTACGATGCGGTAGAAGCATTAAACTATGCTGAAGAATATCAATGTCCGGTTATTTTATTATCTGATCTGCAGCTTTCATTAGGAAAACAGACGGTAGAGCCGCTTGATTACGAACGGGTTGAAATTCGCAGGGGAAAACTTCATAATGGCGAAGGTTTGCCTGAACTCGAAAAAGGCGAGTATTATAAACGTTATGAAGTAACGGAAGATGGCATTTCCACCCGATTGCTTCCAGGCACGAAAAATGGAATATTCCATGTAACCGGTGTGGAACATGATGAAACCGGTAAGCCATCTGAAAACCCGGTTAATCGCAAAAATCAGATGGATAAACGGATGAAAAAGATTCATCATTTACCAGAACGGTTCCCAACCCCAATTCATACAAATGAAAAACATGAAGAGCCAGATATTTTACTGGTTGGCTATCTGTCTACAAGAGGTGCCATTGAAGAAGCGATGGAGCGGTTAGAAAATGATGGTCACAAGGTGAACCATGCTCATATTCGGTTAATCCATCCGTTCCCGGGAGATGAATTAAAACGCCTCGTAGAAAAAGCTGATCAGGTCATTGTTGTGGAACACAATCATACTGCCCAGCTTGCTAATATCATCAAAATGAATATTGGCTTTGGGGATAAAATGAAAAACATCTTAAAATATGATGGCACTCCGTTTTTGCCAGGGGAAATCTACAAAGAATGCAAGGGGTTGTTATAAATGGCCACATTTAAAGACTTCCGCAATAAAGTAAAACCAAACTGGTGTCCAGGTTGTGGGGACTTTTCCGTACAGGCATCCATTCAGCGTGCAGCGGCAAATTTAGGGCTGGAACCGGAAGACTTGGCTGTTATTTCGGGAATTGGCTGTTCCGGAAGAATTTCTGGATACATTAATTCATATGGATTCCATGGCATTCATGGACGTGCACTGCCGTTAGCTCAGGGCGTGAAGATGGCTAATTCCGATTTGACGGTCATTGCTGCCGGTGGTGACGGTGACGGATTTGCGATTGGAATGGGGCATACCATTCATGCGATTCGAAGAAATATTGATATCACTTATATCGTCATGGATAACCAGGTTTACGGTCTAACCAAAGGTCAAACGTCACCAAGAAGTGAATTTGGTTTTCAGACTAAGAGCACGCCTGAAGGTTCTATTGAGTCTCCGGTCAATATTATGGAAATGGCACTGTCCGCAGGTGCAACATTTGTGGCCCAGGGCTTCTCCAGTGACTTAAAGGATTTAACCAGTTTGATCGAACAGGGAGTAAAACACCAAGGTTTCTCATTAATCAATGTGTTCAGTCCTTGTGTAACCTATAATAAAGTGAACACTTACGATTGGTTTAAAGAAAATCTTGTAAACTTAAAAGATATTGAAGGTTATGATCCGCATGACCGGACTGTTGCAATGAAAACCTTAATGGAACATGATGGGTTGGTGAGCGGATTAATCTATCAGAATAAAGAACAGAAATCTTATCAGGAATTAGTGCCTGGTTATGACCCGAAAAAACCGCTGAAAGATCAGGATCTGAAAATCAGTAAAGATCAATTTGAAGAATTGATGACGGAATTTATGTAAGATAACCTTTGCCCACAGCCTCTTGCCTTAGTGCAAGGGGTCTTTTATTTCCATCATAACTGGTAATCATCCCTGTCTGCGTCAGAGAGGAGAGTTTTTATTGGTTAAAAAAACGAAACTGATCGTTTTTTATGACAGCTGGTGTCCCATGTGTACAAAAGCAAAAGAAAGACTGGAAAGAGCCGACTGCAATGCCATGATAGAATTTGAAACTTTTCGTAATGATGAAATCGTACGGAAATATCAGTTGGACATCAGTCAGGCTGAATCCAGAATCATCAGTATTGATTCCGTCTGCGGAGTGCGTTACGAAGGAATATATACTTTCAGGGAGATTTGCAGACGCATTCCAGGATACTTTGCTGCCGTTCCTTTCATTCAATTATCCATTTTACTTGGTCTCGGGCAAACCCTTTACGATTTTATAGCCAGAAGAAGAACGATTATTCCTGCAGGGGCATGTCATGATCAGCAATGTAAGGTTCATCAACATACAAAACCTATCTCCGATGAAGAAGATGGAAACTGATATATACATTTCGGCATTACATCCTGACCAGCGATATACCTGCGCTACTCCATTCCCAGGCATGGCGGCTTCTGCTGCCTGGAGGGCTCAGGCAGTTTCTGTTAAATCCTTCCATCATTCTTCAGACGTAAAAGATAGGAATGGGCGTTTCTTTATTTTCGACAATGAATTGTTTATTTAGCCCAAAAAAGTTATAATGTAAAGTTGTACTGTACTATTAAAATTATATACCATTGACCATAAAGAAAGGAGCGTTTAAGTTGAACGAAAAACAGCGCAAAGAACATACACAGCAAATCAAACAGGTGAATCCAGCGGACAAAAAATCCGCCCAGGATAACCTGGATCGTCTAAAAAATAAAAAGCCAGAAGATTTTATGAAATATTTCCAGACAACATTCCAGGCGCCTGATTTGAAAAAGGCAAAGAAACGCGGAAAAGAAGAGGTTAAATATCATGAAGATTTCCATATTCCTGAGGATCTTCGGGGGATTGGTGAGGGCAAAAAGTTTCTCATCCGCACCTATGGCTGTCAGATGAACGAGCACGACACAGAAGTGATGTCCGGCATTCTGATGGATATGGGATATGAACCAACAACCGATACAAAGGATGCTGACATTATTCTGCTGAACACATGTGCCATTCGGGAAAATGCTGAAAATAAAGTGTTTGGTGAAATTGGTCACTTAAAGCCCCTCAAGCAGGAAAATCCTGACCTAATTCTCGGGGTCTGTGGCTGTATGTCCCAGGAAGAATCTGTAGTCAACAAAATTTTAAAACAGTACCAGTATGTAGATTTGATCTTTGGTACCCATAACATTCACCGGCTGCCGCAGCTGATTAAGGAAGCGATGTTTGGTAAGGAAATGGTAGTGGAAGTCTGGTCCAAAGAAGGGGACATTATTGAAAACCTTCCGAAAGCACGCCAGGGTAAGATCAAAGCCTGGGTCAACATTATGTACGGATGCGATAAATTCTGTACGTATTGTATCGTTCCGTACACCCGGGGTAAAGAACGCAGCAGGCGTCCGGAAGATATCATCCAGGAAGTCCGCCACCTCGCTGCCCAGGGTTATAAAGAAGTAACCCTACTGGGTCAAAATGTGAATGCTTACGGTAAAGATTTTGAGGATATGGAGTATGGACTCGGTGATTTAATGGATGAAATCCGGAAAATTGATATTCCACGCGTGCGATTTACAACTTCTCATCCGAGGGACTTTGATGATCGTTTAATTGAAGTTCTCGCAAAGGGCGGTAACTTAATGCCATATATCCATCTGCCCGTACAATCTGGAAACAATCAAATTTTAAAACTTATGGCCCGCAAGTATACCAGAGAAAGCTTCCTTGAGTTAGTAAGAAAAATTAAAGAAGCGATTCCAGGTGTAGCACTGACAACAGACATTATCGTAGGATTCCCGAATGAAACAGAGGAACAATTTGAAGATACGTTATCCCTTGTAGAGGAAGTGGGCTTTGAAGGAGCTTATACATTTATTTACTCTCCAAGGGAAGGAACACCGGCGGCCCGCATGAAAGACAATGTGCCAATGGATGTAAAAAAAGAAAGATTATACCGTTTAAACGAACTCGTGAATAAACAATCCAAAGAAGCGATGGCAAAATATGAAGGAGAAATTGTAGAAGTGCTGGTTGAAGGGGAAAGTAAGAATAACCCGGATATTTTAGCCGGATACACACAGAAAAATAAACTGGTAAATTTCAAGGGTCCAAAATCGGCAATTGGTCAGCTGGTTAAAGTTAAAATCACCAATGCTAAAACATGGACACTGGACGGAGAAATGGTTGAGGAAACTGTGGAGGTGAACTAATATGGCGGAATACACCAGAAAACAGGTAGTAGAAGAAGCGGAAAAGCTGGCAAAAATGTTAGCCAATATTGAAGAAATAGACCGTTTTAAACAATTAGAAGCGAAACTAAATCAAAATGATAAAGTTCAGCTGTTAATCAAAAAAATCAAAGCCCTTCAAAAACAAGCGGTGAACTTTCAGCATTACGGTAAAACGGAAGCCCTGAATAAAGTAGAAAAAGAATTAGATAGACTGGAGAAAGAACTGGATGATATTCCAATTGTTCAGGAGTTTAAAGAATCACAGGTGATCATCAATGATATTTTACAAATGATTACCAATACAATTGCCCGTGAAGTGACAAATGAAATCATCCGTTCCACAGGCGGAGATTTGCTGAAGGGCGAAACCGGCTCAAAACAGGCCAATTCCAGCTGCAGCCATTAATGGTAATTTCATATGTACCAGATATTAAGATGTTTCATCGGTTTAAAGACCGATAGGAACATCTTTTTTTATTCCTCCACAGTGGTTTAAAAGATCACCAGTCTATCCTTCCCGTCTAAATTCCCTTCCATCTTAGGAAAGGAAATGAGAAGTCTTTATTTATTTTATGAAATATCAATGT
This sequence comes from Bacillaceae bacterium, assembly GCA_017656265.1. Taxonomy (GTDB): domain Bacteria; phylum Bacillota; class Bacilli; order Bacillales; family Alkalibacillaceae; genus Melghiribacillus. Next base: position 324,049 of record JACDOD010000001.1, on the reverse strand, counting down.
AAATGACACATTTTTTTGGGCAAGTGCATAGACTTTATTAGACGGCTGTCTTGTGAAGAAATACACCTGAATAACACCTTTCCTTTCAATGCACTTCGGGCGAATGTCATGAATAAAGTATCTTGTAAGATACATGAAGGAGGTTACACCTATGTCATATTTTGACAAAGAATATCGTGAAATCATTACGAAAGCAGTATGTGGGAAGGGAAAGAAATTTACAGAAGCCTCCCACACCATTTCCCCTTCACATCGTCCTTCTAGCATTCTGGGGTGCTGGGTCATTAATCACCATTATGAAGCAAAGAAGAAAGGCGATTTTGTAGAAGTCAAAGGTCATTACGATATTAATATGTGGTATTCTTATAATGATAATACGAGAACGGAAGTAGTAACGGAGAAAGTCTCTTATCTGGATAAGGTTCCCCTTGCCGTAAAGGATAAAAATTGTATCACTGATGATCTTGAAGTAATTGCAAGAGCCATTCAGCAGCCGAATTGCCTGGAATGTAAAATCTCTGAACATGGAAACAAGGTTATTGTAGAAGTGGAGCGGGAATTTTTAGTAGAGGTGATCGGTGAAACGAAGGTTGTTGCGAAAATTGATCCTCACTACAAATTTGATGATGATGACTTTGACTATGATGATCTCGAACAGGAACTATTAGACATCGACCCTGAAAGCAAAGAAAGCAGTGACGATTAACTGACATTTCCTTGCGATGACGATTCACACAGGAGGATGGTCATCAAGGGCAGAGAGATCCATTCAGGACTCCTGGATCAATCAGACGGTTCGAAACCATATTATTTCCACAAACCTGGCCAGAACAGCCAGGCTTTTTTCTTTTCTAGGAAACTTCTGTTCTATGATATAATGATAGTCGTATATAGACGAAAACTCGGAATTTATGGGGGATTAGGCATGGCTGAATACACTCCAATGATACAGCAATACCTTGAAATCAAATCACACTACCAGGATGCTTTTTTGTTTTTTCGGCTGGGGGACTTTTATGAAATGTTTTTTGATGATGCCATCAAGGCATCAAGGGAATTGGAAATTACCCTTACCCGGCGGGATGGGGGAAAGGAAAAAATACCAATGTGCGGAGTCCCATACCATTCCGCGCAAAATTATATTAAAAATTTAATTGATAAAGGGTATAAAGTTGCCATCTGTGAACAGGTAGAAGATCCTAAACAGGCTAAAGGCGTGGTCAAACGTGAAGTCGTACAATTAATTACCCCCGGAACCGTTATGGAAGATGAAATGCTTAATGAAAAAGAAAACAATTATCTAGCGTCCATTTCACCTATTTCGGGTGATACATTTGTGATCGCTTATAATGACTTAACTACCGGCGAAAACAGTGTATCTTTTGTTAAAGATGGATGGGATGCAGTCATCAGCGAATTGTATAATCGGCCGGTAAAGGAGATTGTCGTTCCATCCGACTTTTCTGAATCCTGGAAAGATTCGATTCAGCAGATGATGGATGTCACGATTTCTTATGAAGATGAAACGGTTGTCCCTGAAGACTATCAATATCTGTTAAAACACGTAAGCCAGGCAAGTCTAAAAGAAGGATTTGGCCGGTTATTTCAGTATATTTTACGTACGCAAAAACGTTCGTTATCCCACTTACGGCCCGTAACTTATATTGAAATTCATGACTATATGAAACTGGATTTATATTCGAAACGCAATCTGGAAATTACCGAAACGATCCGTAAAAAAGGGAAAGAAGGCTCTTTGCTGTGGGTCCTTGATCAAACCGTTACCGCCATGGGCTCGCGTCTGTTAAAAAAGTGGCTGGACAGGCCGCTATTGAACCGTGAAGAAATTGAAATAAGACACTCACAGGTAGAGGGTTTAATCGAACAATTTTTTGAACGGGAATCATTACGAGAAGCACTGGATCAAGTCTATGATTTAGAACGTCTGGCAGGCAGAGTGTCTTATGGGAATGTCCATGCAAGGGATCTCGTTCAGTTGAGGAAATCGCTGGAGCAGATTCCATTAATCATTGAAACGCTGAGATCTTTCAAGCAGAAGAATTTAAAACAGCTTGCTGACGAAATTAACCCACTTGCGGAAGTCAAAGAACTGCTGGTACAAAGCATTGTAGATGAACCTCCGCTGTCCATTAAAGAAGGCGGAATCATTAAAGATGGATTTAATCCTAAGCTTGATGAATACCGAAATGCATCTAGAAATGGAAAACAATGGATTGCTGAGTTTGAACGACAGGAACGGGAGCAGACTGGAATTAAATCTCTAAAAGTAGGATACAACAAAGTCTTTGGCTATTATATTGAAGTGACAAAGGCAAATTTACATCTTCTGCCGGAAGGGAAATATGAACGGAAGCAGACACTCACCAATGCCGAACGTTATATTTCACCTGAATTAAAGGAAAAAGAAACATTAATCCTGGAAGCAGAAGAAAAAAGTGAGGAACTGGAGTATCAAATTTTTATTGATATTCGGGAACAGATCAAACAATATATTCCGCAACTTCAAAAACTCGCGGAGCAAATCAGCAAAATTGATGTACTGCAGAGTTTTGCGAGAGTCAGTGAACAAAATCAATATACAAGGCCATCCTTTATTCAGGGGGCTGTATTATCTATTCAAAGCGGACGCCATCCGGTTGTTGAACAAGTGATGAAAGAGGGCGCATTTGTGCCGAATGATGTGCACATGGATCTTGAAACCAGTGTTCTATTAATTACCGGACCAAATATGGCAGGAAAAAGTACATACATGAGGCAGGTCGCCTTAACGGTGATCATGGCTCAAGTCGGTTGTTTTGTACCGTGCAGCGCGGCGGAACTACCGATTTTTGATCAAATCTTTACCCGGATTGGTGCTGCTGATGATTTAGTTTCCGGCCAGAGCACATTCATGGTTGAGATGCTTGAAGCCAATCATGCTCTGTCCCACGCTACTGAAAAAAGTTTAATTCTTTTGGATGAAATTGGCCGGGGAACCAGCACATACGATGGAATGGCACTGGCACAGGCCATTATTGAATACATCCATGAAAACATCGGTGCAAAAACCTTGTTTTCTACTCACTATCATGAACTGACCAGCCTGGAAGAGTCCCTATCAGGCTTAAAAAATATTCATGTTAAGGCAGAAGAACATGATGGAGAAGTTGTCTTCCTGCACCAGATTCAGCCTGGTGCAGCCGATGAAAGCTACGGAATACATGTTGCCAAGTTAGCAGGACTTCCACAGCTCCTGATTCAGAGAGCAAATCAAATTCTACATGAACTGGAGCAAAAAGAAGAATCTGTTTCGAACATCTCTGCACAAGAAGAGCAATTAAGCTTATTTGCTGAGGAACCGGTAAAATCGACCACTGAAACATTTTCAGGCAATGAACAACACGTCCTGACTGAACTGAAGAAAACCAATCTGATGGAAATGACACCACTGGATGCATTAAATAAACTGTATGAACTGCAAAAGAAATTGACATGAGGGGAGGGGAGTTAATGGGTAAAATTAGACAAATGCCTGATGAACTGGCCAACAAAATTGCAGCAGGTGAAGTGGTGGAACGGCCGGCTTCCGTCGTAAAAGAGCTGGTTGAAAACAGTATAGATGCCGGAAGTCAGTGGATTAAGGTGGAATTGGAAGAAGCAGGACTTTCACTGATTAAGGTCATTGATGATGGGGACGGCATGTTTGAAGAAGATTGTGTTCAGGCTTTTCAGCGGCACGCCACGAGTAAAATACGCAATGAAGATGATTTGTTTCGGGTCCGCACCCTTGGATTTAGGGGGGAGGCACTGGCGAGTATTGCAGCTGTCAGCCGGCTTATGATCCGGACATCTACTGGCAGCGGAGCCGGCTGCATGCTGGAATTAGATGGTGGACAGATTCAGAAGCGTGATAAAAGCGACGCCAGAAAGGGAACAGAGATCATTGTCCGGGATTTATTTTTCAATACTCCGGCACGATTAAAATATATGAAAACGATTCATACCGAACTCGGGCATATTACAGATGTTCTGAATCGGATGGCCTTATCCCATCCGGATATCCGGTTTGAATGCTATCACAATGATAAACGGCTGTTTTACACTTCCGGCCGAGGAGATTTACTTCAGGTCATAGCACAAATCTACGGGGTTCAAACAGCGAAAAAAATGGTAGCTGTACAGGCAGAGACTCTGGATTTCATGGTTACTGGATATGTGGCAAGACCAGAAATAACCCGCTCTAACCGCAATTATATATCAACCATTATTAATGGCAGATATATTAAGAGTCATCTGTTAAATAAAGCTGTTATCGAAGGGTTTTCCTCTCTGCTGCCGATCGGACGCTATCCAGTGGCGGTTCTTCAGGTGAACATGGATCCGTATCTGGTTGATGTAAACGTTCATCCGGCGAAATTAGAGGTCCGATTCAGTAAGGAGAATGAGCTGTTTGATGCCATTCGGAATGCCGTTTCCCATTCCTTGAAGAGTGAACGTTTGATCCCTGAGGGCAAAAAAACTGTTCAAAGGAAAAAACCATCCTATCAACCAGCATTTTCTTTTGATACAGAAAAACCTGCAAAACAGGAAACACCATCAAAACAAATAGATACAACCTGGAATCAGTGGAAACGTGTAAGTGAAGCATCAGAAAGAGAAGAATTGAATAATCAGACATATGCATCTGTAGATCATAATACGGAAATAGGCGAAGAAGCGAAATCTCAAACCCTTCATGAGTCTTCGGGTGAAACCTCTGATGATTCTTTTGCTGAGCACGAAACGGATCCAGCGAATAACAAAGTTCCTGAAATGGAAGCGATTGGACAGCTCCATGGCACGTATATTCTTGCCCAAAATGAGGAGGGTCTGTATATTATTGACCAACATGCGGCCCAGGAACGGATTAAATATGAATATTACCGGGAGAAATTGGCTCAGCCCACAGAAGAAATACAGGATTTATTAGTTCCCCTGACCCTGGATTTTTCGAAACAGGAAGCCATTTTTATTCATGAACATCTGGAAGAGCTGAAACAAGTGGGGTTATTTATTGAACCATTTGGTGAACAAAGCTTTATTGTTCGCTCCCACCCTACATGGTTCCCTGAAGGGGAAGAGGAGAACACCATTCGGGAAATGATAGATCAAATTCTTGAAACACAGAAAATTGATTTAAAGAAGCTTCGGAATGATGCAGCTGCACTCATGTCCTGCAAGCGCTCCATAAAAGCCAATCATTACTTGAATAAGCGGGATATGAACCAGCTTCTAAACGATTTAAGAGCATGTGACGAACCGTATACTTGCCCCCATGGCAGACCCATTATCATCTTTTTTTCTGAGTATGAACTGGAAAAAATGTTTAAGCGGGTCATGTAGAATGAACCTCGTTATTTTAAACTAGGAACCTTTTTCGGTTTCTAGTTTTTATTGTATCAGCCTATGAAAAACGGTTCATCATTTTTTGAATCATGTATCGTTTGAATTTATAATGGTATATAGTGTAATGATGTGAAAATAGTTGAGGTGTTGAACGTGACAAAAATACCAGTCGTCGCCGTAGTAGGCCCAACTGCTGTAGGAAAAACCAGACTGAGTGTGGAGTTGGCTAAACGATTTTCTGGTGAAGTCATCAGCGGTGACTCCATGCAAATTTATCGCGGCATGGACATCGGGACAGCGAAGGCAACAGAAGAAGAAAAACAGGGAATTCCCCATTATTTGATTGATATAAAAAATCCCGATGAATCCTTTTCTGTCTATGATTTCAAAGAGATGGTCCAATATTATATCGAGCACATTGACAACAGACATAAACTCCCGATTATTGCGGGAGGAACCGGTTTCTATATTCATGCAACTTTATATGATTTTCAGTTTTCAGACCAAAAAAGAGATGAACGTTTTGAAGAGGACCTGAAAAACAGGATAGAGCAACATGGAGTTGAGCCTTATTATAATCGATTAAAGAAAATTGATCCTGAGCAGGCCGAGAAAATTCACCCCAATAATGTTCGAAGGGTCATTCGCGCCCTGGAGATTTATGAAACAACCGGGAAAACCATGACTGAAATCCGGAGGGAGCAGAGAAACGAATCACCATATAACCCCATCCTGATCGGTCTTCATATGAAACGGGAAGAATTATATCATCGAATTAATCGACGGGTAGATTTGATGATGGAAAAGGGACTCTTAGAAGAAGTAAAGCGCCTGTACGATCAGGGCCTTCAGGATTCCCAGGCTATGCAGGGGATTGGGTACAAAGAATTTATTCCTTATTTTGAAGGAGAAGTTTCACTAGAGGAAGCAATCGAAGACTTAAAAAGGAATTCAAGAAGATATGCGAAGCGGCAGTATACGTATTTTAAAAACAAGTTGGATGTTCACTGGTATCCGGTTTCAGAGGAAACAGCTGAGGAAAATTTTTCAATAATTTTTGATGATTTAGAAGGAATGCTTAAAAAAATAACGAAATAAGGAGTATAGATAGAAAAGAGGAGGAAGAAACCATGGCTCAAACTGTAAATATTCAAGATCAATTTTTAAATCAGCTGCGAAAAGACCGCATCCCTGTCACTGTCTTTCTGTTAAACGGCTTTCAGCTTAGAGGAGTTGTCAAATCTTTTGATAATTTTACCGTTTTGTTAGAAACCGATGGAAAACAGCAGCTTATTTTTAAGCATGCCATATCTACATTTGCCCCATCTCAAAATGTGAATGTTAATCAGGAATAGGGAAGCTGGCCTGAAGCGGATGCAACTTGCATCCGCTTTTTGATTTTCTCCCTAAAAATGAAAAGCACGGTTTATTAAGATGGGGATTTGGTGTATAATTACACCAAATGTGTAGTAAGGGGTGCATCAGAATGCTATTAGGAAATGTCATTTTTCCATTATGGGCAATATTGTTTTTTCATCCGATTTTACTCATTATAGTTGCAATAGGAAATTTGCTGATCGACAGTATGATTGCGTTGATTTATGTTAAAGTGAAAAAAATAGAATGGGACCGGGAAAAGTTTATAAAATTTGTTTTTTACATATGGCCAGCTGGCTTTCTGGCAGATTTTGCAGGATTTTTGTTTCTCTTGATCATATCGTGGGGAATTCATCCGGACATCATTGATTTCTACCTGATTTATACAAGTTTGACCAGTGTCATTTTATTTTTGTTTGCTGTATTTTTCTCCGGGGTTGTCATTTACTTTCTGGATCGAAAAATTGCATTAAAGTTTGGGATGGATGAAATGGATGCAAGACGATTTGCTTTGATCATGGCAGTGTTTACAGCGCCTTATTTCATGCTGATCCCGACTCCTGGAATAGGGTAAATTCTTTCTTTTGCTTATTTCAACTAGGCAATTGTCACACTCTCCCTTTTTTCTTCGTATATTAAAAATAAGTAAGGGGTGAGTGAAGTGAACATGCATGCAAAGCGAAAAGGCCAGATCAATATCGTTTTACAGGACCAGCAGTCCCAGGATTCGGTTTCAAAACCATCATCTACTTATCAGGTAAAGCAAAAGGATTATTTTCAGTTTATTGACCTTGCATTTAATTCTTTTATCGGCCTGGAAGATATGAAAGAAATCATCAAAGAGATTTATGCCAATGTGATGGTAAGCCAGAAGAGGAAACAGGCGGGTTTTAAAGCAGAACCCCAGATGCTCCATATGCTGTTTAAAGGAAATCCTGGAACAGGGAAAACAACCGTAGCAAGAAAAATTGCCGAACTTTTTTATGAAATGAAATTGTTGTCCAAAGGCCATTTTATCGAAGCGGAGCGAGCCGATTTAGTAGGGGAATACATTGGTCACACAGCCCAAAAAACGAGGGATCTTGTCAAAAAAGCCCTGGGTGGTGTATTGTTCATTGATGAAGCCTATTCTCTGGCAAGGGGAGGAGAAAAAGATTTTGGAAAAGAAGCGATTGACACTCTTGTGAAGCATATGGAAGACGATCATCAGGATTTTGTCTTAATTCTGGCTGGATATCCTGAAGAAATGGATCATTTTTTATATTTGAATCCAGGGTTAAAATCAAGATTTCCGATTACTTATACTTTCCGTGATTATACAGTCGATGAACTCCTTGAAATCGCCCGGTTGATTGCGAATAATAAAGAGTATAAACTTTCAAATAGAGCCATTCAAAAAATGCGGTTTCATTTATATCAGATGAAGCGGGAAGGAAAATTGGCTTCATCTAACGGACGTTATATTCGGAATATGATTGAGCAGGCTATACGCAGGCAGGCTCTTCGTCTTGTAGCCATGGATCGGTTTCAGCCAGAAGATTTATTATATTTAACTGAAGAAGAATTTCAGTTTAAGTCAACGACTACTTAACGATGCAAAAGGATTCACGCTCTCTATATCATGAAAAAAGGAGATAATATATGGAAGGACAGGAACGTGTCTTACTAGCTGCGTGTTATTTGCATGGAGACGATGAGGAACGATTTCAGTCTTCATTACACGAACTGCAGGCTTTAACTGAAACAGCAAAAGGTGATGTCATACAAGTTGTCACACAAAAAAGAACAGCTATTCATCCTTCCACCTACCTGGGGGAAGGAAAAATAAAAGAAATCAAACAGCTGGCAGAAGAGCAGGATATTGACCTGATTATTTTTAATGATGAACTGTCTCCCGGACAGATGCGAAACATAACGAATATAACCGATCTCAGAGTGATTGACCGAACCCAGCTTATATTGGATATTTTTGCAAGCCGTGCTAAGACAAAAGAAGGCAAACTTCAAGTTGAACTGGCACAGCTTCAATACATGCTTCCACGTCTTTATGGAAAAGGAATTGAATTGTCCCGTTTGGGCGGGGGAATTGGAACCAGGGGACCTGGGGAAACCAAGCTTGAAACTGACCGGAGACACATCCAGCGTAGAATTACAGAAATTAGGCGCCAACTAACAACCGTTGTAAAACAAAGACAACAGTACCGGCGAAGAAGAAAGGAAAATCATGCTTTTCAAATAGCGATTGTCGGCTATACCAATGCAGGGAAATCTACCCTGTTCAATCAATTGACAGAAAGGTATTCTGCCGAGGAAGATCAATTGTTTGCCACCCTTGATCCTTTAACGGGTAAAACAAGATTACCAAATGGGTTTAAGGCCATTATTTCGGATACAGTTGGTTTTATACAGGACTTGCCTACGACCTTGATTGCTGCGTTTCGCTCCACACTAGAGGAGGTAACAGAAGCCGACTTTATTCTTCATGTAGTGGATGGATCATCAAAGGATTATCCTGATCATGAAAAAACCGTTCATGAGCTTTTAGCTGAATTAGGAGCGGAAAATATCCCTGCGCTGACCGTCTACAACAAGAGAGACCGTTTTGGTGAGTCATTTATTCCGCATTCACATCCTTTTGCTAAAATCAGCGCACTAAATAAATATGATGTTGAAATGCTAAAGGAAAAAATAGAAGAAACCCTGAAAGAACAGTGGGAATTCTATCAGCTGCATGTTCCGATCAGGGACGGCAAACTGATCCAGCGGCTCGAAGAACAAACCATTATTGAGTACCGGGATATTCATGAAGAAGAGGAACAATATCTCATTTCAGGTTTTGTTAATCCCGAGCACCCTATTTTTCGACAACTGAAGGAGTAATGACTATGGACTGGATTCAAATCGATAAACTAGGAGAACTTGCAGAAAAAAAAGTTGCAAATCAATTTCGCAGGATCGCCAGGATTGCCGAGCACAATCAAAAAAAAGTGCTTGATGCGTTTCACAAACATAAAGTGAGCGATAGTCATTTTGCGGTGACGACCGGTTATGGCTATGATGACTTTGGCAGGGAAACACTAGAAAAAGTCTATGCGGACGTGTTTTCAGCCGAAGATGCTCTTGTCCGTCCCCAAATCATTTCAGGGACACATGCCATCACCATTTCTTTGTTTGCGCTGTTAAGACCCGGAGATGAACTCCTTTATATAACAGGCAAACCCTATGATACACTGGAAGAAGTGATCGGCATCAGAGGAGAGAATTCGGGTTCATTAAAAGATTTTGGCATTACGTACCAGCATGTTCCATTAACAGATGATGGAAAAGTAAATTTTGATGACGTACAAAAAAACATGAACAGCCGCACGAAAGTTATCGGTATTCAGCGCTCAAGAGGCTATGCGGACCGGCCGTCTTTTTCGGTACGGGAAATCAAAGACATGATCGATTTTGTGAAAGGAATAAATCCGGAATGTATTGTATTTGTTGATAACTGTTATGGGGAATTTGTTGAAAAAGTGGAACCCACTGATGTAGGTGCAGATTTAATAGCAGGTTCGCTCATTAAAAATCCTGGAGGAGGGATTGTCACCTCTGGCGGCTATATTGTAGGCAAACAAAAATGGATAGAAATGTGCGCTAACCGGCTGACTGCACCGGGATTAGGTAAAGAAACAGGACCTACTTTAAATACACTCCGTGATATGTTTCAGGGATTATTTTTAGCTCCGCACATAGTCGGGGAAGCTTTAAAGGGAGCTTATTTTACGTCTGCTATTTTAGAGGAGACGGGGCTTGAAACAGAACCCACATATCATGACGTTCGGACCGATTTAATTCAGTCGGTTAAATTTCCGGATCAAGAGTCAATGGTCGCTTTCTGTCAGTCAGTCCAAAAAGCATCCCCGGTAAATTCACATGTAACCCCTTATCCAAGCCCGATGCCCGGCTATGAACACCATGTCATCATGGCAGCAGGTACGTTTATACAAGGAGCAAGTCTGGAACTTACAGCTGATGGACCGGTAAGATCCCCATATATCGCCTTTTTCCAGGGAGGCTTAACCTATGAGCATGTAAAAATAGCCGTAAAACAGGCTATTAAAGACTTGAGTGAAAAGGCGTTAATCAGTATCAATCGTTCACGTGTCTAAGATTAAAAAGTTGACACAGGTTCATGATGATCCTGTGTCAACTTTTTTGTGGTTTAATACGTCTTTAACATGTTATCAATGGAATTCGATATCAATCGTGCTTTTTTGGCTTTTGTTTGTTTTTGGCATTCTTACTTCCAGTATCCCCCTCTTATATGTGGCTTTAATTCCCTCTGAAGAAACACGGGCCGGAAGTGGAACGGTACGGTGAAATTTTCCGGAATAACGTTCTTGCCTGAACATATTTTCCTCTTTAAATTCCTGAACTTTATTAATCTGACCACTTATGGTTAATGTCTGCTGATCCACTTCAATCGTTACATCATCCTTGTTTTCCAGCCCCGGCAGATCACACCTTGCCACAACTTCACGATCGGTTTCAACGACATCAATCTTTGGTGTTCCGAATATAGGCTGAAATTCTTCCGCAAAAGAAAGGGAAGGGAAATCTGTTGAAAAAAACTGATCCAATTCCTTTTTCATTTTTTCAAGTCTGCGGAACGGTTCATATGGCAATAGTGACATTGTTCAGATACCCCCTAACATTCAGTATGTGTTCAGAAATATTTTAGTTATCTTCACAGATAATATACATGAAATTCAATTTAAAAAAAATCCATGTTAAAAAACCTAACATGTATTGACAACTTTCCGTACATAAGGTAGGATTAAATTAAATTCATTTTGGAGGTGATCTTGTCATGGGGAATCATCAAGATCGTCGCACAATGCCTCTGTTTCCAATTGGAATAGTTAAGTCATTAACAGAACTGTCCGCTCGCCAAATCCGATACTATGAAGAGCACGGGTTAGTTCATCCGGTTCGAACAAAGGGTAACCGTCGATTATTTTCATTTGAAGATGTGGATCGCTTACTTGAAATTAAAGAATTGATCGAAAAGGGCGTCAACATGGCAGGAATTAAAGAAATGATGGCCAGAAAAGAAGAGACACAACAGCCTTCAGCAAAACAAGAAAGCAAAGATGCAGTAGAACTGAGAAAGAACCTGTCTGATCAAGAATTAAGAGAACTGCTAAAACAGGAATTGTTTGAAGCTGGCCGCTTAAACAAAACTTCGTTAAGGCAGGGAGAATTATCCCGATTCTTCCATTAAATATAATTTATTTAACCACAGGAGGTTGTAAAAAGAATGGGTTCTAAGTACACAAAAGAAGACATTTTAAAGAAGATTAAAGAGGAGAACGTAAAATTCATCCGTCTGCAGTTTACAGATATGCTGGGTACGATTAAAAACGTAGAGATCCCGTTGAGTCAGCTTGATAAAGCACTGGACAACAAGATGATGTTTGATGGTTCTTCCATTGAGGGATTTGTTCGAATTGAAGAATCAGACATGTACTTATATCCGGATTTGGACACCTTTGTTGTGTTCCCTTGGACTTCTGAAAAAGGAAAAGTAGCACGTTTTATCTGCGATATTTATAAGCCAGATGGAACACCGTTTGAGGGATGTCCACGCTACAATCTGAAGAAAAACTTAAAGAAAATGGAAGAACTCGGATTTACCACTTTTAACATTGGAACTGAACCTGAGTTTTTCCTGTTTAAATTAGATGAAAACGGCGAACCAACAATGGAATTGAACGATAAAGGAGGATACTTTGATCTGGCTCCTACTGACCTTGGTGAAAATTGCCGCCGGGATATCGTTCTTGAACTGGAGGAAATGGGGTTTGAAATCGAAGCATCCCACCACGAAGTTGCACCTGGACAGCATGAAATCGACTTTAAATATTCTGATGCTGTCAAACATTGTGATGATATCCAAACGTTCAAGTTAGTCGTTAAGACAATTGCCAGAAAACATGGTCTACATGCGACCTTTATGCCGAAACCGCTGTTTGGTGTAAATGGTTCTGGAATGCACTCCAATATGTCCTTATTCAAGGGAAATCAGAACGCATTCTTTGATCCCGAAGGAGAGATGCAGTTAAGCGAGACAGCTTACCAGTTCATTGCAGGCATCATTAAACACGCAAGAAACTTTACAGCGGTCACTAACCCTACCGTAAACTCCTATAAACGGCTGGTGCCTGGGTATGAAGCTCCTGTATATGTTGCCTGGTCCGGACAAAACAGAAGTCCATTAATCCGTATTCCATCTTCGAGGGGATTAAGCACCCGCATTGAAGTCAGAAGTGTGGACCCGGCTGCGAACCCATATCTGGCAATGGCTGCAATGCTTGCAGCAGGTTTAGACGGGATAGAAAATAAATTGACTCCGCCAACACCAGTAGATCGGAATATTTATGTCATGGATAAACAAGAGCGGATTGAACATGGCATTGAAGATCTGCCAGGCACTTTATTTGAAGCTCTTGAACTGTTAAAGAATGATGAAGTAATCATTAATGCTCTAGGAAGTCACTTGTTTGAACACTTTGTAGAAGCAAAAGAAATTGAATGGGATATGTTTAGAACACAGGTTCATCCGTGGGAGAGAGAGCAGTACTTAACTTCATATTAATTCACACGAAACCTCCTCAAGCAACATTTGTTGCCTGAGGAGGTTTTTATTTGGTCCTTCATATTTAAATAATGTTCCCTCACGAACGGCCCAGTGAGGGAACGAATGTTAAGGAACGGTCATGGTGTTAATAAATTTCCCGAAAGAGGCCAACTACTTTCCCGAGAATAGTTACGTTATGAACGATAATTGGTTCCATCGTGGCATTCTCCGGTTGTAGCCGGATATAATCCTTCTCTTTAAAAAAACGCTTAACCGTTGCTTCTCCTTCTTCCGTCATTGCCACTACGATATCTCCGTTCTGAGCTGTCTGCTGTTTTCGGACGATCACGAGGTCCTCATTTAATATTCCCGCTTCAATCATACTTTCCCCCTCAACTTTTAATACAAATAAATCATCAGCTGAAGGAGCGAGGTGAGCCGGTACCGGAATGTATTCTTCGATATTTTCGATCGCAGTGATCGGTTCCCCCGCTGTTACTTTACCGATCAGGGGAGCATAGGCCGCATCGTTTTTTGGAATCTGGTTTTCTTCTTCAAGATCCAGTATTTCAATAGCCCTTGGTTTAGTCGGGTCTCTCCGGATAAATCCTTTTTGTTCAAGGCGGGATAAGTGACCGTGAACAGTTGAACTGGATGCCAGACCAACTGCTTTAGCAATCTCCCGCACAGAAGGTGGATAGCCCTTTTCCGTAACCTGGTCCTTTATGTAATCTAAAATGGCTTGCTGTCTTTTAGAAAGCTTGTTCATATTCGTTTCACCTCGTGCATATTATCTGAATTAAGAATATTATAACACGATTTACCATCTTATACAAACATTCGTTCGCAAAAAAATGTTGACAAGAACGAATGTTCGTATATATAATACAGGTAATCGAACAAAAGTTCTGTGGAGGCGGTTTAAAATGTTTGAAAAACCCTCAAAGATTGATATAACATTTATGGTGCTCTTTGTTTTAAGCCTGATTTTTATGTACTTTACGATGGTAGCAGTATAGACACATTGCATCATGACTAGTGCGGGGTGAACAAATTGCGGGCAGTAATCTATTGCAGAGTCAGTACTGAAAAAGAAGAACAGATCACATCTTTAAAACGACAGAGGGAAGAATTAGTTGAATTATGTTCAAAGCATCAATATGAAATTTTTGAAATAATCGAAGAGCAGGCTAGCGGTTATGATGTGGAACGGGAAGGAATATTCAGAATGCTCGAGATCTTTGATTCTAAGAAAGCCGATGCCCTATTTATTCAGGACGAAACAAGGTTGGGAAGGGGAAATACGAAAATAGCCTTATATCACCAGCTGCAAAAACTAAATATTCCCGTTTACACGGTCTCCCATCAGGGAGAACTGGAGTTGTCCGATTCCGATTCAATGGTACTGCAAATTGTATCAATTGTAGAAGAATATCAACGCAAAATCCATAATTTAAAAATAAAGCGCGGAATGAAGCGTGCCGTTGAGCGGGGATATAACCCTGTTAAAAACCTGAAGCATATCGATCAGTCCCCTGGTCGGGAAAGAAAAGAGTTTCCGATTCGTGAGGTAATTCGACTGCGTGAGAACGGACTAACCTTTGCTGAAATCTCTGCTACGTTACGAGGAATGGGCTATGATGTTTCTAAAGCAACTGTACATAGACGTTTCAGGGAATATAAATCCCTTGAAAATCAAATGAATCAAGGGTAATATGTTAGTAATGGAGAGACAAGGGTCAGAGAGTGACCTTGTCTTTTTTTGTACCATCAGATATTTATGAATATTATAGACTATAGGCAATAAGGAGAGACTGTCATGATTTCAAAGGAGAAAATTAACCGGATAAATGAGCTTGCGAGGAAATCAAAGGCAGAAGGACTGACAGAAGAAGAAAAACAGGAACAGCAGAAACTTCGCCAGGAGTACTTAAAAAGTGTACGAGCATCTTTCAAAAATCAGCTGACATCGATTAAAATAGTTGATCCCCTTGGAAACGATGTTACTCCAGAAAAATTAAAGGAATTAAAACGGCAAAATAAAAAACACTAAGATCAGCAGAATTAGTGCCGATTTTTATGCTTTTTTTCAATAATAACTTGTGTCAAGACATTATTCAGTATAGGATTATATTGTTGTATTGCGAAAGAAGGCTTAAGAAAGGAGATCAAGAATGGCAAATCAAGTGGAACAATTATCGATTAACACGATTCGAACATTGTCTATTGATGCAATCGAAAACGCACAGTCGGGTCATCCGGGTATGCCGATGGGAGCAGCACCAATGGCATATACATTATGGACAGAATTTATGAACCATAGTCCTGCAAATTCAAAATGGTTTAACCGGGATCGCTTTGTACTGTCTGCAGGTCATGGTTCTATGCTTCTTTATTCACTGCTTCACCTTTCTGGTTACCAAGTTTCAATGGAAGATATAAAAAACTTCCGTCAATGGGGTTCTAAAACACCTGGGCATCCGGAGTTTGGACATACGGATGGGGTAGAAGCCACAACAGGACCGCTTGGACAGGGCATTGCTATGGCCGTTGGAATGGCAATGGCTGAACAGTACCTGGCAAACAAATATAATAAGGAATCTTTTCATGTAGTAGATCATTATACGTATAGCATTTGTGGAGACGGAGACTTAATGGAAGGTGTATCACAGGAAGCCGCTTCACTTGCAGGACATCTAAAACTCGGAAAATTAATCGTTCTATATGACTCAAATGATATTTCTCTGGATGGAGACCTGGACCGTTCCTTTACTGAAAGTGTTGAAAACCGCTTTAAATCTTACGGCTGGCAAGTGATTCGCGTAGAAAACGGAAATGATATCAATGAAATCCGAAAAGCGATTAAAGCAGCACAGGAAAATACAGAACAGCCTACATTAATTGAAGTTAAAACAGTGATTGGCTTTGGCTCTCCGAATAAATCTGGAAAATCTGATTCCCATGGCGCTCCTCTTGGAGAGGCAGAAGTTAAATTGACTAAAGAGCAGTATCAGTGGGAACATGATCCTTTCCATGTACCAGAAGAAGTGTATGACGATTTTAAACAAAAAGTTTATGAGCGAGGACTTGAAAAAGAAAAAGAATGGGAGCATCTGTTTGCTGAATATAAACAAACATATCCGGAACTTGCGAAAGAACTTGAAGATGCAATGAATGACAGGTTACCGGAAGGCTGGGACAAAGATTTGCCAGTCTATGAAGAAGAGTCTCTGGCTACACGCAATGCTTCCGGTGATATGATCAATGCAATAGCGAAGAACATTCCATACTTTATCGGCGGTAGTGCTGACTTAGCAGGCTCTAATAAAACAACGATTAAAAATGAAGATGACTTTGGCCCTGGAAGCCAGTATACCGGCCGGAATATCTGGTTTGGTGTGCGGGAATTTGCCATGGCTGCGGCATTAAACGGTATGGCTCTTCATGGAGGACTGAAAGTATTTGGCGGGACATTCTTTGTCTTTAGTGATTATCTGAGACCAGCTGTACGTCTGTCTGCACTGATGAATTTACCTGTAACTTATGTATTCACGCATGACTCTATTGCTGTTGGTGAAGATGGCCCTACCCATCAGCCGATTGAGCATTTACCGTCTCTGCGCGCAATGCCTAATCTCTCAGTTATACGTCCAGCAGATGGAAATGAAACAAAAGCAGCCTGGAAGCTGGCATTAGAATCTGAGCAAACACCAACTGCACTTGTACTGACCCGCCAAAAGCTTCCAACTTTAATAGGAACGAAGGACTCTGCAGCAGAAGGGGTTCAAAAGGGTGCTTATATTATTTCTGACAGTGAAAAAGAAGAAGCAGACCTGCTTCTGTTAGCTTCTGGTTCGGAAGTACAGCTTGCCATCGAAGCACAAAAGACCCTAAAGGAAAAAGGCATTGACGCAAGGGTGATCAGTATGCCTTCCTGGGACCGTTTTGAAAAGCAGGGCGAAGAGTACAAACAAAGCATACTCCCTTCATCCATTAAAAAGCGTATCGCCATTGAAATGGCTGCACCGCTTGGATGGGACCGCTATGTTGGCGCAGAAGGGATAATAATCGGAATTGAAACATTCGGTGCCTCTGCTCCTGGAAACAAGGTAATGGAAGAATACGGATTTACAGTAGAAAATGTTGTTAAGCATGCAGAGGAATTAATGAAATAATGCTATGCCAGGCGTTCCAGCTTTTTCTGGAACGCCTGAACATAAATCGACAAAAATTTTCTGGATGCTATGACTCGTTTTGACACAATTTTTTAAATAATCTGATAGAATAGTCCCTAATAGGAGGGACTGTTTTATGGATAAGTTATCATTATTCTGGCTTAAAGATGATTTTGCTTTTCATTACTACCATAAAAGCGATTTATTATATCATTTTTTTTCACAATACCACTCGAATCCTTTTGATTCAGTCTATAAAAAACAGTTTCAATTCATTACGAGAGATCTTCCCAGGGATCAAATCATTCAACATATTAAAGCCCGTTTAGGCAGCAGGTATTTTGTACATAATGATAAACGAAAAATTGATATTCAATATGATTATATTCAATTGTCTATTGAATGTTATGATAAAGAATGGATTATTCATTGTTCGTCATTACAGGAAGCTGAAATAATGTTTTTTGAAGCGTTAAGGGGATATCATTCAACCTTTTTTGTCGTAAACTTTGAAGAAGATCAATATGGTTGGCTATCACCTGTAAAAAAAGAAATCATTCTTTAAAGATCAACTATTGTCAGATCATGTAGTATTTACTATACTGTATGGGAGACAACATGAAGGAGGAAATCTTTGATCATGAGTACAGTTTGGGTTGTCATTATAGCAATTGCTGCATTACTTGCTGGGGTAGCATTAGGGTTTTTTATTGCCAGAAAGTACATGATGAATTACTTAAAGAAAAACCCGCCAATCAATGAACAAATGCTTCGCACACTGCTTATGCAAATGGGACAGAAGCCTTCCCAGAAGAAAATCAAGCAGATGATGCGTGCTATGAATAACCAGATTGATAAATAAGATTTTTGTATTTGACTTCCCTTGCTTTGGTCACACATAGCAAGGGATTTTATTTTGATTGAAGAAGGTTCGTTCACAAAAGTTTCAAACTATTATCAGGCATATTTAAACAACACACATACATATGCTGTTAAAATGAAAACAAGTGTAGGGCCAACCAATTAACTCCGATAAAACAGGATAAATAAAATTGAGATGGATTAAACAGTTAAAGGAGATGTTCTCATATGGAAGGAGTAAATATATTTTTAGCGTTCGGAGCAGGATTCTTATCATTTGTTTCACCCTGCGTTCTCCCACTTTATCCTGTGTTTTTATCATATGTTACAGGAATGAGTGTAAGTGAGCTGAAATCTGATAATGCCATGCTGAGAAAAAGAAGTTTATTGCATACACTCTTCTTCTTAGTTGGATTTTCTGCTATTTTTGTCATGCTCGGTTTTGCCACCTACTCAATTGGTGAATTTTTGATCAGTTACCGCGATTATATCCGCCAGATTGGTGCGATTTTAATGGTGTTTTTCGGGTTTGTCATGATTGGATTTTTTAATTTTAAGTTTCTAATGAAGGAAAGAAGAATAACATTTAAAAACAGACCATCCGGTTATTTCGGTTCGCTTTTAATAGGAATGGCTTTTTCCATGAGCTGGACACCATGCACCGGTCCAATTTTGGCAGCTGTGATATCACTGGCAGCCACTGATCCGGATACAGGAGTTGTTCTTATGAGCGCCTACTCACTCGGTTTTTCTATTCCTTTCTTTATCCTTTCATTTTTTGTTGGGAAAATGGAATGGATTAAGAAGAACAGTGAGAAACTAGTAAAAATAGGAGGGTATATCATGATCGTATTTGGTATTGCCCTGTTCTTTGACTGGATGTACAAAATTACTTCATATCTGTCAAGTTTATTTGGTTTTACGGGTTTCTAATGTAATCACTATTTATAGCTTGTTAAACCTGGATCACTTATATTAAGATTATAGTATCTGGATAAAAGGAGCAGTAAAAGATGAGACCAAATAACCTCATACTAAGAACAACCACTTCTTTCATTGCGTTTATTTTATTAGGGTTCTCACTTTATTTATTTCTTGCTGGTCATAATGCACCGGGAGGAGGATTTATTGGCGGACTCATGACTTCTGCTGCTATTCTCCTGATGTATATGACTTATGGTCTGGATACCATTCGAAAAGTAATTCCTTTTAACTTCCGTTATTTCATACCAGCGGGGCTGTTAACAGCTCTTCTAACGTCATTAGGGTCCTTTTTATTCAATCAGCCTTTTTTAAGCCATACGTTTACACATCTCCACCATGTACCGATCTTTGGAGATTTAGAATTAGCTACTGCTTTGCTGTTTGACCTGGGAGTATACTTAACCGTTATCGGTGTAACGATGACAATCATACTGACACTTGCCAATGACAGGTAAGGTAATCAGGCATCAAGGGGGAATCATATTGGGTAGAATCCTGGTAGTAGATGATGCCAATTTTATGCGCCAGACATTGAAAAACATTTTAACCAAAGATGGTCACCAGGTAATAGGGGAGGCAGAAAACGGGAAGGAAGCAATTGAACTTTACGATCAATTACGTCCCGATCTGGTTACAATGGATATTACGATGCCGGTTTTAAACGGTATAGAGGCAGCCAGACTGATCATTAACAAAGACCCACACGCATCTGTCATCATGTGTTCTGCTGTAGGCCAACAAAAAATAGTGGTGGAAGCAATCCAGAATGGTGCAAAGGATTTTATTGTAAAACCCTTTGATGAATTGCAAGTATTAAATACAGTCAACAAAATTCTTAACAGCTAGTGGAGAGTGTGAGTTGTTATGTTCTGGGCGATTGCCACATCAATAGTTGCCGTTTTTATGGCGACAATGATGTTTTTAATTCGAATGAAAGCTGCACAAAAACCAGCGTCCGTAAAGAAAATTATATTGCCCCCAATATTTATGAGCACAGGCTCTTTGATGTTTCTGATCCCTATGTTTAGAGTAACATGGATGCAGGTGCTTGAAGCCTTTTCTGTTGGGGTTATATTTTCGGTTTTTTTGATCTATACTTCCAATTTTGAAATAAAGGGAAAAGATATTTATTTAAAACCTTCTAAAGCTTTTGTATTTATATTATTTGGATTGCTCCTCTTGAGGATTATATTAAAAACAATAATCGGGCAATCCATCTCAGTTGGTACAACAAGCGGAATGTTTTTTATTCTGGCATTTGGCATGATTGTCACCTGGAGGATTGCCATGCTTATTAAATTTTTGCGGCTGAAAAGGGAGTTGGACGCAAGAAAGAGCATTCCGGAATTTGTTCATCAAAAATAATAATGCTGTACCGACAGCAGATTGAGATGTCTAGTCCCGGTGTGTACAGCCTAGAATTAACCGGGTTTTCTTATCTTTAAGGATAGCGTGCCATTTTTTCATAGAAATAAGGCTGTCCAGGGTCGGCAAACCGACTGATGGACAGCCTTATTTGTTATCAAGCAAAGCCTGATAAGGAGTTAAATCAATATTCTTGTTTTCCAGTGTTTTTATCAGGAACTTATGATCCCGTTTTGGGGTTGCGAGTATATATCCTTCAATAATAATATCCTGGGTAATTTTTCTTTTATTTCGTTCAAGAGCGAGCTGACTGATTTTAGCAGCAATCTTTTGTTTGGCTACATCACGAAACAACTGCGGAACAGGCGCTACTAATTCATTCAACAGCTCTTTTTCTTCGTTTCCCCACATATGCAGTGTTTTTTGTATGTAATATTCTTCCCAATCAATAACTGATTTACCATCTTCCTTAGGCAAGCGCTTTAAAAATTTGCGAAACATAAAATAACCGCCGATTGCCAGCAAGGCAACCATAATAAAAGTCCATATCACTATAAATAGTGCGAAAGGTCCTGACATTTTTCTCACCTTCTTTACAGTTCAGACAGAGTTACCTATCCGTAATTCAACCCCATGTTTAATTATACATAGCCAATCAAAATTCACAAGAAAAAGACACCGAATGTATGGTCCGGTGTCCTTGTCTGGCAGTAGAGTTTAATGTTCTTTCCATTAAGATAAAGGCTGCTGGTTCTGGAATGTTTGAGCAGGCTGATAAGAACTGATGATTTGCTGTGCTGTTTGCTGATCAAATGTAGGAACTTGATAATATCCCTTGCTATTCATATAGGACCATACTTCATAGGCTTGATCAGCGCTATTTTTAGCCCCCTGGACAATCGCATCCCTAATTTGTCTGACTGTAAATTCCAGAGCAGCACTCATTCTGAAAGTAGCCGTGGCTTTATGGCAGCCAAGCATTCCGCTTGCGATATCCTGATCATTCATCTGATTGACAGATGTGTTCGGTCTTGACGAAGAAGATTGATTTTGCAGACCATAATTTGGGGATGCTGCGGTTCTCGGTGTACGATTCGTCCGAAAGCTCGTATTGCGGCCCTGAGTCATATTCACCAGATTATTGTATTCATTTGTCATAAAATTAATCTGGTTATCCAATATCCGCCGTAATTCTGGATCCTGGCAATGTTCGCGATACATCTGGAATTGATTGATTCCATCAATCGTGTCTGTTAAAATTTCATGCAACTCCATGATTTCATGAGCGCCTAATTGATGACCTGGTGTATGTGGCATCTTAACAACCTCCTGTTTTCATTTTTTCAACAATTAGTATGGAAGTTTTGTCCGAAATGTTTCGTGGTAATAAACACCAAATCATAATAAGTAAAAAACCCGGTGCTTAGATATGATCTGCTAAGCATCGGGTTTTCTTAAATGTCTTAAATGTTATGTTCAAACAATTTTTATTCGAATATCGTACTTGGGGCTTGTAAATTAATAATATTGGCGGGACTGTATGGGAATCGAACCCACCGGAGACGGCACGCGCCTCCCGGACGGTTTTGAAGACCGCGACGGGCACCAGCACCGTAACCAGCCCCATCATATCGAACGCCATTTCATATTATAACGGGTAACACATAGGGAAAGCAATGACATTTTTAATACAATCTTTGGACAATTGTCATTATATTGGATAAAATGTAACTAAGATAAATATTACCATATATTACTTAAAAAAGATAAAAGAGTATTCAATACATATCGAGGGGAACGGAGGAAGTGAGGGTGAGTAGAGATCATCATCTTAAAACAAAAGAAACTTCATCCGAAAATGCTGTAGATGATGTGCATTTTTCAGCAAAGGAATTAAAAGATCTTCCAAATTCCATTTTAAAATGGATTGAGAAAGAAAGCTTTTCCGTAATTGCAGTCATGACTCTTTCCGGAAGGATTTTATATGTGTCAACTGCCATCAATTCTCTGCTGGGATACAACAAAAACGAAGTTCATCACAAAAGTGCATTTAATTATATTTTAAAGGATGATATACCCTATATTTTAAAAAAGTTAGAAAAGGATCCGGACGGAAACCATACCTTTATGGCGAGAATGTATCATAAAAATGGACATTACATATGGATGGAAATGCGTCTTGCCAGAATAACGGATGACAGAAATAAGCGTGATTGCTACGTGGCATTGATGCGGGATATTACAGAAAAGAAAGAAGCAGAAGAAATTCTGGTCCGATCTGAAAAAATGTCCGTCGCCGGCCAGTTGGCCGCCGGCATTGCTCATGAAATCAGAAACCCCATAACATCACTTAAGGGCTTTCTCCAATTGATGAGTACGGGGATCGAGGGAAAAGAACAGTATTTAAAAATTATGGAAGATGAAATTGAAAAGATCGAACATATCACCTCTGAACTCCTGTTTATTTCCAAGCCGTTAACTGACGATCACACGCAAGAATCCCTAAAAGAACTGCTGGAAGATGTCTGTACGCTGATGCAGTCTCAGGCGAGACTGCATGACATTCAGATCAAATTGAATCAGAAGGAAGATATTTCGATTGACTGTGACCGCTCACAAATAAAACAGGTGTTTATCAATATTATCAAAATGCCATCGAAGTGATGGAAGATGGGGGGACTATTGAGGTCAAGGTTCGCGGGCATGACCAAACTGTTGATATTGATATTATTGATGAGGGTCCCGGCATACCTGATGAAATCATGGATAAAATCAATGAACCGTTTTTTACAACCAAGAAAAATGGAACAGGCCTGGGGCTAATGATTACGAATCAAATTTTGACCAAGCATAGAGGGGAATTATCGGTTATCAGAAATAAAGCTAAAGGTACCACTTTCAGAGTGACGTTACCTGTAAGCAATAACATTTAATAGACTAGAACAGCAATAAACGTGGTGAGAATAATGACACATGAACGATACTATACAATAGGAATGGCAGGCCATATCGATCATGGAAAGACAGCTTTGACAAAAGCATTAACCAACATCGATACGGATCGATTAAAGGAAGAAAAAGAGCGAAAAATATCTATTGAACCAGGCTTTGCTCCTTTACCATTAAAAGACTCGGATTTAAAGGTTTCTGTCATTGATGTACCCGGACATGAAAAATTTATTAGACAAATGATTGCTGGTGTTGCAGGGATTGATCTCGTCCTTCTAGTTATTGCAGCTGATGAAGGGATTATGCCTCAGACGAAAGAGCATTTTGAAATTTTGAGCCTGCTCGAGGTTCAGCATGCTATTTTTGTCATAACGAAAATAGACAAATCCGATCAGGAAATGATCCAGCTTATTGAAGAGGATATAGCAGATTTCGTTAAAGGAACCTCCTATGAAGGGTCACCTGTGATAAAGGTTGACAGCCTTTCCGGTAAAGGAATTAGTCAATTGCAGGTATTAATCGAACAAACGTTACAGCCGTTGCCCCATCGTGGTTCTGACGGTTCATTCCGAATGCCGATTGACCAGGTATTTTCATTAAAAGGAATTGGCACAGTGGTGAGGGGAACGGTTTATGAAGGGATGGTAAAACAGGAAGATGATCTGTATATCCTCCCAAAAAATTACCGGGTTCGTGCCAGACAAATTCAAGTACATAAACAAAATGTAAGTGAAGCCTATGCAGGTCAGCGTGCTGCAATAAATATAACCGGTTTAAGTCATCAGGATATCAAAAGGGGAGACGTTCTGGTCAAATCCCGCCATCATTTCGTAATAACCCGTACTATCGATGTTTCCTTAAGGCTGACACAGAACATACAATATCCTGTTAAACAGCGCACCCCGGTTAAACTTCATACAGCCACATCAGAAGTTCTGGGGAAGATTGTATTCTTTGATCGGAATGATACTCAGAATGATCAGGAAGAAATTCTATGTCAATTGCGTCTTGAAGAGGCCGTTGTCGTCAATCGGGGTGACCGGTTTATATTGAGGAGAGCTACCCCTGTT
The DNA here is from genome assembly GCA_017656265.1 of Bacillaceae bacterium. Classification (GTDB taxonomy): domain Bacteria; phylum Bacillota; class Bacilli; order Bacillales; family Alkalibacillaceae; genus Melghiribacillus. The sequence goes on along the minus strand of JACDOD010000001.1, from coordinate 299,258 downwards.
GAAACGATTGGCGGGGGTTGGATTATTAACCCAAAGGGCCAAAAATATAAGTTTGGAAAGCAAACGATTGACATGCTAAAACAGAAAAAAGAAGGATCCCCTGAAGAGCAAATCGTACAGCTGCTCAAACAAAAAAGGTGTTTAACGGATCAGGATTTCATTCAACAATTATCCATCGCACCTTCTGAACTGGAACATTATCTGGCAGAGCTTTTGAAAAAAGATGAAGTTCATATCATGAATAACTGTTATCTGCTGGCTGAAACGATGCATGATATGGAAGAGGACATCCTTAATCGATTGCATCAATATCATGAACAGTTCCCAATGAGACCAGGTATTAACAAGCCTGAGCTTTTGCAATCTATGAAGCTGCCTGACAGGGTAATGGATGGAATTCTGGATTTAGAAATCAAAAAAGAAAAGATAAAAAGGGAAGGGCAATACGTATCTTTATTCAACTTTATTCCTCATTTCCCCTCCAACTGGCAAGCCAGATTTGAGAGAGCGAGGAATCACTTAAAAGAAGACGGACTTACGGTAAAAGAGTGGAAAGAGTATCTGGAAGAAGAGGGCATTCCTGAATCGCTGTTTCAGGATTTTAAGCAATATATGATTCATACAAGCCAGGCTTTTGAGTTAACAGAAAAATATATGATTGACACCGAAGTTTTCTTCCTGTCCCTGTCCAGGCTTTATCAACATACAGACCGTCGCTTTCATTTAAAAGAGGCAAAAGACATATGGAATGTATCCCGCAAATATTTGATTCCGCTTCTGGAATTAACGGATCAATTAAAATACACAAAACGTATGGATCAAGAACGGGAGTGGCTTAAACAGCCTGACTGATTTCCTGCTAAGATAGCGTAAAAAGATTGGGACAAAAATTGCATAAGGAATGAAAAATCCGAACTACATTCATTTGTCACATGAACGAGTTCGGATTTTTTGTCCTAGCCTCTTATCAGCATTGAACAAAAATCTTTTTGGAATGTTTGCTGGTGAATCGGCCGATTATTCTGGCAAAATGATGGTTCTTCATCATTTCAGCTGTGTATTTTTCTGCTTCCTTTTCAGGCATGGCAATTAGCAACCCGCCTGATGTGACGGCATCTGCTAAAATAAGCTGATCCGTTTCAGTCAGTTCTTCATCAAAATGAATATGAGGCTTGAGCCATTGTAAATTAGACTTTGAACCACCAGGCACATATCCTTGTTCTGCTAACTCTCTGGTTCCAGAAATTAGGGGTACATCCTGTAAAGATAGTTCCAGAGACAAATCGGCGTCTTTGATCATCTCAAAAGCATGGCCTAATAACCCAAAGCCTGTCACGTCGGTAACAGCATGAACATCATATGGTTTCAATGTATCTGAAGCTGCTTTATTCAGCATGCTCATCCAGTGAATGACTTCATCCATTTGGCTTTTGGGAACTTGATCTTGTTTCTTTTTGATTCCTGTAGTAATAATCCCTGTACCAATTGGCTTCGTTAATACGAGGACATCAGCTTCCTTAGCACCCTGATTTCGGTAAATCTTATCTGGATGGGCAATGCCTGTAACAGCTAGCCCAAATTTTGGCTCCTTATCATCAATGGAATGTCCGCCGATAATCACACCGCCAGCTTCAGCCACTTTATCCTGTGCTCCCTGCAAAATTCTGGCCAGGACCTCAGCTCCTAACTGTTTGACTGGGAACCCAACAATATTTAAAGCCGTTTTAACTTGACCGCCCATAGCAAAAATATCACTTAAGGCATTGGCAGCGGCTATTTGCCCAAAATAATAAGGATCATCAACAATCGGGGTGAAAAAGTCAACTGTTTGGATTAGAGCCAGATCATCTCTTATTAAATACACACCAGCATCATCTGAGGTATCTTGATTCACTAATACATTTGGATCCTTTTCTTCAGGAGTTTTGATTTGACACAAAACTTGTGCCAGGTCATCAGGACCTAACTTGCATCCTCAGCCGGCTTTGGTTGATAAGGAAGTGAGGCGAACAATCTCATCTCTCTCCCGATTCATGTCCAACACCTCCTGTTATGACAGAGTCGTCCTTATTATATATCTTCCGAATAGAAAAGAAAATAAAAGCAATCACCGTATACTTTTTGATTTTTCTGAACGGGTTCTATAAAATATTGAACAGAAGGAGGTCTTAATCATGGATTACAAAATTTCCATTGAATTTTGCATGATGTGAAATTACGCACCAAGAGCTGCGAGTTTCGCAGAACAACTATTTAACCATTTCCGTCAGCAAATTACAGATATTCAGCTAATTCCTGGTTCAAAGGGGGCCTTTGAAATTGTGGTGAATGGAGAAAAAATCTATTCAAAATTGAAAACGGGCGAATTCCCGGAACCAGAAAACATCATTCATCAGATAGAGAACCTTTCTAATTGAAACTTACATAATTAAAGCTGTCTCTTGAACCATAAGAGGCAGCTTTTTCGTTATTTTTTTGTCAAATGCTATAATAAAAGTTGATTAGATTGTACTGCATTGGGAGGGAAAAACCATGAATGAGTTGCTGAGACACATACCGCCTGTGCATGAAATTCAAAAACATCCTAAAATACAAGAAGTTCAGGACAAATATCAGTTTTCTATACATACAGTTACAAAGCGGATTCAGGAAGTGATTAACCGCATTCGGGAACAGCTACTAAATGAAGATATGCAGCTCAATGACAGCCTCGAATTGAGAGAAATGATCGTTCATCAGGTCCTGGCTAAAATCGATGAATGGACTGCCCCAAATTTACAGCGGGTGATTAATGGAACCGGAACTATTTTGCATACTAATTTGGGGAGGGCCAGGCTGTCTGAAGATGCCATTAAACATGTTGCAGAAGTAGCCGGTCATTATTCAAACCTTGAATACAACCTACAGGATGGGAACAGAGGTTCCCGTCACAGCATAATTGAAGATCTAATTAAGGAAGTTACCGGGGCAGAGGCAGCTATGGTGGTCAATAACAATGCAGCTGCCGTTTATTTAGTATTGCGAAGTTTCGCTAAATATAAGGAAGTCATTGTTTCCCGGGGAGAATTGGTGGAAATCGGTGGAAGTTTTAGAGTATCTTCCATTATGGAAGAAAGTGATGCCCGTCTGGTTGAAGTAGGGACGACCAATAAAACCCACCTGTTTGATTATGAACAGGCCATTAGTGAACAAACATCCATGATCTTAAAAGTACATTCAAGCAATTTTAAAATTGTTGGATTTACGAAAGAAGTCGAACGAAGGGAACTAATTTCACTATGCAGAGAGCACAATCTGATTTTTTATGAGGATTTAGGAAGTGGTGCACTTTTTGATTTTCAAAGCATGAAAATTGGTTATGAGCCAGTTGTCGGCCATGTATTAAAAGAAGGAGCAGATCTCGTTTCGTTCAGCGGTGACAAACTGCTTGGGGGTCCCCAGGCTGGGATTATAGCCGGGAAAAAGAAGTACATCGATCAACTGAAAAAGCATCAGCTTGCCAGAGTTCTCAGGGTCGATAAAATGACACTGGCTGCTCTTGAAATAACCTTGAGGGAATATGCAAAGGGAACGGAGATAGCATACAGAAATATCCCGGCAATCCGGGATATATTAACACCACTTGAGGAAATAAAGAACAGGGCGGAAAGCTTTCTGTCAAATACTGCTGAACTGAAGAATATGGCTATGACCCTTGGGAAGAGTTTTTCTAAAATCGGTGGAGGAACTATGCCCCTTGAAGAGCTGGAAACGTATGGAGTGTTTATAAAGCCAAAAACGTTATCAGCTCGAAGGCTGGAGCAGAAATTGAGATTACAGTCCCCACCTGTTATAGCGCGCTTTATTGATGATCAGCTCTTTCTTGATTTTAGAACCATAACAGGTGAGGATGTAGATATTCTGTCCAGGGTGTTTGTTCAGCTGGATCAACAATTATAAATCGTGTTCAACATTGTTCTTTTGTCTGGTATGATTGCGGTTTTTCACTTTCTTAGAACCTTTCATTGGTTCGCCATAGGGTTGCTTGGCCTGATTTTTCAGCTTTGAATAATCACTGATCTTTTTTTCATGATCCATATATGCTCCTCCTTTCCTCACCTTAGTATGGGCGTATGGATAAAAAATATGGATTGTAATCGCTTACTTCCAAAAATTTTGCTGAAACATTTTACTTATGAAAAGTTTTCATTTAAAATGTAATACGTGCAGAATTTATCATGTGTTGTGATAACCTTATATATGAAGCTTGATGTCAGGCTTCACTACATAATTTTGTCAGAGGGGGTAATGATGAAATGGCAGCCAACGATGTTTATCATGCAAGAAAACAATTTGAACTAAATGGCAAAACGTATCATTACTATCGTTTGAAATCGTTGGAGGAAGCTGGAATCGGAAATGTTTCCCGCTTGCCGTATACGATTCGGATTCTGCTTGAATCGGTTCTTCGTCAATATGACGGAAAAGTAATTCAAAAGGAACATGTAGAAAAGCTCGCGAAATGGAATACTGGTGAAGATTCTAAAGTTGATGTTCCATTTAAACCTTCACGGGTTATTCTTCAGGACTTCACTGGTGTGCCAGCCGTAGTAGACCTTGCTTCTCTTCGCAAAGCAATGGTAGACATGGGCGGCAGCCCGGATAAAATCAATCCGGAAGTTCCTGTGGACCTGGTTATTGACCACTCTGTACAGGTTGACAAATACGGAACTGATGATGCCTTCAAATTAAACATGGAATTTGAATTTGAACGCAATAAAGAGCGTTACGAATTCCTGCACTGGGCACAAAAAGCCTTTGACAACTATCGTGCCGTACCACCTGCAACCGGTATTGTTCACCAGGTTAACCTGGAGTATTTGGCCAATGTTGTACATGAACTGGAAGTTGCAGATGGTGAGTATGAAGCATTCCCTGACACATTAGTCGGAACTGACTCCCACACCACTATGATTAACGGTTTAGGTGTACTTGGATGGGGTGTAGGGGGAATAGAAGCTGAAGCTGGAATGTTAGGTCAGCCTTCTTACTTCCCAGCACCGGAAGTCATTGGTGTCAAACTGACTGGTTCTTTCCCTGAAGGAACAACTGCTACAGACCTTGCACTGAAAGTAACTCAGGTGCTGCGTGAGAAGAATGTAGTAGGTAAATTTGTAGAATTCTATGGTCCGGCACTGAAAGAGATGCCGCTAGCAGATCGTGCGACAATTTCTAACATGGCTCCAGAATATGGTGCTACCTGCGGATTCTTCCCGGTTGATGAGGAATCTCTTGAATATATGCGCCTGACTGGACGCAGTGAAGAACAAATTCAGCTGGTTGAAAAGTACTGCAAAGAAAATAATCTGTTCTACACTCCAGATCAGGAAGAGCCTGAGTTCACTGAGGTTGTGGAAATTAATCTTTCTGAGCTGGAACCAAACTTATCAGGACCAAAACGTCCTCAGGATCTGATTCCTCTTTCTAAAATGAAAGAAGAATTTAATAAAGCCCTGACAGCTCCGCAGGGGAACCAGGGATTTGGCCTTGATGAGAGTGAAAAAGACAAAGAAGCTGTTGTGGAATTTGAAAATGGTGACCGTGCTGTAATGAAAACAGGCGCCATTGCGATTGCAGCCATTACATCCTGTACCAATACTTCCAACCCTCATGTTATGCTTGGAGCAGGTTTGGTTGCTAAGAAAGCCATTGAAAAAGGCCTTAAAGTGCCTTCTTATGTAAAAACATCCCTGGCACCGGGTTCTAAAGTTGTTACCCGTTACCTGGAAGATTCCGGACTAATGAATTATCTGGAGCAGCTTGGATTTAACCTGGTTGGATATGGATGTACGACATGTATCGGTAACTCTGGACCGCTTCTTCCTGAAATCGAAAAAGCGATTGCAGACAGTGACTTAACCGTTGCATCTGTGCTGTCCGGTAACCGTAACTTTGAAGGCCGTATCCACCAGCTTGTAAAAGCAAATTACCTGGCTTCACCTCCACTTGTAGTGGCTTATGCACTGGCCGGAACAGTGGATGTTGACCTGACAAAAGATCCAATCGGTGAAGATCAGGATGGCAAGCCTGTATACTTCAAGGATATCTGGCCAACAACAGAAGAAGTGAAGGAAGAGATTAAGAAGGTTGTAAACCCTGAAATCTTCCGCAAAGAATATGAACAAGTATTTGATTCCAACGAAAAATGGAATGAGATTCAAACTACAGATGAACCATTATATAAATGGGATGAAAACTCAACTTATATTCAGAATCCACCATTCTTTGAAGGTCTTTCCCGTGATCATGAAGAAGTTAAACCACTTAAAGGATTGCGCGTAGTCGGTAAGTTTGGTGATTCTGTTACAACTGACCACATTTCACCAGCTGGTGCCATTCCTAAGGATATGCCTGCAGGTAAATATCTGATGGATAAAGGCGTGTCTCCGCGTGACTTCAACTCTTACGGTTCCCGCCGCGGTAACCATGAAGTGATGATGCGCGGTACATTCGGTAACATCCGCATCCGCAACCAGATTGCACCTGGTACAGAAGGCGGATATACCACTTACTGGCCAACTGGCGAAATCATGCCAATTTATGATGCAGCTATGAAGTATCAGGAAGACGGTACTGGTCTGGTTGTTGTTGCCGGTAAAGACTACGGAATGGGAAGCTCCCGTGACTGGGCGGCTAAAGGTACAAACCTATTAGGCATTAAGACCGTTATTGCTGAGAGTTTTGAGCGTATTCACCGTTCAAACCTTGTGATGATGGGAGTACTGCCGCTTCAGTTTAAAGAAGGCGAAAACGCTGAAACCCTTGGCTTAACTGGAAAAGAAACATTCGATATCGAAATCAACGAAAACATTAAGCCACGTGGTACAGTGAAGGTGAAGGCTACGGATGAAGAAGGCAATACAAAAGAGTTTGAAGTAATGGCTCGCTTTGACAGTGAAGTGGAAATTGACTACTACCGTCACGGCGGTATCCTTCAAATGGTTCTTCGTAATAAATTAGCAAACTAATTAGAATATATGTTACGAGTATACTCAAAACCTCTTTTTAAGAAATATAAAACCAGTCATGATTTCTGATCATGACTGGTTTTTTTAAGTTGATGCATGCTCGTTTCAGGATGCTTCATAAAAATATTTGAGATTGTATGGTCTTTGTATCTATTTTCACCAAGAAACACCATAGATATAAGATATAATTTGAATGAATCTATTGCAGGCTAAACCTTTTTCTGCAAATCAAATTATGTTTTTATTTTATATATGAAACAATTGATATCATACCATTATCTGCATGTAGCAAGTCATGGCAATGGAATAACCATTCACCAGGATTATTTGCTTTAAATACAATTTCATAGGATTCATAAGGTTTCACATTTATTAAATCTTTTACGAATGGTTGATCTAATTTCTGGCCATTTTTCTTTACAATTTGAAAATGATGGCCATGTAAATGCATCGGATGATCCAGCATACTCTGATTGACTAAACGCACCCGAATCACATCTCCTTTTTGTACATCAATCGTAGGTGTTTTTGGAAACACTTCATCATTAATGGTAAATTGCATACCTCTACCCATTTTCATTCTGGTGTTTAAATTTAACTCATAAAACAGATCTTCTTCTACAGGATCTGAAAATAATAAGTGATCAGAAACCCATTCATTTTCCGGTTGCCAAATCAACTGGTCCTCATGAACATCATTCACAGAAATGATATCCTTTTCTGCGATATGAACTGGAATGATTAAGTCTGATTTTGCAAAATCATTGTCCACACTTGTAATTTCAAAATCATGATCTGTTGAAATATCTATTTCTACATCAATTCTTTCTCCTGGTGCAATTTCTAAATTCTTTGTTGTTTTTTCAGGCTGGTAAACTTTTTGAGCATCAAGGGCAACTATTTCATAAGGATGCCCACTGAAATATAAAGTATGTTTTTGGTTTCCTGCATTAATGAATCGCAAACGGATTCGTTCGTTTGTATTAGCCTGAATAGGTTCAATGTATGGAGCTATTTTCCCATTTACTGTAAAGGAGTTGTAAAGCATTTGAGTATCCATATCACCGGTATCACTGGCTTGGCCATTCCTGCCCATTCCCATCATATATCCCATCATATTTCGAGTTTCGCTGTTTCTTTCTTGTTCCCTGGAAAGAAGCCACTCATCTAGAATGATTACAAAATCTCTGTCATAAGATTTTTCCTCAGGTTCAACAATGAGTGGCCCATATAAACCTTTATCTACTTGTTCCGAACTTTGATGATGTGAGTGATACCAGTATGTCCCCGCATCATTAGCCTGAAACTTGTAGGTAAAGCTTTCTCCACTTTTAACGGGATCCTGCGTGACTCCAGAAACTCCATCCATCTGATTGGGCAATACCATTCCGTGCCAGTGAATTGTGACAGGTTCTTTAATTTCATTTATCAACCGCACTTCAATCCAGTCACCTTCCTGAACCTTGAGCGTTTCACCTGGAACCGTACCATTGTATGTCCATACGGTGTCAGAAGTCATACCAAAATCCCATGTTTCATAAGAGGTTTTGAGTTCAAAAAAATTTTCTGCAGCAACATCAGCCAAATTATCAGCGTTTTGATCCTGACTTATATCCTGTTTTAAATCTTGAGATTTCTGTGTTTTTTCTAGATCTAGTGTCTGACAGGCTGTTAAAAATACAAAGATCATGAATATAATGATTTTGTATCTGGTATCCATATTTTTCACCCCAATAATGTATGATTCCCATCCATTGTATTGCAAAAATGTGAATGAATTGTGCAGATGAAAACTTTGCCTGCACGCTTTTTGCAAATTTATCAGTTATGATTAACATAGAAACAATCAAAAAGGGAGTGTATGTAAATGTATGAACTGTATAGTCGAATTAGCTCCTTTTTCAGCGGACCGTTTTTAAACCTCGCATACTCATTGGAAAATCTGCCTGTGTTATTTGCTTTTTTTCTTGGTCTCGTAGGCGCAGTTGCTCCCTGCCAATTTACTGGGAACATTGGAGCGATAACCATTTACAGCAATCAATCCCTGAATCGGCGTATTCCCTGGGGAAATGTATTGGTGTTTGCCTTAGGAAAAATTGTTGTTTTTAGTACTATGGGGCTGATGATCTGGGCTTTGGGATCTGAGATACAAAAGACGTTTACTTCTTTTTTCCCTTATTTACGAAAAATCATTGGTCCTATACTAATGGTAGCAGGGGTGTATATGCTTGGTTGGTTTAGGATGCACTGGACCTTAAAGATAGGAGAAATTCCTTCTAGGTTTTTTACAGAAAAAAAATGGGGAAGTTTTTTAATGGGTATCAGCTTCACACTGGCGTTTTGCCCTACTATGTTTGTATTATTTTTTATGACACTGATGCCTGTGGCCTTAACATCATCTTACGGACAAATACTTCCGGTGGTCTTTGGGCTTGGAACGTCTGTACCTGTATTTTTGGTCATGTTCCTGATATGGTATTTTGGCATGTCAGGCAGCTTCATGAAAAAGGGGAGGAGAACCGGATTATTGGTTCAGCGTCTGGCAGGTGTTATTATGATTGTTATAGGCTTTTTTGATACGATTACATACTGGAGTTAAATAATTTCTTTCTGGATCACAGATCAAATATCTGGGGCGAGTGTTATGTTTAATCAGCTTTCATTAAAAATAGGGCTATTATTTTTCGTGGGTTTCATTTTAATTGAATCGATTTTATTTTATTTTCTGTACATGAATCTTGCCTCAGACCGAATACATGAGGTGTTATCAAGTCTGCTGGCAAGGGGAAACAGTCATCGGGATGTGCTGGAGCAAAATTTCAATCCCATTACTCTGGAACATGTTGCCTTAATGGAGTCAGAAGGGGAACCAATCGTTGTGATTACCAATGCAAGCTTACAGGTAACAGCGAAATCGGACCCCTTAAATGATTCCATAAGAGGCATTATTTTAAATCAGCATGTTCAGAATGTGGCCTACAGCGGAGAAGTAATAGAAGATGACTGGAAGAATCATCCTTATATATCCACGGTCAGCCCGATTACCGTAGATCATGAAATAAAGGGTTATGTCTTTATGTTTAATGATTCCCGAACCATTCATCGCCTGATCAATCATCTGGAGGAACAATTTGTGATGGCTGGGATGACTACGGTTATTTTAACGATTGTTATGGTGTTTTTTCTTACCAGGTTTATTACGATGCCGCTGATTCGAATAAAAAACGCAACTGAAGAAATCACGCAGGGAAATTTAGAAATCGAGCTGAATCAAAAGAGGAGAGATGAACTCGGCCAGCTGGCTTTTTCCATTAATTCACTTGCCAGAGAGCTAAGAAGACTGAAGCAGGAGCGAAATGAATTTCTTGCCAGTGTTTCTCATGAGCTGAGAACTCCACTGACTTATTTAAAAGGATATACGGATGTTTTAAAAAGAAAGAATTTATCTTCGGAAAACAGACAAAAGTATTTGGCCATTATTCAAGAAGAAGCTGAACATTTATCGAGATTAGTGAAGAATTTATTTGATCTGGCAAAAATGGAGCAACATCAATTTTCCATTCAAAAAGAGGAAATTAGGTTATGCGATCTTCTAGAAAAAGTAAAGAAAAAAATTGAACCGGCCTGTGCTGAGAAAAATTTATTTTGCGGTGTATCATGTAATAAAGATGTTAAAATAAAAGCTGATCCAGAGCGGATGGAGCAGGTTCTACTAAATGTACTAGATAATGCTATCAAATACACTCCACCCGGGAAAAAGATTGATGTTTATGTTAAAGACGATCCATCTTATACAGAAATATCTGTTGAAGATGAAGGAGAAGGAATACCCGAAGAACATTTACCCTATATTTTTGATAGGTTGTATCGGATAGATAAATCAAGGTCCAGAAAGAAAGGCGGAACGGGAATCGGCCTCTCAATTGTCAAAGAGATTGTACAACTTCATCATGGTACCATACATGCTGAAAATAAAATTACTGGCGGTACAAGGATTCGTTTAGTTCTGCCTAAGGAGGATAAGTCAAGTGAAAAAGGTACTGATCGTGGATGATGAAGAGAGAATGGGGGAGCTTTTATCACTTTACCTAGAACCCAATGGGTACCAGTGTGAGCCAGTCACTTCGGGCTCTGAGGCCATGCAAAAACTTAATCAGAAAAGTTTTGACGTAGTCCTTCTTGATATCATGATGCCGGATATGGATGGATTTCAAACATGCAGGGAAATACGAAACTTTTCAGATATCCCTATTATTATGCTTACAGCTCGTGATCAGAAGATAGATGTTATTAAAGGGCTGAAACTGGGAGCAGATGATTATGTGACGAAACCCTTTGATGAAGAAGAATTACTTGTACGCATAGAAGCTGTCTTAAGAAGAACACACACTCCCCGGCAATTTACGATAGAAGGCTTAACCTGGAATGAAGAAACTCACGAATTAAGTTATAACGAAAAATTGATTCATTTAACTCCTAAAGAATTCTCAATCATAGGCTATCTGCTGAAATACCCAAATCGTGTATTTAGCCGGGAGCAACTGATTGAATGGCTATGGGGAATCGATTCAAATCCAGAAGGAAGAACGATTGACTCTCATGTTCGAAATCTCAGGGAAAAAATCAGGCAATCAGGTTTTCCAATTGATCAATACTTAAAAACGGTCTGGGGAGTCGGGTATAAATGGGAATTAAAAAAGAAGTGACGTACATCAAACACCTATGTTATCGCTAAGAGGATTATACATGATTGTTATCCAGGTGAGACGATATCCGTTTTGCCTGGTTTTACTGTTTAAACAATTTTAATTTAAACATTACATATTTCTTAAAAATTTAGTCTGTCACCATTCTGGATGACACATTTTAAAAGGTCTTATTTTGATCTATTTCTTCATTGGTCACAGCTTCACATTATGGTATGATAAATACGGTATAAGGTATAAAAGGTGGTTACATGTCTATGTATGACGTTCTTCAACTGGGGCGCTTTACCATTTACGTCCCATATCTCATTCATTTAGCTGCGGCTTTAATCACCGTATTATGGGTTTATATAGCCGGAAAAAAACACGTTCAGAAAGGAAAAGAATTAGCGGATCTGTGGCTTGAGTCATGGATTATTTCTGTATTAATCTGGAAGTTCAGTTATGCCGTATTTCATCCGGTCTCTGTAATCAAGCATCCCTCATATCTCTTATATTTTAGCGGCGGTGAAAAGGGGCTTGTTCTAGGTTATGTGATGGCTATTCTATATTTTATCTATAAGTCCAAAAAGTGGTTTCAAACATTCACAAGGCAAGTTGTATTTTTCGGTAGCACCGCTGTCTTATACTGGTCATTAACCCAGTTTGTAAATATGTTGTTTATGCCTGATCTATGGGTTTTATACACCCTGAAAATTTTATATTTTACTGTGATCGCTCTTTTGATATGGAAACATGAGTGGTATGTCACAAAAATTTATCAAATTCGAATAGCAGAGTGGTTCTTATTCGGTTTAATCTTGTTTAAAATATTAACAGGGAATTTTTCCATTAGTGACATATGGCTATGGTTTATATTTGTACTTGCCTTTGTATTAGTAATATTGGATGTAGAGGATGGGATAAAAAATGATTAAGCGACTGATCGGAGCCCTTGTATTATTAGGCCTGTTTGGACTTGTTGTATATAATTTTTTAACCGAGCAGAATGATCAGAATTTAACTAATGGGCAACAAGGAGATGGGTTGTATGTGATACCGGAAGACATGCAGGATGAACTTCCAGAAGGAATCAAGACCGGAGATGCTGCCCCTGATTTTACGCTTGAATCACTGGCTGGAGAAGAAGTCAGCCTGTCTGACTTTCGCGGGAAGAAGGTATTCCTTAATTTTTGGGCTTCCTGGTGTCCGCCATGCCGTGCTGAAATGCCAGAGATGCAGGAATTTCATGAAAAATATGGCGATGAAGTCGTTATTATTGCCGTAAATGCTACTGGTACAGAACGGTCACTGGATGTTGTCAAAGAGTATGTAGAAAAAAATAATTACACATTTACAATTTTGCTTGATAAAGATTTAAAAGTGAATGCTACTTATCAGGCATTGTCACTGCCCACAACTTACTATATAAATTCGGAAGGGATCATCCAGTTTCCACGGAAAATCGGTCCAATGGATTTTGATATGATGAAAAATTATATGGAAGAATTAAATTAAAATGGAATACTTTACTGAAAATTTGGACATCCTTTTTAAAAAGGGGAGTTGTCCAAATGTTAAATCATCAAAAACAATCTTTTGAAGAATTGCTGAAAGCAGCGAGAGAAAGTATTATGAAAAGTCCAAAAGAAATGGAATTAATCGAGCGAAAAGTCGAAGAACGTTTAGCATCATCTTCTCGGAAAAAGACAGCTAATTAACGGGCTGTCTTTTTTATTTTGGCAGAAAACATACATGAATAAGGAAGAGGTTTAGGAGAACACTAAAAATGTACAATCTTCAAATAAAGGAGTTTGCATATGGGAAACCCGAAGAAAGATACCAAACATTTTCGGCCAGACCGTCATGGAGATTATTCACTCGAGTATGACGGAAACAAAGGTCGAAAATATCAGTCTAAAGAAAATGATCAGCCGGACTATATACCGCCAAAAGGGGACGGAAAATAAGGAGGTATTATGATGACACAAAACAATCATAATCGTCCAAAACCTGATGACCGTAAAGACAATGTAGAAAAGTTGCAGAATATGGTTCAACATACCATTGAAAACATGGAAGAAGCCGAAGAAAGCATGGCGTTGACTTCCGATGAGGAAAAGGAAAAAATCAGGGAAAAGAATAATCGGAGAAGAGAATCTATTGAAGCTATGCGCAAGGAAATACGGGATGAATATCGCGATCAACAGTCATAAGAGCAGCCAGGAAAAAACGGAATAAAGTCATATCATATCCGAACTATATTCAATCATTCATATGAATTAGTTCGGATATTTTTATACTTTGTCAACATGGTTCGCTTTCTGCGGGCACGGCTTAAGGCTTTTTCGATATTTCCTTCTTCTGTCTTTAGGAAAGACAGCCTGACGAGATAATTTTTCAGTAGCTTCACCTAAGTGGAGTGCTTCCGCTTATCTTATATACTGCAGCCCGGAAAATTTTCAATCATACATAATTATGGTAAGATAATGACGGATCTTATTTCAAACGGATGAGGGGATGAAACCATGGTAGAAAATATGACAGACATAAAAGTGCGCTATCAGGAAACGGACCAAATGGGGGTTGTTTATCACGCAAATTATCTCGTCTGGTTTGAGATTGGAAGAACCGCTTTAATTGAACAGCTCGGCTTTAACTATCATGAGATGGAAGAATCGGGAGTGGTTTCCCCGGTTATTGACGCATCCATTCAATTTAAAAAACCTGTCCGCTATGGTCAAACGGCGAAAGTGAGAACGTGGATTGATGAGTACGATGGGCTCAGGGTCACGTATGGATATGAAATCTTTGATGGTGATGGGAACAGTGCTGTAACCGGATGGACTAAACACGTATGTGTCAAAAAGGAAAACTTTAAGCCGATTTCCATTCGCAGAACTTTCCCGGACTGGCATGAAGCCTATATGAATGCGAAAAAGTGAGGGACAACCATGGCTTTCGGCATAAAAAGACAGGAATTGAAGGAATGGAAATCTAAGGTACAGAGCGGAGAGATTGCTTTTATTACCCATTACTGGATAGATAACCGTTTTCCGGATTCCAAAACCGTAACAAAAGTAGGCTGCTGTGATTTAAAAAGACTGGAAGAATGGGGAAGAAAGTATGGATTAAGGCCGGAATGGATTCATCGGGATGAACGATATCCCCATTTTGATTTATTCGGTGAGTTTCAAAAAGAGATCCTATTGCAGGAAGGACTGGAGGACCAGCTCAAACGCTTCGGGATTGATCCATTTACTTGAGCGAAAATATGACCCTTTTACGCTGATTTCTGCAGTAGCAGATGAAGGCAGGTCAAAATTCAAAACACCCTTGCTCTGATCATATGAATCAGAAAGCAAGGGTGTTTTATTATTGTATCTTTTCGTATTGATATTCCGGCTCCTGCTTGTTTTCATCAAAGGCAACATTTAAGTTGTAGCCCTCGAAATACCAGGCATCATCGTTTTCAATAAAGAAATTCAGCTGATCCGTGCTTGTTTGCGCCATCACATCAAGGGGCTGATCCAAACGAACCCCGATTGAAAATCCAGGCTGGATCCCCCCAACTCCACCATAACGGACAAAAAAACGGATCGAAGCACTTCCTTCAATATCGAGTTCTTCCCTAAACCATTCAGCTGCTTTTCTCTCTACTGAAAGACGCATACGCACATCTCCTATTTATCCTCTTTTTTTTCTGGAACAGGATCAAACCCGCCAGGATGAAAAGGGTGGCATTTTAAAATTCTTTTTATCGTTAAATATCCGCCCTTAATAGCACCAAACCGCTGTATCGCTTCAAGCCCATACTGAGAACAGGTTGGCTGGAAGCGGCAGGAAGGGGGTTTCATCGGAGAAATAAATTTACGATAAAAACGAATCATCCAGATAAAAATATACTTCATTGCAATCTCCTCAGCTCAGTACGTCTGTTCTTTTGTCAAAAGTAATCGCTGCATAGGCATCATGAAGGTGAATAGATTCCTCATTCTGGCAGGACACTGCAAATTTCTCTATAAATGGCATCTCGTATAAATCAGCTGCCACCAGTCGGACCATATCTTCTACAAACCGCGGGTTTTCATAGGCCTGTTCCGTAACGGCCTTTTCATCCGGACGTTTTAATACCGGGTGAATTCTAGCACTGGCGTTTGTCTCTGCAGCATGGAGCAGCTGCTCTTTCCAGTCAATCTCTTCTTCATTAAAATCTTCTGCAAGAACCGCTTCTATCTTAACGACTCCCCGCTGATTATGGGCACTGTACTCACTGATTTCTTTTGAACAAGGACATAACGTTGTAATCGTGGCTTCTAATGAAACTTCACACGAAAAACCTTGTTCCTGATCGTATTTTACTTTCATGGATGCATTTGCATGGTTCATTCCTGCAAGATTCGACTGAGGGCCCCGGCGCTCAAAAAACCAGGGAAAGGATATTTCAACCTCAGCATCTTTTTGCTTCAGTCTTGATGCCAATTCTCTGGTGAATGATTTCATTGTATCCAAATTTACAGTAAACCCATGATCATGGTAGTTTTGCAATTGTTCGGTAAAACGGCTCATATTGGTGCCTTTGCTTTCTTTTGGAATACTGGAAGAGAGCGAGAAGGTCCCAATCGTAGTTTGTGTATAAGGTTTAATCTTACTGTTTATCGTAATAGGATGTTTTACATTCACAATGCCGACTGTATCTAATTTAAATAAAAAATCATTTTTAGTATTTTGTAAATCGGCCATTTTTTCCTTTTCAACTGGTTTTGTTCTCGGGCCTGGCGGAACTGAACCAAATAATTTATGTCTTTCTTCTTTTGAAGGCAATCCTTTTTGATGTGCTTTGTACATTACCAAATCTCCTTTCAGCCCAATTCTAACACTATTTTCAAGTATACATGAAAAAATATTGCAGATTCAATTTATATACTTTTTGCCGACTGTTAAAAATTCGGTACGATTTGAATGTCTTTTTCTGTATAGGATTTCATATGCTGACTAATTTCTTCAAATAACGCCTTTGCCTCGGGGAGACCGTATTCATCTGCCTCAAATAACGGAACGATCTTATAGTTGCGGTAATGTGGCCGATAATTATACGTAGGCATGATCCGAACATTAGTTATATCATACGAAACGCCGTGTTGATCGATTTTTTTGTTCAGATCGACTTGCAAAATTGCACCAATCCGCTGATAGAGAGTTGCTTGTCCGGACAAGAAATTTCCCAAAGAATAGATGACAAAGGTTTCATGACCATCCTCTGAAGTTAACCACTCAACCGGCTGCAATACATGCGGATGATGACCAAGGATGATATCCGCTCCAGCTTCATGAAGGGTCTGAACGAGAGTTTGCTGATTTTCACTAGGAAACCGCTGATATTCTATTCCAAAGTGAAGGCTGACCACCACAAAATCGGAATGTTTCTTCATTTCTTTAATATCTTCTGTAATTTTTTTCGGGTCAATATATTGTACTAAATACGGCTGGTCCGCTGGTCTGACTAGCCCATTCGTGCCATAAGTGTATGCCAAAAATCCTGTTGAAATCCCTTTTTTCTCGATAATCCGAAATGTATGTTGATCTTCAAGACTCCGGTAGGCACCCACATATTGAATCCCAATGCTGTTCAGATGCCCGGTTGCGTTCATGACGGCCTCACTGCCCCGGTCAAGGGTATGATTATTGGCCATCGACACAATGTCTAACCCCGCATCCTTTAACGCATCACCGACCTCAAAGGGGGAGTTGAACCTTGGATATGAGGATAAACCAAGTTCGGTACCTCCTAAAACGGTCTCCTGGTTCACAAACATAATCTCCGGCTCCTGCATGTACGGTTTAACGAGTTCAAACATAGGTGTAAAATCAAACCCACTGGCTGTCCGGGCATCTTCATATAATGAATTATGAATGAGCACATCTCCGGCCGCACCAAGTGTTATGGTGGCTTCAAAGTTCTTATGATCCAGCGATTGTAATGTTCTGGCGTGATGGTCCTTCACAAAAAATGTCTCTTCTGGATGTTTGCCAGCATTTAAAAGAAGAATAAAAGGTGTAAAGAAAAACAAAACTATACCAAAACTATAGTATACCATTCGCGTTTTCACAATCATCGCTCCAATATTTATTCAGTAGTCATTCCTAGCATTCCCAACAAACTTGTTGTATAATAACACCATGTAAATACCCCATAAGGTAAGGTGAAATGCAATGAACTTTAAGGTTACGGAGGCTGCCGTAAATAAAATTGAGCAGGAACTAGAGCGGCAAAAAATTACTCCACAGGACTATTATGTACGTGTATTTTTATCTGCTGGCTGAGGTGGGCCACAGATTCAATTGGCTCTGGAAGAGTCAAAAGATGATACTGATACGGTAATTGAAACGGAAAAACTGCGGTTTTTAATTGGTCAGCATACGACCCCATATGTTGAAAATACAAAGTTAGATTACGTGAAAAGTGTTTTCGGATTTGGCCAATTTAAGCTGCTGCGTGTATAACTCCGTTAGAATCGGCAGAACCCTTGCAAAACAGCAAGGGTTCTGTTTTTTTCTACATCCATTTAATTTTAGGTTCAGTTTTGTTTATTATTCGCTTAATGTTAGCCCGATGCCGATATATAACAAATATGGTTAGGATCGAAGTGAGTACAATCAGACCTTTATGCTGAAGAAGAACGGACACAATGATTGCCACAATGCCTGTAACCATAGAGGAAAGGGATACATATTTCGAGATTTTCAGCACCAGAAAGAATGTCAGAAAAATAATAGTAAACAGCAGTGGGCTCACAGCCAGGATCACTCCCCCTGAAGTAGCAACTGCTTTTCCTCCCTTAAATCGGGCAAATATGGGATACATATGCCCAACCACAGCAAAAATCCCAATGATTAATGGATCTGCAGATGACTCAAATAAAATGGGAATAAGAGCAGCCAGTGTACCCTTTAGAATGTCCGCAATAGTTACAATTAATCCTGCTTTTATGCCAAGTACCCGAAAGGTATTGGTTCCTCCAAGATTTCCACTCCCATGCTCCCTCACATCAACACCATATCCAATTTTTCCGACCAATAAGGCAGAGGGGATAGAACCAAGAAGATAAGCTATGATTCCAAAAAGTAAATACTCCATTCTTTCATACTCCTTTATCTCTTTCTAAAGCAATCCTATCCTATTTTAACATGAATCGGATCAATCAAGAACAAGATGTCCGTTTTTATATCCCTTTTCTCTATGTTTATGAAAAAGCTTTGGCCCTTCATCACTTATTCATCAGGACAAGATTATGCAAAAGTTAAAAGGTTCACAATTTTGATACTTATTCTACCGCATGATCCATGATAGAATGAAACGTAGTAAGCAGAAAGGAATGATCAGTATTGGAAAACCCTTCAACCGAAACGATTAGAGAAGTATTAAAAAATGCGAAAACGATTGCTGTTGTCGGACTGTCGGACAAACCTGAACGGACGTCGTATCAGATTGCCAGAGCCATGCAAGATGCCGGGTACAGAATTATTCCTGTAAACCCCAGGGCCAAAGAGGTTTTGGGGGAGAAAGCTTACGGTTCACTTAAAGACATTCAGGAACCAATTGATATTATAAATGTGTTTAGGCGTTCAGAATATTTGCCCGATATTGCTAAAGAAGCGATTAAAACGGATGCCAGCGTGTTTTGGGCACAGCAAGGAGTAAAAAATGAGGAAGCCTATGAGATCTTAAAGGAACATGACTTTACAGTTATTATGGATTTTTGTATTAAGGTCGCCCATTCTGTTATAGTAGGTAAATGAACCTAAATTATCCCTGTGAAAGCAGGGATTTTTTAGTTTTTGTTGAAAAACAAAGAAATAGGTGTGTAATATAAAAAAGCCGGCAGTTGTCCGGCGTGGCTTTTGTTACGGATATTCTCGTGCAGGGAAAGGGAAAAATCGGTAATAGGTTTATTTCTTTAGAAATAATATTTTTTATCGAAATTTGCGTTCAGGAACATCTGTTCTATATAATAAAAAGAAGAGACTTGTTGGAAAGGAGAACTCCCTATTGAGCACGAAACAAACTGCTTCAACCTATAATGATGATTCGATTCAAGTATTAGAAGGTCTGGAAGCCGTCCGGAAACGTCCCGGCATGTACATCGGCAGCACAGACCACCGCGGGCTTCACCATCTAGTGTATGAAATTGTAGACAACGCAGTAGATGAAGCTCTGGCCGGTTATGGAAATGAAATTCGCGTGACCATACATAAAGACAATAGTGTAACCGTCTCAGACAGGGGAAGGGGAATGCCTACGGGAATCCATAAAACCGGGAAACCTACCCCTGAAGTTATTTTTACGGTTTTGCACGCAGGGGGTAAATTTGGTCAGGGAGGCTATAAAACAAGTGGAGGGCTTCATGGTGTAGGGGCTTCAGTTGTAAACGCCCTGTCCGAATGGCTGGAGGTAAACATTTATCGTGACGGAAATGAATATTATCAGCGATTTGAAGATGGCGGAAAGCAAGTCACAACCCTTGAAAAAAGGGGAACAACAAGAAAAACCGGTACAACCATTACGTTTAAGCCGGATCCGACCATCTTTTCAACGACCACTTTCCAGTTCGAAACGCTTGCTGAACGCTTGAGGGAAGCCGCGTTTTTGTTAAAGGGATTAACTATTATATTGACAGATGAGCGTCAAAATCTGTCAGAAAGCTATCAATATCCGGATGGTATCGAGTCTTTTGTTCAATACTTAAACGAAGAAAAAGACACCCTGCATCCGGTTGTCTCCTTTGAAGGAAAACAAAACGAGATTGAAGTGGACTTCGCGTTTCAGTTCAATGACGGGTATGCTGAAAGCGTTCTATCCTTTGTTAATAATGTTCGAACAAAAGATGGAGGAACCCATGAATCGGGAGCTAAAACAGCAGTGACCCGCATTTTTAACGAACATGCCCGGCGAAACGGATTATTGAAAGAAAAAGAAAAAAATCTGGACGGCAATGATATTCGTGAAGGTTTTACGGCTATTATTTCTGTTCGTATTCCGGAAGAACTGCTTCAGTTTGAAGGACAGACGAAGAGCAAGCTGGGTACTTCCGAAGCCCGTTCTGCCGTGGATGCTGTTGTTTCTGAACAGCTATCATACTTCCTGGAAGAAAATCCTGAGACTGCCAGCATGCTGATCAAGAAGGCGATAAAAGCAAGGGATGCAAGGGAAGCGGCTCGAAAGGCACGTGAAGAGGCAAGAAACGGGAAAAAACGGAAGCGGAAAGAAGCTCTGTTAAGCGGTAAATTAACCCCGGCCCAGTCCAGGAATCCAAAGAAAAATGAATTGTATCTGGTAGAGGGGGATTCTGCCGGGGGTTCAGCTAAACAGGGACGGGACAGGCGTTTTCAGGCTGTGCTGCCTCTGCGCGGAAAAGTCATCAATACGGAAAAAGCCAAATTAGCTGATATTTTTAAAAATGAAGAAATCTCAACCATTATCCATACCATAGGTGCCGGTGCAGGTGCAGATTTTGATCTGGATGATGTACAATACGATAAAATTATTATCATGACGGATGCTGATACGGATGGTGCTCATATCCAGGTGCTTTTATTAACCTTTTTCTACCGCTATATGAGACCGCTTGTTGAAGCGGGCAAAGTGTACATCGCTCTGCCTCCGCTATATAAAGTGTCAAAGGGAAAAGGGAAAAAGGAACAGATTTACTATGCCTGGGATGAGGCTGAATTAAAGAAAATCCTCTCCGAATTAAAAAACGGCTATACAATCCAGCGCTATAAAGGTCTTGGCGAAATGAATGCTGATCAACTCTGGGAAACGACCATGAATCCCGAAACTAGAACCCTAATACGTGTAACGATAGAAGATCTGGCAAGGGCTGAACGAAGAGTTACTACATTAATGGGAGATAAGGTGGAACCAAGACGAAAATGGATTGAGAAAAACGTTGCCTTTGGCCTGGAAGAAGAAACAAATATTCTAGACAATGACAAAATTCATACGTAGAGGGGGACATACCATTGACAGAACATGCTAAATATCTGGATCTTCCCCTAGAGGAAGTCATAGGGGACCGCTTTGGCCGCTACAGTAAATATATTATTCAGGATCGGGCACTGCCGGATGCCCGGGACGGATTAAAGCCTGTTCAGAGGCGGATTCTTTATGCCATGCATCAGGAAAAGAACACCCATGACAAGGCATTTCGCAAATCAGCCAAAACGGTTGGTACCGTAATCGGAAATTACCATCCCCACGGAGATACATCCGTTTACGACGCTCTTGTACGAATGAGCCAGACATGGAAAGTACGCAAAGAATTAGTGGAAATGCACGGAAATAACGGAAGTATTGACGGTGATCCGCCTGCTGCGATGCGTTATACGGAAGCAAGGTTGTCCGCCATTGCATCAGAATTGATTGGCGAAATTGAAAAGGAAACCGTCGATTTCGTTCCTAACTTTGACGATACCATTAAAGAACCAGTCGTTTTGCCGTCACGCTTTCCGAACCTGCTGGTCAACGGATCCACCGGGATTTCATCTGGATATGCAACTGATATCCCTCCTCACAATCTTGGGGAAGTCATTGATGCGGTTATTAAAAAAATTGAAAATCCGGATGCAAATGTAGATGCCTTAATGAAGATTTTAAAAGGACCGGATTTTCCAACCGGAGGTATTATACAGGGCATTGACGGCATTAAAAAAGCCTATGAAACCGGTAAAGGGAAAATTATTTTGCGGGGTCAAGCAGATATCGAACAACTCCGGGGGAGCAGAGAGCAAATCGTCATAACTGAAATCCCGTATGATGTGAATAAAGCCAATTTAGTGAAAAAATTCGATGAACTTCGCTTGAACCGTAAAGTCGAGGGAATCGCAGAAGTTCGGGATGAAACTGACCGTACAGGCCTTCGCATTGTCATTGAGCTTAAAAAAGATGCAGACAGTGAAGGAATTTTAAATTATCTCTACAAGCACACTGATCTGCAGATCTCGTACAACTTTAATATGGTTGCCATTCATAACAAAACACCAAAGTTAATGGGCCTGGTCGATTTGATTAACGCTTATATTGACCATCAGAAGGAAGTTGTCACCAGACAGTCCAAATTTGATTTAAATAAAGCACAGAAACGAGCTCATATTGTAGAAGGGTTAATTAAGGCGATTTCGATTTTAGACGATGTCATTGCGACTATTCGCTCATCAAAAGATAAACAGGATGCCAAGGACCGCCTGATCAAACGATACGAATTCACCGAGCCACAGGCCGAGGCGATTGTGACCTTGCAGCTTTATCGTCTGACCAATACCGATATAACTGCCCTTCAAAAAGAAGCAGATGAACTCAAAGAACAAATCGCATACCTCGAAAGTATTTTGAACGATGAGAAAAAACTATTGAATGTCATTAAAAAGAGTTTGCGTGACATTAAGAAAAAATATAAGGATTCTCGCCGGACACGTATTGAAGAGGAAGTGGAAGAGCTCACGATCAACCTCGAAGTAGTGGTTGCAAGTGAAGACGTACTCGTATCTGTTACAAGAGACGGGTATATTAAGCGCACAAGTCTGAGATCATATGCAGCTTCAAGCAAAGACGATATTACAATCAAAGATGAAGACTACATTTTATCCATGATCGAAATAAATACAACCGATACGATTCTACTGTTCACAAATAAAGGAAACTATCTCTATATTCCTGTTCATCAGCTGCCGGATATCCGCTGGAAGGATCTTGGACAGCATGTTGCCAACATTGTCCCTATCCAGCAGGATGAAAAAATCGTTAATGCCATACCAGTACGGGATTTTTCAGAAGAAAAATATCTCTTATTCTTTACCCGAAATGGTATGGTGAAGAAAACAGAACTGAAGGAATATTATGCCCAGCGATATTCCCGCCCCCTGCAGGCCATTAACCTCAAAGGCGATGATGAGGTGATCAATGTTCAGCTAACGAATGGACATCAGGATATTTTTGTTGCTTCAAACAAAGGATATGGATTGTGGTTCCATGAATCTGAAGTCAAACCGGTAGGACAGCGTGCGGCCGGTGTAAAAGCCATTCAACTGAAAAAAGGAGAATATGTAGTCAATGGGGAAGTGTTTGATGATCTGTCTTCTCCAACGATCATCGCTGTTACGCAACGGGGAGCGCTTAAACGAATGAATTTGTCCGAATTTGAAAAATCATCACGGGCAAAACGGGGACTGGTTATGCTGAGAGAATTGAAAACAAAGCCTCACCGATTAGTCGGGTTCTTGCTGGTAGAGGAAGATGAACCCGTTCAATTCCAGACCGAAAATGGGGAGATTCATGAATGTATGCCTTACGAGCTGAAAGAAAGCGACCGTTACAGTAATGGTTCCTTTTTCATTGATACAGATCAGACAGGAGAAGTTCTGAAAGCCTGGAGAAAAGCAGCGTATATAAAAGCCTTTGATTCGGAAGATGATGAGTAATCATATACACCTGAGTGCCATCTGGTATTCAGGTGTATTTTTTATCAAACTTGTCAGAATTCTTTAAAATAATTTTACATTTTGAAAATTTATGATAAAATATTAACCAAAAATGGGAAGGGGGAAATAACGTCGGAACTCAAAGAAAAAATTATAGAAACATCGTTAAAACTCTTTGAAAAACATGGTTTCCATGGAGTAACAGTCAAAGATATTGTTGAAGCATGCGGAACATCCAAAGGCGGATTCTATCATCATTTCCAGTCAAAGGACGAACTCCTGTATGTCATTCATGACAAATTCATTTCATATGTTTTAACCAGGGCCTTCGAAGCAAAAGACACCTACGATACGCCAACCCTGCAGCTTTATGCCATTATCCAGTCATTTGTGAAAGTGTTTGATCTATACAAACCGCATATCTCGGTATTCTATCAGGAAAGCCTTTACCTGAAGCCACAATTTGATCACCTGATTAAGAAAAAACGGGATCAATATAAGAAAATCATATTCGATGTGATCAACGAAGGACAGCAAAAAGGGGAGTTTCGCAAAGAATTGGCACCAGAAATTACCGGAATGTCTATTCTGGGAATGGTCAACTGGACACACAAATGGTATAGACGTGACGGAGAAAAAACCATTGAAGAAATCGCAGCCATCTTCTCTGACATAATCTTAAACGGTATATTGACAGATGCGGCAATAGATCAATATCAGCAGTTATTGCTTGAAAAACCGGCTATGAAACCTAATTTTTAAAGCGTTTTCATTTGAGTAGAACAGACCAACCGGTCGGTCTTGCGCAAAAAGACAAAAGGGGGAGTTTTATGAACTTCGAATTGACCAAAGAACAGGAAATGACCAGAAAAATGGTCAGAGATTTTGCGGAAAATGCCATTAAGCCAAGAACGATA
The DNA here is from genome assembly GCA_017656265.1 of Bacillaceae bacterium. GTDB lineage: Bacteria > Bacillota > Bacilli > Bacillales > Alkalibacillaceae > Melghiribacillus. Next base: position 274,172 of record JACDOD010000001.1, on the reverse strand, counting down.
GAAATTGATCAAAAAGCTGAATTTCCTAAAGATATTTTTGATGAAATGGGAAAACTCGGTCTAATGGGGATCCCATTTCCTGAAAAATATGGGGGTTCCGGCGGAGATACGCTGACATACGCCATTGCCGTTGAAGAAATTGGGCGCGTATGCGGAAGCACAGGATTAAGCTATGCGGCAGCTGTATCCCTGGGGGCAAGCCCAATCTATTATTTCGGAACCGAAGAACAAAAAGAAAAGTTTCTGGTGCCATTGGCAAGTGGTGAAGCACTTGGATCATTCGGACTTACCGAACCAAATGCCGGTTCAGATGCAGGAGGAACAAGAACAACTGCCAGGTTAGAAGGCGATGAATATGTGATTAATGGAGAAAAATGTTTCATTACTAATGCCAGTTATGCAAAATTTATCACAGTAACAGCTGTATCAGGAAAAGATGAACGTGGCAAGAATATCATTTCCGCATTTATTGTTCCAAAGGACACTGAAGGACTGACAGTTAACAGCAACTACGACAAAATGGGAGTAAGAGGATCCGACACCTCTGAAGTGATTCTGGAAGATGTGCGTGTTCCAAAAGAAAACTTGTTAGGTGATCCGGAAAAAGGATTTAAGCAATTTTTGTATACCCTTGATGGGGGAAGAATCTCCATCGGGGCACTGGGACTCGGAATTGCACAGGCATCCCTGGAGAAAGCATTAGCATATGCCAAAGAGAGAAAGCAATTTGGCCAGTCAATCTCCAAATTCCAGGCTATTCAATTTAAGCTGGCGGACATGGCGATGGAAGTGGAACTGGCACGGAATATGGTTTATAAAGCCGCATGGCTAAAAGATCAGAATAAACCGTTTACAAAAGAAGCAGCATATGCCAAGCTATTCGCAACCGAAACCGCTTTCAGAGCAGCCAATCAAGCCATCCAGATCCACGGCGGTTATGGATATATGCGTGAGTATGAAGTTGAACGTTACCTTAGGGATGCAAAACTGTTAGAAATAGGTGAAGGAACATCTGAAATCCAGCGTTTAGTCATTGCCAGACAGCTGGGCTGTTAAATGCGCACCATGAATCTAAATCTCTAAAGCTATTTTCTTTGCTTTTTTTATTCCTGTGAATACAGGAATATCATGATAAATTTTTTAGGAGGTTGGATCTCATGTCCCTTATGGAGTTAACTGTTGGTGAAGTGTTGGAACAAAAGGTTCAGTTGCATCCGAAGAAAGAAGCGGTCGTTTATCCTGAATTAAACTGGCGGAAAACCTATGAAGAGTTAAACAGCATTGTCAATCAGGCTGCAAAAGGTTTTATGGCGCTGGGAATCGAGAAAGGAGAACATGTAGCCATCTGGGCTGATAACAAACCGGAATGGCTGATTTCCCAATTTGCTACCGGAAAAATGGGTGCCGTATTAGTGACGGTAAATACCAACTACCGCGCGAAAGAACTGGAGTATTTATTGCAGCAGTCAGATGCTACCACCCTGATACTAGCTGAATCGTATAAAGGTTCTTCTTATCTCGATATTTTACGTGAAGTTTGTCCGGAAGTGGATCACGCGGAAAAAGGAAAATTGGAATGCAAAAACCTTCCGAAGCTGAAAAACATCATTGTTTTGAATGATAAGCAATATTCAAGCTTCTATAACTGGCATGAAATTATAGAAAAAGGAAATGAAGTGTCTGATGACGAATTAAAAGAACGGATGAGCACTTTACATCATGATGAAGTCATTAACATGCAATATACATCTGGAACAACCGGATTTCCAAAAGGGGTCATGCTCACCCATTACAACATCGTTAACAATGCTAACCAGGTGGCGGACAGCATGAATATGACCAGTGATGACCGTCTCTGTATTCCGGTGCCGTTCTTCCACTGTTTTGGCTGTGTAATGGGTACTTTAGCTACTGTTACGAAAGGAGCCACCATGGTGGTGCTTGAACATTTCAACGCTGAAAAGGTACTGAAAGCGTTAGATCAGGAGAAGTGTACAGCTCTCCACGGAGTTCCAACCATGTTCATTGCTGAGCTGAACCACCCGGATTTTGACAAATATGATTTATCTCACCTGCGCACGGGAATTATGGCTGGTTCCAATTGTCCAATGGAAGTGATGAAAGATGTCATGAACAAAATGGGTGCATCTGAAATCACGATTGCTTATGGACAAACGGAGTCTTCACCGGTGATTACCCAGACGAAACCTGATGATCCTGTGGAACTTCGGGTAAAAAGCGTAGGAAAAGCACATCCGAATGTAGAAGTGAAAATTGTGGAACCTGGAACCACCAGGGAAGTGGAACCTGGAACACCTGGCGAACTGTGTACCAGAGGTTATCTCGTCATGAAAGGTTACTATAATAACCCTGAAGCTACCAATCAAGCAATTGATGAGGATGGCTGGCTACATACAGGGGACATCGCCGTTATGGATGAGAACGGATACGTCGAAATTACAGGACGTATAAAGGACATGATTATTCGAGGGGGAGAAAATATTTACCCGAGAGAAATAGAAGAATTTCTTTACCAGCATCCAGACATTCTTGATGTTCAGGTAGTTGGCGTACCTGATCCGAAGTACGGCGAAGAAGTCATGGCCTGGATTATTCTTAAAGAAAATGCATCCTTAACAGAAGAAGATATTCGCAGCTTCTGTGAAGGAAAAATTTCCCGACATAAGATCCCGAAGTATATTCAATTTGTCGATGAGTATCCAATGACTGCAAGCGGTAAAATTCAGAAATTTAAACTGAGGGAAATTGCTCAAGAAATACTTGGAACAACGAAACAATAATGTTAGAAAAGAGGGAGGCAATATGATTAACAAAATCTTAATAGCCAACCGAGGTGAAATTGCTGCCCGTGTCATTCGAACATGCAAAAAGTTAAACATCCCTTCTGTTGCCATCTATTCAGATGCCGACAAACAGGCTCCATACGTCAAAATGGCAGATGAATCGTATGGTGTTGGGGGTACAAGAGTCCATGAGAGCTATTTAAACATGGACCGGATAATAGAAATAGCAAAAGAAGCAGGTGCTGATGCTATTCATCCAGGCTACGGTCTGTTAAGCGAAAACCCCGAGTTTGCTGAGAGATGTGAACAGGAAGGTCTGACATTTATCGGGCCTTCCCCATCCAGCATTGCGAAGATGGGGAGTAAAATAGAAGCTAGAAAAACAATGAAAGAAGCAGGCGTGCCGGTCATTCCCGGGACAGAAGCACCTGTCTCCAGTGTAGACGAAGCCATTCAAGTCGCTAACGAAATTGGTTATCCAGTCATGTTAAAGGCATCAGCAGGCGGCGGCGGCATAGGAATGCAAGTTGTTCATGACAACGATGAACTGCAAAAAGCATATGAAAGCAATTCCCGCCGGGCACAAAACTTTTTTGGCGATGGGACGATGTATCTGGAAAAGAAAATCGAAAACGCCCATCATGTGGAGATTCAAATTTTAGCTGATCATCACGGTCATGTCGTTCACCTGTTTGAGCGGGAATGCTCCATTCAGCGAAGACACCAGAAGGTCATTGAGGAAGCGCCATCTCCGTTATTAACGGACGACACAAGGGAGAAGATGGGGGAAGCTGCTAAGAAGGCAGCAAAAGCCATTCATTATTCGAATGCAGGAACCATTGAGTTTTTGGTTGATGAGGAGCAAAATTTTTATTTTCTTGAAATGAACACCCGCCTTCAGGTCGAACATCCGGTTACAGAAGAAATAACCGGAATTGATCTGGTAGAGCAGCAGATCAAGATCGCTGCAGGTGAGAAGCTAACCATTCGTCAAGATCAACTGAAAATAAATGGTCACGCAATTGAAGTAAGGGTATATGCCGAAGACCCAAACACCTTTTTCCCATCACCAGGAACAATTACATCATTGACTTTGCCTGAAGGTGACCAGATCAGGCATGAAATCGGTGTAGAAGAAGGATATACGGTTACCCCATTTTACGACCCTATGATCGCTAAACTGATTGTAACGGGCCAGACCCGTTCAGAGACCATACAACATCTCGAAGAAGCATTAAATCAATATCAAGTAGAAGGAATTAAAACCAATCTACCATTTATTCAAAAAGTTGTTCAAACCGAGGCATTTAAGAAAGGCTTCACACGAACATCATTTGTGGAAGACTATCTCATGCAATCAAAATAAAGGAGGAATTTCAATATGAAACAGGTAGTAGCAAACATGGCAGGAAGTGTGTGGAAAATCGTAGCGAATGAAGGAGATCAAGTTTCCAAAGGAGACGACATTGTGATCCTGGAATCTATGAAAATGGAAATCCCAATTTCTGCAGAAGAAGACGGAACCATTACATCCCTTAAAGTCAAAGAGGGAGATTTTGTCAATGAAGGTGACGTCATTGCTGAGCTTGAATAATACTGGATGGTTATCGTTTCATATCTTTCACAGTGAATAAAGGGGAGTAATATATATGAACCTTCCAGAACATGTGATTATTAAAGAAGTCGGGCCTCGTGACGGACTGCAGAACGAGCCTGAAAAAATTCCGACAGATCATAAAATTGAATGGATTAACCGTTTAAGCGAAACCGGGCTAAAATATATCGAAATCACATCCTTTGTTCATCCAAAATGGATTCCCCAGCTTGCCGATGCTTTGGATGTTGCGAAAAAAATCAACAAAAAAGAAGGTGTGACCTATGCTGCTCTGGTTCCTAATATGAAGGGACTGGAGCGGGCACTGGAGGCTGACATTGATGAGGTTTCTGTTTTTATGTCTGCGAGCGAAACCCATAACAAAAAAAATATCAATAAAACCATTGAGGAAACTTATCCTGTTTTAGAAGAAGTAGTAAAAGAGGCAAAAAAGCATAATAAATCCGTACGTGGCTATGTCTCCACTGTTTTCGGCTGTCCATATGAGGGAGATATTCAGACACAGCAGGTACTTGATGTGTCCAGGAAACTGTTTGATATGGGAATTGATGAACTCTCCCTTGGTGATACCATTGGGGTTGCCAACCCAAAACAGGTGGAAGCGGTTCTCCTTCAAATTCGGGAGGAGTTTCCTGATCAATCCATTGCCCTGCATTTCCATGATACAAGAGGAACAGCACTAGCCAATTGTCTGGCAGCCATGCAGCTTGGCTTTAATACTTTTGATGCTGCATTAGGCGGGCTTGGGGGCTGTCCATATGCAAAAGGGGCTTCAGGAAATGTAGCAACAGACGACCTTCTATATATGCTCGATGGCATGGGGATTCAAACGGGAATTGATTTTGACCAGCTTCTCAGTGCAGCAGGATACATTCAAAGCCAGATTCAGAAACCATTGCCGAGTCACCAGATGCAAATCGTTCATCACCAAAAAGGGAGTGGAAAGAAATGAGTACGGTTCGATTAGACTATAAAAATGAACATATTGCAGTTTTAACATTAAATCGCCCTGAAGCGGCCAATGCGTTTTCACTCCAGCTGTTGGCGGATTTAAACACCGCTCTGGAAGAAGTTGAACAGAATAAAGAACTTCGTGCGCTCATCATTACCGGAAGCGGTGAAAAAGCATTTTGTGCCGGTGCCGACCTCAAAGAACGGGAACATATGAATGATGATGAAGTCGTAGCTACAGTCAGCAAAATCCGCAACTCTGTAACAAGAGTAGAAGACATAGAGATTCCAACCATTGCAGCTATTAATGGAGCGGCCTTTGGAGGCGGTCTTGAGCTCGCTCTTGGCTGTGATATCAGAATTGCAAGTGAAAAGGCAAAGGTCGGATTAACGGAAACGTCCCTTGGCATTATTCCAGGAGCGGGAGGAACCCAGAGGCTTCCGAATTTAGTCGGGTTAGGAAAGGCCAAATATTTAATATTGACCGCAAAAAGACTAACGAGTGACGAAGCATTAGAAATTGGATTAGTCGAAGAAGTTGTTCCTTCTGAATCACTTATGGATAAAGCTATGGAAATCGCCGATGCCATTGCCCATAATGGTCCAGTTGGCGTAAAACAGGCAAAAAAAGCTATTCAGCTGGGGCATCAGACTGACATACAGACCGGTCTAAAAATCGAAGAGAATTGTTATGAAAAAACCATTCCTACCGAAGACCGGCTGGAAGGAATCCGAGCTTTTAAAGAAAAACGCAAGCCTCAGTATAAAGGAAAATAACAACAAAGGGGGCAACCATGATGTCTGAGGATAAATTTTTGCAGGAAACGATTGAACGAATCAAAAAGGGCGGAGCAGAAAAATACCACGAAAAAAACAAGGAAAAAGGGAAATTGTTTGTCCGTGACCGTTTAGAGCTATTGTTTGATGATGATATCAATATTGAAGATGCTTTCTTCGCCAACTGCCAGGATGAAGCATTACCAGCTGATGGTGTCGTTACTGGAATCGGGAAAATCAACGGTCAGACCGTGTGTGTCATGGCCAATGATTCTACGGTTAAGGCAGGTTCCTGGGGATGGCGTACGGTAGAAAAAATCATCCGTATTCAGGAAACCGCCGAAAAGCTGGAAGTGCCGATGCTGTATTTAGTTGATTCAGCCGGGGCACGTATTACGGATCAGGTAGAAATGTTTCCTGGCCGCCGAGGAGCAGGACGAATCTTTTATAACCAGGTAAAATTATCTGGCCGTGTTCCGCAAATTTGTCTGTTATTCGGACCATCTGCTGCAGGAGGCGCTTATATCCCAGCATTTTGTGATATCGTCGTTATGGTGGATGGAAATGCTTCTATGTATCTTGGATCACCCCGTATGGCTGAAAAGGTTATCGGTGAAAAGGTTACCCTTGAAGAAATGGGTGGTGCGAGAATGCACTGCTCTGTTTCCGGCTGCGGGGATGTACTCGTACAAAGTGAACAGGAAGCTATTGAATATGCCCGTAAATACCTGACCTATTTCCCGGCCAACTATAAAGAAAGACCAGCGGTTCAAGAGGCCAAAAATGTGAAGAGCCACGACACTTCCATTGGCGACTTAATTCCTGAAAACCAGAATGCGCCTTTTGACATGTATGAATTGATTGACCGCTTGATCGACGAAGACTCATTCTGCGAGATTAAACGTGAATTTGCAAAAGAGCTCATCACCGGCCTGGCACGCATCAATGGTGAGTCAGTTGGAATTATTGCCAATCAGCCAAGGGTCAAGGGCGGCGTGTTATTCCATGACTCAGCAGATAAAGCAGCAAAATTTATTCAGCTTTGCGATGCCTTTAACATTCCAATCATCTTCCTGGCTGATATTCCTGGATTTATGATTGGTACCCGCGTAGAACGAGCTGGCATCATTCGTCACGGAGCCAAAATGATCTCAGCTGTGAGTAAAGCATCTGTACCAAAGATTTCCGTTGTTGTGCGCAAGGCCTATGGTGCAGGCCTTTATGCTATGGCTGGACCGGCCTTTGAACCAGATTGCTGTATTGCGCTGCCTACCGCCAAAATTGCGGTAATGGGGCCGGAAGCCGCTGTGAACGCGGTATATGCCAATAAGATTGCAGAACTTCCGGAAGAAGAACGGCCTAAATTTATTAAAGAAAAGCATGAAGAATATCTGGAAGACATTGATATTTACCGTCTGGCTTCTGAAATGGTTATAGATGACATTGTCCAGCCGGATCACCTTCGCAGCGAATTAATCAAACGATTAGAAGCTTATCGATCTAAAAACTTAACATTTACCGAACGTAAACACGGCGTATATCCAGTTTGATGCCAATCCCCGGGTGCTAAACACCCGGGGATTTTTCTCTGGTATACTAAACATTATCCAGTTGTAACGGAGGTATAAACATGACAGAAGATGCAAAGAAAAAAGTGATCCAACAGTTTTCCAAAAACGCCAGCGCCTATGCCACCAGCTCTTCCCACAGCAACATAAATGATCTTAATCGGATTGTGGAGTGGCTCAAACCCAAAAAATCATGGAAGGTACTGGATATCGCAACAGGAGGAGGGCATGTAGCCAAAACACTGGCTCCTCATGTTCATCAGGTTGTCGCATTGGATCTGACAGAGGACATGCTGATCAGCACCCGCAGCTTTTTAAATGAACTGGCTAACATTTTATATGTCATCGGTGATGCAGAACATTTGCCATTTTTAGATGAAACCTTTGATGTGGTTACCTGCCGAATTGCTCCTCATCATTTTCCGGATCCGGAAAAATTCGTTCAGGAAGCCTCTCGTGTCTTAAAAAGTGGGGGGACGTTTTTGCTGATTGATAATGTCGTGCCTGAAGACAGAACATTAGCTGATTATATGAATACCTTTGAAAAGTTGAGGGATCCCAGTCATGTACGCTGTTTGACGGTGCGGGAATGGAAGCAGTATTTAATCGAATCTCAATTGCGTCAGGTGAAGTTGGAGATCCGGAAAAAGACCTATGATTTTCCTGTGTGGGTTAGACGCACAGCAGAAAACGATGAACAAATCCGACAAGTGGAGTCTTATATTCTGCAAGGCTCCGAGGAGCAACAGGCATATTTTTGTGTTCAGACATCTGGCCAGCAAATGGTTTCATTGCAAATCGATGAAATGATGATGATGTGTGAAAAAGATAAAAAGAAAATCTGATACACAAAGAGCGGATATTTTTTTTGCGGATTTGTCTGTTTAAAGAAGTGACGGGCATGTATGTTTAATTTTACCGAATATTACGATTGAAAAATGTGATCACTAAAAAAGCTTAAATGGGGGATTTTTAAATGAAAATAAGGCAAACAAAAGATTTTGAATTAGTTGCAAAATTAAATAAACCCGTTCATGATCTACATTTCACTCTCTATCCGAAACACTTTAATAAATACAACTATGAAGAAATCAAGGAAGTATTTAAAAAGCTAATAGAAAATGAAAATTTTATTTTTTTGTTATTAGAAGTTAACCAGGAAGCAGTTGGTTATGCCTGGCTAGAGATTAAAAACTACCCAGAGAATGCCTTTAAAAAAAGTTATCACTCAATTTATATTCATCAAATCAGCATAGTACAAACACAAAGGGAAAAGGGGTATGGAACAGCTTTAATGAATTACATCTATCATATGGCTAAAGAAAAAGGCATAGACTTGATTGAGTTAGACTATTGGGTAGATAACAACATTGCAAAAGAATTCTACAAAAAACAGGACTTTGTCAAATATCGTGAATTTGTATATAAACAATTATAAAAACATCAATAGGAGCATTAGTTAATACCAGAAAGATTACATTTAATAGGAACCTGGAATTTTTGATCCAGGTTCCTTTTTGTGTATTTTTGATGTAAATTCTATCCGAATTTTATTTAAGGGGATAACCCAGCAGTTACACTTGAGCATTTAGCTATGGGCACCTGGATGCGGAATCTTTTTTTCTCATTGGGCACCCCTTTTTTCAATTAAGAAACCGATTTATTTAGACTGCGGATTTCATCCAAACATTGCGGATTTTCCAAAGCTGATAAATCACCGGAATCTTTATTTAGATAGGCTGACTTAATAGCCCTTCTCATGACTTTGGCATTGCGGGTTTTAGGCAGATCACTCACAATATGAACCGTTTTCGGTGCGATTGCTTTTCCTAATTTTTCGACGGCTAATTCCTTCAGTTCATCTAAAATCACATCTTTATTTACCTTATCGTTATTTAACACTACAAAAGCAACCGGCGTTTCACCTTTCACGTCATGGGGAACGCCAATGACTCCAGCTTCCAGGACAACATCATGTTCCACAAACACCGATTCAATTTCCGCAGGACCAATCCGTTTTCCAGCCACATTCAGGGTATCATCGGAACGGCCGGTGATGGTATAAAACCCGTTATCATCTTTTATGACCCAGTCTCCATGAACCCATGTATCTTTAAAACGGCTCCAATAAGTCTCTTCATAGCGCTCATTTTCTTTATAAAAGCCGTTCGTCATTCCAACCCACGGCTGTTTTAAGACCAGTTCTCCGACTTCATTGGAAACGGAATTGCCATTTTCATCATAGACATCCACATCCATGCCTGGCAGGGCAGCATTAAAGCTGACAGGAGCAATTGGTTTCACCAGAACATTTCCGAAAATCCCGCCGGAAATTTCGGTTCCACCTGAATAATTGAAAATCGGTACTTTCTTCTTGCAGATGTTTTCAAACAGCCACATCCACGGTTCCGGATTCCATGGCTCCCCGGTAGACCCGATCATTTTAAGGGTAGATAAGTCCCGGTTCACAAACCATTTTTCCCCATGATGCATTAAAGAACGGATCAGAGTAGGGGAGATCCCCAGATGAGTAACCCGGTGATCTTCCACCAGGCGCCAGATGCGGTCAGGCTCCGGATAATCAGGGGTGCCTTCAAACAATACAATTCTGGTACCATTAATCAGCCCTCCAAACACAAGGAAAGGTCCCATCATCCAGCCCATGTCCGTATACCAGAACAGGGTGTCTTCCTGCTGAACATCCATGCAAACCCCCGCATCAAAGGCAGACTTAATTGGAAAGCCGTGGTGTGTATGAAGAGCACCCTTTGGTTTTCCGGTTGTTCCAGAGGTATAAATAATCATAAACGGATCGTCACCGTTCGTTTTTACCGTCTCGGAACCGTTTTCATTTTGTCGAATCGTTTTCCAGTCCACATCCCGATCTTCATTCCAGCTGACATCACTGCCGGTTCGTCTGACGACAATTACTTTTTCTACGGATGGGGATTGATCTACCGCTTTATCGGCTTCATGTTTTAAATTGACTTCTTTTCCGCGGCGATAAAAACCGTCGGCAGTTATTAGAAATTTAGCTCGGGCAGCATTCAGTCGGGTAGCTACTGCTTCTGCCTTATAACCGGAAAAAGCAGGAGAGAATATTGCACCTAGTTTAGCTACTGCTAGCATGGCAATAACCGTTTCAGGAATCATTGGCATATAAATTGAAACAACATCCCCCTGAGAGACACCCAGTTTTTTTAAACCGTTTGCCACTTTATTAATCTCTTTATGAAGTTCTGAAAATGTGAATGTCCGGGTATCACCATCATCCCCTTCCCATACAATCGCCTGTTTACCGGAAGTGGTAGCGTTGGTAGCCCATTTATCCACACAGTTATATGTAACATTCATTTTTCCATTCTTAAACCACTTAGGGTACATGATTCCACCTGATAGATCCAGAATATCGGTGTAGTTTTCAAACCAGTCAATTTCTAATTCTTTTACAGCCTGATCCCAGAACCAGGCAATATCTTCAACAGATTTTTTGTGAAACTCATCATAATCCGTAAAACCTAATGATTTCATCCAAGAATACATTCGAGTTGATTTTTTGTATGCTTCATCAGGGAACCATACAGCTTTTTGAGACACAATAAAAACCCCCTTAAAACCTTAATTTTCTGAAAGTTCATCCATCACTATTATAGTATAAATTTAATAAGAATTATAGGATGACATGGAAGAAATAAAGAGTATTCCTGTAATCAATTACTCATAATATTGTTATGTTAACTATGGTGTGAAGGGTTTTCTTTTCGGATATCGAAATATATAACATGAACCATTTGGTGAATGATGGTTTAGTGTTTTCTTAAAACTTTAAACAGATGGAAGGAGAAAAAAGATGAAGGAATATCAGGTAAATATTCAGCGGGATGTCCGAATTCCTATGAAGGACGGTATAACTTTATCAGCAGATCTTTACCTTCCCGATGATGAGGGAAGCTATCCCGCGATTGTTGTCAGAACACCCTATTTAAAACAAACCGACGTCATTTTTCAGAATGGAAATTATTTTGCAAAAAACGGATATGCTGTCGTATATGTCGATGTTCGGGGAAGGGGGGACTCAGAGGGAACGTTTGATGCGTATTTTCAGGAGGCAGATGAGGGGTATGACACCATTGAATGGGTTGCGAAACAGTCCTGGTGCACAGGCGACGTTGGAACAATGGGCGGCTCTTATCTCGGGCGAATTCAGTGGTTGACAGCCTTGAAAAAACCTCCTTCCTTGAGAACGATGATTGCAGCCGTTACACCTTCTGATCCTTTTGTGGAGTGGCCGACGGGAATACCGACACCTTTTCATTTATGCTGGCTCTATATGATCAGCGGAAAGGTCATGCAAAACGTCAACTTGCTGAACTGGGAAGATATCTATAAACATGTGCCTCTGCAGACCATGGATGAACGAACTGGAAAGATCATTGACCGCTGGCGTGAGGAGTTTGAACATCCTTATCTGGATGACTGGTGGAAAAGAATCTGTTACCAGGACAAGTTTGATCAAATTGACCTGCCTGTTTTGCATATCTCCGGCTGGTATGACGATGAACAGGTAGGTACGCCCTTAAACTTCCATGGAATGACCACAAAGGGAGCATCAGAATTTGCCCGAAAAAACCAAAAAATGATCATGGGACCATGGCCCCATCAGATCAATAAGTCTACTAAAATAGGCGACATTGATTTTGGCCCAGATGCTGTCATTGATTTAAACGGATATATGCTGAGATGGTTTGATTACTGGCTGAAGGGAAAAGAAACAGGCATTATGAAAGAGCCTGCTGTAAAAATGTTTGTCATGGGTGAAAATAAGTGGCGGGATGAACAGGAATGGCCACTGGCACGGACAATCTGGACAAAATATTACCTTCACAGCCATGGCCGGGCCAACAGCCGGTTTGGAGATGGAAAACTTTCAACGTCTGATTCCTTTAAAAATGAAAGTGAAGCTGATGAATATATATACGATCCGGCAGATCCGGTACCATTTATTACAGATGCAACGTCAGCTCAAATTGGCGGTCCGGATGATTATTCAGCCGTTGAACGCAGAGATGATGTCCTGGTATACACCACTGAAGTCCTGGAGGAAGAACTTGAAGTAACCGGTCCGGTTAAAATGGAACTCTTTGCATCTTCCAGCGCTAAGGATACGGACTTTATGGTGAAACTGTTGGATGTGTGGCCAAATGGTTACGCCCAGCGACTCACCGATGGAATGGTGAGGGCAAGGTTTAGAGAAGGAATGGAAAATCCTTCACTCATCGAACCAGGCAAAGTATATAAATTTGAAATTGACTGCTGGAATACGTCTCATGTGTTCAAAAAAGGTCATCAAATCAGAGTTGAGATTGCATCCAGTGCCTTCCCGAAATATGACCGGAATCCAAATACAGGGGAAGAACTGGGCAAAACGGCTAACATGGTAAAGGCTGAGCAGAAGGTATATCATAAAGAGGAATACCCTTCAGCGATTATCTTGCCGGTCATTCCACGATAATGATCATATTCTTCGGTCACATAAAAGCTATCGGGTTTTTTATCTTAGCAGCCCTTGTTTGGAGTCAAGTGTTTTTGTTTCAAAATTGGGCTGTTCTAATATGTACATCTAGAACGAACTGCTGGATATTGCCTATTCTGGTAAAATAAAAAAAAGGAAAAGACTTATGGACAAATGATCGATGAAGAAATGATTTCGCAGGAGAGAGATACCATGAAAAAAGGAAAAGTTTTATCGGCTGCTCTTATAATAGCTGTGATCTTTGGAATGACAATTAGCTGGTCAAGTTTAAACGTTGAAATGTATGATTATCATCATTCAGAAGCAGCTAATCAAATGGAAAGTTTTCCGTTCAAGGCCAAACTTCCCACTAAAATTCCCTTTGAAGATATGAAACTGATGAATGTAAATATAGAAGAAGACAAACAGCAGGCTGTTATTACATTATTCAATGCAAAAAAGAATATGATTGATATTAAAATAAGCCCACATAAAAGTGAATATGAACAGGAGTTAACGAAAAGGAGTGTCAGAATAGGCAAAGACATAACAGGTATTTTTATCCCGGAATATTCTGGAAAACGAATCCTTACCTGGAAAGATGGACAATTATACTACGAAATATCCTATTATTATAAATTGACAAAATGGGAAGTCAGCAAACAACAGCTGGTGAAAATGGCAGCGTCTTTTAAATAAAGTTGCATCCTGATACGGTGATCGTTTGAAAATGAATTGCGATAAAGGGTGGTACATGTGTTGAAGAGAAGAGTGTTTACAGTGATTTCCGCAACAATTTTATCGGTATCGCTTATATCCTTTTGGTTTATCTTTACAGAAGGAGAAAATATCACTTCATTTTTTCAGCTTGCTCTTTTAATCATCCTTTATGCTTTTCCTGTTATACTGCTTTACGGACTCCCAGTATCACTTTTATCAGAAAAAATCACGAAAGGATGTTCAGACAGAAAGCGAATGTGGATGTCTTTTATCATCCATGTTTCGTTAGGTATGGGATTTATATTCATAGTAGGGTTTATATTTGAGTTCAGAATGTTAGTAACAGAGTTAAGCCGATTCTGGCAAATCTATATTGATATGTTTATTGCCTCAGCATTAACAACTATCATTTTTTGGGCTATTGATGAAGGTACCAGGTGTTATTGTCAAAATGAACACCGTTAGTAAATAATAATTTTTAATCACTTCAATTGGATGATTCATAAATGTGTCACCTGTAGTATTACATAATAATATTATGTTAACTGTGTTGTGATTAAAACCGAAACGCAGACACATACTCAAGAAAATGTTGCTCAACCGAATGCTTATATTTATAAATGGCATAGGTTTTGCCCATCGGCAGATTCAGTTTGCTTGGTACATCAATGACTCTTCCTTCCAGCATTTCACGGCGAACCGTAGATGCAGGAAGGTAGGAGACACCAAGACCTTCTGTAATAAACCGTTTCGTGATGTGCACCTGGAACACTTTCATCGTTTTTACAAAGGGATAATGATGTTTAATGGACTGCATGAGTGGATCCCAGTAACCGGGATGACTATGCGTAAATAAATAGTTTGTCGATAACAGTTCCTCTTCATCAAAGGGTGGGGCAGATTCCAGGTCCAGCCCATCATGGGGCACCACAAACAGAACCGGATCTTCATATAACTCATCACAATAGAGGGTAGAGTTCTGTACCCGCAGGCAGGAAATTCCCAGATCTAACTCATTTTTCAACACGCAGGATTCAATTTCCTTTGATTCAATCACCTTGACCTGAACTTCAACATCCGAATATTCCATGAGAAAACGCTTTAATACCCCAGGCAAGATCGTATCCGCAATAAGAGGAGATATGCCAAGGCGGAGTTTTCGTTTATACCCCTGTTTCACGGATGAAAGCTCTTCAATTCCTTCCTGGTATTTCTTCAGCATTTCTTTTGCATGATCCACAAATCGTCTGCCTTCCTCAGTCAGTTTAATGTTTCTCCCGATCCGTTCAAATAAAGAAACACCAAGCTCTTCTTCAAGCAGACGAATATGTACCGTTACCGTTGGCTGTGAAATATATAAAGCTTCCGCTGTTTTTCTGAAATTCTCAAATTTTGCAGCTGTGATAAACGTTTTGAGCCAGTTTAAATCCAAGATCCACACCTCTTATTATAAATTATAATCATTTTGATTAATATTATTTAATTTTATTAATCATCTATATTATATACAATAGGAGTAACAAAGGAAAGGAGTGGAAGGGATGTATGCAAAAGGATTAAAAGGGGTCATTGCTGCAGAAACGAAATTAAGTGACATTGATGGTGAGAACGGAAGATTAATATACCGCGGTTATCCTGCAGAAACATTAGCTGTTGATCATAACTTTGAAGAAATCGCGTATTTACTCTGGTATGGCAAACTCCCGAATTCTACTGAACTACATGAATTAAAACATAAGATGAAACAATACAGGATTATACCTGACTATATAAAGGAGATTTTAGATCATATTCCAGATGAAATGGAAATCATGGGGGCATTAAGAACAGTTGTTTCATCACTGGTTTTGCAGGATAAAAGCAAAACCCCGACCATTGACCAGGCTATCCAGATTACATCGGTTATTCCGACATTCATTGCCTATATTTATCGAAAGAGACAGGGTAAACCAGCGGTAGACCCACATCCTGATTTTAATCATACGAAGAACTATTTATATATGTTATATGGAAAAGAACCGGCTGAAGACCATGTAGAAGCTCTTGATACTTATATGATTCTTACTCAGGAACACGGAATGAATGCATCAACATTTGCTGCAAGAGTTACAGTATCATCTGAATCTGATATCGTCTCCGGTATCACATCCGCAATAGGCACCATGAAAGGACCGCTGCATGGCGGGGCACCAGGAGGAGTCATTGAATTATTAGAAGAAATTAATACTCCAAAAAATATTGAAGAAGTTGTTAGAAACAAACTTGAAAATGGAGAAAAATTAATGGGATTTGGCCACCGTGTATACAGAACAAAAGATCCAAGAGCAAAAGCATTGAAGACCAAATTGCTGCAAAGCAATCCTGGTGACAGTTGGCTGAAACTTGCGCTTGAAGTGGAAGAAAAAGCCATTCAGCTGCTTAATGAATATAAACCAGGCAGATCACTAAATACCAATGTAGAATTTTATGCAGCAGCCATTATGAAAGCAATTGATATGGATCCGGAATTATTCACACCAACATTTACGGCGAGCAGATCTGTAGGATGGACCGCACATA
Organism: Bacillaceae bacterium; assembly: GCA_017656265.1. Taxonomy (GTDB): domain Bacteria; phylum Bacillota; class Bacilli; order Bacillales; family Alkalibacillaceae; genus Melghiribacillus. The sequence continues at coordinate 257,666 of JACDOD010000001.1, read as the reverse complement.
TACTAGAACAAATGGAAGATAATACGATATTTCGGCCGCAGTCAAAATATATCGGAACAGCTGCAATTAAATAAATGGATTATGTTTTTATTTATTTTGTCTCACTATCCAGAGTATACATGGATATTGAGACATTTCTTTGTTTTTATCTATAACTTCCTATAATATATATTATGTCTACTAGGAAAAAGATCAATCGGAACAATAAATCGCGGTCATTTCTTCTGATAATATTCATTATGAGGAACTTGTTCTCCCCAACTTGACGATAATATTAGTGGCCATTTCAATAACTCCACCTTCCCGTTCTTATAAAGTGTTGGTTCAACAGGAATGCGGCGTTTAGAACTGGTAAGTCTAAAAACTGTAATAGTAACTTAGTTCAAAAAATTTAACCGTTAACCTCATCTAATTACAAACAATTTATCTGATAGATTCTGAACTATCCTTAGAAATAGTAATCCAGTATCAATTATTTCAAGAGCTGTATCAATATCTTGTGCATTATTTGAGTAATATTTAGTTAATAGATTTCGGAAGGTGCTAATTAATGTATATAACTCTTTATTATTAGAAAGTAGAAGATGCACCTCGTCTTTTGGTTTTTTCCATATTTCACTATAATTTTCTTTCTTATGAAGAATACCATATTGAATTGTTATCAAACTGTATAAGCTTGGCCATACTTTTGTAGTTAATAAACGAACAGATCTCTCAAGATTATCTTGTTTATGCTCTAATAAATCATTAGTTACAAATTTTGGGTTTAAATCAATTGATTTTAGTGTATTTACCGCACTATTGAAAATTTCTTCTTGTGAAGCTTCTCGAATAGGTACTTTTCCATAAATTATTTTATAAGTACCTTCTATAGGTTTGGTATAGTCTGACGGGAATGTTTCTTTTGAGAAAACATCTGTCTGAATGTTTCTAAATGGTGAAATATTAATCCGACTTAACTCTTTTTGTATTTCCTTACAAATTTGATAGTGCAAATAACCATTATGGTCCAGTGCTCTATTATTTACGAACACTTGAAAGTCAGTGTCACTACAATTTTTTATTGTCCCACCCTTATACGCTGAGCCTTGAAGTATAATACCAATTAAATCTTTTTCTAGGTGTTTGAAATAAATATAACTAGTCTTCTTAACAATCTCTTTTGCTTCCGTATTTATTCCATCAAAGTTTAAAAACAATATTATTACCTCCCCCATCAATTCGGTTTTATACCATCTATCTTAGTCCGTTTTACAAATTAAATTTAGATTATCTATATTTTTACCAGGAAAAGCATTATATGTTCTTTTTATATACATATCTTTATCATTGTATATCCAGTCAAAAAATTCTTTTGCGGTTTTTCTGCCACTTATATACGGACTTAACTTGTCTCCTGCATATAATGAATCGGTTTATACAGTTGTCTTATCCATAGTAAACTAACAATTGCAAATGTTAATAAACCAAGTAAAATAACGGTCCAATGAAACCCTATCCAATCGAACAATACTCCTGTACACAATAAAGCAACCTGTTGAACAAAGCTTTCCAGCATTCTTTTCAAAGAGAAAAACCTTCCTAGATATTCGTCTGGTATTATTTCCTGACATAACGTGTTGGATAAGGGCATGAAAATACCAACAACATAACCGAACAGAGCAAAAGAAACCACAGGAATCCATCTCCATTCTGCTAAGAATAAAGACATTTGAGCAACACCTATGAGGAGACACGATATCAATAATAATGGGACGGAATTTTTACCTTTCGTGAGTCGACTCGCAGTTAAACCAGCAATAAAAACGGATAATCCTTCTGCTCCGTACAACAATCCTTTCATCAAAGATGAATCTTGCAATTGACTGATATTGATCACCATCAGGTTAAATCCGCCAATAAAAATAAATGGGAATACCGTTAACATCAGAATCATCTTAATGATAGGGAGACGATTAATGATCGGTAATATTTCATGAAATGATCGATGCCGTTTTATATTACGACCTGTTTGTTCTGATGAATGACGACTGGTTATGGAAGTTTCCTCTATACGTAAAAAAAATGTAGACATTAGTAAGAGGAAATAGGCAATAATCGCGATGATAAACAAAGTAGTCACAGAAACATATACAAGCAAAACACCTGCTAGTACAGCCCCAAATATTCTTGCTAATGTGACAAGGTTAAAGTTTAGTGCATTTGCCTTTACTAAGTGTTCTGGTTGAGCAACTTTTGGTATGGAAGATTGAACTGCAGGAAAATAAAAGGCTGCTGCTCCTCCAATAAATATACTGTACATAAAAACCCACATAAAGTTTTCTTGCCAAATTGCCATAAACATGGCACATACCGCAATAATCCGCATTATTGATACTAAAAATATAATAGTTTTTTTGGATGTTTGGTCGACCACTTTTCCAGCAAAAGGACCTATAACTATACTGAATAAAATTCCGGAAACCAAAATTACAGATTGAAGAAAAAATGAATGAACATGTTGCTGCAAATACTCCAGCGTTCCGATAAGGCCAAACCAGATACCAAGTTCAGCAACAAATAACCCTCCAAGAAGAATAAGTAAATTTTGATTTTTCCACACTAGGAATCCTCTCCTAACAATTAGTCTTATTGGATAAAGGGACGCATTTATTTACCTAACTATAATTTGAATGTTTTGACAATGAGGACTATTTAAGTGAGGGTTAATTATATGTAAACTAAAATTGTCACATTCATATTAATATTCCCTGGATCACTTTCACCATCCCCTCTCTACCTGCTTTATTCCTATGTATTCCACGTTTCTTCATACGGAACGAAATGTGCCGTTGATTCGACTCCACGGCTCCTAGATTTCGGGCATCTTTAGGTGGATTCTCGATCTTTTCTCTCCAATCAAAAATTTGGTCCCAGTTTTTAGTGATATACGTTAGCTATTACTAAATAAGATCCGTTTTCCATCCTGTCAATTTTGATATAATCGTTTCCAGAGAAGGCCACTTTCTAAATGTATTTGCATACAAAGCATACATTTATGATAGAGTGCCTTCTCCCTTTTACCATAATATGGATTATTCCCCTTGAAAAATATATTACACATGGGTGGTGACAACTATTAGCTGGTTTAGTTTAGAAAGCTAGTTACTTATTTATTATTTACTTTTACTAACTTTCCTTCTTCGTATTTATACTCTGCACTTAGTTGTTTTTCGTCTTCCAATTGCACAAGAACATTAAATACATTTTGTTCTAGCCTTATTGCACTGATTAATTTTGATGATAATCCCATAGCCTTACTTATTTTTATGCTCCTCTCGAATTTTCCATGATGCCATCGATATATGTTTACATCTGGACCTTCAAAATGCAAACCTGGAAACTGATTTAAAAATGTTATGTTATTCGATTCGTCTATGTCTTCTAATAGAGGAAAACCCCAATCTTCAAACGTTAGCCATTCATTACTGTCCATATCATACATTAAATATAGCATTCTCCCTGGACCATTTGCCGACAATTCAATACCAGAAAGAAGTAGTTTCTGATTTGAATTGAATTTATGATTTATTAAATATATTGCATCTTCTTTATGGTCATCTGCCAGTAAACTTTTTGAAGTGCATTCATTTATTTGATATTCGTCTCCATTAAACTCCAAAAAAGATAATGTTTCATGAGATTCGCCACATTGATTATTTTCATTAGTTTCTTTATAAACATTAAGCGATATTTTTTTATTTTCTATATCTCCTAAAGAAATGGAACTTACTAATTCCATGCTATCTGTTGGTTCATTTTTATTTAATTTAGAAAGCTCCACAGATTCATAACTTAATTCCACTTTATTAGGTAGTTCTTTAATAATATCGTCGTCTAAATTTGAATATTCTTTATTGACCTTCTTTCCTACACCCGAATGTTCTTCTGTGTTATCTTTTTTAGATGTTTCAAATTGGTCATCTTCTGTTTGATTTCCACAAGAAGCTATAAACATTAATACGACAATAGAAAATATAATTTTTAAAAAATTATTCACTTTAAAACTCCCTTTTTTGTTCAGAATCGAAATATTAGACCATTAGAGTTTATCTCATCGATATAACTTATTCTTCTTATATATTTCACTTCAACTAACCTTAATCGATATTTAGGTGAAATTATTAAAAAATCTGGTTGCAATTCTCCAATTTTAGGCTATGCAATAACATATGTATCATTTACAGTTGGAATAAATAAGCCGTTTCAGATTGTTGATGTAACTGATAATAAATGCATTATCCGGATTGAAAGCACAGGAAAGCTTAGGACTATTTCGAGGATAGAATTTGAACGTAAGTACATTCCAGTCAAAATTTGCGTCCTTCTTGTTCTCTTATATTATCTTTATACCGCTCCACTAATGATTCAATATAACCAATATCAATTGGGTCGTTTATGACATCATAATAAATTGAATGAATTTGTACTCTATCCTCTTCTATGTAAAAGAAAACATTTCCATCATCAGATCTCTGACCATTAAAAGCGATTCCAACTCTTGAATCTTTAGTTTGCCATTCTTTAGGATTTATTTTTTTAACTTTGTAATTATCAAAAACTTCATTTAATTCTTTCAAAAATCTTTCGTCATCCAGAACAATTGATTGTCCTGGTCCTTGATTAATATAAGCATGAACGGAAATGAGTGGCTCCTTTTCAATATTCAGTGCCTCCGTTAATGTAACATCCTCATAAGTAGCCCAATAGTTAAAGATAAATATACTTGACACAATAATTACAAAAACGGCAAAGGCTCCATTCCTTCTCTTAGGCGGCAAAAAACCGGATTCATGATTTTCCAAAAATCCGTAAAATAAACGGGTAACTGCTAAACTCATTAACACCAGCATCCTCAAGTGAAAGATCTGCAGCCTGCTCTTTAGTTATTCCATGAACAACTAATTGTCGCATAAAGCCTGCTTCAACAATATAGCCCTCTATATACGGCTCTCTTTCAGGTGTATCATCCCAGGTGAAAAATACAAAAAACCAATGATGACCGCTGAAATAATGACGAGTATTCCTGTGCTCTTTCTTATTCTCTTCTCTATTAAATTTAATTTGAAGAAGTGATAGATGATAAGCATATAAAATAAAGACCCTGCAACATGCTGTCATGTCCCGAGTTGGTCAAACAAGTCGTTAATACCACATAAATAAAGCAACCAACATATACTAAAAAATATCGGAAACACCAGAGCCATTGAAGTCGTCTACCTCCTTTTTAAACAGTTTTTTGTTTTGACTAATTCAGTTTCCTGTAAGAAATGGATAATTATTTTATAAAGATGGTTTCTCATCCAAAATCCAGACAAGCAAGATATACACCCAAAGAGATGCCGGAGTTGTAAAGAAGATTAATCTCACGATGAATGAAGAAATACCAAAAAATTCAGCTATTCCCCCGCATACGCCGGATAATGCCCTGTCTGTTGAAGATTTCATTAAATTTTGCGGCATGAAATTCTCCCTTCTGAAATAACTTTAGACAAAACGCAAAATCTTTTTCTTTAGAAATGATTTCCATTTTGTGTTGAGAATATTTTAACATAAAAAAGAATTTCTGAGGAACTTTCCCTTATTTAAATGACTCTTCTCATGAAATGATAACAGCATTTGCGATCGGAAATAGAACGAGGGGATACGTAGGTAACTTAGGGAGGAGAGAGATAACCTTAGAAGAGATAGCAGAATTGGAGTACAGGATTTTAATCAGGTTTAAATAAGTTGAGACGCCACTTCCCTTTATGAATGTACTATAACCACCTGTTTGCTAAAAGATTTTTCCAATTGAACTCTTAACATATCAAGGATTATTTAGATCTTCAAATAATGTTCTTGGATGGATGCGTTGAATCTTACCTATTTTAGATGGAAAACGACGATGATTAGTTGTTAATATGTAATTACATTCCTCGCGGATAGCTGTAATCCATACATGAAAATCATTTTGGTCAAATTGTCGGAGAGGCTCGGACATTTCCAGGGAAGAAGCAATTTCTTCCGCTGTTTCATGACTACACCCACTTAATTTCACCAACACATCTCCAATCGGTTGGTGTTCTCGCATGATTGTTTCCACATTATATCTTCCTACTAAACTATTGACAGGCAGTTCCATATAATGATTAAAAATAGGGGACAAAAAATCGTCGATAAATCCTTTTATTTGTTCCTGTTAGTACACCACCCTTTTATCCCCTTTTCCCAATCCTAGAGAAGCATTTCGAACAAATTCAAACATATAAACGCGTGAAATCACTGGACGATATAAGTAAGGGTTTCTCGCGGCTTTTAAGATTGCGCGATTGACTCCATTTGCCCGTAATGCTCCGCATAAAACAGTTGTATCGATAAAAATCTTCGGGGGATTAGGGGCATCATAGATCAAATTCATCAACATCCCCCGCTTCCTTATTGACAGCGTCAATATTTTGAAGCACTTCTTCTGCTTTTCTATCCTGAGCTTCAGTCGTCACCAAGGAATCTTTTGGAATTCTCCAATGCCCCCCATCGGTTTGATAAGCACCAGGAAACCTTCCTCGATCACACATCCGACGAACCGTTTGATCACTGACTCCTAATTTTTTGGACACTTCTTTTGGTGTATAGTAAGATGAAACATCAGTTTCTTCGGAAAACGATATGCCTGAAGTTACTGCTTTTCTTTCAGCAAGACGGTATGCCCCAGATGCTGTTCTTTGACTCTTATCTTTTAAAATGGACGCAATCAATCTTCTTCTAATAATTTTTGAATCAGATTCGGTCAGATCGCTTAATACATCAATATATTCCACTAAAAGCTCATAGGCTTTATCCTCTTCTTTTTTCGTTAAATGTTTTATTACTTGTTTTTCAAGACTTTTCAACATTTCAACGTGCTTGTGATCAGGAAGCTTCAAAGGAATACTGGAGACAAATGGTGTAAAAATTCCAACGGACCGTAGCGAACGTTCAATGACAACTTTTAATACAACTTTCGCTTGCTCTTTATCAATACTGGCAAGGGTAAGAATGCTATCCCATAATTTTTCCTGCTCTTGTTCTTTAACATTAATCATGTGCTTCCACCTCCTATTTCTATTATAAGTTATTTTATACATCATATTCAACAAACGTGACAATCTCAACAAATATTACCCCATTCTTTTTTATACGCCTATTCATTTCAGATATTAAAACCAGCTAGGATAAACAAGTAAAGGAGGAAGCAAAATGTTAATAAATGATGCTATACCTAAAATGACTTTAAGGTATATGTTTTCAGCAGATATCGTGTAGCCCAATAAAAAGTATGTGCCAATTAAATGCACTCCTACAATAAATACTGGTATGGTATAGAGTACTTTAGCTCCATCCAGGTTCCCATAATAAAATAACACCACAATCCAGATGGCCGTTAAAATGAAACCAGGTACTTTCCATTTTTGCATAATTATCTCCCCCTCCATGAGTACCCAGCGACCCCATCCTTTACCATGATCATTTATTGTAACAGAAATGTTTTAATGTCTGAAATCATTTAACAAATCAGCCTGTTAAAAACCTACTTTATATGCCGATAAAAATTACATACTTTTTATTTCAATGTGGTGTTAATTAGGGGGATTGTACATGAAAAGAATTGTATTATATGTCGTTTGGCTCTCGATTTTGATTACAGCGGGTTGTGGTAACAAGATTTCAAAAGAAGAAATAATAACAAATGCAGTCAATAAAGATATAAACAGTGTTGAGTTGAATGGAACCGTACATGTGAAAGTTAGTTCCCAAAATCAATTTATGACACAATCAATGGATTTACATATGAAGTTCATTCAGGAACCTTTTTTATCTTATATGAAGCTAAACACAATTGACGGGAAATTGGAACTGTATATTGATGAAGATACAACCTACATGAAGTCACCGGATATGAATCAGTGGTTAAAAGTTCAAACCAAAAGTGTACCTGAACTTGCTGCGATGGCAAGTGATAATTCCTTAAAAAAAGAATTTGAGCGGCTTCATGATTTTATAAATTTGTATGAACTTGAAAAGGCAGGCGATGATTACATATTAAAAGTTAAATTAAATGAATCAGCAGATGATCAAGAAATTGAATTGGTAAAAAACATAATAGTGGATGCAGCCGGTGATACTGATTTTGAAATTACCAATCTTAATTCTTTCGATTATGAAATTACATTAGATAAAAATTATCTTTTAAAGTCCGCTGAATCAACAATTGACACAGAGTTAAAGTTTGGAGAGAAGATCGACAATTTCATCGTAGAAATTAATGTAAACTACAAGAATTTTAATAATGTCAAGGCTTTTTCAGTACCAGATAATATTGTAAATAATGCAAGGACATATTAGTAAACGTAGAGAAAGGGCATGTAAACACATGCTCTTTCTGCTTTTCCGTATAGAAATACAAAATGCAATAAAGCTGTTAGTATCCTGATCAATCCTACAATTATCATATTTCCTTTTCTTGAATAATTTTTAGTAATTCTTCTTTTACATCAGTAACAGGTTCAATTTCCGCAAGCATTTTGATTGCTTCGATTAATTTTTCACCCCATTCTGCTGCTGTCCATGCTTTGAGAACTTTTATGGCCATATTGCGGTTTCTAATTACTGGGCTTTGCAGTCCAGCAGCAACTAGTTCCTTCCCAACCCCATTATATTTGTCTAAGTCCTGTAAGATAATATCTAGGCAAGAGTGGGCTTCAAAATCTTTTCCTAAGCCCATCTCCTCTGCAGGACCAGTTGCAATCTCCATTAACGGAAGATGCTGTTCTGCAAAATCAACTAATCTTTGAATCCGATCCTTTTTGTCTGTTCTCATAAGCTCCTGATATAAGATACTATTTACAGGATGATCTCCCAGCTGATTAAATAGCTCATCCCAGATGTCTATGTCCAAAAATCTTGCTGCACGCATTGAGTTCCAGTGTGTAAAGGAATCTTTTGACTTTAACCCTTCCCAAATTTGGTGTTCCCACTTCTCGTTAAATATGAGTTCTTCGCTAGACAACAAGAATTGATCTCTTTGTTCAGGGGTCCACCCTTCTGCCAATCTATTCTCCCAATCTTCGTCATCTTTTAAAAATTGATAAATATTGATCATATCGTTTAAGTGTTTTACAGTAGTGCACATTGTAGCGGAATGCCGCAAGAATTCTTTTATTACAATCGGTGCTTTTTCATAATCATCGATGTTTTCTGCGGGACCGCCCGCAATTAATGCAGAAATAATATCTCCTGCCCCATCGAATAAAGGACGGTCAATTCGTTCCGCTGATAAAGCATTGTGAAGCTCACCATTCACGGCACACGTGTATGCAAGATACTCGTACATGATATTATTCTTATAGCCTTCTCTTATTAGCCAATCTTTGATTTCTTTGGTTTCTGGTTTTATTCGTTCTACCAGGTTAATTTTGCCCCAGCCATCCACACTTTTAGCCAGTTGAAATAAATAGTCATTGGATTTATCAGTGCTATTTTGTATCGCAACTGCTGAAAATAAAGTGAATTCATCATGCACTCCCAGTGTTGTGATGAGCTCTAAATGATGATCCGTTTGAAATAAACCAAGTATAGCAATTCCGAACTTTACAGGATTTCGGTGGGTACCTCTTTCTGCAAGCCAGTAAGCTTCGTTATACAGGTTTTCAACATTAATGAATGTTTCCTTAGCTCGTAAGGCATCCAGGAAATCATCTATTATGCTGACCGCATGTTCTTCCAATAGACTTAGGTATAATTTTTTTCTGTTCCTGTTTGTTGGCTTTTTACATTGTTTTAAAAACAAACTTACTAGCTTTGATACATCAGCCTGCTTATTATTAGATACATGATGACCGAATATATTATCCAGCCCACCTGCTACCCAGCGAACAGGTTCGTCTGACCAAAAATCCTCATCGTCAGGCAGTTTGTCATCCACTACTCTTCCATGCTGGTCTACTTGTTCCTTAATTACTTCATATATTGTTTTTCTATTCATCCACGGATATAAATTATGGTTATCGCGAAAATTATACATAGGTTTGCACACCCTTTTTTAATTGTCTTTAAAAATAACGATTCTAAATAATTATAATATTATGTAAAAATAAAAACCATATTTTGTATAGATTCAACAGTTGAAAGGAGATTGAAAAAAGCCTCTCCAACTGAAGAGACTTTACTGTTTTATTTAGCTTTCGCCCGCCAGCTTGCTCTGCATTAATGGGAAATTCTAAGGAACTGCTGTACTTTGACCTACATATACCTATTTGCTACTTTAATTTTGAACGGAAATCACGACATTACCCTTCTTATGGCCCTGTTCAACATACCTGTGAGCTTCAGGGATTTCCCCTAAAGTGTATGTTTTGTCTATAACAGCCTTGATTTTTCCTGCTTCAATGAGTTCTTTAAGCAGAATCAAATCTTCATTTAACACTTTCGCTATCCCCTGTCCTTTAACGGAAACATATGATCCATCTGGGGTTAATAATTTCTTGCATTTAGCTTTTGATATTTTTCCTACGGCATCAAAAATAACATCATATTGTTCTTCCTGTTCTGTAAATTCCTCTGTCCTATAGTTAATGACATGAGATGCTCCCAGAGATTTTACCAGATCAAAATTAACCGCACTGCATACGCCTGTAACTGTCGCTCCAAAGTGTCTGGCAATCTGCACTGCAGATGTCCCAACAGAACCGGACGCCCCATAAATAAGAACTTTATGTCCCTTTTTCAGATTTGTCTTTCTTAAAAAATGAAGTGCTGTAGTCCCGCCAAATAGAACAGCAGCTGCTTCATCATAGGTTAGGTTGCCAGGCATCTTCTCAACGGTACTGTCTTCAGCTAAGCAGATGTATTCAGCATGGGCGCCAAATTTCATTCCCGTCATAGCAAAAACCCTGTCTCCTTTCTTAAATCTGCTGACATCCTTTCCAACTGCCTCAACTTTTCCAGCTAACTCCACTCCAAGGACAGGCTTTCTAGGTTTTCTAATCCCAAGAAATAATCTCATTGGAATCCACAATAAAATGGGACTTTCAAATTTTCTGACCCTTACATCCCCTGATGTAACAGTAGTCGCATGAATTTTGATGAGTATTTCGTTGTCCTTGGGAGATGGTTTTTTTATTTCCATAAGCTCTAAAACATCAGGTTCTCCATACTTGGTACATACAACGGCTTTCACTTAAAATCACTCCCAGAATAGTTTACTCCTTTAAGCAAGAACCAATAACCAAAACGCTAAACAATTTACCAATTTATTCAGATACCTTTTACAAGGTTTTTATATGCTGTACCCATTCTCCTCATGTAATTAAATATAATTTACTTCCAACAAGGTTTTGGATAGAATTCATTGACTTTTTAGCTTTTATATTGTAATTGCAAACGGCTTTTCTTCATACCGTTCGTTTTTTCATACTTGCCCGCTTAGTTGAATAATCCATTTACCCATGCAATCCACTTTTCTCTGGTTTTTACACGCAAACTTTTTCCATGACCAATTCCTTTTTCTATATGAAGTTCTACTTTTGTTCCTCCATTATTTTTTAGTGCTCTATAAAAATTTTCAGTATGATAAGGGCGTATTGATTTGTCTTCACTTCCATGAATTAATAGTAAGTTTTTATCCTTTAACAAATCCAAATAATTTGATGGGACTGCAGGATGCCTCCCACTGATAAAATTATTCCATTCGTCATCATCCAAATTTCTGAATACATTCTCGTGACATCTCTTTAAATAAGGATAAAGTGTCGATAAATCATCTTCCGGGAGTGAGTGATTAGCATTCTGCATTTCAGGTTCCAGTAAAGGACATAACGCGACAGCAGCATCAGCTAAATTAGACAACCCCAATACAGATACAGCTATTGCTCCACCATAACTATGACCCACTAATACTAAATGTCTGATATCCCATTCTACTTCTAGCTGATTATTTAAATTAATGGTTTTACCTTTAGAGAGTAACTCCAATCCTAATATTGCTCCCTCTAGTGAGGAAGTTGGACCAAAATTACCATAGCTTTGCCAGCTTCCGGGATAACGTGCTTGAAGTACAGTAAAACCTAAATCAGAAAGGGGCTTACCCATATCATCCGCCATTGGTTTATTTGGTAAACCAGGCAACCATACAATTCCAATGTGATTATTTTGTTCCTCACTTGGAATGTACAGTTCTCCTAGAATGTCTTTGTTGCGAACATAAGCAATCATGTCCTAAATCCCCCTCTTAGCACCATTTACCAACCCGGATTAAAAATTCAATAATAACATGTGAACCTGCAAACTTTCTTTCTCCTTAAAATATCCAAACTTAACCCCCTTATTTTTTCAGTGAAAGAAGATAGCCAATCAAAAAATATACTACTACTCCTATGCCACCAAAAAATACAATTGGGATTAATAATAATATTTCTCCTTCTTGTGCCGTTGCCCATATTACAACAACTAAAATTAACCAAAAAATTATAAAAGCCAGGCCACCCAGATAGTATCCCTTCATTCAATTCCTCCAACCTTAACATTAATGATTCCCGATCCACTTCTATATCTCTGCTCTTGTTTGGAAAGGGACTGAATTATCGATCATTCAATCCTTATTTAAAAGTTTAAATCATGTCTTCAAGGTCAGTTTCAAATATGGTGTCTTAATCCAAAATAAGTGCTCCAGAATTTATAATCAATTATTTGAAGGATTTAGATCACATTACCTGATTTCATTCAACCTCTCCCAAAAAGTCTCCAGCTCAGGCAAATATGTATTATGAATGTCGAGAATAAGCTCATCGAATAATTTTTCGTTTTTATGTAAATATAGCGGTAATTTCTTTCGGTTCTGGGCTCTGAACCAGGTTCGTTTATTTTGTATTAAGCCGAGCCGGGCTAATTCCATAACCGCTTTACGGGGATCTTCAATAGGTTTACCTTTTGCATCTAAATAAGCAATCATGACCTTAGCCGCAAATTCCAGTGCAATTTCGAAATAATGGATGTATCCCGCTTTTTCAAGGTCAGTTTCGAATATCCTGTCTTTATACTTATTTAATTCTTTGTATGCTTTTTCGTAATTCTCAAAAATCTGTCTCCAGCGAATTTCTGCATCACTATTCATATACGTGCTCCTTTTCACTCGTTTTTTATAAGGGTCTACTCAATATTTCTCCTGGCAAGCCATCGATTTCACATATTTTTTCTGAACGGAAGCCTCTCTTTATTAGAATATTTCTAGATGGTATATTATTAGGATCAATGACTGCCGTTAGCCGTTTGACAGATGTTTGTTTAGCTTTTTCAATTAATACATCCGCTATCTTACTCCCAAATCCCTTACCCCAATATTCTGGCAGAAGCATGTAACCTATTTCTGCTTCATCTTTCTTCTCTTCGTTCAAAATTAAGCTGCCAGTTCCAATATATTCATTCGTATCATTATAAACTTTATAAGAGCCAAATATCTCAAACTGATTATTTCGGTTTACTATCTTCTCAAATTTCTTTCGAGCCTCTTCTATTGGAATAGCCCGCTCGGTTATCATTTTCATTACTTGTTCGTCTGACACAAGAAGGAAATATTTTTTAAAATCAGTTGATTGAAATTTTTTTAATGTTAAATGATGCATTCATGCATTCCTCCAAAATGATTCTCATTCAGATTTTATTTCGCTTTAATTAATCGTACTCTGCTAATCTTCCCAACAAGTTATAAGGGTTTACTTCCCATGTTTCGTATGGCACAAAACGTGTTGCTTTGATACAATCCAATGTACGAGATTTCATATGTGGGCGAGTAATGTATTGATCTATATTATCTTCAGTCAAGTTAATAAATGCAGCCTCCTGGATTTCTTCTGGCTGGATCTTTATGTGACCTCTTTCATAGTTGGCTTTAAAAACAATTGAAAGGATATTCTTGGTTGTATTGTAATAAACACCTGTAATCCCGATAGGTGAAACCACGATGCCAGTCTCCTCTAACACTTCCCTGCACACAGCTCGATCCAGCGGCTCCCCTTCCTCCACCTGTCCACCTGGCAGCTCCCATGTATCAGAACGCCAATGTGTTTTCACTAATAACACTTCCTCGTTTTCATTTGTAACACAAGCAGAAACAGCAATAATATGTTTGGGAGGTTGATGGTTCAAGCTCTATCACCTCGAAATATTAGTCTATTTTAGTATTGAATATAAATGAATTTTTCTTTTATTGTCATGTCTCATACATATTTCTATCATGATCAGACCAACCACAATAGATGTAAGTATAATAGCTAGCCCGGCTCTCTTCCTCATTATTTTTCTCAACTAGATTTAGAACGTTCTCTCAAGAAAACAATCTATAATTATAATGAAGGTTTATCGTCTAACGACCAAACTAGCAGTATATACACCCAAAAAGAAACGGAAACTGTAAACAGAAAAACTAATCTCACTACGAAAGAAGAAATACCAAAAAACTCGGCTATACCTCCGCAAACGCCGTATATTGCCCTGTCAGCTGGAGATTTCGTTAACTTTTTCGGCATGAAGAAATTCTCCCTTCTCTAATCATTTAGGCAGCGGACCAGACAGAGCGGGTACACAAAACTGCACTTCATTCAATGTGTAAAGCTGGAAAAATTCGTTTTCTACTCAACATCCACCACAAGACGTTCAAAAAGTTCTCCGTCAATATATACTAGTATTTTCCACCTCCCCGCAGAGGGGAATTTTAAAATGGATGGCATATTTACACTATCCGGGCTTACTTCTGCTCCCTGAAAAAATGAACCCGAATGCAAAGTAATCAGTTTCTCTGTATCTTTTTTGATCGCTTTTATTTTCACTGGCTGATCGTATATTTGTTCGTCCCCGAAATAAAACCACATATATTTATTGCCTTTCCCCGCTTCTAAAGGAAATGGCCCGGTAAATCCCACTGTATGTTGATTTCCAATAATCGTATAAGAGCCTTCTCTACCGCCTTCATAGGTAATCGGATGTTCAAACGAAGGCGTCAAATCCCATTCGGCCTGTATATGATGATCGATCCCTTCTGTATGTTCTTGAATTTCCTGCTTTTGGTTGGCTTCTTTTTTATGTTGAGTTACAGAAGTACAGGCCATCAACATACCTGAAATCAGTATCATAAACAGAGATAGAATCGATTTATTCACAACATCACATGTACATATAAAACGTATCAACATTCCTCTCCTTTCTTACATGGAAATTCAGTCAAGGCTTTTTATTCATTATACCAGATTTTAACAAACACGGTGCAGACTTAAATGATTATTGTTTTATAAAACAAATGGCGGGTAATCAAAAGATTGATCATCCCGCCAAAAAAGTTTATAGAGGAATTTTAGTGGGCTAAAAAAGCGGAAGGCGTATGACGAATGGTAGTGTTTTTCCTATTAAACATTGAGAGGTATTCATCGTATAACGTTAAATGTGGTTTCTATAAATTGCACGGGGAATGGACCCCATGCAATGAATGACCATTAGTAGCCGTAACCGTAGAAGTTACCAACAATGATTAACAGAATGAATAATACGACGATCAACGTAAAGCTGTTTCCATATCCACCTGAATAACCCATGAGCTGTTCACCTCCTTATGTTGTTCTACATTATATTTATTGTTTTTCTTGCTGAGAGGACAAGGCGGATGTAGTAATTATGAAGTAAATATGTGAATCTCATCGTGATAATGGTTTGTATGACAATAAAAAAGCGCTGTCTATTAAATAACAGACAACGCCATTTTTGAAAGAATTACTCCGTTTTAAAACGTTTGATAAGGTTTTGCAAATCATCTGCAAGCACTTTCAGCTCTGTATTCTGCTGTTTAAGATAATCAATCGTATCATTCTGCTGTTCAGCTGAAGCGGAAATTTCCTGGGTAGCAGCGACTCCCTGTTCGGAAATGGCTGCAATTTCCTGTGTGGATTCTAAAATTTCATCTGATGTTTGATGCAGGTCAGCTGTACTATTGGCAATGGTTTCAATGCCTTCTGTCAGCTTTCCGACAGACTCGAAAATAGCGTTAAACAGTCGGCCATTTTCTTCAACCATTTCGACGCCTTTGACCATTTCATTAAAGTCCTGTTCGTTTAAGTTCAGGACAACATTGGCCTGGGTGTTGATTTCTTCAATCGCATCTGAAATGGTCTTAATGGATTCATCCGTCTCACTGGCAAGCTTTTGCACTTCCTGGGCAACGACCGAAAATCCCTTTCCAGCTTCTCCTGCTCTGGCCGCTTCGATGGATGCATTTAAGGACAGCAGATTGATCTGGGATGAAATATCCTGGATAATATGGATGATTTCATTAATGTCCTTTAATTTTGCCCCCAGATTCTGTAAGTTTTCCCTGCTGATTTTGCCATTGTCTTTCATTTTGTTCATCTGTCTGGTGATCATTTGAACCTGTTCGTTTCCTTTTTCAGCCTGATCACTGGTCTCTTCGGTCAAGGTTTTGATCAGTTTGGTTTGTTCATCTACATTGGATATGGATTCCGTCACTTCAGACATACGGTTAGACATCCGGTCAATATGATTCGCCCGCTCCTCGGATCCTCTTGCTTCTTCATCGGTACTCACTGCTATTTGTCTCGAAGATTGTGCCAATTCTTCAAAGGATTCCAGCAGAGACTGGCCTGTCTGGTGAATCGCCTCAGACTTATTCCGTACGGTATTAATAATATGGCTTAAGTTTTCCCGCATTTCTTCAAAACTGTTTGCCAGAATACCAATTTCATCTTTACGTTTAATCTGGACAGATTGGCTCAGATCACCGGTAGAAAAGGTTTTTGTGTATTCTACCAGTCGGTTTAATGGTTTAGAGATGCTGTTTCCAATAAATAGTGCCAGTGCTACACCTATTGCAATCAACACTGCTGTAAAAATTAGTGACAGAATTAATATTTTCCGTTCAATAGAATCAATAAATTTGGCACTCATGTCTATTCCAATAATCGCATCTGACCCTTCTACCGGCATAAAATAGGATTTGTGAACACCCCACTCATCACGGTAGATAGAGCTCATTACAGATTCTTGATTTTCAAAGGATGTTTTCTGATCCTCCGTAAAAGGGTTTTCCATTAAATAATCATCTGTACCATTGAGGGCAACGATTACATCTTTTCCATCCATTCTTGATAAAACATATACATATTCTATCCCGTTTTTCGTTTCCATAAAGGAATCGAGAATTTCTTTTAATTCATTTCCGTAAGCTGCCGGATCATTCATGGTATTCTGAATTAGACCTGGATCCAACATTCCGGCCAGTGAATGACCATTTTCTTTTAAGCGTTCTTCAAACTGAGGAATGACATGTTCATCTATTATATAGTTGGATACATAACGGGCAAACCCAAATAGAACGAGTGATAAAAGCAAAAATGGCACTAAGAAACTTATAATTAACTGGGCTTTAATTGATTTTCTCCATAGTTTCATCTGTTTCTCTCTCCCCTGTATCAGCTAGTTGTAGTATGCTTTAACATTTGAAACAAGATCACTTGTTCAGTAATTTAGCGCTTTTCACATCCTTCAGTTTAATATACGGACGTAAATCCATTTTTAATAGGTGGTCCAGTTCTTTCATGTTTTCACTTTTGAAAAAGACAATCGCAAAAGTTCTATCATTCGCTGCGTGTATCTCTCTGTAATCCAGAATGGTTGTAAATTGTTCTTTAAAGGATTCATGATCAATGGACTCGATCAAATTCAACGAAACATCTATCGGTACTTCTGCACAACAAAAGCCATAGATGTTCTCATCCTGGCTATCAAGTATAGCTTCCCAATCGGGAATCGTTTCTTCAAAATAGTGTTTATACCCGTTAGTTTGGTAAGCATAATAGCCGAGATCTGTAGTGCCTGCTCCGGCAAAACGCAGTGGATTCATTTCAATAGGAATAATCGAATCATGATGCTTCCTGACTTCAAAATGAATCGGAAAATTTTTAACAGGAAAGATTTCCTTAAATTTCTCCATAAACAAATACATGTCATTTAGTACTTCACGAATCATTTTTCTGGATGTAAAATAAATTCGATCTGACGTATCATACTCATCCTTGTACAAATGCTTAAAGATGTTTAAAATGACTGGATTGCCCTTCGAATCATAGTAACCATCTACGGCATACTCATCACCATGAATCCATTTCTCAATCAGGATTCTTTCTCCGTCAACCACTTCTTTTCCATAAATGTTTTTTGCCATTAATAAATCAGACATAAATCGGTCAATGGATGACTTCCATTGATCTTTTGTTTTAATCTTATGTACCCCAACGCTTGAATACCCTTTAGCCGGCTTGATCACGACAGGAAACGGAATATCCACCGGTGTCATGTTTTCAAGCTCATCAAGTTGAATGACTTTATAGAAATAGTCCGGATACATCTTTGAAAGAAGCTGACGGAACATTCCTTTATCCTTAAGCTGTTTCGACCACCGATTTTGTTCGCTGTCTGGAGCATAGGTTTCAAGCCAGGATAAACAGCTTTCCGAATTCGTTAAGATTTTTTTGTTTTCATTAATCTGCGACAAAAATTCTTCTTTACTCATTCCGCCAATAGCTTCCTGCGTATTTTGTTTTTTGAATACGGGCACATGTAATTGATTGATGGTTTCAATCAAAAGAGGTGAAACAATTTCTTCGTCTAGTAGTATCATGCCTGCTACACCTGCCTATGTTAATTTTCTGTTATGAAAGCTGGATTCAATCAAAAGAATGTTCTTATTTTTATTTGCTTAAATTTAACTGTTTTTATATTCGATCAGTCCTCCTTTCCATAACTTCCATATAAAAAACTCTTTTTATCACGAAAAAGACAAAGACATGATAAAAAGAGTTATTTACTCTTCCTACGGCAGCTCAGCCATCCTGGCAGACAATCTGCTTTAGATCTGTAGCTTTGCGTCCCCACTTTTCAATGGGTTTGCCTTTTTCGAAACAGTATATTTTTCTTGTAATTCCATCATTATACAAAATCAGACAAATTTTGCACAATAGCAATTATAACATTTTTTTCTAACATATCAATAGACATGGTAATTTTATCCTCAGAAGAAACGTAAATTTTTTGTTAATCTTGAAAACATGTAGAGAATCAGGATGTACCTGGACACCTTGCTTAACTTCAATCATTGGTAGTTATTTGCATTGATTGGTGTATGCCGACGTTCATACAATAGTAGTATGCAAAAGGAAAGTGAGGGGATATTTTGAGTTTGTATCCAAATCCGCTTGTGAAAATTAATAGTAATGAGGGGACGATTGTCACCGGTGGCGCTTTTTATATTGCCCCGACCAATACAAGTAAAGTTATAGCTGGGTCAGGTGCCTTTAACACAGGATTTCATATTTTGAACAACAATGGTTTCACTCCCATTCATTCGGTGGATCCAGATGTGGTTGATTCCATTGTGAGAGAAAATGTTTAGAGAGCTGCAGATGCTCATTCCCCGGATTGTAAATCAAGCAGGCGGGCTAACCACTGGACTCTCATACTTCGTTCCTTTTTATAAAGAGATAAGATTATCATTTAGAACGGAATAAATGAGGATCATCCCTCACAGAGGCGGGGGATGATCTTTGTATGTATAGGATGAAACAGCAGGCTTCAAGCTATGTCTGAAGGTTTATGTATTGCAAACAAAATCTATACAGTTATATAATGTTTTCAAACCAATCGCAAGTTAAGGAGAGATGAGTGTTGGCGAGCGATAGATTAGAGAAAGCCACCTTTGCCGGGGGATGTTTTTGGTGCATGGTCAAGCCTTTTGACCAGTGGGACGGCATCCACGAGGTTATTTCTGGTTATACCGGAGGGCATGTGGAAAATCCTACATATGAACAGGTGAAATCCGGAACAACCGGCCATTATGAAGCGGTACAGATCACCTTTGATCCTGAAATATTCCCATATGAAGAAATTCTGGACATTTACTGGCGCCAGATTGATCCTACCGATGATGGCGGACAGTTTCATGACCGCGGACCTCAGTACCGGACAGCCATTTTTTATCATCATGAGGAACAGAAGGAAAAAGCTTTACAATCAAAGAATAAAATAGAAGAAAGCGGGAAATTTTCGAAGCCTATAGTTACGAAAATCTTGCCGGCTTCCACTTTTTATCCTGCAGAAGAATATCACCAGAAATTTTATCAGAAGGAGCCGGAGAAATATAAAGAAGATCGGGCAAAATCAGGACGTGATGAATTTATTCAGGAACATTGGAAGTGAAGATTAGAATATTAACAACGTTTACATAAAAAGGGACTGTCTCAATAGACAATTTTGTCTAAGCGACAGCCCTTTTTTTAACTTCAATATTCTGAGGATCCTGCGTGTATAAAGTAGTAAATCTGCCAGGAAAGATAACGCAGCTAATTATTATGGCAATACGGTTGACCCCATTAAAAAGCGGTCTACTTCCCGTGCTGCTTCTCTTCCTTCATGAATAGCCCAGACGATTAAGCTCTGACCCCTCCGTGCATCTCCTGCTGCAAAGACTCCTTCAACGTTTGTCGTATAGGTTCCATATGGCGCATCTACCTTATTCTGTTTTGTTTTTACTCCAAAGGCTTCCAATACGGGATGTTCCGCGCCTTCAAAGCCAATGGCAATAAACACATGATCACAAGGCCATACTTTTTCAGTTCCTGGAATTTCATGAAATACTGCCCTGCCGTTATCATCAAATGTTTTTTCCATCTGAATGGTATGGAGTTCTTTGACACGACCGTTTTCATCTCCAACAATCTTTTTTGTCTGAATGCAGTATTCCCGGATATCTTTGCCGTATTTTGCCGCTGCTTCTTCATAGGCATAATCCAGTGAAAATACAAGCGGATACTCTGGCCAGGGATTATCATCTGTCCGTGATTCTGGAAGTTGCGGGTGTTTACCGAATTGAACGACACTTTTACATTTTTGACGAAGTGCGGTTGCTACACAGTCAGCACCGGTATCTCCTCCTCCGATGACAATGACATTTTTCCCTTCAGCAACAATGTACTCATCAGCTTCAGATTCCGAATCCAGCAGGTTTTTAGTGGCTCCCGTTAAATAATCCATCGCAAAATGTACACCTTTTAATTCCCGTCCCTCAATGCTTAGATCACGATGTTTCTGTGCACCGGTACAAAGAACAACTGCATCATACTCGGCCTGAAGTGTTTCTGCGTCAACATCTCTTCCTACTTCCGTACTGGTAATAAATTCGATTCCTTCTTCTGATAATAAGTTGATTCTTCTTTCAACAACATCCTTTTCCAGTTTCATATTCGGAATGCCATACATCAGCAATCCGCCGGCACGGTCTTCACGTTCATAAACCGTAACTGTATGACCAGCCTGGTTTAACTGATCTGCACAGGCAAGTCCAGCAGGTCCGCTTCCAACGATTGCTACTTTTTTGCCAGTTCGGTCTTTGGGGATGCGAGGTGTAATCCAGCCCTCTTCAAAACCTTTATCAATGATGGCCCGCTCAATTCCCTTGATGGCAACAGCGGGATCAGAAATAGCTACCGTACAGGAACCTTCACATGGTGCTGGACAAACCCTGCCTGTAAATTCCGGGAAATTGTTCGTCAAAAGGAGCCGGTCTAATGCTTCTTTCCAGCGTCCCCGATAAACGAGGTCATTCCACTCAGGTATCAAATTATTAATGGGACACCCTGATGTCAACCCGTTTAGTTCTAATCCCATATGGCAAAATGGGGTCCCGCAGTCCATGCAGCGGGCACCCTGTTTTTTCAATGTGTCTTCAGAAAATCGCTGGCTGTATTCTTTCCAGTCATTCTGTCGAGAAAGAGGATTTCGCTTTTGTTCTTCTTCACGGACATACTCCATGAATCCTGTCTTTTTTCCCATGTTCTCCCCCTCCCTTAATTTGCGACGGGTGCTAATTTCTTCTGAGCTGTTCCTTGCGCTGCAGGCTTTTTAAAGCTTTCTTCATATGCCGCCAGTGCAGCTTCATCATCAGAAAGACCCATCTCCTTCATGCGTTCAATATTTTCGATCATCTGTTTATAATTTTTCGGGATGACCTTGATAAAACGAGTAATGGATTTGTGCCAGTTGGCAAGAATTCTGGCTGCCTTCTGGCTTTCCGTGTATTTATAGTGATTTTGAATCATCTGCTGTACTTCTCTCATTTCCTCTTGATCCTCAAGTGTCTCAAACAGTACCAATTCAGTATTGCAGAGCTCCTTAAAGGCTTGCTGGTCTTCTGCGTACACATAAGCGACCCCTCCGGACATCCCGGCAGCAAAGTTTTTGCCGACGGATCCAAGGATTACAACTCGACCTCCTGTCATATACTCACAGCCATGGTCACCGACACCTTCAACTACGGCTTTTACTCCACTGTTTCGCACGCAGAATCTTTCCCCTGCAAGACCTTGAATGTAGGCTTCACCCGAAGTAGCTCCATAAAATGCAACGTTCCCGATGATGACATTTTCTTCTGGGATAAAGGATGATTCTTTCGGTGCTTTGACAATAATCTTTCCGCCGGACAGTCCTTTTCCGACATAGTCATTGGCGTCTCCGGTCAGATCCAAGGTCATTCCTTTTGGTACATAGGCGCCAAAACTTTGACCCGCAGAGCCGGTAAAATGGAGACGGATCGTATCATCCCGCAGTCCCTCTTCTCCATAGCGTTTGGTCACTTCGCTTCCAGCAGCGGTCCCGACCACACGATGAGTGTTATTTATTCTAAAGTAGCCGGTGACAGGCTTTTTGTTTTCCAGTGCCGGCTGAATCGCTGGCAGAATATGCTTGACATCCAGAGAATTTTCGATTTTATGATCCTGTGGACGCTGGAACGTACGCGGTCCTTCCGGCTGATACAATAATCTGGATAAGTCCAGATATCTTGCCTTCCAGTGCTGTTTTGCACGCTCGCTGACATTCAGCACATCTGTTCGGCCCACCATCTCATCGATAGTTCGGAAACCTAATTCTGCCATGATCTCTCTTACTTCTTCTGCTATAAACATCATATAATTAACTATGTGATCTGGACTTCCCATAAATTTTTTCCGAAGTTCAGGGTTCTGTGTCGCTATCCCAACCGGACAGGTGTCTAAATGACACGCCCTCATCATGACACACCCCAGCACAACTAGCGGTGCAGTAGCGAACGCGAATTCTTCGGCTCCTAACAGGGCAGCCATTACAACATCACGTCCAGTCATCAGCTTACCATCTGTTTCCAGGACAACTCGATCTCTTAAACCATTAAGCATCAGGGTCTGATGGGTTTCAGCAAGCCCCAGCTCCCATGGGAGTCCTGCATGCTTAATACTTGTTTTTGGAGAAGCACCCGTACCGCCGTCATAACCGCTGACAACAATCACATCAGCATTTCCCTTCGCAACACCGGCTGCTATGGTTCCTACACCGGACTTCGACACAAGCTTAACGCTGATACGGGCATTGCGATTGGCATTTTTTAAATCATGAATTAATTGGGCAAGGTCTTCAATGGAATAAATATCATGGTGCGGCGGTGGTGAAATTAATTCTACCCCTGGTGTAGAACCTCGGACTTTCGCAACCCATGGATACACTTTTTTCCCTGGAAGTTGCCCCCCTTCACCTGGCTTAGCTCCCTGTGCCATTTTGATCTGTAGTTCATCTGCATTCACCAGATAGTGGCTTTTGACACCAAATCGCCCTGAAGCAATCTGTTTAATGGCACTTCTTCTTAAATCTCCATTTTCATCAGGAGTAAATCGATCAGGGTCTTCCCCGCCCTCACCACTGTTACTTTTGGCTCCGAGGCGGTTCATCGCAATGGCGAGTGCTTCGTGAGCTTCTTCACTTAACGCTCCGAAAGACATGGCCCCGGTTTTAAAGCGGCGCACGATCGATTCAGGCGATTCCACTTCCTCGAGGGGAACAGGTTTTCGCTTGCCGTTAAATTCAAATAAATTGCGCAAAAATGTGATTCTTTCTTCATTTGCTAATGTTGAGAATTCTTTAAACAGGCGATAATCATTTCTTCTGCAAGCCTGCTGAAGAGTATGAATCGTTTTTGGATTAAAGGCATGATGTTCGCCTGTTTTTCTCCACTGCAGTTCGCTACCGGTGTCAAGGGATGGATTTTCCTGTTTTTCTTTATAGGCTTTTTCGTGGCGAAGTTTCGCTTCTTTTTCAATGACTTCTAACGTAATGCCGCCAAGCTGTGAAGGTGTGCCGGTAAAGTATCTGTCAATTACTTTTTCGCCAATGCCCAGTGCTTCAAAAATCTGCGCTCCTCTGTAACTTTGAATCGTTGAAATGCCCATTTTGGATAATACTTTGACAACCCCATCCGTTGTGACTTGCAAATATTTTGCGACGGCTTCCTCTTTACTGATACTGATCGTACCGTCTTTGGCAAGTTCATCGATGGTTTCCAGTGACAGATAAGGATTAACAGCATCGACACCATATCCTATTAATGCAGCAAAATGGTGAACTTCCCGAACTTCTCCTGTTTCCATAATGATACTGGCTTTTGTGCGTGTGCCCTGACGCACCAGGTGCTGATGCAGGGCGCTTCCTGCTAACAGAGAAGGAATGGCAATATGGTTCTCATCCATGTTTCGGTCCGATAAAATTAAGATCGATGAACCATTATCGATTGCCTCGTCTGCTTTTTCAAATAACTGCTCCAGTGCATCTTCAAGCTTTTCTTTAAATACAATCGGAAGTGTTGTGCATTGGAATTCTGGATAAGGATTCGCGATTAGTGCGGCGAGCTGTTCGTTGGATATAAACGGTGAGTCCAGTCTGATTCTGCGGCAGTTTTGTTCATCAGGATGCAGGATGTTTCCTTCACTGCCAAGCAGCGTCATGGTTGATGTCACCAGTTTTTCACGGATGGCATCAATTGGAGGATTGGTCACCTGGGCAAAAATCTGTTTGAAGTAATTAAATAAACTTTGTGGCCTGTCTGACAGCACGGCCAGCGGCACATCATTACCCATCGATCCGATTGGATCCTTTCCTTCCTCAATCATGGCAACAATGGTTTTGGATAAATCTTCATAGGTGTATCCAAATGCTTTTTGTGCTTTAATTAAATTAGCTGTACTTTTCTTAACAGCCCCCTTTGGAAGCTCTTTTGCATCCACCATCTGTCTGGAAAGCCACTGATCATAAGGTTGTTCCTGTGCCATTTGATCTTTAATTTCCTGATCAGAAACGATCCGTCCTTTTTCTAAATCTACCAGCAGCATTTTTCCGGGACTTAGGCGGTCTTTATACAATACTTGCTGTGGTTCGATATCAATAACACCAACTTCGGAAGAAAAAATGATATGATCATCCTTGGTCACATAATAGCGTGCTGGTCGCAGCCCGTTTCTGTCTAAAATAGCACCAATTTGCTTTCCATCTGTGAATGAAATGGCCGTTGGTCCGTCCCACGGCTCCATCAAACAGCTGTGATACTCATAAAAAGACTTTTTCTTTTGTTCCATTTCTGTTTCTGTCCATGGCTCTGGAATTAACATCATCGCCACATGGGCTGGTTTTCTTCCAGCCAGGACAAAAAATTCAAAGGCATTATCCAATATGGAAGAGTCGCTTCCATTTAAATCCATAATCGGTTTAACTTTTTCCAGTTCTTCTCCAAAAGCCGTTGACTTAAATTGTTTTTCACGTGCTCTCATCCAGTTCACATTTCCGCGAAGTGTATTAATCTCACCGTTATGAACCAGAAAACGGTTAGGATGAGCGCGCTCCCAGCTGGGGAAAGTGTTCGTACTGAACCGATTGTGAACCAGTGCAAAGGCAGACTGAAAACGTTCATTCTGTAAATCGATATAAAACTGACCCAATTGTTCAGGAGTTAACAAACCTTTGTAAACAATGGTTTTACTTGAAAAACTAGCAAAATACAATGACTGATCTTCACTGAAATGGTTTTCCAGTTGCTTGCGGATGACATATAATTTCCGTTCAAAATCCATATCAGTATTTATGTGATCGCTTCTTCCAACAAATAACTGTCGAATGCATGGCTGGCTCTTTTTAGCCAGAAGTCCGAGTTTCTCATCAGCTACAGGAACCGTACGCCAGCCGAGAAGCTTTTGTCCCTCTTTTTCGATCATATTCTCGATTTGCTTTTCAATAGTTTGACGTTCAGTTTTGTCCTGAGGGAGAAAAATCATTCCGACACCGTAAGTTCCGGGCTCAGGAAGCTGAATATCCCCTAAGACACTCTGAAAATAATCGTGGGGAATTTGTAACATGATTCCTGAACCATCACCGGTTTGATTATCACTTCCCTGTCCTCCCCGATGGTCCATTTTGCAGAGCATTTCAAGAGATTTTTGGACAATATCATGGGAAGGCTTCCCCTTTAAATGAGCATACATACCGATCCCGCAGGCATCATGTTCAAATTCAGGACGGTAGAGGTTCTGGTGTGTATGAAGTCTTTTTTCAGTCATATGCATCTCCCCCCTCTAAAGATTTTATCGCTTTAAAAGACTGTACTTTCATTTTAGATTTAAAAATTGATATAAACAATATATAATTTATATTAAACCATTCTCATTTTGAGATTAATTGATTTGGAGGGGCTGTTTATATGGAACTGAGACAGTTACAATATTTTGTGGAAGTCGCCAGAAGAGAACATGTTTCAGAGGCCGCAAAGGATCTGCACGTTGCTCAATCGGCCATCAGCCGTCAGATTGCCAATTTAGAAGCTGAATTAGGGGTGGACCTTTTTATTCGGGAAGGAAGAAATGTGAAACTGACACCCATCGGAAAACATTTTCTTAACTATGTAGAGGAAGCACTAAAAGCTATTGACCACGCAAAACAGCAAGTAGACGAATATTTGGATCCTGAACGAGGTACCATTAAAATCGGTTTTCCAACCAGTCTGGCAAGCCATACTCTGCCGTCTGTTATTTCGGCTTTTAAAAGTCAGCATCCGAATGTATCCTTTCATTTGCGTCAGGGAACCTATCGTTTTTTAATTGATTCAATCAAGAACAGAACACTGGACCTTGCTTTTATTGGACCTGTTCCTGGAGATGAACCGGATTTAAAAGGTGATATTTTGTTCACAGAATCTTTTGTAGCATTGTTGCCTGCCAACCATAGACTGGCTGGCCGAACACATATTGATTTGCACGAACTAAGGCAGGAATCATTTGTGATGTTTCCCGATGGATTTATATTGCGGAAAATTGTTCTGGATGCGTGTAAGCAGGCTGGATTTCAGCCCAGGATCACGTCAGAAGGGGAAGATCTGGATGTGATTAAAGGTCTGGTTTCAGCAGAAATTGGTATCACCTTATTGCCTGAAAGTGCCTTTCACGAATCTATTCCGCGCAGTACAGTTAAAATGCCCATTAACATCCCGCATGTCAAGCGCAATGTTGGTATCATTGTTTTAAAAAACAGCGAACTGGCTCCTTCTGTTAAATTGTTTTATCAATTTGCAAAGGAATTCTTCAACGTTCTGGAGCGTTATCAGTAAATGGCAAGAGAGCAGCAAACATTCCAGTGGGTAGAGAAAATCATGTAAAAACCCAGTCATGAAGGATATGTCATAACTGGGTCCTAATCCTGATGGGTTAATATGGCACCTAAACATCACCCTCTTGTGTGTCTCTTTTTCGCACGCTGTTCCAGTTGTGATTTTGGCTGCTGGTCAGCTTCATCTTCCGATAGTCCCTGTGGATTTACACTAGAAGCCCTTTTCCCGCGATTTCGATGATTTTCGTTTTTGGTCATGCTGAACACCTCCCATAATAGTTTGGTCATCTCCCGTTCATCTATCCATATAATCCTCGATTGAAATTATGATCTTTTTAAATAAAAAAATCCGAAATATATTCATTCATATGACGATTGAATATAGTTCGGATTTTTTGCTCTTATTACAGTTTTGTCACAGATTCTTTTGGTTATAGTATTTTTTCCTTTTGTTCCTTAATTTCCTGTCCCTGTTGATCCACATACGTTTCATTTTTTGAATGGTTCGTTTTCCTTAGCCACTCTGATGTTCCTTTTTGCAAGAGCGATTTGCATTTTTGCTTCACCATTTTAAAAAACAGAAAATTAAGGTGTTCGGATGGAGGGTAAGGATCACCCAGACCGTTCACGAATAGGGTTATCCTCATTTTTTTACCGGGCTCATTGATAAAGTATGTACCCAGTTTAACCAGGTCTGCTTTATGAAATAAATCATTCATACGCAGGTTAATCTGCTGATACGTATTCATATCAATATCCCGGGAATAGCCAATATTCATCATCATTTCCTCACCATCTGTGAAATCCGCAGGCAAATAGGGCTTTTCAATGATATGCTTCAATGGTTCATCAAAATCATCCCGTTCAATGATATGGAGGAATAACGGGCTGGTCCTTCTTTTGACGAAAGATTGAATGTCCCTTACATCAATATTGATGTCCCCGGGGTTATCAATCATTTCCTCCATAGCTTTAATGCAGCTCTCTTCATAGGCCATAAACTGATTATGAGCCTCATTAATGGGTGTTCCCGATTCGATTTTTTCCATCATGCCGTCACTCAGAAAGTAGATTAATCCATCACACAGTTTCTTAAACATGTAGTATTGATTGATGGCAATCCGCAGACGCCTTTTCCCTTCAAACCGATGTGGAAAGCGGAAAATTCCGATAATCAGAGAGCGCTTTTCTTTTATATTACCAATCCGCTCCAAAAGCACGTCTGTATCATCCGAGTTCCCGCCAATAAAATGGTAAAAACAAATATCATTTTCGGTTAAGTTTTCAATTTCCGTCTTTTGTTTATCAAAATGAAAATGCTTGATCTGGATAATTCTGTAATGCCTGTCCATCATACATTTCACCACTTTTTTAGACTCATTATATATGATGGATGCAAAAAACATTGTCATGAATTGTCTGGACAATTATACTAATTTTGTTGAATAATGGACTTTTCTCTCTGGAATCGTCACTTCAACATTTTCCTAATCCTATGAATTACATGGCCTGCTCTGCTTTCGTATATATAATGACTGGTCAGCAAGATTGATTAAATCTTTTGGTTCATGACTGTCATCCGGGATTAACGTAGCAGCGCCAACACTGACCGTTAAATATTGCCCGCTTTCCGATTTTTCGTGGGGTATTTTTAGGTTCTTCACACTATTGCATAGTTCTTTCGCTACTGTGTAAGCCCCAGATTGATCAGTTCCGGGAAGCAAGATCACAAATTCTTCTCCGCCGTATCGAGCAATAAAGTCACTGGATCGTTTCAGCTGGCTTTTTAGGGTCCTGGCTACCTGTTTTAGGCAATCATCTCCTGCTAAGTGGCCATAATGGTCATTGAAATTTTTAAAATAATCAATGTCCACCATTAAGGCTGATAAGGGACTGTCTTCCCTCATATTTCGATTCCATTCTTTTGTGAGAACTTCCTCAAATGATCGGCGATTGGGTATTCCGGTTAAACCATCGATGGAAGAAAGATGCCTTAATATCTCGTTCTTTTCCTTTAATTCTTTTTCCAGCTCTTTCCGTCTAGTAATATCCCGGAAAATAATGTGAACAGCCGGTTCTACCCCGAAAACTGTTGGGATAGCAGACACCTCAATGACCATTTTATTTTTTTCAAAATCATAGATGGTGAGCTCTGTCTGTTCAAAAATCTGGTTGTTAACAATCATTCTTTGCATATTTTCCCTGATTAAATCGTGATATTTTTCTGGCAGGAAATCATAAATGGACTGGCCGATCAGTTCCATTCGATCTTTTGCTTTTATTAATTTTACAGCATTTTTATTAACATAAATGATTTTTCCATTCCTGTGAACGATATTTGCGTCTGGTGAATCTTCAATTAATCGCTTATATCTCGCTTCACTCTGGAACAGTTCTTCCTGAGTTTTTCGTTCCTTTTCATAGGGTTCTTTAATGGTAGATGTGTGCAGCCCTTTCAGGAAGAAATAGTATCCAAAAATCTTATAGATATCTCCAAGCACGTTCAGCCAGGTTCCTTCATTTAGAAACATATAAGAGGGTTCGCTTAAAGAAAGCAATAACAAGGACATGATAAAGTATAACCTTGCATCTTCTTTTGTTTTTTTGTATTGAAGGATCAAAATAATGGTTGTAAGAAAATGTATGGATGCTATAAGAATTTCCATTCCGATTTTTATAAGTGTAGGACGCTGATTTTCATGAAATAGTGGCGGAAATTGAATATTGATAACTGATAATACAACAATGGATATGAATAAAATGGAAAAACTGAATACCAGATTCCGGTTAATCACAATAGTACTGGTATCTTTTAGGTTAAAAATGACCAGAAGGAATACTGCCACAGTCAGCCGTGCTATGATCCAGAGCCAATCATGATTCATTTCTGTCAAAAAAGATAAGATCTGCGGACGTTCCGTAATAAAAGTCATAATATATAATAAATCGAACGTTCCTATGGCAAGAAACATAGCAGCAACATATAACCGATGCTGCGAATAAGAAAATGGATAGGACAGCCATCCTTCGAACGCTATCGCATAAGCTACCGATACACTTAAAAATTGAAGAAAAATATGCATACCCCTGAAGTCATTAATAAATAGACCAGGGCGCAAAAATAAAATAAAAAGATACAGCAAGGCAAAGAAAATAGATAAAATCAGTATTCCTTTTTCTTTACCAATGATTGAATCCCTCTGTTTTACCATTCATATCCCCTTCACTATTGCTAAAATACAAAACTGGTATAAATTTATACAGAAATAATAGGCATAGGGCATAATCCCTGTATATATTCTAATGTATGACGGGTTTTGTGGAAAAGAATAAAAGCCCATCCGAAAAAGATGGGCTCATCGTAACACCTTCTCCGGCAACCCGGCCACCATAGCAATGTCATACCTTAGGCCCGTAGGTTTTGCGCCCCTGCCTTTCAACAGGTTTGCCTTTATCTGGATAATTATCGAAATATTAACCTGGGTCTATTTTACCACTTTTTAGGTAGTTCTACAATTAATTTTTTGAATATTTTACAATTTTTACAGTGCCAATCGTTTAAAATTATACACTTTCTAAGTAAAAAGAAGCTTTATTATTCCATTTTATCATATTATTTGTCCTTAATTCCTCTGTCAGGCGAAATAGTGCATCATCTTTTTTCTTAGCTTCAATCATACAATCAACCTGCTTTACTGTCCCATTGATTTGCTGTATAAAATTTAAAAACTGGCCGATATCTATATAATCTGCGTGATGCCTGAACTGTTTATTGCTTTTTGGACTTGAAATATGGATTTTAACAGGACGAGGTGATCCAGACCAGGTCTTTATTATTCTATTCCATTGATTACCCCAATTTTTTGTCCGTTGATTAGCCAAATGATGATGGATATCAAAGACCATGGGGATATTTAATTTTTCACAGACATACAGTACATCATCTATATGAAAGGTTTTATCGTCATTCTCCAGCATAATCATCTTTTGAATGGCATTAGGAATTTTTCCCCAATTATCTACAAAACGCTCAAGAGATTCTTCCTTGCTGCCATACTTACCTCCTAAATGTATGACACATCGGTGAACAGGATCGACCTTCATACCCCGAAGCAACCGATGATGGTAAATAAGTGTTTGGACAGCCTGTTTAAAAACGTCTTTTTTAGGTGTGTTTAAGACAACAAAATGATCCGGATGAAAATCTATTCTCATTTCATGCTTTTTTGCGTAACTGCCCAGTTCTTCCAGCTCTCTCTTGACTCCACTTATATAGTTCCAATCCCGTAGATCTTCATGGGTAGCGAGCGGAATTAGCCTGGAACTTAAACGAAAGAAATAAATATCATGAGCCCGGTTATGCTTCAATAATCGCAATGAGTTTGTAATGTTGGATTTAGCAATTTGTTCAAGCCGGATCATGGCACTGTCTTTATCAGGAATTTTTTGAAATGTGGAGTATGTCATGGTTTGAGATGGTGAGCAATTTTTTACATGAACACTCATAGCTACATAGCCAAGACGAAATAATGTTTGCATGTTTATCACCTGTATAATTATTTTGCTGCATGAACCCCTATTCAATTAGGCCTAGTAATCTGAACTCCCTTGCTGTAATGCCACCTGTCTGAGGCAAATGATGATCCTGCTGAAATCGTTTAACACCAAGTTCAGTTTGCGAACCATATATGCCGTTTATCTCCCCTTCAAAATACCCTTCTCCCCGCAAACGCTGCTGAATCAGGACAACTAGATATCCTTTTGATCCCTTTGAAAGGTTTCGAAACTGTATAGGTCCGGTAATTTTAACAGGTGTACCAATCGTTACTTTTTCAAACAAATTTTCTACATCTTTATTTTTCATGCGAATACAGCCGCTGCTGACACGTTTGCCGATCAGCCAGGGTTTATTCGTTCCGTGTATTCCGTAATTTCCCCAGGGGACATTTAGCCCTATCCATCGTGAACCAAATCCTCCGCCCCATCCGGAAGACTTCTCGATGATTTTAAATTCACCGATGGGGGTGGGAGAATCTTCTTTCCCTGGTGAAATCGGATATTGCTCAATAATGTACTCCCCCTCCTTTAAATAAAGCGTATTTTTCCATAGGTTTACATATAAATGAACTTGATTTTTCTCTGGCAAAGCAGAAATTTTCGCAGCTGTAAAATGAATTACCGTTATAACTGCCATAATAAAAGCGGCCAAAAATATTTTCTTCATCAAATCACCTTTTACCGCCATTTTTAATTAGTTTGCGTTCATATCAGATAAGTATGTACCATCAGCTAAAGAACAAGAAAAAGGGTCTGCCCCTTGTACGGCAAACCCTAAAACAGTATGGAACAATTCTCTTACGTTTCTGCTCCCTTTAACTTAATTTCGAAATCAACGGTCGTCTTCATTTCAGCATTTTTAAGAAACGCTTCAAATGATTCACTGATTTCCTTCCATTGATCCGGGTTTTCCTTTTCAAGCTTGCTGCGCAAATCTAGCAAATCAGCTTCCGTACGGCTTAACAATTCGGGAATTTTGTTATGAATTTGTTTTTGGAAGCTCTGTTCAAACTCTTTTTCCAGTGATTTTAATGGAAGTTTATTTTTAATTTTCCCATCCCCGCACGTATATTCAGATAAGTAAGCTTCCAGTTCAACGTTGCCTTCAATAATCAGTCTCTCACCATCAATTTTCGGCTTTAGCTTCGGTTTATTTTTTACTACATCCAGTGAAACTGAACCCTTTTTCGATTGGGGACAGCTCATGTAGGCACTAGCATGATCAACCTTTTTTGACAGGTATGAGATCAGTAAAGATTCTATAGTAGTTAATTCTCCCGCATATTGATCACCCTTAAACACAGCTGTACCGATGACTTCCGTTTCTTTCTTATTTCCCTTTTGCTGAACTAATGGAATAAAAAAATCTTTTTCTTCATGGATGGCCTTTGAAATATCCCCAATATCTGCTGTAATCACCCTCCCTGAATGCTCGGTATGCAAAATCATACTTTCAATATATTTGGATACAAAATTGGATTCGACCCCCTTCATCCTCAATAATTCAATGGGATCGCCTTCTGAAATGACTACTTCCGTTGTTCTTCTCATATCCGGATCCCGGATAAAATGGCTGATGACATCACCAATTCCTTTTTTGGCCTGTTCTTTACCAATTACTAAAAGGTGTAAGTTGGCATAAAACGGATCACCGAGAATTTTTGACTGGACAAAATGTAATGGAATTTCAATAGATGGATGATTAAATGCCTGGTCGGCAACTTTCGTCTGCTGACCAGCTGCTTCCTGCTGCTGAGAGGTTGATCCCCCGGAAAACGCCATATATTCTATGCCGATACGGTACCCTCCATCATTTTCCGCAATTGCAAGACCTGTGATAATCATCCGATCTCTGAGACGCTCATAGTCCCAACATCCCGACAACAGCATAGCCAATATAACAGAGGTGCTTATGATCCATAACCTTTTCATTGGGGCTTCACCTTTCGCTTAATCGTGTCAATTAGAACAAGTAGTGGAAATGCCATAAATACCAGCCCAGTATTTACATAATTTAGATAAGTTGCATATTCACGCACTCTCTCTATATTGTCAGGGTATAGAGAAAAAGAGACAGCGATTACACTTGCAATCAATACACCGGTCATCAAAGGTGCTTTAGGCATAAAATAGTTAATTCCTGTAGCTCCAACATGTAGGCTCACCGTATGAACCGTAAAGGAGTAAATAACCCAATAAATTAAATATAGAATATGAAACCGTTCCAGGATGGGGAATTGAATAAGTCTGGCAAATTCAATACTGGGATATTCAATATAATTTAGTTCCACTGTCCCGAAAAGTGTAACAGAGAGAATAAATAATTTAATAACAATCCACAAAATAGTGATAATCCCAAATATCAATCCCCTTTTCAAAACGGTATGGTCTTTTATATAAGGAAAGAAATACACGATCGTTAAAATAAAGACATAAGGATAAAAGGAAGCCGCTGCACCCTGTGCTATATTCATTTCATCCGAAAGAATTGGGGTCAATTCAGAAAAATCAGCCTTGTTTATGACCAGCAACAAAATCAAAGTCATGCTCAACAGAATCAAAGGCTGAAAAATTTCATTTATATAAGCAATCGTTTCAACCCCACGGGATAACGCGTAAATCACAACCATTAACATTGAAAAAATGACTGCAAATCTGGGTGTGTGAAACAAAATATAATTGATTACTCCGTCAGCCAGCAGCCTCAAACTTAATCCGGTTCCAAGAATCATCATGACTGTGACAAACAAAATAAACAGGCCTCCGACCCACCTCCCAAGTACATGACTTGAAATTTCAAAGATTGTCTGTCCAGGATACCTGGCTGGGAGAATGATGATAATTCTCATAAAAAGATATACCAACAGCGCAGATGCCATGAGAAAAAGCCAACCTGTCTGCTGGGTCTGTTCATTTAATACTCTCGGCAGAGTATTAATGCCAACCGGGGCTGAAGCAACAATCAGCCACGTAACCTGTGTTGTGGATAAAGAAAAGTTTCGGTTCATATAACATTTTCACCTAACCTCTTTTTAGCGGCTTCCAATCCCCTTTTCTCTTCTTTTTCGTCAGATAGGAAGGCTTTACATTCCTCCAGCGCAATGGCAGGATAATGAACTGATCGATCCAGTTTCGGTATTGTGCAGGTGCAAATGGCGATAAATAGGGAATACCGAAGCTTTTTTGGCTTGCCAGATGAACGGTCAATACGAGTGATCCTAATATAAATCCATAGAGCCCCATCATTCCGGCAGCACCTATCAGGAGAAAACGCAGCAGGCGAAAAGAATAGGCCATTGAATATTGCGGAGAACTAAAGGAAGCCATCGTTGTAATGGCGACAACAATTAATGTAATGGGACTTACGAGATTGGCTTGAACGGCCGATTCACCTATAACAATACCTCCAACAATTCCTACTGTCTGTCCCAGAGGTTTGGGAAGGCGAATACCTGCTTCCCTGAAAATTTCGATGGTCACTTCCATGATTAGTAATTCCCATATGACCGGGAAGGGTACCTGTGTACGTGACTGGGCAATTGAAACTAATAAATCTGAAGGAATTAATCCGGGATTATAATGAATAAGAGCCACGTATAAACCAGGTAAAAAAATGCTGATAAAAAAGGCAATGAGCCTGACTAAGCGAATCATGGAACTGACATACCATTTTTCATAGTAGTCATCCATATTTTGAATGGTTTCAAAAAAGGTAAATGGAACCAATATGGCAAATGGTGAATTTTGTGTTAAAATGGCAATTTTTCCATCATTAATGGACTGTGCTGCAGAATCTGGTCGTTCTGTAAGTCTGGATGCAGGAAATATAGACCATTCATTATCTTCAATCCATTGTTTAATTTCACTCGAGGAAAGAATGCTGTCTGTTTCTATGCTTTTAAGACGTTGTTTAACTTCCTCCAGCACTTCAGGCAGATGGACATGATTTAAATACACTAAGGCCACCTTCGTTTTAGTAAGAGATCCTGCTTCCATATGTTCTACCTGTAAATCCTTTTCCGGTACATACCTTCTTATCAGAGCGATGTTTGTGGATAATGACTCTACGAAGCCTTCTTTTGTCCCTTTAACGGTCGTCTCTACAGTAGGCTGCTCCGGCTGTCTGAACGGAAAGTTTTCTGCCTGGAAAACGCATACATCAGGATCCTGTTCAAGCATCAGGATGACCTTTCCGAGTAAAAGATTTTCAACAATTTTTGCATCGTCATCCGTTACTTCAATTTCTCTCAATGGTAACGTTTCCTGAATCCATCGGCTTTGCAGTATTTGCGTTTTTCCTTCTTCATAAATCCTGGGAAAAATCAGTCGGTTTATTTCTTTAGGGTCTGAAATGTTGTTGATGTATATGAGTGCCCCTTTCTGTCCGTACAACGTCTGAAATCTGCGGACCTTGAAATCCTCCGTGTTTCCTAATTGCTGCTGTATCAACATGACTCGGGTGTCAATAGGGCCTGGCTTTTTCAACTTAACTCCTCCTGAAAAAGAAGTGTCCTTTTCTATTTTTTCTTATTCTGTCAAAAGTATGAATGAATGGTTCAGTTTCTTAATGAAAACACAAAAAACCTCTGCTGCTCCCTTTATACAACAGAGGTTTTTACAGAATAGTGATTACTGATAAAAAATATCGAAATGTTCCCACATATTCTCAAGGTCATCCAATTTTTTGCTGATATCCACTTTTTTGCTCCGGCCAATCTGTGATATGAGTGCGTTCAGCAAGCTGAGGGGAGCAACAAATGAATCAATAAACGATGGCATCCGGCTCGATGCCGTCAGCGGAATGTCTGCATTCGGAATTAGCGGAGACAATAAATTATCTGTTATAGCGATGGTTGTTGCCCCTCTCTCTTTGGCAAAGGAAAAACTATTGACGGTGCTTTTCGTGTATCTGGGAAAACTGATTCCCACGACAACATCTGTTTTGTTCAGACTGTTAAATTTTTCTGATATTAATTCATAGGATGTTATAAATTCCACATTATCAAGCATAATTCTTAAATAATACTCAAGAAAAATTCCGAGTGACATGGCACTGCGGTTGGCTACAATATAAATTTTTCGGGCATCGAGCAGTGCCTGAACCGCTTTTTCAAAAGATTGAAAATCAAGCTGTTCAAGGGTCGTATTGATATTGG
Organism: Bacillaceae bacterium; assembly: GCA_017656265.1. Taxonomy (GTDB): domain Bacteria; phylum Bacillota; class Bacilli; order Bacillales; family Alkalibacillaceae; genus Melghiribacillus. The sequence goes on along the minus strand of JACDOD010000001.1, from coordinate 220,395 downwards.
TAATGTCATCCTGAAAAATTTCATAAATCATTTTTTCAGCGTGATTATCATTATAGATATGGTCTGACATTTGCAGGCGCTCAGTCGTTGTCATCTGCTTTTGCAAAGAATCTTGAAGATCCTGCTGAAACTCCGGAAAGCCTGAATAGCCTAAAAATGTGGCAAATCGTACAACAGTTGCTTCACTGACACCAACCATTTTAGCAAGCTTGCCCACAGTCAAAAACGGGACTGTATTCGGATTTTTCAAAATGAATTTTGCGATTTTTTCCTGTGATTTGCTCATCGAAGGGATCTTTTCAGCTATATAACGGTAGACATAATTCATGAAACATTTATTACCTCCTCAATTGTTTTAGAACGGTTTCATGCGCTTCTACCGTGCGAGCAATATCCTGCTGAGAATGAGCTGTAGACATGGAATAACGGTTTAACGGTTTCGTGTAAATACCCAGTCGCAGCAGCTTCTCATCAATCATTTTCCGCAGCTCTGCATTCGCTTTTTTCGTATCCCGATAATTTTTTATTGGCTCTTTCGTCAACATAATATTAAAGATACTGCCCATTCCAACGGTTTGCATATCAAAACCATATTTAGCATATACCAATTCAAGCTGATTTCTCAAGGTCTGCGTACTGGCAAGAAGCTGTTCCATTTCCTTTTCCAGCACTTCGATGGTTGCCATACCTGCAGCCAGTACAGTTGGGTGACCGTTGTAAGTCCCGCTGTGGAATAGCACTTCCTTCTTACCTAAAGAGCTTCCGGTTGTTAATATGTCCTTTCCGCCCTCAGGAGCACTGACCATCATGATTTCTTTTTTGCCGCCAACAGCACCAACTGGGAAACCGCCGCCCAGCACTTTCCCTAATGCCGTTAAATCAGGAGTTATGCCATAAGTTTCCTGAGCGCCACCCAATGAAATGCGGAAACCGGTTTTTACTTCATCAAAAATCAGCAAAATTCCCAGCTTTTCCGTTACGGTACGAATGCCTTCCATAAATTCAGGATCAGCAGGAATAAAACCTGCCTGAACAGGCTCCAAAATTACCGCTGCCAATTCATCTTTGTGTCTCTCTAAAATCTGTGCTGCGGCTTCTAAATTGTTAAACGGAAGCACAATGGTATTTTCCCTGAAATAGTCGGGAATCCCCTTCGATTCAGGGACAGCATTTGGTTTATCTTCTGATCCGGCTTCTTCTAAATCAGGATTGACACTTAACAGAAATTCATTGGTTCCGCCATGATAGTGACCTTCAAATTTTGCAATCTTCGGTTTTTCTGTATAAGCCATTGCCAGACGGATCGCGAGTAAGGTCGCTTCCAGTCCTGAATTCGTATAACGGACCATTTCGATACCTGGAATTAAATCCACCAGCTTATTAGCCATTTTTGTTTCCAGTATATGAGGGGTTCCAAAAATGGTTGTACCTGATTCTCGCATCTGATGAAAGACAGCATCAAACACGTTTTCATGTCCATGTCCCAGAATAAGAGCACCATAACACAACAGATAATCAATGTACTCGTTCCCGTCAACATCATACAGTTTACTGCCGCTTCCTTTTTCCATCATTATGGGGTGAGGTTCAAAAAACTTAATATTGGCCGTCACACCACCTGGAATCACCTTTTTTGCCTCCAGATACAATTCCTCTGACTTCCCGGTTTGCCCGTAAATATACGGATCATATACCTTTGCCAACGTCATTCTCCTCCTGATAAATGAAATGTATTGTTTCTTTTTTATACATTATATGAAATGTTTATTACATTTTGAATGATTTTGTTTAATTTTTCAACCATTTATGAAATATTTTTTTCATAATATTTATGATGAATTAACAAAAGCTATGATAAAAAAGGAGAATGAAAATGAGTGACCGGAAATATAAAGAAATGAAAACGAATGCTCCTGCTGAGCCTGAATACAATGTACAGGCAACAGGTATTTTTTCAGACAGGCGAAAGACTTATCCAGGAGATTCAGTAAAGGATCATAAAGACCTCGAAGCCGCCAATGAACAGCTCACTGGTGATGAGATTAAACAGCAAAACGAAAATTTATAAAATAACTTTTACCAGAAGGTCAATCATTTCCCGGGCAAGCGCAAAAATATACGAAAATAGACATTATTTGATCTTACATGGAGGATTTAACGTATGAAACCATTTGTTCCAGACTTCGTGTTTTTTGAACCTAGAGCATTGGAATATCCGCTGGGCCAGAAATTATTTGAATACTACCAGGATTTAAATATTCCCATTAAAGAGACCACATCCCATAATCAAGTGAGAGGAATACCCGGTGATACAGAGCTTGAGGCTTACCGCAATGCGAAGCGGACCCTTGTAGTTGGATTAAAAAAATCATTAAAATTCGAGCCCTCGCTTCCTTCTGCAGAATATGCCCTCCCTCTGGCAACAGGGTGCATGGCGCATTGCCACTATTGCTATCTGCAGACAACCCTCGGTAAAAAACCGTACATTCGGGTTTATGTCAATGTGGATGAGATATTGGATAAAGCCAAAAAATATATTCAGGAACGGGAACCGGAGATAACCCGATTTGACGCTTCGTGTACCTCAGATATTGTAGGAGTTGAACATATAACCGGTTCCTTAAAAAAAGCGATAGAATTTATGGGAGAGCAGCCCTACGGACGTCTGCGGTTTGTCACGAAATTTGAGAATGTGGATTCATTGCTGGATGCCAAACACAACGGACATACCCGTTTCCGCTTTAGTATCAATACCGATTATGTCATTAAATATTTAGAACCTGGTACTTCCCGGTTAGATGGACGTATTGAAGCAGCGAATAAGGTGGCGGAAGCGGACTATCCCCTTGGGTTTATCGTAGCGCCCATCATCCGATATGACGGCTGGATGGAGGATTATGAAACATTATTCCAAAAACTGAAGAGCGGTTTAAATTACACTGCAGTCAATGATTTGACATTCGAACTGATTCAACACCGATATACAATGTCAGCCAAAAAAGTCATCGAATCCCGTTACCCGAATACGAAACTTCGTATGGTGGAAAGTGAGCGGCAGAAAAAATATGGGCGTTATGGAAGAGTCAAATATGTGTATCCTAAAGTACAGGCGCAAGAAATAAAAGATCATTTATCCGATTTAGTTCATCGTTACTTCCCTGATGCAAACGTTGAGTACTTTACGTAAAATATGTTCAATCGCATGCCTGAACTGAAAGCAATGGGCCTAATCGACTTATCATGTTGTGCTTGTTAATTAAAAGGGCTGGCCTGTTGTCCGATTTAATTGGGTTACAGGACAGCCCCTTAAATGGGTTAAAACCTAATTTCCCAGGATGTGTTTTAATTCTTTCATAAACCTGTTCATTTCCTCGTCTGTACCAATGCTTACCCTTAAATATTGATTGATCCGCGGTTGATTAAAATAACGGACAAATATATGTTTTGCCTTTAGCTCCTGGTAAAGCTTTTCTGCATCATATTTCTGATGAGTAATAAAAACAAAGTTAGTTTTGGAGTTCAGGACGTCAAACCCTAATTCCTCCAATTCCTGAACCACCCGCTTTCTGGTATTAACAATTTTGGAGCAGGTCTCCTGAAAATAATACTCATCCCGAAAAGACGCCTCGGCCCCTGCAAGAGCTAAACGGTCTATAGTATAAGAGTTAAATGAATTTTTGATGCGGTTGAGCCCTTCAATTAAGGGTTGACTGCCGATCGCATAACCAACCCTGAGTCCTGCCAGAGAACGGGACTTTGATAGAGTCTGGATCACGAGGAGCTGTTCATATCGATCAATCAGCCTGACAGCTGACTCCCCGCCAAAGTCAATATAGGCCTCATCGATGATTACAACCTGATCCGGATTATGTTTCAAAATGTTTTCGATCTGATCAAGGCTTAAGTATTTCCCCGTAGGTGCATTTGGATTAGGAAAAATAACGCCACCCTCAGAATGATAAAAACCATCTTCTGGAATGGAAAAATTCTTTGTCAGGGGAACCGTTTGATAATCCAGCTGAAACAGACTGGCATAGACTGGATAAAAACTGTACGTGATGTCAGGAAACAGGATTGGCTTTCCAGGATCAAAGAAAGCCATGAAAGAAAACGCAAGCACTTCATCCGAACCGTTGCCAATAAACACCTGATCTTGATGGACTCCATAATAATTTCCAATCGTCTTCCGCAAAGATTCCACAGACGGAGGCGGATACTTGCGTAATGTATCATTAAGCTGCTGAGAGATTGCCTTGATTACGTCCGGAGACGGGGGATATGGATTTTCATTCGTATTTAATTTTATAATATCAGAAGACAGCGGCTGTTCACCCGGAACATACGGGACCGTCTTCTTCACCAGTTGACTCCAGTATTTGCTCAACGTGATTCCCCGCTTTCCTATTTAGACTCTTTCTTTTTGGCATGCCGTTTGGACAGTTCTTTTTTCAAATCAACCGGTTTTACACCCTGTTCGACCATTAATACCAGGGAATGATAGATCAAGTCGGATAGTTCATATATTAGTTCATCCCGGTCATGATTTTTTGCACCGATAATAACCTCACTTGTTTCCTCCCCCACTTTTTTCAAGATTTTATCCAAGCCTTCACGGAATAAGTAGCTCGTATAAGATCCTTCTTCCGGATTGTCTTTACGATATTGCAAAAACTCATATAAATCTGGCACAATATCAGGGTTATATCCTTCTTCTGAATCATCTGTATACAAATCCCGATAAAAGCAGCTTCGATTACCGGTATGACAGGCAGCCCCAACTTGTTCTACCTGCACTAAAAGAGTGTCCCTGTCACAGTCATACTTCATGTGTTTTACATGTTGAACATGACCTGAGGTTTCCCCTTTATTCCAGAGTTTTTGTCTGCTGCGGCTGTAAAACCAGGTTGTTTCTGTTTCAAGTGTTTTCATTAATGATTCTTTATTCATGTAACCGAGCATTAAAACCTGATTGGTATAATAATCCTGTATAATTGCCGGGATTAACCCCTGTTCATTGAAGGACAGTTCGTTCACATCAAAGTTCATCTTTATACACGCCTCACTTCCACGCCATTTTCGTGCAAATATTCTTTTAATTCGGGTATGTCTATTTCATTGTAGTGAAAAACCGATGCAGCCAGCGCAGCATCCGCTTTTCCGTCCTTCAGCACTTCCAGAAAATGTTCTTGTTTCCCTGCACCCCCGGAGGCAACGACCGGTATTTTAACCCGCTCAGATATGGCTCTCGTAATGTCAACACTATATCCAGTCTTTACGCCGTCGGTATCCATCGCATTGAGAACAATTTCACCTGCTCCCAGCTCTTCGCCCTTCATCGCCCATTCAATGGCGTCCATGCCGGTATCTACTCTTCCGCCGTTTATATAGACGTGCCAGTTCCCATGATCAGTTTGCCTGGCATCGATCGATAAGACAACACACTGCCTGCCAAATTTCCTTGCTGCTTCGGTAATGATCTGTGGATTTTTGACCGCCGCACTGTTAACGGAAACTTTATCAGCACCCGCCTTCAGCACTTTGCGAAAATCTTCAATGGTTCGGATTCCCCCGCCGACGGTAAAAGGAATGTGTACTTCTTCAGCAGTCTGTTCCACCACGTCCAGAAAAATATTTCTTTCCTCATTGGAAGCTGTGATATCATAAAACACTAACTCATCAGCTCCAAGATCACTGTATTGTTTGGCGAGAACAACCGGATCATTGACATCCACGATGTTTTTAAATTTTTGTCCTTTGACTACGCGTCCATTTTTTACATCCAGGCAGGGTATGATTCGTTTAGCCAGCATCTGCTACACTTCCTTCAAAATTTCTTCCAGTTCTATATTTCCCGTATAAAGGGCCTTGCCAATTATAGCTCCATAAACATCCAGTTCCTTAACCTTCAGCACATCCTCTCTTGAGGAAATGCCTCCGGAAGCAATGACATTCATGTTGACCGCCTCGTTGATGGTTTCGAGTTCCTTAATGTTTGGCCCCGACAGCATGCCGTCCTTTGCGATATCGGTATAAATGATCGTTTGGAGTCCAAAGCTCTCTAATTTTCTGGCAAAGTCCAGAGCTTTCACATCACTGGTTTTCGTCCATCCGTCCGTAGCCACCAGCCCGTTTTTCGCATCAATGGATACAGCAATCTGAAAAGAATAATCCTGTATGGCCTGTTCAATAAAAGACTCATTATGCAGAGCTTGTGTTCCAATGATGACGCGCTGAACTCCAATTTTAATATAATTTTCAACACGTTCAATACTGCGGATGCCTCCCCCTACCTGAATCGGGATATGAACGGCTTCCACAATGGATTCGATAACCGGTAAATTTTCGGCTGTGCCGTTCAGTGCACCATCCAGGTCCACCAGGTGCAAGTATTCGGCTCCCTTGCTCTCCCATTTTTGAGCCATTTCCACCGGATCACCATATACCTGTTCCTGATCGTATTGTCCCTGCTTAAGACGTACACATTTGCCATTTCGTATATCAATTGCCGGAAAAATAATCATGAAATCAACTCCACAAAATTTTTCAGCAGTTTTGTTCCTGTTTCACCGCTTTTTTCAGGATGAAATTGCATACCGATGATATTTTCCTTTCGAGAAGCGGCCGAAAAAGTGATGCCATAATCGGTATAAAAAATCGTCTCTTCTTTATTCTCTGGTTTGACAAAATAGGAATGAACAAAATAGACATATTCTTCACCGCCGATGTTTTTCGTCATGGGATCAGCGTTATTCGGATTTTTAATCAATTGATTCCAGCCCATATGGGGCACTTTTAAATCATGAGTAAAGGGGACAACTTCTCCTTTTAACAAACCCAGTCCTTCCCATTCACCGTCTTCGAAACTTTTATCATATAAGAGCTGATAGCCCAGGCATATGCCGAGAAGGGGCTTTCCCTGTTCCGCATGTTCCTTAATCGGATTCACCAGCTTCAGTTTATAAAGGGTATCCATGGCGTCCTTGAAAGCCCCTACACCGGGCAAAATAAGTGCATTACTTTTTCTTAATTCCTCTGGATTTGAGCTGATGTTCGCCTGAACGTCAAGTTTTCCTAATGCGTGCTTCACATTTTTTAAGTTACCCGCACCATAATCAATAATGGTAATCATCGCTTTCTCCTCTTTCTATCCGGATGGAAAATGATGGTCCTACAACATTCCCTTAGTAGAAGGAACTCCTTTTTGATTTTCATCAATCTGGCTTGCCTCTGACAGAGCTCTTCCAAACCCTTTAAACATCGATTCGATGATATGATGGCCATTTTTTCCATATTGCAATTGAATGTGTAGTGTAATCATGGCATGATTGACGAAAGCCCGGAAAAACTCTTCCACCAGCTGGGTATCAAACTGGCCGACCTTCTCAACCGGCATATCTGCGTTAAAATGAAGATATGGTCGGCCGCTGATATCGACGGATACCATGGAGAGGGATTCATCCATCGGTGTAAAAGCGGTCGCATACCGCTTGATGCCCTTTTTTGTGCCAATGGCTTGACGAAATGCCTGTCCCAGGACAATCCCTGAATCTTCCACTGTGTGATGATCATCCACATGCAAGTCGCCTTCACAGGAGATGGCAAGATCGAACTGCCCGTGACTCGCAAAGAGGGTCAGCATATGATCGAAAAAACCAATACCTGTCTTGACTTCAGGCTGACCGGCTTCATCTAAATTCAATTTTACGTCAATAGTTGTTTCAGTCGTTTGCCGATTGATGCTTGCTTTCCGCAAGGTAAATTCCCCTTTCCCTTTAAACGGTTATTTAAATCCTGCTTATTTTTGAAAGCGGATATCGATGGAGCTAGCGTGGGCAGTTAACCCTTCCATTCTGGCTAGCGTAGTGATATCTTCCTGTGCTTTGTACAATTTCTCTCTGCTGTAAAAAATAACACTTGATTTCTTTAGAAAATCATAGACACCGAGCGGGGATGAAAATTTAGCCGTTCCGCTCGTCGGCAGGGTATGATTCGGTCCGGCAAAGTAATCACCAAGCGGCTCAGGTGAGAATTCTCCTAAAAATACAGCTCCTGCATGCTTAATTTTCGACAAATGTGCTGCAGGTTCTGCAATCATAAGCTCCAGATGCTCGGGTGCAATCTCATTCGCCAGCTGAAAGGCCAGATCAAGATGTTCTACGATAAACAGTTTCCCGTTGTTTTGTATGGATGCGGATGCAATTTCTTTTCGAGGCAGCTGATCAAGCTGCTTTTCCACTTCCTTACGAACAGCCTCTGCCAGTTTGACAGAATCTGTTATTAATATGGCACTTGCTTCTTCATCATGTTCCGCCTGTGACAGCAGATCAGCAGCAATGTACTCTGGTTTGGCCCCTTCTTCCGCAATCACACAGACCTCGCTTGGACCGGCCACCATATCAATATCCACATGGCCAAATACCATACGCTTTGCCCTGGCCACAAAAATATTACCGGGACCTACGATTTTATGAACAGATGGAATGGTTTCTGTACCAAAAGCCAAAGCCCCTATTGCCTGGGCTCCGCCTACTTTATAGATTTCATCCACCCCTGCAATTCTGGCAGCTGCCAGTGTATATGGATGTATGCTGCCTGTCTGATCAGGAGGAGTAACCATGACAATCTTTTCTACACCTGCCACTTTAGCCGGGATAGCGTTCATTAAAACCGATGAAGGGTAAACGGCTTTACCACCGGGAATATACAGTCCGGCCCGCTCTATGGGTCTTACTAGTTGTCCGAGAATGACTCCTTCGTTTTGGTCATCCAGCCAGGTCTTTTCCAGCTGTTTTTGATGGAATCTTCTAATATTGTAAGCTGCCTTTTGCAGAACAGCTTTTTCCCGTTCATTCACCTGTTCCAGTGCCTCACAGATTTCATCTTCCGTAACCTTTATTTCTTCAAGCATGACACCATCAAACTTTTTTGTATAGTCCAAAAGGGCCTGATCTCCCTTTTGTCTTACGTCTTTTAAAATAACCTGGACAGCGTGATCAATATCTTCAAAGGAGTCGTAATCCCTTTTGAAATGACGGGATGTGACTTGAGTCAAATTTTGTTCGTTAACTCTGATAAGTTCCTGCACGTTCCCCTTCCCCCTTTGCAGCTAACACATTTCTCATATCATTCACCAGCTGATGAATTCGTTCAGATTTCGTTTTAAAACTGGCCTTATTGACGATTAGTTTTGCACTGATATCCGTGATATCTTCAATCACTTTTAGACCATTTTCTTTCAGTGTACGGCCTGTCTCAACGATATCTACAATGACATCTGACAGGCCCATCAATGGAGCAAGCTCAACCGAACCATTTAAATAAATTGTATCTACAGCAATTCCTTTCTTATAGAAGTGGTCTTTTGCTACATTTGGATATTTTGTGGCAACCGTTAACTTATGATAGGAGGCTAAATGAACCTGATTTAACCCGGCTACGGCAAATTTACATTTTCCAAAACCTAGGTCCATAATTTCATACACATCGGCAGCTTTCTCAAGCAATGTGTCTTTGCCTACAATGCCCACATCAGCCGCTCCCTTTTCAACATAAGTAGGAACATCGTTAGCCTTCACGAGTACAATTTTCAGCTTATGTTCGGCTTCTTCAAAAATCAATTTTCTGCTTTTTTCACTCCAGCCATTAAACTGAATGCCTACCTCACTTAAGAGATCAATGGTCTCCCTGGCTAAACGACCTTTCGCTAAAGCAATATTAATGTATTCCATAGTATGCCTCCTATTTCCGCAAAACATCACGCTTCAATGAATCAAGATCCTGATAAACTTTCTTCTCCTGGCCCTGCTGAACAATGACGAGTTGATCCTCTTGAAGAACAACTATATAGTGAATGTTTTTTACCTTCATCTCTTTCAAGTTTTCTTCATAGGATTCCTGTCTAATCAAATCCGTCTCCACCACAAAGCCCTGTTCTCTAAGCTGATTTGCAATACCCATTCCATCTTTCAAATGCTCTTCGTGGTGTAGAATTAAAAAATCCGTACCATGATCAGGGGCTTTTTGAAAACTTCTCTGGGCATCCAGAAGGGCATCAATATATATACCGAATCCAGTTGCAGGAAGATCCCTTCCGAATTGCCGGGACAAGTGGTCATATCTGCCTCCAACCACCACCGGCTTCCCATATCCCTGAACATATCCCTGAAAAATGATGCCTGTATAATAATTCAGATGATTAATCAAGCCAAGATCGATGGAGACGTATTTCTGGTACCCTAATTCAGACAGCATTTTGTACAGATGTTTTAACTTATCCAGTTCCAGTTCCATCTGCTTATTGACCAGCAGATTTTCTGCTTTTGCAAATACTTTTTCCGGCTGTCCATATAGTGTCGGGAATGTAAGGATAATATCTTTAAACCGGCTCTCCATATTTAACTGTTCCAATTTCTGTTCCAGCTCAAAGAAATTTTTGTTCTCAATGAGCTTCTGAATCTCAATGGATGCCTGTCCTGGAATGTCGATATGGTTCATAAATTCTTTAAAAAATTTCGCCTGTCCCATATCCAGGGTTATCTGTTCAAAACCTGTTTTTTCCAGCGATTGAACCGCCAGGGTTATGACCTCCAGATCTGCTTCCAGTCCTTTTCTTCCAAAAAACTCAACACCAGCCTGGGTAAACTCCCGGCTCTGAGGGCTCTGGAAACTTTCATTCATGCGAAATACTTTCGTAGTATATGAGAATTTATAATAGGATTGATTTCCGTTATTTTGAGCAGCAATTCTCGCGATTGGAATCGTGGCGTCCGGGCGAAGAACTAGAATTTTTCCTTCATGGTCAATCAATTTAATCATTTTATCCACATCAATGGTACCTTCGATGTCGGAAAACAAATCATAATATTCAAAAGTTGGGGTTTGAACCGGCTGGTATCCATACCGTTTAAACAGCTCATTAATTACATAGATTTTCTTCTCTTTCAATTCCAGTTCATTCGCCTGGAGATTTGCTGCTCCCTCCGGAACGTGATAGGCTCTATTCATCACAATTATCAGCCCTTTATGAATTTCTTTATTTTATTATCGATTTATCAATTTATCACTTTATCAAAATGAAGTTATAGTGTATTGTATAAGGGAAAGGTGAAAAAGTCAACTGATTTCTAAATTTCTGACTGTACAGGTTACAGGAAGTAATGAATGTTATACAGTAAGCAGAAAGGGGTTTTGTCATGTTTGACTACCATATCCACAGTCATTTTTCTGCCGATTGCGATACAGCGATGGAAGACATGATACAGAGTGCAATCAAAAAAGGAATCAAAGAAGTTTGTTTTACTGATCATATTGACTATGATTATCCAGATCCTGATTTTATATTCGAATTTAATTTAAAAGAATACGATCACAGCATTCAACATATGAAGGAACATTATCAAAATCACATTTCCATCAAAAAAGGTGTAGAAATCGGTATTCAGCCTCACCTTTTAGACCGTTATAACACTTTGTTAAATCAGGAATCTTTTGATTTTATTATTTGTTCCATGCATTCAACAGATGGTTATGACCTTCACTCCGGAAAGTTTTTTGAAGGAAAAAGTCTGAATGAGGCCTATGAAACTTATTACACTGAACTTTATGACTGTATTAAAACCTTTAAAAATTATTCCGTTCTGGGACATCTTGATCTGGTAAAACGGTACAGGTATGAACCCGGTGTTCATCATTTTCATGAGATAATTGAAGAAATATTAAAAACGATTATTGCAGATGGAAAAGGAATTGAAGTCAATACATCTGGATACAGAAGCGGCCTTGATAGCGGAATGCCGAGCAGGGACATATTAGAGCTGTATAAAGATTTGAATGGAGAGATCATTACAATCGGGTCTGACTCACACGTTACTGGCACCCTTGGATACGGTTTTCAAAAAACAGCAGATTTATTAAAGGATATTGGTTTTAACTATATCACAACATTCAAAAACCGAAAGCCTGTCTTTCATAACATCTAGTAAATTATGCAACTCCAGCTGATTATTTTTCAACTCAGCTTGTTTCTCTATTACAGTTAAAGATTATAACCCCAGTTTGGGAACTTTTTAATCAGTCCCCAAACTGGGGTATAAACATAGAGGTAATGATAAAAAAGGATCACCTTTATGGAATAGGGCATGTTCACTCAACATCCACTGACTGCAAGATAAATTCAAAATCATCGGCTGAAGGCTCTTTGTCTGTGAAGGCAATCCAATACATAAATGGTTTGGAAAAGTTATCTGTTAAATAGTCTGTGTAAGTGATCGCTTTGGCTGATTCTCCCATTACTTTTATTTCCTTTATTTTTTCATCTGGCAGGAAAATCGTAACGGAAGGACCCTCTTCCCTGCCAAAAATCATTGCGTATCCTTCCTTAAAGCTAATTGACATGGTACGGTCATCTGGCCCTGCCACCCACGCTAGCGACCCGTCATCAATCTTTAAAATAACCAGATCTGGATTATGCCCATTCCCATATTCATGCCTGTTTTTAAAAATGGCGTAAATAAAATCGTCCTTGATATCATAATCAATGATTTCTTCACTGCTTAATCTGTTTTCTGACATGATCCTGGTGATTTGTTGTTCTAATGATAGACTCTCTGTGGCTTTCGGCTCCTCAGCCTTGTTTGAACAGCCAAACAATAGAACTAGTAAGGCAAACGTAATAAAATACCTTTTCATGGAATCACCTCATTACCTGTTATACGCTAAAAGTGACACCAGGTTTCACATCTTCCTTAAATGTTCTGGATAATTATGTAAAAGCGCGTGGTTTCATAACGTTTTTATGAAATCACGCGCGATTAATTCAAAAAATGAGCTGCTTAAATTTTTCTTTCTTTTCTTTCAGGTCTTCAACATCAATTTGATCTGATAAACTTTCCATCAGGGAGTTTATATATTCTTGTACAGCAATCTGTCTTTGTTCTTTAAATTGGGTAACTTTTAGTTTCCACTCCTGGATATAATGTTCAGCCAGTCGCTCTCTTTCCTGTTCCAGCGCTGCTTCTGCAAGAGGCTCCAGAGCTTTTTGCAGTTCTTCTTTCATCATTTCCTTCTGATTCTGTTCAAAAAATGATTTTGGGTTTTTATATAGACTTAAGGCCTTCTTAAAGGAATCGGTCTGAATGTCGTCCAGCATCGATTTAAACGTGACCGGCTGAAACGCTGACTCCCCAATCTCTGGAAAACTCATATGTTCATCAACAGCACGGATCTCCTTCAGCAATTCGTCATTGGCATCTGCTAGTCTCTGACTGATGAACCGTTCCATTCGCAGTGTTGTGGCCTGCAGTTCCTGAATCATCTGTTTCCTCAGGTAGCTGATCAATTCTTCAAATGCCCCTGCTATTTCTTCTTTTCCTTTTTTGCCGGTCGATTGAATCACCGATGGATGGAAGGACTCTTTAAATAAATCAGAAAAACCGAGAAACACCCGCTGCTGGATATAGTACAATAGCTCCTTGAGTTCATGCTTTAATGATTGCTCATAAGAGCTCCCTTCAAAACGATGGATAACATCTGTCATCTTCCTCAGATTTTCCTGATACATATTTCTTCGCTCTTCTTTTTCCTGTTTATTGAGTGAGGCAGACTTGATAAATTCGTTCAGTGTCTGATAAGTTCGTTTCAAATCATGCACAGCAGACTGGGTTAATAAACCGGTGAGATCCTGCTGAATAAACTCATAGAAAGACGATTCAAAAGCGGCAATATTGGATGAATGAAGTCGTTTTTCATCCCCCATTTTCCCTTCCATCGCCCATTTACTGGACACGGGGTAGATTCTAGGATTGCGAATGCCGTGAATCGCCAGCTGTTCTTCAATATACGAAAGGACAAGCCTCAAATCGTCTTCAGTTTCTGCCAGGTCAGCTGCATTGACGACGAAAAACATCTTATCCAGGGTGAAGACATCCTTTACCCTTCCCAGCTGCATAAGGAATTCCCGATCCGCCCTGGAGAATGGATGATTGTAATACGTTACAAATAAAATAGCATCGGAATTCTTAATATAGTCAAAGGACACATCGGTATGTCTTGCGTTTATCGAGTCCGCACCCGGTGTATCCACGAGGGTAATATTGCTTCTCGTTAATTCACAGTCATAGAACAATTCAATGGACTCTACAAAGCATGCCTTTTCTTCTTCCGCAATGTACCTGCTGCTTTCCTCCATGGAAACCAGTATCTCTTTACCTATATGATCCTTCATCTCTTCATAGCCGTTTAAAAATGCCTGCAGAAAGGAAAGGTGTACATGTTGATGGTTTTTGGCGACCTTGCTTAAACTGGTTTTGGATAACCAGGTGTGAAGCTGTTCGACCGTGTTCACCGAATCTGGAATCTGATCGATGGCCAGCTTCAGATCCTCCCATAAATCTTTCTCAGATTTTAAAATGACACGTGCTGACTGATCCGGGTGTTCGGAATCAGGCGGACTGATTTTATTGATAGCTGCTGTAGTCGGATTCGGTGATACCGGTAAAATTGATTTGCCCAACAGTGCGTTGGCAAAGGAAGATTTACCAGCACTGAACGCCCCGAATAACGCTACAGTAAAATGCCTCTCTTTTAACCGTTTGCTTTTCTCCTTTAAATCAGCCAGCAGGGAACCAAATCCCTTCATTCCTTGTAAAAGTTCTTCCGCCTTTTTCAGCCTGGCAATGGTTTCTTCTGCGGATAATGACTGTTCTTCTTTTAATTGACTCGAACGTGTCTGTTTATTCTGATTTTGCTCCTTTTTCGGTTCCTCTTTAACATCCCAGCTTCCTTTTTTCACGTTCTGTTCCTGCTTATCTATGAGGCGATACACATGGTCTGCCTGTTCTCTGGTGACATTGGTTTCTTCCTGCAGCAATGTTTGAAGTTCCTGCATTCGGTCATTAATCTGGTTTACGATTTCTTTAAGCCGTTCACGATACTTTACTGCCTGCTCTTCTTTAGCCAGTTCTTCTTCTCTCTTTTCCAGAATACCTTTGTTTTGCTGTTCAACGCGATTCACCAGCTGCTCTAACAAATTGCGGGCAGCTGATTTATAAACATTTTTAATATCTTCTGCTACATCTTTTGTGTAAACAAGTACATAATCTCCGGTCACCTGCGCTCCAGGTTTCACAAGCTTTTGGAGCCGCTCCTCTTCATATTGAACAGAAAACTGCTGGATCTGTCTGGAAAGCTCATCGTCATAGACCTGATATTCTTTCGTTTTCTGAACAAACCAATCCCTTATGTGCCACTGAATCTGGGATTCTGCCTGTTTTTGCAGGGGCTGATAAAACTCTTTCAGCCGCTTTTCCTGTTCCTGTACCGTTTTCTTTTTTGAAAAAAATAGTCCGACTTTAAAGCCCTGCTGTCTGGACTCTAAATAGTGTTTGGCCTGCTCCCGAACTTCAAAAGGCATCAGGTAGGCGTTTTTTAAAATGGTCTGAAGCTCTTCTCTGAATTCCTGCTCAAGTTTTTCCGATAAGCTTTTCAGTTCTCCTATCGTATCCTTCAGTTGTTTTACATCCTGTTCATACGTTAGGTCTCCTTGCAGCCGTTCAAGCTGATCAGACAGTTTCATTCGTTCTTCATCAAAGGATTGCTCATAAACTTCCATATGTTCATCGACTAGACTTCTGGCAGAATGAAAAATCGTAGACTTAACCCATTTATGTTTTTCCCGAAACAGTTGCTGAATTTCCTGATTCAGGGCAGCAAATTCATTGTAACGGTGGTCGTCCTGTTTTAGAGATGTAAAAAACACACCTTCATAAGAAATATTCCATTTTTCAAGGGTATCCAGCAGGCTGGATCGAAAAGAAGCAAAAGAAATTTCCTGATCCTGATGTTTGTCAATCTGGTTCACCACAATATAAATCGGTTTGTTCCGTCTGGACATTTCCAGTAAAAATGATAGATTGACTTCTGACTGCACATGATTGTAGTCCATAACATAAACCAGGACATCAATCAGATGCATGTTGGATTCGGTCATCACCCGATCCGCATCATTAGCCGAATCAATTCCAGGTGTATCCAGAATGGCTACCCCGTCTGGCAGATCTACCGCTGAATGATGGATATCAATCCTTGAGATAGAGTCCCCATCCTTACAGAATTCTTTCAGTGACTCCAGGTCATATGGCTCTTCGTATTCTACTGGGCCTTCCTCTGTATAATAGATTCGAGCAAAGCCGTCTCCCCGATTGATTTTGACCACATTGGCACTTGTGGGAATGGGACTGGAAGGCAGAATCTCATGATTGAGCAACCGATTGATCATGGTCGATTTTCCAGCTGAAAAATGTCCGGAAAACCCAATCATGAATTCATCCGTTTTCATTTTTTTAATTAAATCAATGGTTTGAGCGGCCTGCCGATTGTTATAGTCTTGTTTAAATTCATTATACAAAGCGATCAGATGATTGATCGTTAACTCCTGTGAAGCTGCTTCTTTCGTTAGCGTCATTCTGTCTTTTCCCCTTTGTTTAAACATTCCTTTCTATTTTACTGAAAGATGGGCCAATTCCTCAAGTCAAAGTACTATTCTGTTCAAGAATTCATGGGTGGATGTCCTTGAATGATGGAATGTCATGTATACCCTTCGCTTCTTTAATCCCTTTGATGACAGCCTGCTCCATCACATGTGCAGCAAGATAGCCTACCACATTTAGATCCGTCTCCACCTGGCTGGTACTCAGTGCAAAGATTGTATCCCCATCCACAAAGGTATGAGAAGGACGCATGGTCCGTGCCAGGCCATCATGGGCAATGGATGCCAGTTTACTCGCCTGTCCCTTATGCATTCGGGCATTTGTGATTACCACTCCGATAGTGGTATTTCCTTGAAACCGATTAGTCTGGTTATCCATTTGATTTAGCAGCATTTGTTCTGATTGGAGAAACGTCTGGTTTTCACGGTCGTATACACCTGCCAGCCGTTTTCCGGTATTCGGATCAATGATATCCCCAAACCCGTTTACAGCTACAACAGCTCCGATTTTGAGATCCCCGGCCTGCACTGCAAAGGTTCCTAGACCGCCTTTCATCGCATAATCAAACCCCAGACATTTCCCGACCGTTGCCCCGCATCCGGCTCCTTTGCTTCCATCAAGTTTTTCTCGTATTTCGGCATTTTTGCATGCTTCATAACCCATCTTTTGATCTGGACGAACACTTGCATCACCAGGATACAGATCAAACAAAATAGCCCCAGTCACAATGGGAACCCGGGCCACCTGAACATCGAACCCTGCCTGCTGCTCTTCCAGATACTCCATCAGACCGCTTCCAACATCCAGTCCAAAGGCACTTCCCCCTGCCAAAAATACGCCATGCACTTCTTCCACTAAATTTCGGGGATCCAGCAAATCCGTCTCCCTCGTTCCAGGAGAGCCTCCCCGAACATCCACACCTCCTACAGCTCCCTTTTTGCACATGATGGCAGTACAGCCGGTTGCAGCTTCTTCGTTCTGGGCATTGCCAATCATAAATCCTTCTACATCATGGATCGATATCTCTTTCACTCCTATCACCTCCAAAAAAAACGTTTAGAACTAAATAAGAGACTGCTTCCCGGAAGAAACAGTCTCTCTCATTGCTTTAAGATTGGAAAAACTTACGATTTAATTCTATATACTCTTTTTCTTCATCAGGCACATCGTCCTCATGATAAATCGCTTCTACCGGGCAAACCGCTTCGCAGGCACCGCAGTCGATGCAAATATCAGGGTCGATGTAGTACATATCTTCGCCTTCTTCAATACATTCAACCGGACAAACTTCTACACATTCAGCAGCCTTTTCATCCTTACATGGTGATGTAATAACAAATGCCAAAATGAGCCCTCCTTTATATATTTTTACTACATATATAAGTATATATTTAGCTGTACATGCCCGAAAATCCTTTTTTTCACTACATTTTTTATTTTTAACAGGTTTTTCATAAATATGACGATGACTCTATACATACCTTTTATAGAAGGGAAATCTTTTGGAGGGACCGAACATGAGAATACAAATATTTTCCGGAGATACCCTCTGGCTCTTTAGTCAGATCTTCAACGTACCCCTGCGGTTAATCATTGATTCCAATCCAAATGTTAATCCTAATAGCCTTATGGTTGGCCAAACGATTCGGATACCGGGGTATGTGGAAGAAAGATATGTTATCCGTCCTGGGGATACATTATGGAGAATTTCTCAGCGGCAAAATATTCCCTTAACCCGAATTCAGTATAAAAACCGACAGATCAACCCTTACCAGCTTCGACCAGGCCAGGTGATTCTGCTGCCGCGGAAAGTAATCTGGCGTGTGGTCCAGGGAAAACAAGCATACAGCTATGAGGATATGATGAATGATTTGAACGAATTAAGAACCATTTACCCTTTTATCCGAACCAATACCATTGGGCAGTCAGTAATGGGAAAATCCATACCGGAAGTAACTGTTGGCACGGGGGTCAAGCGTGTTCATGCCAATGCTTCTTTCCACGCCAATGAATGGATTACGACTCCAATCATGATGACCTTTTTAAATGATTACTTGATTGCCCTCACCAATAACCAGCCGATCAGAGGGTTATATGTCAATCCATTTTACGAACAAACCTTTTTGTCCCTTGTTCCGATGGTGAATCCGGATGGAGTGAACCTCGTACAGCAGGGTCCTCCGCAAGAGCAGCCGTATCGTGACCTTGTTCTGCAGATTAATAATGGAAACACCAATTTTTCTAATTGGAAAGCAAACATACGTGGGGTGGATTTAAATAATCAGTACCCCGCCCGCTGGGAAATTGAAAAAGAACGAAAAGAACAAGAGCCGGCCCCGAGGGACTATCCAGGTGAGGCCCCTTTAACCGAGCCTGAGGCTATTGCTATGGCGGAACTGACCCGGAGGAGAGATTTTCGGAGAGCTCTCGCTTTTCATACTCAGGGTGAAGTTATTTTTTGGGGGTTTTTAGGATTAGAGCCGCCTGAATCTGAAACGATTGTCAATGAGTTTGCCCGGGTAAGCGGCTATCGTCCGATTCAGTATGTGGACAGTTATGCGGGCTACAAAGACTGGTTCATTCAGGAATGGAGACGCCCTGGATTTACCGTTGAACTCGGGAGAGGAATTAATCCGCTTCCACTCACCCAATTCAATGAAATTTATGAAGAAAGCCTTGGAATATTTCTGGCTAACCTATACCTATAGTCTGGTTATTCCAACTGGTATAAGAGCAACAAAAAAAGAGGAATAAATGAAAGAAGACATATTTAAAAGGAGCCGGAAATTCCAGGGCTCCTTTTCATGTAAAAAATATTGAATCTCTTGTTATCGAATAGAATGACGAATCCACTTGGTTTTTTTGAAAAACTTTAAACTAAATAAAAGTACCTTTTATCATTTTAGGACAAGGATCAGCTATTGGATTCGTTCCATAAATTCCAGGCGGTTGCCAAAGGGATCATAGGCGTAAAAACGTTTCGCACCTGGAAGCTTATCATCATCTTTGATTTCAATACCTCGTTCGATTAAATGACTTCTTAACTCCATTAGATTCTCCACATAAATAGCCGGGTGAGCTTTTTTGGCCGGCCGGAAATCGTTTTCAACTCCAATGTGGATTTCCTGGGAGCCGCACTGAAACCAGACTCCGCCATTTTTCTTCAGTGCTTCCGGTTTTTCAATTTCCGTCATTCCGAGAATATCATGAAAAAACTCACGTGCCTTCCCTTCACATTCAGGAGGTGCCGCTAACTGGATATGGTCAATTCCTCTAAATGCATAGCCCATATGATCCTCTCCCTTTTCCCCATATAACCTCAATAATGGAAACTATTTACTTAACTTCTTCAAAGTAATCCTTTCTGAATCCGGCCATTTTGCCAGAATCATCTACGATAAAATAAAATTCATCGGTTTCATTTTTAACGTCATATACCTTGCCCTCGGTCAGTACATTTTTCACCATATACTTTTTAGCATTTGTATGTACACATTTAATTTGTTTAATCGTCTCATTGTCATACCAGGTTTTGTGGATCATGTGATTGTCCTCCTTTTTTTCAGCATCATTTATTTTTAAATTACCATAAAATAAATAAATTATCATTATCCCGGAGAATTTTCTGTTTCTTAATCCTTTTTAACCTGAACGGGTATGGAATCTTTTAAAGTAATCCCATCCAGGTTCACCTGACAAATTCGGGCGTATAGGTCCACCCCATTCGCTCTGGCATCATGGAGAGCTGCTGTAAAATTAGGATCAATCCAGTGAGCCGGTCTTACAGAGTGAATGTCATCACGCTGACAGACAAATAAAATACCGGTTTTGATAGCTGTGCTTTTGCAGATTTGGGCGAGTTCCTGAACATGGCGGGTTCCCCTTTTGGTCGGGGCATCAGGAAAATAACCGGTCCCTTCCTGTTCAAAAGTTACACTCTTCACTTCCAGTATATACTTTTTGCCCTGGTGATTTAACAGGAAGTCCCACCTTGATCCATGATAGGTATACTCCCGCTTGACTAATTGATAAGGGCTAAACTCAGGCAGCCGCTCTTGTTTTAACGCCTGTTCAACCAGCCGGTTGGGCAGCGTTGACCGGAGTGAAACGAGCACATCTGAATCAGGTTTTCTAACCAGCTCCGCGGTCCACTTTGTCTTCCGGTGAGGCACATCATGATAAGAAACATAAATCGTATTGCCGGGAATCAGCAGCTCCTTTAACCGGCCAGGATCCTGAAGGTGAACTGTGATCTTTTCATTAGATTCTTTTAATTGACAGGTTAAAATAAAGCGATTTTCCCGATCCAAAAATACAGCTTCGTGCAAATTCTGTTCGAATGGCAGAAACACAGGTATCCTCCTTTTGGCTCATTCATCCAGCGGCTTATAAAATTCCCATTCATCCTGGATCGGAATACCGTTATCTCCAGTCAATGGAATAGAAGGTTTGTATTTTCTGGCCTTCTCAACCGCATTGAGATGCACCTTGACCAGCCGAAAACCTCTTTTTTGATAAAACCGTACGGCATGCAAATTATCATTGGTCGAAATGAGCTCAATTCCCTTGCAGCCCTTTTTCCTGGCTGTCTGTTCAACGAGCTGGATGAGCTTTGTTCCAATACCTTTCCCTTCATCCAAACTGTCCAGTGAAACGATTTCAATGGTCTTTCTGTCTTCATGAATTTGAGTAGAAACAAGTCCAGTAATCTTTCCGCATTCATTCACACACACAAATCCATCCAGATTGCGAATATGGTAAATTCCAGTGGATACGACGATTTCCGGTGAGGACCACTGATCGATAAAAAACTGTTCAATCTTATCTATGGAGTAATCTTGAAAGGATCTAAAATTCAACTTTCATCAATCCCTCTCTCGTATTCTAGGCAGCATCTTTTGCAGCACCAGAGGCAGCAAAAGCACAATCATCAGAACCCGAATCGTCTGCAGTGAGCTTACAATAGATGGGTCTCCTCCTGCCGATTGTGCTGTGAGCGCCATTTCAATCAGACCACCAGGTGCAATACTCAGCATCGATGTGGCTATATCCAGTGACGTGACAGCATGAAACAGATAGCCAAATACAAAAGAAACGCCAATTATGACAATAGAAAGAATAAGGTATATCAGTACATATGGCCCGGCTTTAACCAATTCTTTGACCGAAACCGAATGGCCGAGATAAATTCCCAGAGTAATTTGTGCTCCAACGCTAAATAGATCCGGAAGCGGGATAGCAGTGAGGTCTACCACATTTAGAAACGCAGTGCCCAGCATCGGAATCAATATGTAATTTGCCGGTACCCGCTTTCTCAACAAATAAGCAGAATAAAAAAAGATCGGGTAAGCAAGCACCGTCCCTATCAAAGGCTCACCCGTGTGAATCGCCTCAAAACCTGCCTGGCTGGCTGTCTTATGAGCAAATATATGCAGTGCAGCAAATGGAACAATAAATAATACCGTCAGCAGCCGTACCGTATGAAAAATGGTGACGTACACCGTATTCCCTTTCATCGAGTCACTGAGGGCTATCATCGCTGACAGTCCGCCTGGGACAGCTCCTAACATGCCTGTCACTGAATCCACCCTAATTTTTTTAGATAGGATGTATCCACTGATCAGACTGAATGCAATCAACAATACAGACAAAATCAGATAGGGAAAAAAGTATGGTGTTACCTGCTGAAATGTTTGACTTGTAAAGGTGTTTCCAATCTGGATTCCAAGTATGACGTAACTGAGCGTTTTTAAAAATGGGGAATACACAACTTGATTTGCCCCTGTAAATTTATATACCATCACTCCTGTTAATGACCCTAAAATCCATGGCAGCGGCAGGTGAAGAAAATTAAACAACAGTCCGCCTACAATCCCTAAGGTATATGAAAATAATAGTTTGCTAAGGTAGGAAGGCATGATATAAGCTCCAATCCTGGTTGGCATACACTTCAAATTATAACTGGTTTGCCCGGGGATTGAAATACATACCATTTATTTATAGAACAGGAGAATGGATGAAGAAATTAAGAGGCTGGAAAACGTGCAAAAGCGGCAAACGATCCGAACTTGACATATTCGTCACATGAATGAATCATTCGGATCGTTTTGCTCGTTTTGTTCACTATTCATTTCTTTTTGTGATCCAGCCTCCAATTAGACGATACAGAAATGTGTGGTCCTGCTTGTTTTTAACGGTTCCTTTTCTATCACAGAATACCTAGATTCATTATTTTTTTGAATGAATGAACACGAAACACCTAATCGAATAAATGCAGCAGGTGTCCATAGCCTTCTTCTTTCATCTTCTCTTTCGGCACAAATCTTAGGGCTGCGGAATTAATGCAGTATCGAAAACCTCCCAGATCTTTCGGACCATCGTCGAACACATGCCCAAGATGGGAATCCCCCTGCAGGCTTCTGACTTCGATGCGTCTCATTCCATGGGATGTATCCAGAGCTTCTGTAATATGTGACTGATCAATCGGTCTGGTGAAGCTTGGCCAGCCGCATCCTGCATCGTATTTATCTTTTGATGAGAATAACGGCTCGCCGGAAACCACATCAACATAAATTCCTTCTTCAAAATGATCCCAGTACTCATTTTGAAAGGGTGGTTCAGTTCCGTTTTCCTGTGTTACTGTGTATTGCATAGGTGTCAATTGCTTCTTTAATTTTTCAGGGTCCTTTTTAGGCCCCCAGGTGTTTAGAATGAAATCCTGGCGTCCGGAACCTTTTTTATATAAACGGTAGTGGAATGGGTTTTTTTTGTAATAATCCTGATGTTCTTCTTCTGCCGGGTAAAATGGAGCTGCAGGCAAAATTTCCGTTGCAATCGGTTTGCTGAAGACTCCGCTCTTTGTAAGTTCTTCTTTTGATTTTTCCGCTAATTTTTTCTGTTTTTCATTGTGATAAAAGATAGCTGTTTTGTACTGGGAGCCCCGGTCGTTAAATTGTCCTCCAGGGTCTGTTGGGTCGATGGAGCGCCAGAATAAGTCCAACAATTTTTCATAGGGGAATACTTCTGGGTCAAATGTAATCTGGACGGCTTCATAATGCCCGGTATTACCAGAGCATACTTCCTTATATGTGGGTTTTTCGGTATGCCCTCCTGTGTAACCTGAAACTATGTCGTAAATGCCTGGCTGAGCGTCAAATGGCTCAACCATACACCAGAAACATCCTCCGGCAAAGGTAGCAAGTTCATGATTCTTATCTGGCAATGTGATTTCCTCCTTTGAGATCTGTGCGATTCGTTTATTCCATTGTTGATGGATTTTAGGAAAAAATCAAGATTTATCAATTAGATGAAAAGTTTTGGTGTAGATTTGCCATCACCTGAACGCCGTCTGCGCTTAGGTTGATCCACTTCATCCGGAACTTCTAACGATTGCAGATAGTGATCTAAATCATCCTCTTCGTAACTTTCCCAGTACGAATCATGCTCATACTTCGACTCAAATGCATCCTTTTCCTCTTTTGCATCTTCACTCTCTTCTTGTTCATCACCTATATCCTCTGATTCATTTAATGCCTTCAACATTTTAATCATGGCAGGGAGATTTTTTACCATTGGTCCATATTGACGAACAATGGGCGTGACCTGCTGCGCCAGTTTGAGCGCCTGCTGAATGTTACTTAGCATATTTGCTCCCTGACCACCGGCCATTCCACCGGCTGACATTCCACCGGGCATAACTCCAGGCATTCCTCCTGGCATTCCTGTATTACTGGACCCAAAGCCCTGAAATAATCGCTGCAGGAAGTTACCCTGTCTTGCTCCCTGCTGGGGGAATCCAAAAGGGGCCATTTGCTGCTTGCCTGCTCCAGGCATAAACGGGAAGCCCCCCGGTCCCGGTGGGGGCTGATTGCCATTAAATAGATTCAAAAGACCGCCTCCCCGGTTCCCGCCGCCCATCATCGGATTAGGTCCCATCATATTTGGTGGCACCATCATTACCTCCTTTTCTCAACGAACGTACTACTTTAGAGTACGAGATCAGGGAGGTGGAAGTGCTAACCATCATGGATAAATGGGCTAAATTTTTATCCAGAACGCATTCGTTTCATATGTAAAGATTTTTCGACAAGTGACAGGCACCATAATGGCGCTCTATGAGTTGGGGTTCATAGGGAGTTGCCAGTCAATGGGTTCTGCTCCTATGGAATGTAAAAACTCATTGGTTTTAGAGAATGGGCGACTTCCGAAAAATCCCCGATGGGCTGACAGGGGACTTGGATGAGGTGACTCAATCACAAAGTGCCGATTCCGGTCCACTACCCTTGCTTTTTCCCTGGCGTTTCGTCCCCATAAAATGAATACCACTGGTTCGTCACGGTTATTCAGTACTTCTATTACTCGATCTGTGAAATTCTCCCAGCCTATACCTCGATGAGAGTTAGGCTGATGTGCCCTGACTGTAAGAACAGCATTTAGGAGTAAAACCCCCTGTTTGGCCCAGTGAATCAGATAACCATGATCAGGAATTTGAAATCCAATATCATCCTGTAATTCCTTATAGATGTTTTTTAGTGATGGAGGGATGTCTACTCCGGGTTTAACGGAAAAACTGAATCCGTGTGCCTGATTTGGACCATGATATGGGTCCTGCCCAAGAATAACAACCTTAGTTTTCTGATAGGGGGTATAGTGAAAGGCATTATAAATATCATACATATCTGGATAAATCGTGTTCGTTTTATATTCCTTCATTAAATATTGACGTAGTTTCTGATAATACGGTTTGTTAAACTCTTCATTCAAGTATGTATGCCAGTCATTTTTTAATATTTGTCCCACGTATTCTCCTCCCCGCTGCATGTTTCTGAGAATCTCGCTTTCGAAAAAAATATCCAAACAGGCTGGGATTTTTTTGTGTATAAAAAATCCCTTGCCATAATAGTATAGCAAGGGACTAAAGATGTACAGAATCGATTATGTTTAACGTTATCTTAGGCTGTAACTTCTGCATAAATAACAGTACCAATAAACCCACAAAGAATTAACCCTAACAACATAGTCGCAAACATGTGAATCCCCCCAATATGATTCTTACACTTATAGTATAAAGGGAAAATCACCCTGCCGGAGGGTTCACATTTGGCGATTTTATGAACTCTTTTCAAGGTTTTGGGCATTGTGCGGCAAGGAATATACCCTGTCTGTTATGGGAAATAAACAGGGGTTTATATTTCCCGGGAAAGCGCACAAAACAATAAATTGCGACATTGCATTCTCGTTGTTCAATCATTCTTTTGTCGTTAATTGACATTATGCAAAGAAATTAATTGATAAGTGCAGATCGTCCGGTTTTCGTAAAGTGAGATTTTTACAACTTTCGCGGTGCCGATCTGTTCCGAAGATGGATACCGTTTAACATCAATAGGCTCATCAATGGGAAATAATTTGTATCCATCAAATTCAATTTCAAATGTGTTATTGGTTTCATCAATACGTCTTTCTCTGCCCTCTGTAATGATTCGCCATTCCATTGAAAATGGTACTGACATGGGATATACTCCTCCTTTGGTATTTACATCATGATAGAGAAAGGGTGACAGTTGATCCAGCCGGGGAAGGATGAATTTGCAGCTTAGCTTTAATCTCTTCCTTCAGCTTAGGTACATGGGATATGATGCCCAGCACCCGATTGCCGTTTTGCAAGTCGTGTAAACACCCAAGTGCCTGTTCTACTGACAGTTCATCAAGGGTGCCAAATCCTTCATCAATAAACAGGGTGTCAAGCTCTACTCCTCCGGCATGTGCCTGTACCACATCCGCCATTCCTAACGCTAAACTTAGTGCTGCTTTAAATCCTTCGCCTCCAGAAAGAGTTCGGACTGAGCGTTGCTGCCCTGTATAATGATCCATCACTTCAAGATCAAGGCCGCTCTGTGCCCCACGTTTCGCTATCTGGTCACTGCGAATCAGCTCAAAGCGGTGATCGGTCATTCGATCCAGCCGAATATTTGCCTGAAGTAAAATTTCATCTAAAAAGGCAGATAAGACAAAACGTTCAAAGGATAACCGCTGGTCATTATCTCCCCTGGCCAGACGCGCCAGTTCTCCAATATCAAAATATCTCTCTTCCAGTGATTTCCTCTTTTTTCGTAACTCCATTAACCGCTTAATGCTGTTGTCATATCGTTCCAGTTTCATTTCACATTGCTGAATCGATTTATTAAGTAGTTCAATTTCCGAATTCAGTCTTTCTAACTCTTGTTTAATGAACTCTAAATCTGGTTGATCCTTTTCTTTTAACTTATCCTCCAGTACCTGAAATCGTTCTTTAGATGCATACCATTGCTCCTCAAAGCTTTTAATTTCGTTTTCCACTGTATCCTGCAATTCTGGAGACATCCTGGCTTTCAGGTATTCATCATAGGTTTGAAATCCTTTTTCAATTAATTGTTCATGGAATTGCCGCTGCGCCTGCTTTAGTTTTTCTTTCTCTTGGACGATTTGGCTCTGTAAGGAAGAAAGTTCCACTTTACCTTTATTCAGATTCTCTTTTTGGCGCTCATATTGTTCTTGTATCTGATTCCATTTGTCAACCATCACTTGATATTTTGCTTTTTCTTGTTCCACGGTCTGTTTAAATTCTGGTGCAGAAACAGGCTGGCGGGACAGCTGCCTTCGGATATTCTCCAAATCTGATTCCCGTCGAATCCATTTTTCTCTCAGCTCATCTGCTTCCTTCTTCTGTTCTTCAAGCTTCTTCTTTAATTCAGTCAGCTGTTTTTTGACTTCTTTTTTTCGACTATTTTTTTGTTTCATCGTTTCAAGCTGCTGTTTAATCCTCAGCAGCTCCTGCTGACTGGCCTTATGCTGATTGATCAGATCCGTTGCCAGCTGTTCGATGGACGAAAGGGACAGCTGATCCTCTTTGGTGCTTATTTCTCGTGTCATGTTATCAATAAGCTGTTTTTGGCTCTGTCCCTGGGATTCAATTCTTAAACACTCCCGCTGCCACTGCTCCTCATCTTTTTCCGTTAAACTCAGCGTCTTCCGGATATGTTTAATTTCTTCTTCTGTTACCTGATTTCCTTCAAATTCAGCTTTATTCGGATGATGGGTTGAACCGCAGACGGGACAGGGATCATTTGACTGCAATGAATGTGCTAAAAATGCTGCCTGCTGCTGCATTTGCTGCTCTTCAAGCAGGGAAAGCTGTTTTTCCAGGTCTTCACGCTTTTGACGGACTTCCAGATACTTGTTTTTAACTCGTTTATATTCCTCTCTCAGGTTGTTTAGTTTACGATACTCTTTGATCACTTGCTGCGCTCTGTCAATCTGTTGATTTTGTTCCTTCACTCGAGCTTCCTGCTCATAATAATGCCTGGTCAGTTCGTCATATCGGCTGCTCTCTTCTTCGAGCTGCTCCTGTTCCTCTTCCAGCTTTGCTGATTTCAGTTCAGCCCTTTTGATCAAAGATTGCTTATCTTCAAGCTGCTGTTTTAGTTGTCTTGCCTGCTCATCCGCCTGATGGTATTGATCAATAAGCTTGTATTCTTCTTCCAGGCGCTTGATTTGTTCCTTTATCTTTTCCCGTTCGGATTCTGCCCCTTTTTCCTTTTCAAACTCAATCTTGATCTCTTCAAACTGTTTTTCCAGTGTCTGAACTTCATGTTCCTTTTTCTTTTCTTCTTCCATCAGCTGATTCAATTCATGTCTTCTCTGATTCACCTGTTTTTCATATCCGGTCAACAATTCTGCCCTTCCCGCACTTTTCAGCTGTTCTCTTTTTTGGTTAATGGTCTCTTGTTTAGCATGTAATTCTTCCAGCCTGGATTTCAGCTGATTCTTTTCTTGAAAAAGCTGATCAATTTCCTTTGCAGCATAATAGTCTGTCTGTTTTTGCTCGAACTTCTTTTTAGCCCCTTCCAGTTCTTCCTTCTTGATGCGCAACTGCTCTTTCTCATCATGTTGGAAGCTTTTCAGCCTGCTGATGGCCTCATCTGTATCTGGTGCCGCATTTTCTCCCTCTGTATCCCACTCATACTGCTGAATTTCCATTTCTTCTATTTTCTGAATATCCCGAATGCTCTCTTCCAGCTTTTTGCTCTTGTCCGACAACCGATTTGTCATATCTTTATAAAAATACGTACGGAATATTTTCTGAAGAATCGCTTCCCGCTCCCGGCTGTTTTCTGAGATGAGACGGCGGAATTCTCCCTGAGGAATCATGACCATTTTGCGAAACTGTTCGTAATCCAACTGCAGTAAGTTTTCAATTGCTTCATTAACATCTTTAATACGGGAATATAACAGCTGCTTTTTCCCATGGATATATTCATATAATTCTGCTTTAGGCGGCTGCTCCGTAAACCCTTCACCGCGCTCTTTTCGCTTGAGCTGTTTGGGTGAGCGGCTAACCTCATATTCTTTGTTCTGCAATTGAAAGCGAAAGGTAACCTCGGTCTGTTCATCCGGGGCAGCAAAATGACTGCGGAAAGTGTCGTGATCCCGGTCACTTCCCGATGCCCGTCCGTAAAGGGCATAACACATAGCGTCAAAGATCGTAGTTTTACCCGCGCCTGTTGGGCCGGTAATGAGAAATAACGCGTCTCCGGCTAATTTTTCGAAATCGATCATTTGTACGTCCTTATATGGACCAAACGCAGAAATGCTCAGTTGCATCGCCCGCATGTTATTTTCTCCTCTCTTCTTCGATCAATTCCTGTATAACTTCAGCAACCATTTCTTTTCGTTTTTCTGATATGGGCTGACCCTTCATATTTTCATAGAATGAGACAAACAGTTCCAGGTGATCCATATGCTGACGTTTTTTCGCCTGTTCCAGTTTATTTAAGGATTGTCCCCTTCGTCCCACCCGTTCAAGACGTA
Organism: Bacillaceae bacterium; assembly: GCA_017656265.1. Lineage (GTDB taxonomy): Bacteria > Bacillota > Bacilli > Bacillales > Alkalibacillaceae > Melghiribacillus. The sequence goes on along the minus strand of JACDOD010000001.1, from coordinate 191,065 downwards.
ATATATTGGGGTAATTTTTTCGCAGCTTGCCGATCGGATCCATCAGCTGTCCATCATCCAGCAGCCGCAGATGCAGGTAATCCTCGCTGGCCAGATCAGGATCCAGCAGTTCGTCCATGAACCCCTCTGCAACCCGTACATCCCGAAGCGGCTTAAGCGGGATTTTATCCATGCTTTTGATTCCGTTTTCATTTAATTCCAGCAAGGTAAAAGACTTATTATGATTAGCCTCTGAAAAGGAATATTTTAAAATAGAACCTGAATAACGGATGTGGTTATGTTTCACTTTCTGGGACTGATGCAGATGACCAAGGGCCGTATATGTAAAGGGTTCAAATAGAGATGCATCTACATACGGAGCTCCTCCAATGACCGACAGCCGCTCCTCTGATTCCGATTCCATGCCCCCTGCCAGAAATGCATGTCCCACAAAAATATGGCGCCCCTTTTTCAGGTCGTATTTCTCGGAAATGTTTTGGACAATCACTTCCATCATTTCCTGGTGGCTCCCGATGGAATCTTCTTCTAACATTATTCTCGCTTCACCTGGTTCCAGATATGGAATTAGATGAAAATGGACAGGCCCATGCTCATCTTCCAGCACAACCGCTTCAAGATCCGGGTCCAGCTTAGCTTGAATAAATAATTGATGCTCCTTCAGCAGACGGGACACAAAGTCCATCCGTTCCGGGCTGTCATGATTTCCTGTTATGGCAAGCACTGGAATGTTCATCTCCTGGACAATGGCTGTTAATGTATCATTTAGCAATTTTACTGCTTCTCTTGGAGGAATCGCCCGATCATATAAATCACCGGCAATAATCACTGCGTCTGGTTGAATGCGAGCCAGCTCATCTAAAAATTGCTGTAATACATATCTCTGATCATCTGTCATATAGACATTGTGAACAATTTTACCGAGATGCCAGTCTGCTGTATGGACAATTTTCATGTCATCCACTCCATCTTCTAAAAGTTTATATCATATGAATATTCTTGAATTCATATTCAGGTGGGAATCAAAATGAGGTCTTCTATCATCATATCATGGAATATCATAGGGATGGTATATATTTGAAGATTAGCCCAATTTTCTGTTTTGAACGGGGAATTGAGCGAGGATCTGTTCTTTCGTAAAGCTTCTGATGCCTTTCCGAAGATAACAATAGGCAATAATCCGTTCTCTGTTTTCACCGTAAATTTTAATTCTTCGCTGGGTAATTTCATTATTTTTGTTGATATAAATAATATCAGCCAGTTCAGATGGTTTTTGATGAAAATGCATACTCATCACCTCCTCAGGCAACATTATACACGAACATCTGTTCTTTTTCAATTGAAAATCGAATGTATGTTCGTATATAATAAGAATGAGGTGATTATGATGATAAGAGATCGGGGTTCCATCAAATGGACATCGCTCATGCTTCCCGAACATGTGAAGGAATTAAAAAGGATGTGGAAAGACGAATCCAGAAAACCCCGCCCCATTCTCGATGAACAAAAACTGGAAGTACTCAATACACAGCTCCTGGAAGCTTTTAAATTCAGCAGCCTCATAGAGGTCACCATTTACCAGAACGGGACGGAGGCAACCTTGACCGGAAACGTTGAAAAGCTTGATGCTGTCAGTCAGAGGATTACACTCCAGTCAAAAGAAGATTCCCTTATTATCCCTGTCAGTGATATTATTCATCTCGAGATCATCCATAAATAAGAAAAAGGCTGGGACAAATCCCTTTTGCAATTGTCCCAGCCCTCTGATCTTATTCCAGCTCATTCATTTCGTACTCTTCCCATACCCGGTCAAATACCCGGAGTGCATCAGAAAATGGGATGTTCCACTCCAGATAGCGGCTGATTTCGTCATAAGATGTGGAGTGTTTAGGAAAATCATAATCCTTAAACATCCAGTCGGCCAGTTTTTTTTCATCATTGCTTCCTTTGTTCCCTCTATATCGCATCATATAATGGTAAAATGAACGCACCGTTTACTCTCCTTTGACTAGACGTATGTATTGACATTGTAGGGACAAAGTGATGAAATTGCAAATGAAATAGAAGGGGACCATGAACTCACATGAATATGGGGATCGTTATATGAATCCTCAACATGAAATGAATCTAAAAAGCCCCCAGAGAAACTCACGGGGGCTTGCCAAAACATCCATCTTTTATTACGAATCCATCGGCAGCTCGTCTTCTTCCGCCAGCTTTCGCCGATACACTACCTGGGATGTCACAATAGCTACCTCATAAAGAACAATGAGAGGAATGGCTACAACCAGCTGAAGAATAAAGTCCGGCGGTGACAGCATAGTCCCCAGAATAACAAGAACAAAGTAAGCGTATTTTCTCACTTTCTTTAGCACCATCGGATTGATTATGCCTAAACTGGTGAGGAACATTGAAATAATTGGTATTTCAAAGAAAAAGGCAAATGGCAGGGTAACCTGCATGATGAAGCGGAAATATTTTTCGGCGGTAAACATTTCTTCAAACATACCTTCATTTAACGATAACAGGAAGTTTAATATTAAATCCTTAATGACAAAATAGCCAAAAAACAATCCCCCTACAAATAATAAAAAGATTGCAGGAATATATGTAATGGTTACCCTTCTTTCTTTTGGCGTTAAGCCAGGCTTAACAAACAGCCAGATCTGCAGTGACAAAAATGGCAGCGTCAGGGCAACAGCCACTATGCTGGCGATTATCATATAAATCCATAAAATTTCACCTGGACCTAAAACAATAAATTCAAATTGGGCATCATTTTCAAAAAAACGAAAAATATCCTCAACATAAATAAATCCTACGATAAAAAATAGAACAAAAACCAGGAAGCTCCACAATAGACGCTTCCTGAGTTCGCTTAAATGTTCGGTAACTTCCATTTCCTGATCATATGGGCGATTTTGTTCTGACATGATATGCCCTCCATTCCTGCGATCAACTCGTGCAAGAAGAAAGTGTAAGGCAGTTTTTACCTTACACCTTCAAGCATACGTTAGTTAATTTTCTTATCGCCTGCCTCAAGTTTCTTCTGCTCATCCTCCTGATCTGAAGACACATTGGTTGCAGCCTGTTTAAATTCCCTCAGGGATGAACCAAAGGCTTTTCCGATTTCAGGCAGTTTGGATGGGCCGAAAATAACCAGGGCAATAATCAAAATTAAAATTAACCCGGGAACGCCAATTTGTGCGATACCCATTTCCTTCACCTCAAATCTGTGTTCAGTTATGAGTTCTTTTTATCCGTGAACGTTTCTTTAACTTCTTTCACTTCGTCGGTTACATCACCAGTCAGTTCTCTTGTTGAATGTTTAAACTCTTTTAAGGTTTGGCCGGCAGCTCGTCCCAATTCCGGCAGCTTTTTCGGACCAAAAATAATCAAGGCAATAACCAGAATTAAAATCAGTCCCGGTACTCCAACTTGCATGAATAATCACCTTCCGTATAAACGAGGTTGGATTCTCAAAGCCATCAACTTGATTATACACGTTCTTTCTCTATTTTCGCGAATTTTTAGCTGATTTGCAAATATTCTTTTTAAAAGTTTACAAATTGTTCATTTTCTATCATAGACACAAAAGTAGTAATCATAAGGATTTTTTTCGTCTTTGATGCCCTTTTCTTTTGAAACTAGCTTCCAGTCGGAGTCATCAAAATCAGGGAAATACGTATCCCCCTCGAACTCATCATCAATCCTGGTTATGTACAGCCGATCAGCGAACTCAATAGCTTTATCAAACAGCCCCTGACCGCCGATGACGAAAATTTCCCGTTCAGGTTCTTCTTCGTTCCATTCGAGAACCGGATCCCAGGAATGAATGACAGCACAGCCTTCTGCCTGAAAATCTTTGTTTCTTGTCATCACCACATTTTCCCGCTGAGGCAAGGGTCTTCCGATGGATTCAAAGGTTTTTCTTCCCATCACAACAGTATGTCCAAGAGTTGTTTTCTTAAAGTATTTTAGATCCTCGGGCAAATGCCAGGGCAGCTGATTATCCTTTCCAATCAACTGGTTCTTATCCATAGCAACAAGTAATGAAATCATCGCGCTTCTCCTTTGCAAATCCATTATACAGCAACTGGGGCTTTGATCGCTGGATGGGGGTCATACCCTTCAATCGAGAGGTCATCCAGTTCAATATCAAAGACAGATTTAACATCAGAATTAATCGTTAACGTCGGTAATTTCAGCGGTTGTCGGCTGAGCTGGGTTTTGACCTGCTCTACGTGATTCGAGTAAATATGGGCATCCCCAATCGTATGAACGAATTCGCCAACTTCAAGTCCTGTTTCATGGGCAATGAGATGGGTCAATAACGAATAGCTCGCGATATTAAACGGTATGCCGAGGAAAATATCTCCGCTTCGCTGATAAAGCTGACAGGACAGCTTACCATCTGCTACGTAAAACTGAAACAACGTATGACATGGCGGCAGTGCCATGTTCGGCACATCTTCGGGATTCCAGGCTGACACAATTAATCTTCTGGAATAAGGATGATGTTTAATGGTTTCAATGACATCTTTCAATTGGTCAATGGTTTCACCTGTTGAGGTTTTCCACGCCCGCCACTGGCTGCCATAAACATTTCCCAAATCACCATATTGATCAGCAAATTCATCATCTTCTAAAATTCGTTGTTTAAACATATTCATTTGCTTTTCATATTCCTGGTTAAATTGTTTATCCTGCTGAGAGCGCAGACCGAAATCCGTCATATCCGGACCATTATATTCATCGCTTTCCACCCATTTTTTAAAAGCCCATTCATTCCATATATTATTATTGTGCTTCAAGAGATAGCGTATATTCGTATCCCCTTTGATAAACCAGAGCAGCTCACTGGCAACCAGCTTAAAAGGCACCCGCTTCGTTGTCAGCAACGGAAAGCCTTCCTGAAGGTCAAAACGCATCTGGTGTCCGAAAACAGAAATGGTTCCTGTTCTGGTCCGGTCATCTTTTGTATGTCCGTTTTCCAGCACATGGCGGCAAAGGTTAAGATATTCCTGTTCACTTTTGCTCATGATAATCCCCCTTAATCGTTCAGCTTTATATATATGTAATTGTTTGACAATGAATTAAAACGTTTCAATCAGCGTTCATCATTATTTACCTTACAGGGTATCCTCTTTTTATTATACCTGTTCCCCTTATTTTATCACAGTCCACATCACGATTCAGAATAAAATCTTCTACCGAACATAAACTATATTGATGACATTCACAAAGGTGGTGTTTTCATGTCCTATTTACAAAAGCACCCCATCATCCTCAGTACTGTTGCATGCAGTTTTGCGATAACCCAATCTTTTTCCTATTACATGGACGATGCTCCACAAGAGAATGAATTTCTCAGCAGCACCAGGACTCTTGCATTCGGCACGCATCACGAAGCCGTACACATCTTGCAGAAAAAGCTTAAACGGTTAAAGCTTTATGACGGACAGACGGATGGAAACTACGGTGTTAAAACCGAACACGCGGTCAAAAAGTTCCAAAGACGATATCTGATCGATGTAACCGGACGTGCCAACAAAGAAACCATTTATAAACTGATGGAAATCGAACGGAACTTCTATCTAGATGCCTTAAAAACGATTGAAGATCCCATTTATCCCGGCAGCCAGGGAGAAGATGTGAAAAAGCTGCAGGTGGCGCTTCAGTATTTCGGTTTGTATAGCGGTAAAATCGACGGGATTTATGGCCCAATGACCCAAAAAGCCATATTCCATTTTCAGGCCATTCACAACCTGCCCCTTCAGAAAACAGTGGATGAAACATTTATTGAAAAGCTGTGGGCAAGCAACAAAAACCAGATTTCTCACCAGACATTTGTACAGAAAAAAAAGGATGTTCCTCGCATTACGACCCTGGCTTATCATTCAACTGTACAGAAGGACAGTTTTCAGGGAAAAAGCCGTTTAATTACGGCAGCAAGAGCCTATCTGGGAACGCCCTATGTCTGGGGAGGAGAGTCCCCTGATGGGTTTGACTGCAGCGGTTATTTACAATTTGTGTATAGAAGCATTGGCGTAAGCATTCCCCGTACCGTTTCTGACATCTGGAATTCTACGGTTCCGCTTAAAAGGCCGAGTGTCGGAGATTTAGTGTTTTTTGAAACCTATAAGCCAGGTCCATCCCATGCAGGTATTTATTTAGGGGATGGAACGTTTATTCATGCGGGCAACAATGGTGTAGTCATCAGCCGTCTTGGCAATTCTTACTGGAAGTCCCGCTATCTTGGTGCCAGAAGGGTCATCAAACAATAGCACTATTCCAGATCTTTTGCATCCCATTCGGAGTAAAATGCAGATAAATAGTTTTCCATCAACTGATGCCTTTTGAGAGCTATTTTTTTAGCTGTGTCTGTATTCATGTAGTCCTTTAATAATAATAGTTTTTCATAAAAATGCTGAATAGTTGTCTTCTCTGGACTTCGATATGATTGGCTATCATGAACGCCCGGGGCAGCCGGATCGTGGATAGGCTGTCCCCTTTTCCCGCCAAAAGCAAATGTCCTGGCGATGCCAATAGCTCCAATAGCATCGAGCCGGTCTGCATCCTGCACAACTTTCCCTTCCAATGTTTCAGGAATTCGATGTTTCCCCCTAAACGAAACATCTTTCATGGCACACAATATTTGTTCAATTGTCTGCTGATCGATGTTGTGTTTCTTTAAAAAATAAATAATATCCTGATAGGCTTGCTCCGGATCTTTTGTTAATTTTTCATCCGGATAATCATGAAGAAGTGCGGTCATCTTGCAGATAAACACATCTCCCCCCTCTTTTCGGGCTATGTGTTCAGCCAGATGCATTACCCTTTGTAAGTGCCAGATATCGTGTCCGGTAGATTCATTCCGAAATACTTTTTCCATCCATTTTTCCGTCTGAATTATGATTTTCTTGTTCTTCATGCGAGACCTCCATCAAATAGATCCATTTGTCTTGGATTTAAGCCTTCGTATTGGATATGCAGGAGTTCCATCAGTTGTTTCGCGTTAGCCGCAGCATCTTTTCCTGAGTTATTGTTGAATAATATCGTGATGTTTTTCGTCTTTCGCTGTAAGTCATGAATCCATCCCGCCCATTCGGACAGTTCTTCTATGCTATACCGATACAAAAACCTTACTTTCCGCCAATCCGAACGGCCATTCCGATTCCAGCCATGTACATTTCTTCCGTGAAAACGGATCAGGGTCTGTTCGGGATGAGTGGGTTCCAGTACGGTTGGGACAGAACCTTCCCCGGCCTGCGGTTCATCACATATCGTATGAATCCAGTTTTCTTCTTTCATAAACTGTAATGTTCGTTCCCGAAATTGAGGTGCAAACCAGGTCTGATTTCTAAATTCCAGGGCTAACGGCAGATCAGAAAAATAATCCCGTATAAACCGAAGTCTGTTCACATGATCTCTTTTCAAATTAAACCACGGCGGAAATTGAAATAGGATGCTGTTCAGCTTCCCCGCATTTATAACAGGCTGGATGGACTCCCGGTATTGATCCATAATCTGTTTAAAATCACCCTTTGTTATGGACTTCCGGTCATGGCCTGTCATGGTCTGATAAGCTTTGATCACAAAGGAGAAATGATCAGGGGTATCCTTCACCCATTTCTCGTAATTTTTCACGGGCTGAATAGCATAAAAAGCTGTATCTACTTCTACCACAGGAAAAAATGACGCATAGACCGCAAGTTTTTCCTGAGGAGAAATATTGGAATGATACAAAGAATCATGATCTCCCCATCCAGTTAAACCGATGTTGATGGACAAGGGTATTCCCTCCCGAGTTTTATGTAACCTGACAATATCTATTCCTATTTTATCAGAAAGACCGTTCCGGCAAAAAGAAAACAGGACCTCTCAACGGTTAAAAGCACCACATGTCGAGAGACCCATTATATTCATTCAATTATGATACAACGACTTGTTTTTCAGATTTTATGTTCATTCGTTTTAAAATTTGCCGGGCAATCCACAATCCGCTGGCTCCCGCCTGAGCAAGACCTCGGGTAATACCTGCACCGTCTCCCCCTACAAATAGGCCTTGTACAGGAGTTTCAAACTCTTCATTGATTTCCGGTCTTGCGGAATAAAATTTCGCTTCAACCCCGTAAAACAACGTATGTTCCGATGCAATCCCGGGAGTTACTCGGTCCAATGCTTCGATCATTTCGAGCAAACTTTTCATCGTATTGTAAGGGAGTACTAGACCTAGATCTCCAGGGACCGCTTCCTTCAGCGTAGGTTCAATAAAGCCTTCCTGAATCCGCTTATCTGTGGAACGTCTTCCTATTAAAATATCTCCCAGTTTTTGTACGATAATACCTCCTCCGGATAAGTGGTTAGCCAGTCTGGAAATTTCATGGGCATACTCATTTGGCTGATTAAACGGTTCAGAAAACTGATGAGAAACTAATAAGGCAAAATTGGTATTTCCGCTGCCTAACTTCGGATCTTTATAGGAATGGCCATTTGCCAGCATGGTACCGGAATGATTTTCTACGACTACATGTCCGCTCGGGTTGCTGCAGAACGTACGAACTCTGGTCCCTACCGAACTATTAAACACAAACTTTCCTTCATAAAGATGTTCATTGATTTCTTCCATCACAATGTCTGATGTTTCCACACGCACGCCTATATCTACCTGATTGTTTTTCATGGGAACTCCGTATTTTTTTAACAGACTGCTCAGCCATTTGGAGCCATCTCTGCCTGGAGCAATGACCACATGATCTGCGTAGATTGGTTCATCGTGTTTGGTCAATGTAACCCCTTTTACCCGTTCATCCTCAACAATTAAATCTTTCACTTCCGTCATAAAGCGCATATCAATCCGCTTGTTTAGGGTCTCATATATGCTTTGCAAGATGGTTAAGTTTTGTTCGGTTCCCAGGTGACGGACCTGGGCACGCAAAAGTTTTAGTCCAGCTGAATAAGCTTTTCGTTCGATTTCCTTTACTTTGGGCGTCAAAGGATCAGTTATCGTTTCAGCAGCCCCGTGCCTTAAATTAATTTGATCCACATCATGAATAAGTTTCATCACTTCTTCGTTTGATAAATAGTCCGTCATCCAGCCTCCAAATTCACTGGTAATATTAAATTTTCCGTCTGAATAAGCACCAGCACCCCCAAAACCGTTCGTAATGGAGCATGCCGGCAGACATCCGGCAAATTCTTTTTTACCGGCAGCGGGCGGACATTTCGTTAACTTTTTTTCTAAAATTGGACATCTTCTTTTATAAATGTTATGTCCTTTGTCAATAAGGAGAATGTTCGCTTCTGGCGATTTTTCAGATAATTCATAAGAGGCAAAAATCCCTGCGGGTCCTGCGCCGACAATAATGACATCATAATGATTAACCATAAAATATAGCCCCCTGAACACATTTTTATCCCGTAGATACTATACCAGTGACTGGTTAAGACTGTCAACGTTATTTACGAACTATTTATGATATTATAACGTTATTGTTCGCTTTTGATTCGAGTAACCAGTACAGGAGCATACCATCACTGGTTTCTTGACACCTCATTTTTATTAAGCTATACTAACATCAAGCAGAGAAGATGTAAGGATTCATAAAAGACAGGTAACTTCTATAGAAGTGAATGAATTTTGTGGTCCTTCACTTCTATAGGAGTTACCTTTTTTATTTGGGTCTTGCATCTTGTTTGCGAAATTACCACATTTTTGTGAAAGGTTTTAGGAGGATTTTACTTATGCAAAACGGTGTTGTAAAATGGTTTAATGCTGAAAAAGGTTACGGATTTATTCAAGTTGAAGGCGGAGACGATGTATTCGTACATTACTCTGCTATTCAAGAAGATGGTTTCAAAACTCTAGAAGAAGGACAGTCTGTAGAGTTTGAAATTGTTGAAGGCAATCGCGGACCTCAGGCAGCTAATGTTGTTAAAAAATAAACCATAATCAACTAATGCGGTAATCGCGTTTTGCGGTTACCGCTTTTATTTTTGTTTTCGGTAATTGATAAAACATAAAAAGTCAGGTAAAATGTTTTTTTGTAATATCTATGCCGCTCATTCCATACAGAGAAGTGTGATCGGCATACTGAACATGTATTGAAAAATTATAACTTCAAATAATAGATTCTATTTTATCTCCGAGTATAAAAGGGGGACACCTTATGTTTAACGAATGGCTGTGGCTATTATTTGCCATTGTGAATTTCTCACTAATCCTTATCATTTATCGTCTTTTCGGAAAGGCCGGCCTGTTCGTCTGGATCGGCATGTCAACCGTTGTTGCGAATATACAGGTTTTAAAAGTTGTGGAACTGTTTGGTGTAACAGCTACACTCGGGAATATCATCTACGGTACCATCTTTTTGGCTACGGATATATTAAATGAAAAATATGGGCGGAATGAAGCGAAAAAGGCGGTCTGGCTTGGTTTCTTTACATTAATTACGATGACAATTATGATGCAGGTTGCTCTTCTGTTCATTCCATCACCTGATGATACAGTACAGGGAGCTCTTTCTGCACTCTTCAGCCTTGTTCCGCAGATTGCAATTGGCAGCCTTGTTGCCTACTTGATCAGCCAGAACTTTGATGTTTGGATGTATCAAAAGATTAAAAGGAAATTTTCAGGTGATCAATATCTATGGCTCCGCAATAATGGAAGCACGATGATCAGTCAGCTTCTGGATACAGCGGTATTTTGTTTAATCGCTTTTTGGGGAATGTTCCCCATTCAGGTCTGGCTTGAAATATTTGTTTCCACTTATTTGATTAAGTTTATTGTGTCTGCCATTGATACACCTTTCATTTATGCAGCAAAAAGCATGCATAAAAACAAACTTCAGCCGAATGAACAGCAAGCGTAACATTTAAGACGTTAAAACCCATGCGACTATACAGTCGCATGGGTTTTTTACTTCTTTTTAGTATCAATCTGATTATCAGGATTTGATATCCAGTCACTGAAACTTCCTGGATACAGCTTAATATTGTTAAACCCGGATTCCCAGAGGGATATGACATTTGGTGTTGCCGTAACACCGGAGCCGCAGTAAACAATCACCTCATCATAAGAAGTCAACTCTTTGAAATGCCCTTTTAATCGATTCGCATCTTTCCAGCGATTCTGTTCAGAAAACAAATCCATCCAAAAATAATTCTTTGCTCCCGGTATATGTCCAGCTCTGGCATCAATCGGTTCATGAATGCCTGCATAGCGTTCATAACTCCTGGAATCGATAATGACCGTGCTGTGATCATTCAGTTTATGTTTGACATATTCCTGATCTGCAGTCATGTTTGGATGAATGTTTGGTTCAAAAGTTGCCGAACGCTCAGCTGGAATTTGATCGTCTGTTGGATAACCAGCTTCCTTCCAGGCCTGGATACCGCCGTTTAAGAGATATACGTTTTCATGACCAACATATTTTAACAGCCAGACAAATCTTGAAGCAAATGCATGATTCTGATCGTAGGCAATCACAATGGTGTGATTTGAAATTCCGGCTTTTTGCAGTTTTTCAACAAAATCGGCTGGATCAGGCAACGGATGCCTGCCCCCATCCCCGCTCTTCTTTACCTCTGAACTTAAGTCTTTTTCCAGATCAAAATAATAAGCGCCAGGTATGTGCTCCTGTTCATATTCTATTCTTCCCTGTTCAGGATTCTGCAAATAAAACCGGCAGTCAACCCATACGACATCTTCCTCCGATTCCCACAATGAATAGCACCATTCTCGATCTTTAACAATGTTCATGGTCAACCTCTCCCTTCTAAATTTAAATTTACATAATAATATTATAGAATCCTTATACCCTATCTACTTTTTAATCATCCCCAGTATTCTTATTACAGGCTTCATGGAAATACCCTGAACAATTAGTGAAAAAAGCACGACAGAAAAGGTTAAAATTAAAATTAGATCTCTGCTTTCAAAGTCAGCAGAAAGACTTAGTGCAAGAGCAATGGATAAACTTCCCCGCAAGCCACCCCAGGTTAATAACAACCTTTCGTTTTTAGAAATTTCCTTAATCCATACGGTGCTTCCATACAGGGCAATTGCCCGTGCTGCCAAAACAAGAAGGATGGCCCCGATAATCAGCCACCATTTCCCAGCAAAATGAATATTACGAATTTCCAGTCCTACCATTAAGAAGATGAATGAGTTTGCTATAAATGTGATGACGTCCCAGAACGTATTGAGATTAACTCTGGTTTCTTCTGACATTCCGATTTTAGCTCCGTAATCAAAAAACACAAACCCCCCGACAACAACGGCGATCACACCGGATACATGCAGATATTCGGCGGTAAAATAACTACCGAAAAAAAGTATAGCAGAAAGGGCAATTTCAAGCGGGTAATCATCAAATAAACGAATGATGAATGAAAAGATAAATCCAAAAATCAGGCCGACAATCGCACCGCCAACACTGAATTTCACAAACATCCATACCCCCTGCCCGAGTCCTTCCCAGCCCAATTCCAGAAAGGTCAGCAAGTAAATGGATGATATATTGAATAATACAACAGCTATCCCGTCATTAAATAACGATTCACCTTCCATAATTATGGACATTTTCTTTTTAACACCCAGGGATTTAAAGATCGATATCACACTGATTGGGTCTGTTGCACTCATTAACGCCGCGAACGTAAAAGCGGCTATCAGCGGCAACTCCAGCAAGAAATATCCTCCAAAACCGATTAATAAAAAGGACAGTAACGTCCCGATGAAGGCAAGTGAAAAAACAGACTTCTTCTCATCCCACAATTCATGAAAAGGCATCTTTAACGTAGCATCACCCAGCAGAATCGGCAAAAACAAGGAAACCACAATGACATGAAATACTTCAGACTGGGTAATAAATTGCTCAGACTCTTCTAAAATAGCAAATTCCTCAGTGCTGCCGAGGGCTAAACCTACCAAAACTAGTGCAATGGAATACGGCTGATCCAGCTTCTTAGCAATGGCGATTACTGATATGGAAACAGCAAGCAGCAGCAATAATTGTATAAAGATGTGATGAAATGATTCCACATCCCCCATCCCCTTCATTTAACACATTGAGATTGGACACTATGCATTCTTATACGTTTGAAGCGCCTGCTCCTCTTTCGGGATTCGATAATACATGAGAATCAAGTGAAGAACTGGAAAAATTATACTTGTTATATAGGCATAAAAAATGAGCGGAAGAACGATAAACTCCAGTCCTACAATTACGTAGTTCGGATGCTTGAAAAAGCGATAAGGGCCGCTGGTTTTCAAGCAGGCACCAGGCAATACGATAATCTTCGTGTTCCAGAAACGTCCCAGAGATTGCAGGCACCAAACCCTAAGGATCTGAAGGAGAATAAAAATAACAAGGGGAATCAAAGGAATGGACGCTGACAATCTGTGGCGCATAAAACCTTCCACGATCACAAAGACCAGGAAAAAGATATGGGTCAGAACAATCCATTTATAAAGTGGTTCTCTCACCACGATTGCTCCTTTACTTTTCATCCAGTTTTCATTTCTTCTGGCAATGACCAGTTCACCAAGGCGCTGCAGGACAACTGCAAGCCATACCCAGACATAAATCATCCTGATACCCACTCCAATGCCAGCAATTCCGAACTGAACCCCGGCCCCAGTGCAGTTAAAATGCTTGTTTCTCCCGCCAGCTCCTCCTCTTCCATCACACTTTTCAGAACATACAAAACTGTTGGCGAAGACATATTTCCGTGTTGATGCAAAATTTTTCGGGAATACTTAAGTTTCACGCCTGCATCAGGCAATAGCTTTTCATAGGCCTGGAGGACTTTCATGCCTCCAGGATGAGCGATGAAATACGACAAAGAATCTGCTTGTATGTTTAATATTTGTAAAAAATCCTGGAAATGTTTTTTCCAGAAGGTTTCAACCAGCTGAGGGATACTTTTGGCAAAAATGACATGAAACCCCTTCTCTTTTACGTCCCAGCCCATAACATCCAGTGCTTGTTTTTTCAGCCTGCTGCTTGCAGAAACGATTTTAGGAATGCTGGTTTTCCTCATTCGGGTTCGCAGAGGCGATTGTTCTCCGGCAAGAAGCACACTCGCAGCACCATCACCGAATAGCACGGTTCCAATAAAATTGCTTTTACGATGATCGTCTTTTTGGAAAGCAAGGCTGCAAAATTCCAGACAAATGACCAGGGCTGACTTATCGGGATTTGCTTTTAGCCATTCAAATGCCCTGGATAAGCCTGAAGCACCTGCTACACAGCCCATTCCCCAGATAGGAAGCCGTACTGTGTCACTGCGAAAAGGGAGCTCATTCATGCAGCGGGCATCAACAGACGGTGTTGCAATTCCGGTACTGGAGGCAAAGATGATGCAATCAATCTCTCCAGGATGAACAACATCTGAAAGCAGCTGTTCATTCTTTAAACAGTTGTTGATGGCGGTTACAGCATGAGGTACTGCCTCTTGTTCATAGATGGCATTTCTCTCAAAAAATTCGTGGTTATCCCTGAACCAGTCCACCGGAACAACAAATTGCCGTTCCTTGATATCTGAATTTTTAAAGGCAGGAAGAAGCCGGCCCATTTCCCGGTCCGTTCTTGGAAATATTTCTTTGACAAGCTGCTCCGCTTCCTCCTGTCGTATATGATATTTCGGTATACTGACTCCAGCTGAGAGGATATAAGCCATAGAACGTCATCCTTTATCATAAAATTAGCTTTTTACACCTGGTTCAAATTTTTTTGAATAGGCGATAGCTGGTAATGGTTATGTTTTCCTTTGCTGTATTTTTCCTCTCTTCTGAAATCATTATTCATAATTATTCTATTAAAATCCGTAAATCGTCATCCCTCCATCCACAAAAATGGTCTGGCCAGTGATATAATCACTGGCTTCTGAAGCCAGAAACACTGCAGTTCCTGCCAGTTCCGGTAATTTGCCAATTCGCCTTAATGGGGTACGTGAGACAATATCCTTTACATATTCTTCATCCTGAAGAAGTTTTTCAGTCAGTGTTGTCGGAAAATACCATGGTCCAATGGCATTAATGCGGATACCATGATTCCCCCACTCCAGCGCCAATGTTTTTGTCATCTGAATTAACGCAGCTTTTGTCATTGCATATACTACACCTGTTCTCAATGCCACATGTCCTGCAACAGAAGAAATGTTAATAATCTTACCGTAGCCCTTTTCTTTCATTTGACGTGCTGCATACTGTGTCAGAAAGAAGGCACCTTTCATGTTTGTGCTGATGATCTGCTCCCATTCCTCTTCGGTTACGTCTTCAGCTGCGCTGCGTATATTTATTCCGGCGTTGTTGACCCAGATATCAATAGATGACTCTATTTTTTTCTGCTCAATTTTTTCTATGATTTCATCATAGTGCTGAACATCACCACTGACCGTATATATATTGGTCCCGTATTGTTGCAGCTCTTCCTTCATTTCTTTTAAATCGGAATCTGTTCGGGAAATTAATAGTACATCTGCGCCCGCTTCAGCAAAAGCGGAAGCGATCGCTTTTCCTATCCCCCTGGTAGCACCTGTTACTGCTGCCAATTTTCCTTTCAAATGAAAACTCGGCAAATAATGTTCCATCCTCTGCGACACCTCTTTTGTCAATCGTTTCGATTTATTAAAATATTTCTTTTATTATAACATTTTTACACTAGGTTTACTTTTACAGTCACATCCTTTAATATACACTGTGTTACAAGTTTTTGTAAGAAAGAGAAGGGGGTTTTTTAAAATGAAAAAAGCACTATTAGCACTTGGACTATCATCTGCACTAATTTTTGCAGGATGCGGCCAGGACGAAGGTCAGGACGTCCAGGAAGAACAAAACAACGGTAACGCAGATGTCGTGGAAATCAGTGAAAAGGAAATTAAGTCTTCACTTCTAGATACACAAATGAGCCTTACTACTGAACTGCGCAGCTTACATCAAACCATTCTGGCCTATGAAGGGAAAATCGGAGCAGAAGACGTAACAGAAGAGGATCTTTTAAAGGCTGCTGATGAAGCTAAAGCTGCGGCAGAAGAAGCTGTCAGCAAGTTAGATTCATTTGAGATGACTGGTACCTTTACTGAGGACATTGAAAATTCTCTAAAAGAAGCACTAGATTCTCTAAAAACTTCTTATCAAGAACGCTTAACGGCTATTGAAGCAGATCCGGCAAATCCAGATCTGTCAAAAGCTGAAGAAGCATTTGGTCAATTCGTGGACCAGCTGGGTTCCATTTTTGAAGAAGTAGGACTATTAGCACCTGATATGGCTAAAGAATTAAGCTAATATTAACGTGCATCCATGCTAATGAACAGCCAATTCTAATGAATTGGCTGTTTTTTTATGCCTTTTTTCAGGAGCTGAACAGACATTCTTTCCCCTATAATCATGAGAGTTCGTGAACAATTTGTGAATATTTAGCAATTTTCATACCATATCGAGCACGAAGAATGTAAGATAAAAGTAGAACGTGTACTTACTTTCAGTACACCAACTTTATAAGAAAGGAGTGGGGGATGTATATGGCAAAACCATCCGGCAAAACGTCCAACTCTGCTCATGAGCCGAACCTAAAGGGGACCATGACTGCTGTCATGTTTGTAGGGGCATTTTTAATTATTTCATGGTTCGGCGTTTGGGGAATCTTTCTATCTCGCTAAATAAAATACGTTGGTTAGGAGGATAAGTGTATGCATCTTCATAAGTATGAGAAGATCTGGATTATTTTTGGGACCGGTGCCCTCCTTGCATTCCTTATTATTCTGGGAATCGGTGCCTTTTATCAGGGAAGTCAGCCTCCAAGCTGCATGGTGACGATTGATCCGCAAAATGTTCAAGCTCATGAAGCGTTTAAAGAGGAAAATCTGGGGTTAAATCAAGTTGGGGATAACGAATATGTGGTGAATGTACTTGCGTCAGCCTTTAACTATAATCTGGGTAAAGACGAAAATGGTTCCCCAGTGAAAACCATCCGCATCCCTGCAGGAGCCAATGTTACGTTTCAGGCTACTACAAGCGATGTTATCCATGGATTTCAGCTGGCTGGAACAAATGTAAACATGATGCTTGAACCTGGTTACATCAGTGAATACGAAACAACCTTAGATAAACCTGGAACCTATACCCTGATTTGTAATGAGTACTGCGGAACAGGCCACCATTTGATGATGGCAACAGTGGAGGTGTTTGAAGAATGATGAATAATACAGCTGTATCCCAACAGACTGACCAGGGTTTTCTGGCCAAAAAAGCCGGATTGCCTGTAAAAGATGCACGTCTGACCATGGCGCATATGTATGTAGCATTTGTATCTCTTTTAATCGGCGGTTTAATGGGATTGCTTCAAGTTCTGGTTCGTACAGGAAAGTTCACCCTGCCCTTTGGCATTGATTACTATCAGGTACTTACGGTCCATGGTGTTATTCTTGCACTCGTCCTGACAACATTTTTCATCATTGGCTTCCAGTATGCTTTAATGAGTAAAACGGTAGGAATGACCAATGGTGAACGTAAATGGGCATGGATCAGCTTTTATATCATGCTGATTGGAACAGCCATAACTGCTGTCTTGATTTTACTGGGAAAAGCCAGTGTTTTATATACATTCTATGCTCCGCTTCAGGCCCATCCATTATTCTATATTGGATTGACTCTGGTCGTAGTCGGAAGCTGGATTGCCGTTTTTGTCAACCTGCACCAATTCTTTTCATGGAAAAAGAAACATAAGGGTGAAGTTTCACCTTTATTGGCCTTTATGGTAGCCATCAATATGATTATCTGGTTTATTTCAACACTCGGAGTGGCAGCCACTGTTGTCATCCAAATGATTCCATGGTCTTTAGGACTGGTTGATGAAATCAATATACTTGTCAGCCGCACCCTATTCTGGTATTTTGGCCACCCGCTTGTTTATTTCTGGCTCTTACCTGCCTATATGGCGTGGTATGGTATTATTCCAAAAATTATTGGCGGTAAAATTTTCAGTGATTCACTGGCGCGAATGGCTTTTATTATGTTCCTGCTGTTCTCTATCCCAGTTGGTTTTCACCACCAGCTGCTGGAGCCGGGAATTGATCCATTCTGGAAGTACATTCAAGTTGTCTTAACATTTGCAGTCGCTATCCCATCTTTGCTGACAGCTTTCTCTATGTTTGCAACCTTTGAGTCTGCTGGACGTGCAAAAGGTTATACAGGTCTGTTTGGTTTTATGAGGGGGTTGCCATGGAAAGATGTCCGTTTCTTTGCACCATTCGTTGGAATGGCTGCCTTTGTTCCAGCTGGTGCTGGAGGCCTGATCAATGCATCTCACCAGTTGAACCAGGTCGTTCATAATACCATCTGGGTAACCGGACACTTCCACTTAACCCTGGCAACAACTGTCATATTAACGTTCTTTGGTATATCCTATTGGCTCATCCCTGTCCTCACTGGACGAAAACTGGATGCACATATTAACCGCCTTGGAATCATTCAGACAATTGTATGGGCAGTGGGTATGTTTATCATGTCCGGCGCCATGCATATCGCAGGATTGCTTGGAGCTCCTAGACGATCTTCCTATTCTGAATATGGCGGTTCAGAACAGGCTATGGAATGGATTGGATATCAATACGCTCAAGCAATTGGCGGAAGTATTCTGTTTATCGGCATTCTGCTAATGGTATACATTTTCGTATACATGACCTTCTTTGCACCAAAAGGACAGGAAGAGTTCCCAATGGCTGAAACTGCAGAAGATGCCTTGCCTACTCCAATGGTATTTGAAAATTGGAAGCTATGGATTGGTTTAGCAGTAACACTGATTCTATTCGCCTATACCATTCCGTTTATCGATATCATTCAGAATTCACCGCCGGGATCGCCGCCATTTAAATGGCCAATTGGCTATAATTAATGTGAAAAACAGCTAGGACAAAACCGACAAGAAAATGAAAATATCCGAACTACACTCATTCGTCACGAGTTAGTTCGGATATTTTTTACTTAGCCAATTGTTCGTCTTTTCCACCATTCATTCTTTTGTGTCCCAGCCTCTTTAATCTGGTCATTACCACTGATAAATGTCCTGATATTTTTTCTCTAGATAGTTTACCAGGTACGAAGGGTTCAGCCCTTCACCGGTTACATGATTCAGAATTTCAAGGGGGTCTTTCATTTTTCCATGCTGATGAATGTTTTTAGATAACCAGGTTTTTATCTTAATTAGATCACCGTCTGCAATAGCCTGATTCACATCAAAGGATTGATTCATGGCATTCAAAATCTGTGCTCCGTACATGTATCCTAATGCATAGGATGGAAAATAGCCAAAGCTGCCTCCCGACCAGTGAACATCCTGCAGAACCCCTTCCCTGTCATTTCGCGGACGGATTCCTAAATATTCTTCCATCTTATCGTTCCACAGTTCTGGCAGGTCTTTTACCTGAATTTCCCGGTTAATTAAGCCCTTTTCCAACTCATAACGAACCATGATATGAAGGGGATAAGTCATTTCATCAGCTTCAATCCGGATGAAGGATGGCTTGACTTCGTTAATGGATCGGTAAAATGTCTCCATAGGTATAGATTGGAACGGTTCCGGTGCATACGTTTTAAACGTACCGTAATATCGGTTCCAGAAAGACTTGCTCCTGGCTACATAATTTTCCCAGAAAAGAGACTGGGATTCATGAATTCCCATGGATGTACCCGTGCAAAGAGGTGTACCTTCCAGATCTTCACTGATATTTTGCTCATATAAAGCGTGTCCGCCCTCATGGATGGTTCCAAAGACGGCCATTCGGAAATCCTTTTCATCATATCTCGTCGTGATGCGGACATCATTGCGATTCAAAGTAATTTCAAAAGGATGAACGGTATCATCTAGTCTGCCTGCTTCAAAGTCATATCCCATTTCCTTCAGAATTTCTATCGTAAAGTCTTTCTGTCTGTTCTTAGGAAATTCCTTCAGAATGATGGATGGGTCTGGCTTATTAGCTGAATCCTGAACCTTTTCCAGCAGCTCCACCAGTGAAGTCCTCAGTTCAGGAAAAACACGATCCAGTGTTTCTACGGTGACGCCTGGTTCATAAATATCTAATAAGGTGTCATAAATATTATTTTCATAACCCCAGTAATTCGCAAACTTAATATTAAAATCTACAAGCTTTTCGAGATAAGGTCTGAACATATCAAAATCAGATTTTTCCCTGGCCTCTTCCCATACGGATTCAGCCTGAGACTGAAGGGTTACATACTCCTTGTACTCATCCTCCGGTATTTTCACACTGCGCTCATAGTCTTTTTCACATTCAAGAACCGCTTTATGTATCATAGGATCTTTCGTCTGGCCTTTCAGCTCATCAATAAAACCTTTCATCCGGTCTGAAGTGGTCAGTTGATGTACTTTACTTGAAAGAATTCCAATGGATTCTGACCTGGTTTTCACACCTTTCTTCGGAGCTTTTGTTCGCAGGTCCCAGTAGATCAGGCTCAAAGCTTCATTGTAAGCACTTATTTCTTTAAGGTAAGACAAAAACTCTTTTTCTGTATTCGTACGTTCCTGTGACAATGTATTCACTCCTTTTCACAACTAACAAATTATTCTAATAATTCCATTATATCGTTTTCTATATTTTATTGCTCTATTTTTTAAGTAATTCCTTTCAAATCTATTTTTTCTTGCCAAAATATTGATAATAATCCGTACGTATAAACCCGTTAAATAGCTTTCGTTTTTTAGTGGCTTTCTGGCCATACAGCTTTTCAAACTTTTTGTAGGAAGTCAAAATGTAGACGCTCCAGTCTGGATGTTGAGACATATTTTTACCCAGGTCTTTATATAGCTGCTCTACTTTATTCCGCTCACCGATTCGCTCCCCATATGGCGGATTGCCAACGAGATAGCCGTTTGGCTCTTTCGGATGAAAATCAGCAGCCTGCATCTGTTTCCAATTTATTAAATCTGCTAATCCAGCTTCCATTGAATTCTCTTTTGCTGTTTCAATCATCCGGTGATCAATATCGAAGCCAGATATATTTAGCTCCTGGTCGTAATTGGCAAGATCCTCTGCTTCCACCACAGCTTCTTCCCACGCTTTTTTTGGAATGATACTCCATTCTTCTGAAACGAAGTCCCGATTGAATCCCGGAGCAATATTCTGACCAATTAATGCAGCTTCGATCGGAATGGTTCCTGAACCAGTGAAAGGATCCACTAGAGGGTAATCGGGATGCCAGTTCGTTAACTGGATCAGGGCAGCTGCAAGGGTTTCTTTTAGAGGTGCCTCCCCCTGCTTTATCCTATATCCTCTTTTATGCAGTCCCTGACCTGATGTGTCTATGGTCAAAGTTACCCGATCTTTTAACAGGGCTACTTCGACTTTATAAACAGGTCCGTTTTCAGGAAGTTTCGTCGCAATCCCATACTTTTGCATTAACCGGTCCACAATCGCCTTTTTTGTAATCGCCTGACAATCCCTCACAGAAAACAGCTGAGACTTAACAGATTTACCGATAACGGGAATTTCTCCGTTTTCCGGGATATACTCTTCCCAGGGCAGACTCCTGGTTTGTTCATATAATTCTTCAAACGTTGTTGCTTCAAATTCACCGATCAGAAGTTTGACCCGATCCGCTGAACGAAGCCAGAGATTACTTCTTGGTATTCCGGAAGCATCACTCTGGTAAATAACTCTGCTATTTTCAACTTGTACATTGTCAAATCCCAGATTTCTGACTTCATTGGCTACCACAGACTCGAGACCCATAGCAGCCGTTGCGATTAGTGTATATGTTTGGCTCATGGCTTTGCCTTCCTTTCTCATTAGATCCTTTTTGATTTATTCTGTACCAACTAGCTACTTTCAAAAAGTAAAACTTTAAAAAAACAGACGCCCGGCTTAGCCCCGAAAACGGCTGGATGACCACCATGGAGGACTGCCTGCGCCTCCGGGGACCGAAGCAGCTCGAGGGGGCTGAGCGCTGCAGTTAGACACACCTTTTTAGAAAAAAACAACTCCTATCTAAACGGGAGACCAACGTTTAGATAGGAGTTGCCAAATACTGAAATATGTACGGTCATGACCCATGAATACTCTGTAAGCCATGTTCTGTACCATCGTACTGCTAACGGTGGTCAGCCTCGTACTCCGGCGGTAATCATCTATCTACAGGCATAACGCCTGTCTCTCCTTCCGGTTCATTTCCCTATGGAGAGTGCCCCTACCATGATTTGGGTTGCTCGCTCGCGGGGTTTACCTCGTTCCACTTCAACTGTTTCCAGCTGAACTCCGTCACTGTGGCACTTTCAAGGTACAAGTACCGTATCCAAAAGGACTTAGGTACCTTCCCTGCCGTCAGCTGCCTTAAAAACAGCTGCCCTGACTTATGGTTTCGTCAGGCACGAACACTACAGGCATCTCAGCCTGTGCGAGCATGGACTTTCCTCTGCATGGTAACCCATACAGCGATTACCCGAGTATTCATCTATCTGTCCGCACATAACTAGTTCTTTTCACGCAACATCTTATTATACCATAGTTTATATAAATAGCAATGGTATTAATCGGCAAATCGTTTTCCAAATACAGCCTTTTCAAGATTTGATAGGCGCTTTAAAATATCATAGTTGACCTGACCGGCACTCTGACCCGTTTTGCTTTTTGGCTGATGAACCTGCTTTTTCAGTTTTTCATTTTCGCTTCTTAACCGCTCAATCTCCTGCTGAAACATTTCATAGTCCTGAATAATGGTATCTAAAAATTGATCGACTTCTTCCTGATTGTAACCTCGAATGGACACTTTAAAGTCTTTGTCCAAAATTTCTTTAGTGGTCAGTTGAATTTTTTCCAGCATTTCCTTCTTTCACCTCATTACTTTTGCACCTTTATTCATTATTTTTTCAAAATAAACATGCAAAGTCAATTTTCCTTGGTATGAATGGATTCTTGCTGATTCCATTCCATTTCCCGGGCAGTGTCTTCTAAATCAAAAAACGTGATCCGTTCATTTATATACGCAGATGGCAGTTTCATTTTTTCTAATTGCTGAATAAAATATTTTGGCGTACCTTCTAACTGATCATCATACATTACCAGACAGCCATCACTTTTGCTAATCATCCACTGATCTTTCACTCTGAATTGATGAGGGCCTTCATAACCTTTGCTGCTCAGTGGCTTATAAAAATGAGCACGATTGATGACGGTCTGGTATTTTTCCTGCCATTCCTCTTTCCATACGCTTTCCTGACCGGCAAATGGAGGTACAATAGCCAGTTTTAGTGACTGAATCTCTAGAGCTGCTTCTGCTGCCCAGAGTTCTACACCTGTCTGGCCAGATACAAGTACCCATTCCAGACCTTCTTCTGAATAAGCAGACAATCGATTTTTAATGGTATATTGTATGACTTGTATTCTTGGATCCTTTAAATGAAAGATCCCCAGTTCATGTGGTTTATATCCTGTAATTGTCATTACCTTCATATTTTCACCTTTTTTTATTATAACAAAAAAGAGCTGAGATGTACTCAGCCCTTTAGCATATATTTTGGCAACTATTATCTTCTGCCCATTGGATAACCGGCACCATATGGGAATTGTGGCCCAGGCCCCATGTTATAATGAACATTCGAGCATGTGCTGCCGACTGATGCTGTATGAGGATAGTAGTGTTTGTTGTGAACCACGTGATGATTCATGACAGTCGTATGGGATGGATGAATATGGTCCACTTCATGCGGAATAACGTTATTCTTCACATTATGCTTAGTCGGGTAAACAATCGGATTACACGGAGGTACACATGGTCTGCCATGCGGACGCATCATAACATCTCCTTTCAAATAGACGGTTCACTAATTACTATATTAAAGAGAAAGGAGACATGTACTAAGTCATCAACCTAATTTTTGTGTGTTTATGATGTTGTCAGGTCATGAGATGAAAAAGAGAACGGCAGCAATTCCTCTATGGTAACCGTCTTTACTTCTCCTTTTAAATTCGCAATATGAATGAGGGTATTTTCATTAAAAAATTCACTCATCACCTGTCTGCATGACCCACATGGCGGCACCGGGCGATCCGTATCAGCAACTACAGCCAATTCTTGAAAATCAGTGTCCCCTTCAGATATTGCTTTAAAAATAGCCACACGTTCTGCACAGCATGTAACCGGATAAGCTGCATTTTCAATGTTGCAGCCATGATACACTTTGCCCGATTGGGTTATTATAGCTGCACCTACAGGAAAATTAGAATATGGAACATAAGCACGATTCCTGGCTTCAATTGCTTGCTTAATTAATTGATTTTTAGTCATGAAAAAGCCGCCTCTCCTCTAAAAATTGGAATATTATTATAGCCGATCACTCTCTGGGTGTAAAGCACCTATTTTGCAGCCTGCTGTTCTTTAATTTGATTAAAAACGTATAAAATGGAGTGATAAAGCTCCATAAACCTTTTCTTTGGTACGTCATGATAATAGCTGTGCATCAGAAACAATTCCATATTATCTTTTGTATTTGCAGCCTGATTTGGGTAAATCGGCAGTTCATCAATAAGATGGCTGACCGCTGTTTCCCAATTTTCAATCAGCTGAAAAACAGGTTCAGTTTCCTGTTTAATGTTAACAAACGCTTCTCGATCGTTACGGTCTGCTGGTACAGATTGTTCATACCGCTTCAACCCTTCTTTTAGCAAATCCATTTCCAGCCGCTCCATGATCTCATAAATCGTCATGATTTCACCTTCATTTACTTTTTTTAAACAAGCGCTTCCAGAAGGAACTCTTTTCATTTTCCGGTTTATTTGACTCCTTCTCCCTTTCTATTTTAATATGTTCGATTTCATTTTGTAACCGGTCGATTTCCTTTTGAAGGTGATCAAGCTCTCTCCTGTGGTTCAGAGCCATTGTAATCACGACATCATCCGCTTTTTGGGAAAGTTTGTTTTCAACATCATCCATGCGATGATATAAATGGGACAATTCCTTTTCAAATTCGTACCTGGTCAGCTTCCCCTTCTTTTCCACTAAATATGATTTTTTTAATGCTGTACTCATACGAATCCCTCCGCCGTTTTATTCTTACTGCTACTATTCTCCTTCCATTCAGCTAATCCTTTACACGTGACAAAACTAGAAAAAATAATACATCCCCTTCGATTCTTTATCTTATATAAAACATTTATTTGACATCTTTTTTACCACGGAATGATGTACCAAGAACTGATTAAACTAAGGGTAGCTGTGACTATTTTTAATGGAAGGAGGGGATTTGGATGAGTGAACAAGAACAAAAGAAAAACAGGAAGCCGAGATCAGAAAAACCTGACTGGAAAAAATGGAATGCAGATGGTGACAAAAAGCTAGAAGGCGAAAACCGGCCTTCTACCTGATTTGTGGTGGATAGTTTCCTATGGGGACTGTCCACTATTTTTTATTTTCCCGATTACCCTGGCGAACTGTTTTAACCGTCTGCGTTTCCTGTAAAACCTGGACTTCATACATGTATCGGGTTGATATGATACAGACTCCCACCAGCTTTCTTTCACATTCCGTTCCATCCGCCAGTCAAACCGATAAACATCCTGATGGTTCACTTTTGGATACAATAATTCCAGCGGACTGGCACCGATGATCTCTTGATTCAAAAACTGTTCGTACTCTCTCCTTGTTCCGTCCGGCTCAACCGTTCTGGCAAAGGTTAGAAATGATTCTTTCAATTCTGGATCAAACAAAAGGCTAGCCAGCTGTTTTCCAAGATTAATTCTGTTATCAATATTGGTAAATCCTTTAATAAACAAACCATAAACATCTCCCTGTAATGTTGGAAACAGCACTCCATTGAGATGGAGAAGCTCCTGAATTAAAAAAGGAAGTTTTCGAAATACATGACGGCGAAAATATGGCTGTTCAATGACTGGCTTTTGAATGACATTTTGTTCATTGATAATCAGAGCAGTCATAAGCCGATAATGATCCTTAGTCTCAAAAAAACGATTCCACTCCTCATACATGAAACAGGACACGCTAAATTCATTCAGCAAGTGGAATAAGGGGGTTTTGTGTTTCAGTGAATATTGATAGATCCGTAACTGAGGGTAGGCATCGGAAAAGATCAGCCAGTTGGCACGCTCATACGTCATAAACAGATGATCCGCCATCTTTTTCGTAAGAATTTTCTGATAGGTATTCGTCTTAAGGTCTGTCATATTCCAACCTGCATTCCTGGAAACCATGCTTGCCAAAAAAGCCCACTGAATTTCGGGATAACGCAAATAAAAATCCAGGTAAGCTTTTGTTCGTGTAATATTCGTTTGATTCAAATAATCTGTTTCGTTTTTAATCCTTGTGACAAGTTCCATCATTATTCACCCTGAAATCCTATTTTATGCTTTTTTTAGTTTTTCCTTATCTTTTTAATTTAATATTTGATATGATACTGTCATGGCGGGGTGAGAATTTTGAAGTATCCGAATGGAAAGAAAAAAAGGTTTACCAACCAGCATACAGGATCACCATCATATGGCAATCGGGGGATGACCCTCGAAAATGATATTAACCAGACGAATTTATATTACTTAGAAACCGGAAAAGCAGTCATTCATAAAAAACCGACCCCTGTTCAGATCGTGACGGTAGATTACCCGAAGAGGAGTGCGGCAGTCATTCGGGAAGCCTATTTCAAACAGCCTTCAACTACCGATTATAATGGGATTTACAAAGGTAAATATATTGATTTTGAAGCAAAGGAAACAAAAGGGACTTCCCTGCCCTTCTCAAATATTCACGAACATCAGATTCAACATATGAAAGCAGTTGTTGAACATGGGGGCATTTGCTTTTTACTGGTTCGTTTTTCTGCAAAGGATGAAACCTACCTGCTCCCGGCTAAATCTTTATTTGCTGCCTGGGACAACCAATTTCATGGCGGGAGAAAATCCCTGCCATATTCTTATGTCGCAGAGTCCGGTCATCCCATCCCATTCTCATTTCATGCCAGGGTTGATTATTTGTCAGTTGTAAACAAACTGTACTTTTAAATGGAGGAGATGAAAATGGCAAATAACAGCCATTCAAGAGTACAAAGGAGAAAACAAAAAAGAAAAAAGAAAAAAGGCAAACTTCATTTAAGAAAAGTTTTCATGACCCTTTTCCTGTTATTCTTTATTGCTGGCATAGGAATTATCGGTCTTTTCTTCACATATATCAAGGATGCTCCAAAACTTGTTGCATCAGAACTGTCAGATCCCATTTCAGCCAAAATTTACGATATGGATGAACAATTAATTGCTGATCTAGGGACACAGAAGCGGACGAAAATCGAATATGATGATCTCCCCCAGGTTCTGATTGATGCAGTTATTGCAACAGAAGATGCCCGCTTTTTTGATCACGCAGGGTTTGACTTCCAGCGCATTCTGGCAGCAGCCTGGGCGAATGTAACCGATGGATTTGGGGCAGAAGGTGCCAGTACCATCACCCAGCAAGTCGTGAAAAATGCATTTTTAACATTTGACAAAAAGCTGGAACGAAAAGTACAGGAAGTATGGCTTGCTATGCAGCTTGAAATGCAGTATTCAAAAAAAGAAATTTTAACCATGTATTTAAATAAAATTTATTACGGAAATCAAATTTATGGTGTTGCTAAAGCAGCGGAAGTATATTTCGGCAAAAAGGATTTAAGTGAATTGACTCTTCCGGAAGCCGCTCTGCTTGCTGGTATTCCTCAGCTTCCGAATGTTTATGATCCTTTCGATCACCCTGATAAAGCGGATAAGCGGAAAAATATCGTATTAGATTTAATGGTTCATCATGGAAAAATCAGTGAAGAAGAAGCTGAACAGGCCAAAAAGGTGAAAGCAGAAGAATTAGTAGTTGACAATTATGTATCCAATACACCGTACGAAGACTTTCTTGAAGTAGCTCTGGATGAAGTTCAGGAGAAACTTGGGGATGATATCGATATTTATTCTGACGGCATCAAAATATACACGACTCTTGATCAGCATGCTCAGAGCTATGTTGAGAAAATGCTCAGCAAAAACAGTCCCATTGAATTTCCGGATCATGAATTTCAGGCGGGAATTGCAGTAATTGATACAAAAACCGGTGCTATCAGAGCCATTGGTGGTGGCCGAAACGGAAAAGATGGCATTGGGGCAGACTGGAACTATGCTACAGATGGTGACGGACGTCAGCCAGGTTCTACCATGAAACCTTTGCTTGATTACGCACCTGCCATTGAAAAGTTAAACTGGTCAACCTATCATCAGATTAAGGATGAAAAGTATACCTATTCTACCGGTGATCCGATCCGTAATTGGAACGACAGCTACAAGGGCTGGATGTCAATGCGAGAAGCTTTACGGGACTCCATTAATGTCCCTGCACTAAAAGCCCTGCAGGAAGTCGGACTGGATTATGCCGAAAACTTTATTAAACAGCTTGGCATAGACATTCCGGAAAAAGGAATTGTAGAAGCGGATGCCATTGGAGGCGGAAGAATCCATGTCACTCCGCTGGAAATGGCAGGAGCTTATGCATCGTTTGGTAATCAGGGAATTTATAATGAACCCTATGCTGTACGGAAAGTAGTTCTCCAAAATGGAAAAACCATTGACTTTACACCAGACCCGGTCGTAGCGATGTCTGATTATACCGCCTATATGATTACGGACATGTTAAAAACAGTTGTAACCCGGGGAACTGGTACACAGGCGTATATCAGCGGCCTTCCAGTAGCAGGTAAAACGGGGACGACAAACCGGGGCGATAAAACACCGGATTCCTGGTTCAATGGGTATACGACTAATTATACCATTTCGATCTGGACCGGATATCCCGATGAACGGAATATCCCTAACTCCCAGATTGCCGAATATTTATTTAAGTATATCATGAGTGAGCTGTCAAAAGGGAAAGAGACGAAAGACTTCATCAGACCAGATGTGGTGAAAGAAATAGCAGTGGAAAAAGGATCCAGGCCAGCAAAACTGCCAGGCGATTATACACCGCAGGACCAAATTGTATATGAATTATTTATCAAAGGTACTGAACCAACCGAAATTTCGCAAAAATATAAACAGCTTCATCCTGTATCCGATCTCCAGGCAGAGTATCAGGAAGCTGAAAATGCCATTCAATTAAACTGGAAATACCATTTGGATTCAGAAGAACAAGAAGATCAGAACACAGAGGTTATATTTGAAATTCAGGCAGCTGTTAATGACCAGCCAATGGAACTCATTACAACAACCTCTGAAACGTCCATTCTCATTACAGATGTGAATAAGGGAGACATTTACACATTTGAAGTAACTGCTGTCAATGGGGAAAATCCTGATAATACAAGTGAACCTTCTATTGTGCAGATTACGGTTCCTGAGGAACGTTCCATCGATGATATTATTGACGAAATTTTAAATGGTGATGGCCGCAATAATGAAAATAACGGTAGTCTGGAACAGAACAATGACCCAGCGGGTCAGGATGAGAATGTATCAGAAGAAAACAGCCAGACCGAGAATATCGGCAATTAAGTGCCCGGACGCTGGGACAACACCGCATAAGGAAATGAAAAATCCGAACTGTATTCAATCGATTCATGAATAAGTTCGGATTTTTTATTTTGGAAGATAAGATAAGAATACGTTAAATTTTCTTTAGCACACCGTTCATTTCTTTATGTCCCAGCCTTTTTCTGTGATTTATTTCTCAGGACTTTTGCTCTTGCCTGCAGCTTTTCCAGTTCATTAAAGCATTCCCTTAATTGAATAAAAGAATGTCGGTGAGTGATCCGGGATTCAATAAAAGACAACCGCTCCTGAATATTAAGAGGCTGATATTCCATTCGGCTGAATAAAGGACTGATATCCCCATCAGCAGGAAAATCAAGATCGTTCAAGTGGCATAATGCCTGTTTAAATCGATTGAGTTGAACTTCCATAATCTCAGGGCTGACCTTTCCTTTACCTTCCAGAATCATCTGAGCAAGATCAGGCTCTTTCTTTTTCCACGCCTGTATGATGCTCAGGGTATCGTCAGGCATTGGCAGATCGCTCTCTTTTCCTCATTCTTTTTTGGCCTTCCCGGCATAGGTCCAGTAAAGGACAACTGTCACATTGAGGGCTTTTTGCTTTACAGTGATAACGGCCAAAGAAAATCATGCGATGATGTGTACGGCTCCACTCCTCTTTTGGCACCTTTTTCATCAATGTTTTCTCAACCTCAAGAACAGAATCCTTCCAGCGGCAAATACCCAGGCGCTTTGAAACCCGTTCTACATGGGTATCCACAGCAATGGCAGGCTCACCAAAGGCTACTGAAACAACCACATTAGCTGTTTTTCTTCCGACACCTGGAAGTTTGACGAGGTCAGAATGTTTCCGTGGAACTTCACTATTGTATTTGTCGATTAAAATTTCACAGAGTTTGCGAATATTTTTCGATTTATTGCGATACAGGCCTATTGAGCGGAGATCATCCTGGAGCTCTTCCAGAGGAACAGCGAGGTAATCTTCCGGCTGTTTATATTTTTGAAATAAATCCTTTGTCACCTTATTGACATTAGCATCGGTCGATTGGGCCGACAAAACAACTGCAATTAACAGTTCAAATGGATTCGAATGGACCAATTCACATTCAGCATCAGGGAACAGTTTTCCCATTTGATCTAAACAATAACGAATCTGCTTTTTATTGAGCATTCTCGTTCCCTCCTACATGTCATCTTCAAGCCAGTTGTAATAAACAGATGTATCTCTTTTTTTCTTTTGTTTACCTTTTTCCTTTGTATGAGACCGAAAAGCCTGGCTTGCTTTTCTCGCATCGTGAACGGTCTTAACCCCTTTCTTTTTCCACTCATTTAAAATCCGGTCTATATAGCGGAAATTTAACTTACCCATTAAAACCGCTTCACGGAGTGCAGCTTTAATGACTGCGGGCTGAAATTGATCTTCATCCAGCCATTGATTGATGGTTTCTATTTCGATTGGAGATAATATCCGACCGAATTCCTGTTCAAATAAAATAAAAAGATTATCTGATTGATCTTTAGTACTATGATCTTCTCCTTCATATATGACACGATAAAGGGGTTCCAGCGTGTAACTTTCCTCAATTACATTTCCCCTTTTCTCTCGGATAATGTCGAGGAAACCCTTCTTTTTCAGCTGGCTTAAATAGCTGGCGATTTGCTGCTCTTTCAGGGTCATCGATTGACTGAGCTCCTCAAGGGATGGGAGTTCATTTCCCTTTAACTGAAGACGATGGATATGTAAAATGATGGCCAATTCCACTTCATCCATCCCTATGTCGGTGTAATGCACCAGAAGCTTTTCGGGAATTGTGATTTGATCCTGAATCATTTCCTGAATTCTAAATTGGTTTTGCAATGGATATTCACCTCATCATCCATTATAACATCTTTCTTTTCGACAAAAAGACACGAATGCTTCATAGAATTGATCGTTTTTGAAAATAAAATAAAAAACCGGCCAGGGACACTGCTTGTCTGTCCTTTGACCGGATTTTGCATCTGATGTTTTGGGTTGATTTTATGGATACAGGCGATTGAGCAGACGAGGGAACGGAATCGCTTCCCGAACATGTTCAATGCCGGCAATCCAGGCAACGGTTCGTTCCAGACCCAGTCCAAAGCCTGAATGGGGCACACTTCCATACTTTCTTAATTCTAAGTACCATTCATAAGCGGGACCATGGAGGTTATGTTCGTCATAGCGTTTTTCCATCAGCTCTAAATCATCGATACGTTGGGAACCCCCGATAATTTCACCATATCCTTCTGGTGCAATTAAATCTGCACACAGTACTACTTCCGGGCGTTTCGGGTCTGGTTTCATATAAAATGCTTTAATTTCAGCCGGATAGTGTGTAATAAATACAGGTTTGTCAAAGCTTTCTGCAATAGCTGTTTCGTGAGGAGCGCCAAAATCTTCGCCCCATTCGATGTCATCAAAGCCTTTATCATGAAGCAGTTTAATGGCATCATCATACGTAATTCGCGGAAAAGGAGCTTTGACATTTTCCAGTTTAGACGTATCGCGATCCAGTGTTTTCAGTTCAATCTGGCAATTTTTCAGGACAGATTGGACAATATAGCTTACATACTGTTCCTGGAGCTCAAGACTGTCTTCATGATCCATAAAAGCCATTTCTGGTTCAATCATCCAGAATTCAATCAGGTGACGTCTTGTCTTAGATTTTTCTGCACGAAACGTCGGACCAAATGAAAATACTTTTCCAAATGCCATAGCAGCTGCTTCCATATAAAGCTGACCGCTCTGAGATAAGTAGGCATCTTCGTCAAAATATTTTGTGTGGAACAGTTCAGTTGTCCCTTCGGCAGATGCACCAGTTAAAATTGGCGGGTCAACTTTAATGAATCCCCGATCATTGAAAAATTCATAGGTAGCTCGGATGACTTCATTCCTGATTTTCATCAGGGCATGCTGTTTTCTGGAACGAAGCCATAAATGACGATGATCCATCAAAAATTCAGTACCATGATTTTTTGGTGTAATCGGATAATCCACGGCCTCATGAATAAGTTCCAGTTTTTTCACATGCATTTCGTAGCCTAAAGGAGAACGTTCATCCTTCACGATCGTTCCGGTTACATAAAGGGATGACTCCTGAGTGATTTTTTTCGCCAGATCAAAGGTTTCTTCATCGACTTCTGCTTTCACCACAACCCCCTGGATAAAACCAGTTCCATCCCGGAGCTGCAGAAAGGCAATTTTTCCACTGGAACGTTTATTGGCCAGCCAGCCGCCTAATGTTACTTCTTCTCCAACATGTTCGTGTACATGATCGATGGTTGTTTTCACTGTTTCTCCCTCCAATGACTATGAATGTTTTTCTACAAATCGTTTGATTCGTTTAGCTGCTTCTTCCAGCTGATCCAGTGAGGTTGCATACGATAAGCGAACATTATCCTCTGACCCAAAACCAGAGCCAGGTACTAATGCGACCAGTTCTTCTTCCAGCAATGCTTTTACCCAGTCATCTACAGATGAATAGCCGCATTTTGCTGCTGCTTCTTTTACATTTGGAAACAGATAAAAAGCTCCTTTTGGCTTAACACAACTGATTCCTGGAATCTCTGTAATCCAGGCATATAGTTTTTCCAGGCGTTCCTGAAAGGCAGCTTTCATCTTTTCAACCTCTTTTTCTGAAGCTGTATATGCTGCAAGTGCTGCATATTGAGCAATGCTTGTCGGATTTGACGTAGAATGGGATGCCAGATTGGTCATCGCCTGAATCATCTTCTTCGGCCCAGCAGCATAGCCTATTCGCCATCCTGTCATGGAATGGGACTTGGATACCCCGTTAATGATGACCGTCTGTTCTTTTAATTCATCTGAAAGCTGAGCAATGGACACATGCTCCCCATCGCCATAGATCAGTTTCTCATAAATTTCATCAGAAATAATCAGGATATTATGTTTTAAACATACTTCACCAATCGCTTTCAGCTCATCTTCCGTATACATCATGCCTGTTGGGTTGCTTGGTGAATTAATAATAATGGCTTTTGTCCGGTTTGTGATCGATTGCTCCACCTGTTCTCTGGTGAGTTTAAATTCATTCTCTTCTTTCGCCTGAACAATCACCGGCGTTCCTTCTGCCAATTTAATCTGTTCCGGATAGCTGACCCAGTATGGTGCAGGAACAATGACCTCATCTCCTGGATTCAGCAGCACCTGAAACAAGTTAAATAAGGCATATTTGGCTCCTGTTGTAACAATGATTTCATCTTCTTCATATGTAAGACCCTGGTCCCGGTTAAATTTCTCAATGATTGCCTGTTTCAGCTCCGGCAGTCCGCCTGATGGCGTATATTTGGTTTTTCCTTCCTCCATAGCTTTTGCAGCAGCATCTAAAATGAATGCTGGCGTATTAAAATCCGGTTCACCGGCACCCAGGCCAATAACATCAAAACCTTGTTTCTTAAGGGCTTTCGCTTTCGCAGTAATAGCCAGTGTGCTCGAAGGTGTTAATGCCTGAACTCTTTTTGCCAGTTCCATTATTACACGCCCCTTTATTTAATTTGTCATGATGATTACATCACAAGTGTATACAATTTGAAATGGTGATAAAACCTGTTTTAGGACTGCGGTTTTTTTAAGATAAATTGTTCATATAATTTTCCTGAATGAAAATAATAATATTCAAACACATACTGGTCATTAACATCCGTGTATATCAACTCCCATATAGCTCGTCCGTCTTCATAGCCAGGAGTCATTTGAATCAAAGTGCATTGATTACACTGGCTGCGCCAGACTGAAAGAATTTCTTCCCTGCTATATCCCTCAGACTGACCGACAACCTGTATGGGTTGGTCACCATGAACCGGGACAAAGACAAATACCTCTTCTCCCTGTTCATCAGTGCCTGTAATGACATCATAAGGAAACTGTCCGTTATACCTCCTGACAGTTTCAATATGGTTTATACCCGTTTCCTGTTTGGCTGATTCAATGGAATCGGCAAATGTACTCGTTTTATCCTGCTGTGAGGAAAAATAAATGATGATAAAGTAAATGAATACACTTGCAGATATCATAAAAACGATAGTGATCAGCCAAATCACCAGCTTATGTTCGGTAAATAGTAAAGATTGCGGTTTCTTCATCCTCATCATCCAATGCTAATCCAAACATTAAATTTTGTTCCTTCAGTGTCCGATTCAGACTGTCGACAATTTTGTAAAGATCTTCTGAATTTTTGATTCGAACAGTGGACAATACCTGAATGTTTTCATTCATTGACTGAACCTCCACTTACAATGAAAAATTTACACAGGATACAACCTAAAAATCAACATAAAATAAACATGAAAATAACAGTTATACACTTTAATTATTATAACAGTATTTTTTGCATAACAAGAACCAAATTTCAAAAAAAATTAATCAGCTAACCCATACCCATCTTTGAAATAAGTGCTCACAATAAATGTGAGCACTTATTTCATGAATTCATAATTTTTTAAATCACTTCTAATTTGAATGGTTCCGACATTTTCCAATACATATACATCAATCCATGATTCACTCAGACGTTCAATTAATGCATCATTAAAGGGAATCTCTTCCATGCTGTATACAATGGCGATGTGCGGATCAATCTTTCTTAAAAATTCAACACTTGGGAAATTCTTGCTCGCATATTCGGGTATTTTCATGATTTCGGCCTGTATGGGCAGGGCCTGAATTTTTTTCTCTATTTCCTCATTCCCTTCTGTCATATAAAGAAGAGCCGTTTTTCCAAAAGTGATATAAAGTGAAATATTTCCCGAGTCTTCCTGTTTAATCACCCGAAAGAGAAGACCAGGACTCGCTTCATAATATTTTTCTTTGCCCCAGATGACGGTCTGAAAATTTCTATTCCCCTGACCAAAACAATTTAAGCCTAACTTTTTGCCAGTAATAATTTTTGAAATATGGTAGCGGTCAACCAAACGTTCTGTATTACCGCATGCATCCGGCTGTTGGGTTGTCAAAATTAACGTGTCAATATGATTAATTTTTAATTCAATAAGTTGCTTTAAGAGTGCCTTTTCACTTTTTTGTGAACCTGTGTTGATCAGGATATGTTTTTGCCCTGTTGAAATCAGCATCGATTCTCCATCAGGTATGGAGAAGAACGTAAATATTGCTTCATCCGAGTTTGGATGAGTGTCGGCCAACGTGTATTCATCCTGTAGAAAGGATAAAACCACAAAAATCGAGATATAAATCGTCCATTTTTTCATGTATCATCACACCTTGAATGATCTCTACATCAATAGGGTGTGTTGATTTACCTGATATATCATAGCCAATCCTTAACTTCCTGAAGCAAATTATGGATTCCATCATACAAAACCGGCACTTCCGGAATTGATCGTAAAAAATACTTACCATATCTGGAACGAATAATACGCTGATCTAGCACAAAAACGATACCTTTATCGGTACTGGAACGGATCAGCCGACCAAATCCCTGTTTAAAGCGGATGACTGCATTTGGTAAAGCCAGGTCCATAAATGGGTTTTTACCTGCTTCTTTTAAAGATTCTGACTTTGCCTGATAAACCGGATGATCAGGCGGGTCGAATGGAAGACGCACAATAACCAGAGAGGTTAGATCATCTCCTGGAATATCTACCCCTTCCCAGAAAGAACTGGTTCCGAACAAAATCGCGTTATCAAAGGCCTGAAAATTCTTTTTTAGACGGCTCCGGCTTCCGCTTGATATTCCTTGAGCAATTAATACAAATTCATTGTCATTCATCATGGACTTCAAGTTACGGTATGTGGTTTTCAGCATGTTATACGACGTAAACAAAACAAGCATTCTTCCCCTGGTAATTCTCGCCAGACGGTAAATCGATTCACTGATGCCCTGAATAAAGGATTCCTCAGAATCATATTTAATATGCGGTAAATCATTTGGAACCATTAACTTTACCTGCCGGCCGTATAAAAAAGGTGAAGGTATTTTTTCTGAAAGGACATCATGGCCAAGGCCAAGCCGTTCTGTTATATATAAAAACGAATCATTCATCGTTAAGGTAGCACTGGTAAGAATGACACTTTCTTTTTGACTGAAAAAAGATTCCTGCAAAAGGGGAGCGACCGAAATTGGCTCACTGTATAAAAATACAGCATTTTTGGCACCAGAGGCCTCAATTTCGATCCATTTTACCTGTTTGTCATCATGATTTAACAGAAAAAATTCTATACTCTTAAGCAATGAAGCCAGCTCATCTTGCTTTAGTTCTATTTCATCCATCAGTTCCTGGTTGTGTTCAGACAGCTCATCTGCCAGCTGTTGCAGCATACCTTGAATCTCTTTTAACGTCAACAGAAAGCGATCAGCCAGTTCATGTAACTCACTCATAGATTTCAGCTGGTCATGCTCGAAGACATACTGAAGTCTGCCAACATCATTGAACGTGACGTTCTTTTCGTGTGATTCGCAGACAATCTGGTACAAATAACGAAACAAATCATCCGCATATTCTTTTCCGTTCAGGATTTTTTGCTGCAAGGATTCCCATATTTGCCCCTGTATTATGTTCAGTTCCGAAAGTCCATTTAACAGATATTGGATAGAAACATAATCTGTCTGCATCCCAAAATGTCTGGAAGCCGATTTTTCCAGATGGTGCGCCTCATCAATAATGGCATATTGATAAGCAGGAAGCAGCTGAAAATCATGATTCAGGTCTGTACACAAGAGTGCATGATTCGTAATAATAATGTCCGCCTTTTGTGCCTTTTCTTTTGCCCGCTGATAATACGTTTTGGAAAACCATGGTGAGCTCGGGTTCAAATGAATATCAGCTTCTGCATTGATTTTTCTCCAAAAAATTTTGCCGCTTGATGGCAGCTGAATTTCATCCACATCTCCTGTTTCTGTTTCAGTGATCCACACTAAAATCATGGCTTTTGTCAGGACAATATCATAGTTGTCTTCCTCAATCGGCTTAAGGAGTTCCTGTTCAAATTTATTTAAACTTAAATAATGGCGTTTTCCTTTCAGCAATGCCGTTTTAAACGGGATGGGAAATACTTTTTTCAAAAGAGGAATTTCTTTGTCTAATATCTGGGATTGAAGCTGTGTTGTAAAGGTGCTGACCACAACTTTTGTTTGTTCAGAGATCGCGAAATATAGTGCCGGAATCAAGTATGCCAGTGTTTTTCCTGTTCCGGTCTCTGCTTCAATCAGGGCATGTTTGCTCTGAATAAAGGCATCATAGATGATTTCACTCATTTTTCGCTGCCCCGGTCTCATCTCAAATTGTTGTAAATGCCCTTTTAATGAGCCTTCTTCATGGAATACATCATCCAGAAAATCTCCAAATGCTAGTGACTGGTCACGTTCTGGCTTAGAAATTTTATCCTGCTTCTTAATGGCCAGCCCCCGATATACTTCCAGGCCTTCATACTCCTCAATGGAAAATCGCTTCTGGGTTAATATTTCTGAAACAATAAAAGATAGATCGCTTTTTAGTTTTCCTGAAAGTTTATATAAATGTTCCAGTGTTTCAGCCGGCAATTCGCCTGCCTTCTTCAGGAGCTTAATTAAAATTTCCGCCGTCACGTATGCATCAGACAGAGCTCTGTGAGGATTGATATGTTCTATGTGAAAAAAATCAGCGAGCTGTGACAATTTATAGCCCGGCGCCCGGGGGACTAAAATGCGCGCAAGCTCAACTGTATCCAGGATTCGATTGCTGATCGGATTCATCCCATGTTCTTGAAGGGCATAATTTAAAAATCCAAGATCAAATTCAACATGATGACCGACGAAATAACTGTCTTTTCCGCAAAACGCTAAAATATCCCCGGCAATTTCTTTAAATTGCGGTGCTTCGGCTACCTGTTCGTTTGTTATTCCCGTTAAATTCGTAATAAAAGTTGGTATGTCATGATCTGGTTTCACATAAGTTTTGTACTGATCCACAATTTTAAAATTTACTACTTTCACCATTCCAATTTCTATGATTTGATCACCTCTGGCAGGAGTATGACCAGTTGTTTCCAGATCAACGACAACAAACTTGTCCATATGTTTTCACCTGCTTTCATCATAAGGGGCAACCCGGGTCATGCTGCATAATCATTCAAGTCATGATCTCCACCGAAGAAAATATGAAGATTAAAACCCCTTGCTATGAACGTAGCAAGGGGTAGAATAGCCAAACATATTAATCAAAATATCGGTATCGTTCAAAGTTTCCGCTAAAATTTTTTTCCTGGGATATGTTCCCATTACTTAATGGTCAGCGGCGGTTCTGATTCAATTAGTTCTACGATTTCGTTATTCTCATTCATAATCGCAACTTTTGGCTGGTGATTAGCCAGCTCCTCTTCAGAAAGGGTAGCATACGAAATAATAATGACTATATCCCCTTCCTGAACTAATCGTGCCGCAGCTCCATTTAAGCAAACAACCCCGCTGTGACGCTCACCCGGTATCACATACGTTTCCAGTCTCGCTCCATTATTGTTATTGACAATTTGGACCTTCTCATGAGGTAAAATGCCTACTTGTTCTAAAATATATTCATCAATGGTCACACTTCCCACGTAGTTTAAATTTGCTTCCGTTACGCGGGCACGATGGATTTTGGCATTCATCATGGTGCGGAACATGTTTATTTCCCCCTATTTTCATTCATACGATAACTCACCATTCTGTTCAAAAATGACATTGTCAATTAATCTTGCTTTATTAAAAAATACGGCAATGGCGAGAATAACACGCTGATTAATATGTGTCAGAGGCTGCAGTTCTGGGTAGGTGAGTAAATCAACGTAGTCTATTTTACCATGAGTATGCTCATTTATGAAGTTTCTTACTTCATTTATGATCACATTTCTGTCTTTTTCACCATTTTTCACGAGGGATCTTCCATGTTCCAATGCTTGATATAAGTATTTTGCTTCCTGTCTTTCCTCTTCGCTTAAATATACGTTCCGGCTGCTTCTGGCAAGTCCATCCCCCTCGCGGACAGTAGGAACGGGAATTAATTCCACCGGAAAATTCAAATCTTCAATTAAAGCGTCCACAACAGCAACCTGCTGGGCATCTTTTAACCCAAAGTATGCACGATGGGGAAGAATCAAATGAAACAGTTTTGTCAGCACCGTTGCTACTCCGTCAAAATGTCCTTCTCTTGATTTCCCGCACAGTACATCGGTACGCTCGGTCACCTTCATCGTAATGGATAAAGAGCGGGGATACATGTCATTAACAGTCGGAATAAATACAGCATCAACATTTTCCATTTCAGCAATTTTCAGGTCCCTTTCTTCATCCCTTGGATACCGTTCAAAGTCTTCTGAAGGCCCAAATTGAAGAGGGTTGACAAAAATACTTAATATCACAATATCATCATGAGTTCTTGCTTCTTTTATAAGCCGCTGATGCCCTTCATGCAAATAGCCCATAGTCGGTACAAAGCCGATCGTTTTTCCTTCTTTTCTTTTATTTAAGGAATAGGACTGAATCTCCTCTGCGGTTCGAAAAACTTTCATGGCTACTTACCTCCATAAAGCCCACTGACATCTTCTTTATTCATCGTATAGGAATAGTCCTCGTTCGGAAACTGGTCATTTTTTACTTCTTCAATGTAATTTTCAATAGCCTGTTTAACAGATTGATTTAGATTGGTATAGGACTTTACAAACTTTGCAACCCGATCCACGCCATATGTCAGCATATCGTGGTAAACCAGCACCTGTCCGTCACAGTCTTTCCCTGCACCTATGCCTATGGTTGGAATCGCTAATTCCTTTGTCACAATTTTGGATAATTCATGGGGAATGCATTCTAGTACCAGCGCCATTGCACCAGCTTTCTGAACATTTAAAGCATCCTCAATTAACTGCTCTGCATCTTCTTTTGTTTTTCCCTGAACACGGTAACCTCCAATGACATTCACTGACTGAGGCGTTAAACCGATATGACCCACTACTGGTATACCGGCCATTGTTAACCGTTTAATGACTTCCAGCACGCCTTCATCTGCACCTTCAACCTTTAATGCCTGAGCCCCTGTTTCCTGAATGATCCGCCTTGCATTTTTCATCGTATCTTCCATGGAAACATGAAAAGACATAAATGGCATATCAATGACAACAAATGTGTCATCTGCTCCCCGGGTCACCGCTTTTCCATGATGAACCATATCATCAACAGTTACAGGCAGTGTGGAATCATACCCTAAAACCACCATCCCCAGGGAATCACCTACCAGAATCATGTCAACTCCCGCTTCCTGGGACAATTTTGCAGAGGGATAATCATAGGCTGTAATCATGGTGATCTTTTCTCCTGATTCCTTCATTTTTTGTAATTTCACCCGGCTCTTCAAGTTAACTACCTCCTTTTTTCCAGTCAATTTCAGCAGAGTATAAGATGTGATCCTGCCCCTTTTCATCCGTGACAATTAATGCTCCATCGTGATGAATGCCCTTTAAAACAGCTGACCATTCCTCATTTTTCGCTTTAACAGTTATGGATTTCCCCAGTTTATAAGCTTTTTCTTCCCACATTTGTTTTACTGGCGAAAATCCTTCCCTCATGTATAATTCATACAGATCTTCCAGTTGTTTTAATATTTGTTGAATCAAAAGTCTCCGATTTACTTTTTTGCCTGTTTCAAGCATTAAAGATGTGGGATGATTGCCTTTAATGGCTTGAAAATCTGCATCACCTTGATTCACATTAATCCCAATTCCCTGAACAATATACTGGATCTGATCCTGTTCAGCCTGCATTTCAGTAAGGATGCCGGCAAGCTTTTTGTCGTTTACAAAAATATCGTTTGGCCACTTTATTTTCGGATGAATAATTGTATTCTGCTCTAAAGCTTTTACAATAGCGACTGCACACAGCAGGGTTAACTGGGGTGCCTGCTGAGGCCCAATTTCCGGTCTGAGAATTAAACTCATCCATATGCCGTCACCTTTTTTCGAGTCCCATGAACGATTTAAACGGCCCCTGCCTTTCAGCTGTTCATCTGCAACAATGACGGTTCCGTGTCCTGCTCCCTCCTGTGCAAGCCGGTGTGCCATATTCTGTGTCGAGCTCGTAGATTCTTCAAAAATGACATGAGTGCCAAGCCATTTAGTAGTCAGTCCCCATTGAATCGTATTAGCACTAAGTTTATCAGGAAATTCTAAAATCCGGTACCCTTTTCGCGGAGCTGATTCAATTATATATCCGTCTTTTTCCAGCTCCTTCATGTGCTTCCAGATGGCGGAGCGGGTAATGCGAAGGTGCTCGGATAAGGCCTGTCCGGAAACAAAGTCATCTGGATGCTTCGACAAAAAATCAATTAATTTTCTTCTCGTTGACTCCAATTTAACACCCACTCCTTTAATGATTCCTTATGGTTTTTTACTTCTCCTTTTAATACGTTAATCTCAAGTTGAGTAAGAATGTTTTTCATCCATGGACCGGGTTTTCTGTCAGGAAACCATTGTTTCAGCATCTGACCATCCACTTCAAGATCTCTCAATGAATGAATGGGAAGCTGTTTAAATCTTTCTTTTAGCTCCTTCTCCTTCACGTCATGATGCTCAATCAATTTAACAAGATTAGAAAAAGAAGGAATAACATCTTCATCCAGAAGATAGATACATGTATTATCAAGGCCTTTTTTCTGATAACAATAATAGGTATCGGCCAGCTGCTGGCTTTTATTTTTAATTTTATTGGACAGTTTCCACCTTTTGCACCAATTCTGGATCGAAAATCTGTTATCCAGTATATGAAAAAGGGCGATTCCTTCATAAAGCTCCCTGACAGGATTACGAACTGTTTTGATACAGGCATCAATTAATCCTTTTTCT
The DNA here is from genome assembly GCA_017656265.1 of Bacillaceae bacterium. Taxonomy (GTDB): domain Bacteria; phylum Bacillota; class Bacilli; order Bacillales; family Alkalibacillaceae; genus Melghiribacillus. The sequence continues at coordinate 148,699 of JACDOD010000001.1, read as the reverse complement.
TCTTTAAAAAGAGGCAAATAGGAATGAATGAGATTTCCTTTTATCACCTGTAAAGCTTTATGTACATAGGTGCCCTTAAGCAATTTTTCCATTTCAGCTGCGATCCGTTCCACGGCAATTTTCTCCAATAAAGGACCCTGATGTTTCATGGCCTCCTCCGTTTCAGAATTCAGCTTAAATCCAAGCTGACTGATAAACCGGACTGCCCTCATGATTCGAAGGGGATCCTCCTGAAAGCGGTCATAGGGATTTCTCACAGTCCTTAACACCTGGTTTTCGAGATCCTTCCTGCCGCCAAAAGGATCAACCAGGTTTCCCTCTTTGTCCATAGCTATGGCATTTATCGTAAAATCTCGTCTGGCGAGATCCTCTTTAATATCCCGTACAAATTCTACTCTGTCAGGATGACGAAAATCTTCATATTCTCCATCAACTCTAAAAGTGGTCACTTCATAAGATTTTTTCTGATACCGGACGAGAACAGTTCCATGCTCGATTCCAATGGGGACGGTTTTTTCAAAAATGGACATCACCTGTTCCGGTATCGCATTGGTTGCAATATCAATATCTCCCAGAGGACGGTCCAAAATATAATCTCTTACCGCTCCGCCGACAAAGTACGCTTTATATCCATGTTTCTCAAGTTTTTCAAGAACCGGCAATGCTTCCTGAAAGGGGTGTGACATTATGCATCATCCTTTAATAGCTCTTGATAGATGGTTTCATATTGGTTAATGATCGTATTGGAATGAAAATATTTTTCAACCCTTTGTATCGAAGCCTGAGAAAATTGCTTCCATTTTTCATCATCTGTCAGCAGGGATAACGCTTTTTCAGCCATGCCGTCTATGTCACGAACCTGGCAAAGATATCCTGTTTCACCGTCCAATATGACCTCCGGAATGCCCCCTACTTCAGTTCCTATGCAGGGAACCCCGCACGCCATAGCCTCGAGCAGAACCAGCCCGAAACTTTCCTTCTCAGAAACTAATAGTTTTAAGTCAGCAATGGATAATAATTCAAATACATTCTCCTGCTTGCCTAAAAACAGAACCTGATCTTCGAGATTTAAATCTTTTGCCAGCTGATTGATCTGGCAATACTCAGGACCATCCCCAACGAGAAGCAATTTAGCCGGAATCTGGTCCGCAACTTTATGGAAGACATGAATGACATCCTGAGCCCTTTTGACTTTTCTAAAGTTGGAAATATGGATGATTACTTTCTCATTTTCCCTGATTCCATAATGTGACTTTAGTTCTTCGTTTCGGTGTTTATAATAATCCTGTTCATTGACAAAATTATATACCACATCAATGGGTTTCCTGATATCCAGCATTTGTTCTGTCTGTTTTTTTAAACTCCGGGACACAGCAGTAACCCGGTCCGATTGCTCTATTCCGAATCTGATCATATTTTTGAAGCTTGCATCAATTCCAAGAACAGTAATATCCGTTCCATGTAATGTGGTAACAATTTTTACGTCTTTTTTAACCATTTGTCTGGCAAGAATGGCACAGATGGCATGGGGCATGGCATAATGCGCATGTAAAATATCCAGTTTCTCCCGATTAATGACATCTGCCATCTTATTAGCCAGTGCCAGATCATAAGGCGGATACTGAAATACCGGATAATTGCTTACATTTACTTCATGAAAGTAAATATTTGAATAAATCCGATTTAAACGAAAGGGCATGTCAGATGAAATAAAGTGAACTTCATATCCCTTTTCAGCCAGCATTTTTCCAAGTTCTGTTGCGATAACACCAGACCCGCCAACTGATGCATAGCAGGCAATACCAATTTTTATTCCCATTTTATTCACCCTTGTTTCTTCGACTTTTTCAATATCTCACGCCAGTGAAAATCTCCCCGTTCCAGACCATGTATCATTACTTCAGCCGCTGCGAGATTGGTTGCCAGAGGTATTTGATACACATCACATAAGCGTAAAAGTGCACTTACATCTGGTTCATGGGGCTGAGCAGTCAGGGGATCACGAAAAAATATCACTATATCCAGACTGTTGTCAGCAATCATAGCTCCGATCTGCTGGTCTCCTCCTAGGGGGCCTGACTGAAAACAGTGGATGCTCAACCCTGTCGCTTCATGTATTTTGGAGCCGGTAGTGCCGGTAGCATACAAATCATGTTCAGAAAAAACAGGTTTGTAGGCTGTAACAAAATGAATTAAATCCTTCTTTTTCTGATCATGGGCAATTAAAGCAATTTTCATCTTTTAACCTCTATTCCAATAGATTTTCCAGTCCATACACGAGGCCGTTTAACTTTCCGACTTCTTCAACGGCCAGCTTGACTCCGGTCATAAACGATTCACGATGATAAGAATCGTGGCGGATGGTGAGGGTTTGTCCTGTCCCTCCAAATATGACTTCCTGGTGAGCAATCAGTCCTGGAAGCCGTACACTATGAATATGCATTCCTTTTACATTGGCTCCCCTCGAACCCTGGAGTATTTCTTTTTCATCCGGATGACCCTGCTGTTTTTCTTCTCGTACCTCCTGAATTAATTCCGCCGTTTTCACTGCCGTTCCAGATGGAGCATCCAGTTTATTGTCATGGTGTTTTTCAATGATTTCGACATCAGGGAAATATTTCGCCGCCCATTTCGCAAATTGCATCATTAAAACCGCTCCAACGGCAAAATTTGGTGCAATGATCGCACCCACCTCCTTTTCCTCTGCCAGTTCAGCTAACAGATCAAGCTGTTCCTGGGAAAAGCCTGTCGTTCCCACAACGGGAGACACCCTATTCTCTATAGCTAGACGTGTATGAAAGTAGCCGGCATCGGGTGTGGTCAAATCAATCAATACGTCTGGCTCCAGTTCATGCAAAGCCTGTTCAGCACTGGTATAAACGGGCGCATCAAATGGAGGCAACCCTTTTATATCTTTTAGCTTCATGCCATCATGTTTGCGGTCAATGGCTCCCACCAGTTCAAAATGATCGGTTTTTTCAATAAGGCGCAATGCTTCACTGCCCATTTTGCCCCTTGGTCCAGCAACAACAATTTTAATCATCGGTTGAATCCTCCTTCTGATGATCGATTCTTGTCCAGCGGTCTTTATCCCGCACTTCAAATTTGGTCATGGACCTGTCAAATGCTTCACTGATGTCAATGTTTAATGAGTTAGCAAATGAAATCAGAACGAATAGCAGATCGCCTAATTCCTCTTCAATTGTTTTTTCTTCTTCTGTTGATTTCTTAGGTTTTTCACCATAATAATGATTAATTTCCCTCGCTAACTCGCCTGTTTCTTCTGTTAAACGGGCCATCATGCTTAATGGAGAAAAATATCCTTCCTTAAATTGCGATATGTATTGGTCCACACGCTTTTGCATTTCTTCCGTTGTAAACGTTTTTTTCTGAGACATCCAATCCCTCTTTCACATCATGTTATTTCCGTTTTGCCTGTACATCCTATCAATATATCTTCTTTCATGTTAGCCAAAAGGGGATATTTTGACAAATCATTTATTCTTTATTGCCCAAATTTTTTCCTTTGTCTATAATGAATGGAGTGTCAGCAACATCTGGAGGTGTACATATGAAACTATTCGGTTTAAAAGTAAAAAATTTAATTTTTATTTTATTTGGATCAGCGGTTTTTTCTTTTGGCATTGTTCATTTTAATATACAAAACAATTTAGCTGAAGGCGGGTTTACAGGAATTACTCTGCTGCTGTATTACTTGTTTCGCTGGGACCCGGCCATTACCAATATCCTGTTAAATGTCCCTGTTTTTTTTCTTGGCTGGAAACTTCTTGGCCGAAATACTTTTTATTATACAATTATTGGAACATTTGCCGTATCACTGTTTTTATGGATTTTTCAAAAGTATCCCCTATCTTCCATCTCCCTCCAGGAAGATATGACTCTTGCTGCTCTATATGCGGGAATTTTTGTCGGAGTTGGACTTGGAATCATTTTTCGTTATGGCGGAACAACTGGCGGCGTTGATATCATTGCCCGGCTGGTGCATAAATATGTCGGCTGGAGCATGGGACGGACGATGTTTCTTTTTGATGCTGCTGTCATTCTTGCCTCTATCCTGTTTTACCTTCAGCCCCTCGAAGGGATGTATACCCTTGTGGCTGTGTTTATAGGAGCAAGGGTGATTGATTTTATTCAGGAAGGGGCCTATGCTGCCAGAGGAGCAACCATTATCTCATCGAAAAGTGATGATATTGCACGTAAAATTATCCATGATATGGACCGTGGTGTAACCGTTCTTGAAGGCAGAGGAAGTTTTACCGGAGAAAAGCGTGATGTGCTGTATTGTGTCGTGGGCAGAAACGAAATTGTCCGTTTGAAGAACATCATTCACGATATTGACCCCCATGCATTTGTGGCTGTAGGAACAGTCCATGACGTGCTAGGAGAAGGGTTTACCCTGGATGAAAATAAAAATCCGATTACGGAATAGTCTTACTTCTATACATTCTGGAGTATTTACTACAAAACCCTGAACGGAAAAACTCCGCTCAGGGTTTTGCTATTGCATGGTATTTGCTCTTAATCCTCACTATTCATGGCAACAAACATCAAGATAAAACGGACAAGTTCCATTAACGCCACTACAGCTGCAGCTACATAAGTTAACGCTGCTGCATTCAGAACTTTTTTCGTTTCCCGCTCTTCGTTGCTGCGAATAACTCCGGCTGCAACGAGCTGATTCATTGCGCGGTTGGAAGCATCAAATTCCACCGGCAGTGTCACTACCTGGAAAAGTACTGCGGCTGCCATAAACACAATCCCCACTAAGAATAGATTAGCCATACCTAAAAGCATACCGGCTAAAATCAGGAAAAAGGACAGGTTAGATCCCAGATTAGCTGCCGGTACCAGAGCATGACGGAACCTCAAAAACGCATATTCCTGAGCATCCTGAATAGCATGTCCCACCTCATGAGCAGCAACTGCTGCAGCAGCCTGAGAATGTCCATGATAATTGTTGGATGAAAGGCGAACGGTTTTTGAGCGGGGATCATAATGGTCTGATAACATTCCATTTACTTCCTCAATTTTTACATGGTAGAGCCCATTTTCATCTAGAATTTTTCGGGCAACCTGAGCTCCTGTCATAAATGAGGAATTTTCAATTTGTGAATATTTTTTATACGTGTTTTTGACTTTCATCTGCGCCCAGATAGGCAAAATTAACAGAATAGCAAAATAAACAAGGTATGCACCTAGTGACATAGACATTCCTCCATTTTCTCTATCTAACGTCAATTTTAGTCAGATTTATGATCCGAGTCAACTTTTTTGTCCGGCTTATGTTTGATTTCTCCTTTGTATTTTTTCCATGAAGCATAGATTAATGTTAAAATAATCAAACCTCCAACAGATAAAATCATCCACAGAAATGATTGGTTTTCCTCCTCTGGTTTTTCATGACTGATCTTCGATATAGAGGCGAGCATATCATACAAAACAGCTTCCTGATATTCAGGATCCGGCTGTTCCATCAGCTGAACAGACTGACTCTGTATATCCATCAATAAACTCCATTCATCCAGGGGCCTCTGGATAACCAGAGATGGTAAAATTTGCGTATAAAGATTTGCAGCATGGACAAACTTTTCCTGAAAATAACTTGTATGACTTTCCAGCGCATCCCATATTGCTTCTTTTGTTTTATGTTTCCATATTTCAAAAAGGGAATTCTCCGATGAAATGATCGGGCTAACCATTAAGATGAAAGTTCTCGCTGACTGAACTTTTTCCTGCTGATTTATTGAGATATCGTTTAAATCATGTTTTGTCTGCAAAAACACGTCTTCCATAAACGCTAATTTCTGTTCATGCAGATCTTTATCCAATGTTTTCAACCGGAATAACAGACTGTCATCAAGCACCTTGCCGGCTGTTTGATAACGTCCTGATTCGACCAGTCCGATAAAGGCATACAGATCCTTTTGGAAAGCTTGTCTTTCTGACGCGGAAAAAACTGAGTGGATTTGATACGTCATGATTAACAGGCACATTCCCATTACAATCAGGTATAGTTTAGTTCTTGAAACCATGCTGAGTCTTCTCCTCTCTCCCACAATCCTTCTTCTACAGAAATATGCAGTGAAAGAGGAGGATAGAACTATGGATGGTAATGCCTGGATCTGACTGAAAAGAAATATACGATCCCTATAGAAAGGATGCTCAGCCAGAAGGTAAAATACCCGATTTCATTGAGATAATCCGTTAAACTATGGTAAATTGGCATCATTTCAAAAACATAATCAATAACATCATTATGTAATGTCCATATCCCCGCTATCGTTAAGTGCCGCATTTTAATCTGGTAAAAGGGTGCGTAAAGGAGCCCCTGCAACGCCATAGCTCCATGGGAAAAAATAAGCATGTATGCTTCCGGTTGGAGTGATCCTTCTATGTACAACGTCAATATATTCATGACCACCGCCCAGATCCCATACTTAAATAACGTTAAAAATGCAAGAGCCTCTATGTACGGGGCATTCCTGTCCATTAAAAAAAATGCTAAAACAATTACAAAGAACAAACTCGCAGTCGGACTGTCCGGAACAAATAGAAGAAAATGAGGGGGAGTAATCTCAAGTTGCCACGAATACCAATAATATCCATAAACAGTACCCAACAAATTAATCAAAAAAAGTATTAATAGTACCCTTTTATCCATCAGGATGGCTCGATACATCATTCATGACTCCTTTTACTATGTATAAAGAAAAGACTAAACCCCGCGCTTAGCCCGGAAAACGGTTAAAGGACCACCGAAGAGGCTGGTTGAGCCGCAGGGGGACTGAAGCCGCTCGAGGAGCTGGGCGCTGCAGCTGGAGAATCATTACCTCCAGTTGATGGCCTATAAATTTCATACTTGATCTTATAAGAAAAGCTGACTATAATCAGTCAGCTTTTCTAAACAATTAATGTCCGCCTTCTTCACTATAGGTTGCGATGAATTCAGCCAATTGCTGCAATTCTTCATCAGAACCCTGGAAAGCATCTGCTGGCATTTTTCCAATACCGTTCACCGCAATATCTTTAATCTCATCAACTGTACGTCCAGTGCCAATTAAAGTCGGACCGGCAGGAGATCCTTCCAGATTTCCTCCATGACACTGAATACAGCTCTGATTTGAATATACTTCATATCCTGGAACAGTCTTATCAATTTCAACCTCTTCAACAATCTTACCCATTTCCGCACGGGCTTCCCAATCCACATGAGCAACCGCTTCATAAGTTAACCAGATGGTAGAGATTACACCGATCAGCATCATGCTGACGGCAATTGGTCGCTGATGAGGACGGCGGCCTTTTCCTTTATCCAGGAATGGAGCCAACAGCAATGCTCCGAAAGCTAGCCCTGGAATGATAACCGTTCCGATCACAACATAGTCTCCACTGGCAAATTCATATTTTAAAAACTGATATAAGAACAAGAAATACCAGTCTGGAAGCGGGATATATGCCGCATCTGTTGGATCAGCCTCTTTTTCAAGCGGTGAAGGGGCTGCAATGGTTAATGATAGGAAACCGATTAAGAACACAGCTCCTACCAGCCATTCTTTCAGTAAGAAGTTCGGCCAAAACGGTTCTGTTTTACCGGGATATTCGGAATAGTCTTTTGGAATAAATTTCTCTTTTTCGGCAGGGACACGTGAATCCCCGACAAACTTCATCCCTTTTCCTCTATGCACAGTATTCCCTCCTTTTTGGAACTAAGCTCAATCTTACAGTGGTCCAGAGATACCCTGACGGCGAATTAGCAAAAAGTGTACAGCCATTAAGCCGAATAAAGCAGCCGGCAAGAAGAATACATGAATCGCAAAGAACCTGGTGAGGGTCTGCGCACCTACAATTTCAGGATCTCCGGCTAATAATATTTTTAAGTCATCCCCAATGTAAGGAACGCTCTCTGCAATCTGAAGACCTACCTGAGTCGCGAATAATGCTTTCATATCCCATGGGAGCAGGTAGCCTGTAAAGCCAAGTCCTAACATAACGAAAAAGATTAAAACTCCAACAACCCAATTTAGTTCACGAGGCTTTTTGTAAGCACCCTGGAAGAATACTCGCAACGTATGTAAGAACATCATAACAATTACTACACTTGCGCCCCAGTGGTGCATCCCGCGAACGATTTGCCCATGAGCAACCTGTGTCTGCAGGTATTTAACAGAATCCCAGGCATTTTCAATATCAGGCACGTAATACATTGTTAAAAACATTCCTGATAAAACCTGAATTACTGTAACGAAAAAGGTCAGTCCGCCAAAACAGTAGACAAATGCAGAGAAATGATGCGCAGGGTTTACATGTTCCGGTACTTCGTGATCAGCAATATCACGCCAAAGCGGTGTAATGTCTACTCGCTCATCAATCCAGTCATATAATTTTTGCAGCATGTATTACGCCTCCTCTCTTGGCTTAGCTTTACCTAGATAAAGCATACCGTCTTGAATTTTGTGATCATAGACATGTAATGGTGCTGTAGGCGGCGTATTAGGCACATTGACACCATCTTTGTAATAGCGGCCATCGTGACATGGGCAATAGAATTGGTTTGGATAATCCTCATTACCTGACCAGTTCACCACACAGCCCAAATGCGTACAGATTGGTGACAGCGCCAGAATACTTCCGTCTTCCTGTTTAAATACCCAGGCCGTTTTGGTTACATCAGATTCATACCAGGCATCCACCTGATGAACTTTGAACTCAAAACGCTGCGGTTCAGTTGTGATTTTATCAACTTCCACTACCGCAACATATTCTTCTTCACCCTGAGCCTTCAAAACAGGGTCAATGGCAAAACGAATCATTGGCGACAGCATTCCAGCAGCCATGAAGCCTCCCACACCTGTAAGCGTATAATTTAAAAATTGGCGACGGGAAACTTGCTTCTTTTTATCTTTGCTCATTCTTTTCCCCCCTCTATTCATGTATTGCAACGAACAGGGTCGTAATGTACACATGTTTACTAGGACATTATCATGATAGCGTAAAGTTCATAGTCGGTCAATAAAATTCACATTTTGTCAAAGATTTTACAAATGTTCTAACTATTCCAATAATTTTTGATCAGATCCTTTAACTGATGAATCTGATCGTTAATCATATTTTGTGTATCTTTTTGCTGAATATCCCCTTCTTTTAAAATCGGAACCCACAGCAAAATTCCATTTAGGTCCCTCTCTTTCATTTTCCACATTTGATCAAAAGTTATGTAGAAAATATGCTTAAATGGCATTTGGTTTAAACCTTCTGTAAATCGATTTATTCTGGCCAGTTCTTCTAAATCAATTGAAGAATATATATAGGAAGGGAGTGCAAGCACTCTTCCTTTATATTCCTTTTCAAGTTCATGCACCATGATATCAAGTATTTCTTTTTGAAATGCCTGTGATACCTGTTTCTCTTCCTCCTGTTCAAAAGTGACGGGAACCAGGGGAAGAATGGCGGTATCGACATACTCCTTTGCCTGAAGATAGTTTATCATGTCCTGTTTGTTCCATTTCATATTCTAAACACCTCGCTTTTTTAGTCTCTACCTATTCTATTTTACTAAAACAATGCATAGAAAAAACCCCCTGTTTAGTCAGGAGGTTTGGCATTAAGGTGTACATTTATGATCAAACAGTTCATTCATTTTCTCTATGAGTTCATGAAACTTTTCTTTATCCCCTTCATCCAGTGCCCGATCAATTTCTGTTTGAATCTTTTTTAACTGAAAATCATATTTGACGTGGTCTAAAAATTTTTCTGCCATTTTACGATCCTGTTTCGTAATGTAATAATCCTCGGGAAGAAACGGGTTTTCTTCCATCACTAAAGCATATCTGGGGTGCTGATTGGCATTTTTAAAATTCAGCTGAATATAAATAGGTTCCGTATCATTCAGGCGAATATCGTGAAATGATTTCTCCGGGTCTGTGGTCATGACCTGTTCTTTATAAAAGCGAAACGGCGGATCATTGACACATTTTGTTGACATGACCACGCCTCGGGGACATAGTCTGGCTTCTGAAACAAAATGAACATGTTCCAGCACCTTTTCATGGTTCATTAAATAATTTAAAATCCAGACACTTTCCCTTCTTTTCATCTGGTAGTGGTTTAAAAACCACTGAATAAACTTCTTTTTCTCGTAAACGGAAATGGTCATCCTGTTCACCAGCCCTCCTTCCATTCGACCGGAACTTGAGCATTATGTTTCCATCCGACTGATAAATTCCTCAACCATTCGGTCCTGAGGCTCCATATTTAAATACTCAGTCAATACCCGCTTTGCTTCCTCCATCCTCCCTTCTTCTACAAGAAAATATCCATACTCTTTGAGGAAATCAGCATCACTTGTAAGAGAATTATATGCTTCACGGTAGTTGTTTAATGCATGCTCATACGCTTCTAATTCGTAATTTGCCCGAGCCAGTTCCCAATAATACACCGGGTCATCTTCTCCCATTTTAATGACATCTTCAAGCATTTCTTTAATAAACTTATGCTGTTCTTGCTGTTTGTAATGTTCAATTAAAAACATGACAGCTTCTTTGTATCCAGGGTCAATGGTTAGAGCTTGTTCTGCATATTTTATGGCTTCTTCTTTTTTATTTAATTTTAGTGCCAATTTCCCGGTCAGCAAAAACAGCTGTTTATTGTATTCATCATATTTTAATCCGGTTTCAGCTGTATGGTAGGCTTCCTCAACCATTCCCTCTTCATCATACGCTTCTGCCAGGAGGGGATAAACCGAATGATAATATGGGTCGTTGTCTAAAAGAATGTTCCAGACATTGATGGCGATATCACTTCTCCCCCCCTGAAATGCTGTAAAACCATGGCGGAACAGGACGTCTGGTGATTCCGACTCCACATCTTTGTAAAAGTTTAGAGCATTTTCGATTTCTCCGCTGGCCGCATAAGCTTCAGCGAGTCTCAGTCTGATATCAACTTCTCCAAAAGACCAATCTTTTTTTAGGGCTTTTTCATAATACGGGATGCATTTTTTATATTCGCCAGTATGGAAAGCTAATTCACCTAAAGCAAAATCTATAATAGGTTCATCAGGCGCCAACCTTTTCGCCTGCAGCAATTTATTCTCAGCCACTTCATAAAGTCCCTGAGACTGGTATAAATCGGCAGCTTGAATCAGAGAAGGTATGTACCCCTCACTCTCTTCCTGAAACTGATTTAAGAGTTCCAGCGCCCGACCATCCTGTTCTAAATCTGTATAGACTTCGGCCAGGATTAGTGTTACCTCCTCCTCATCAGGATAGTAGGCATGAAGCTCCTCCAGTAAAGGCAGGGCATCTTCTGCCAGCCCCCATTGCTGATATAGCCGGGCAATGGTAAATTTCTCTTCGTCACTGGCCCCTGGCTGATATTGACGCAGTATATTTAATGCTTCTTCTACTTCTCCTTGTTCTGCTTTTGCGATAGCCTGTTCAATCTTTTGCATAGTGAAACCCCCTTCCTACTATAGCTGGAAATGTTGCGGTATGGTGATTTGCATGTGTTGACCAAACCCTTTCTGGTCATTCACGGTCTGATTCAATTTTATCATGTTTCCCCTGATGAACGTAATAAAAGGAAGCATATCATGAAAAAATTCCATCTCTTCTTTATCGCTGGACTGCCTGTATTCCATGTTATATAAATTAAAATCCGTTGCACCGTTGTGATAAATTTCTCCTTTTCTCGGTCCAATCCCTGCTAATCGCAGGGATTGTTTTGACAACGGAAGATGAGAAAGCTCATCGGGAAGCATCAGAAAATCGTGATCTGCCAAAAATTGTTTAAGCATTTTTTGTTGTTCACTTTTCATTACAGCTAAGGGGATTCGAAACAATTTCTGCTCCTGGTAAATCCATTCCCATTTCATCTTTAATTCATCAGGTGAATCGATATAAACAAGAATGAACGGACTTTTTTGAAGGGAGAAATACCGAATAATTTCAGGCTTCAAATGTTTAACATTCAGTTTTGGCACTACCATATAGTCAACAGGCAACTGCGATAATTCCTGAATACAACATTGAAAGGCTGATCTCCACTCCAGACTTTCAACAGGAAGATCATAAACGACGATTACCAGTGAAGCCCCCCGAAATAAATAACGGCGGGCATGCATCATCCTTCTCTCTTGATTCAGTAACGAAAATTCAAGATCAACATAAACCTTGCCAGGTGTTGCAACAAAATAGTCTGTCTTAATTTCACGAGGGTGAAGCTGTGATTTGAACCAGACAGGGTAAAATTTGTTTTCAGTAAACAATAAATCCTTCATCAGCCACTGACCATCATCCCATATCCAAATATCCTTCATGAAGTAAGCCTTCACACTTTGTACTCCCTTCCTTTAGTTGGTACAAAGTATGAAGGCCCGTCCTAAAATATGATGATAAGAATTTTTTATCGAAAGCGGTTTAAATGTTCAAAAAATAGCGGATAGGAGATGTTGATACAGGATGCATGTTCAATCGTGATAGAATCTTTAGAGATAAAAGAGGCAATCGCAGCCATCATCCCTATTCTGTGGTCATGGTAGGAAGATACCTGCCCTCCTTTTAAGGCAACTGGCCCTTCAATTACCATGCCATCATCCAACTCTTTAATATTGGCCCCCAGGCGACCTAACACGTCAACAACCGCCTTTATGCGATCCGTTTCTTTATACCTCAGCTCCCGGGCATCCTTGATCACTGTTACTCCTTCGGCCCGGGAAGCTGCAAGGGCGATTAACGGAATTTCATCAATAACTCTCGGAATGACCTCACCGCTTATGGTGATCCCCTTTAGCCTGCTTCCCCGTACTTTGACTGTTCCTACGGGTTCATCTCCAATCTTATCTGTCATTTCCGTTTCGATTGAAGCACCCATTTGCTTCAAAATATCGATGATTCCTGTTCGGGTTGGATTTAAGCCGACATGTTCAATGGTCAGTTCACTGTCTGGAACTAAAGCAGCTGCGGTAATAAAGAAAGCTGCAGAAGATAAGTCCCCTGGAACTTTAAAATCCGTACCTTCTAGTGTTTGCCCTCCACGAATTGAAATATGCTTGCCTTTTCGAAGGATTTGGCCGCCAAAAGCTGGCAGCATACGCTCTGTATGATCTCTGGTCGGAACTGGCTCAACAACCGTAGTGGTTCCATCAGCAAATAAGCCGGCAAGCAAAATGGCTGACTTAACCTGCGCACTGTGTACAGGAAGAGTGTATGTAATCGGATGTAAATGGCCTCCCCGTATACTGATGGGAAAATATTTGCCCTGCTCACGGCCATCAATATCTGCCCCCATTTCCCTCAGCGGGTTTGACACCCGATCCATGGGACGTCTGGTCAATGACTCATCTCCAGTCAGGCAGGCATGGAATGGCTGTCCCGCAAGTATGCCTAACAAAAGACGGGAAGTCGTACCGGAATTCCCTAAATACAACGGTTCTAATGGCTCCTGCAATCCAGATACTCCTTTTCCTTCAATATGAAGGGTCGTGCCATCCCGCTTAATAGGGACACCCATTTTTCTAAACGCTTCAACTGTGCTTAAACAGTCCTCCCCTTCTAAAAAATTCTGTACGATCGTTTTACCTCTTGAAAGTGATCCGAAAATGACGGCACGATGGGAAATGGATTTGTCGCCAGGGACTTCAAGATTTCCTTTTATCGGATGGTCAACCGGATTTAATGTTTGATTCATATGATCACCCAGCCTTTCTTTAGTCAGCTTCAGCTGTTGAAACTTGATAACCCTGATCGGTTAATATTTGTTTCGCTTTGTGAAGTTCTTCTTCCGTCTGAAGGGTTAGCTGCAAAACCCCCGTCATGTTTTCTCTGATTTCTAATATTTGAATGTTAACAATGTTAATTCCATCATCAGCAAGCCATTTAATGACTTTATAAAGCTCTCCCGGCTGATCGTATATATCAACATATAGATCATTAAATGTTGGAATAGCCCCCTTCTCTTTCTTCGGAAGCCCATCCCGGTACCGTTTTGCATCGGTTAAGTATGAAATCACCTGTTCTTTGCTGCGTTCGGTTAATAGCCTTTTTAAGGTTTTCATTTCCTCCATCCAGTCGGATAGCAGTTTGATCATTTTCGCACGATTCTGAAAAAAAATGTCCTGCCATAATTGCGGATTACTGGATGCTATTCTCGTAATATCCCGAAATCCACCGGCCGCCAGATGCGGGAGAAATGGATATTGTTCTTCCCAATTTTTTGCCTGATGAACAAGGGCAGAAGCAATTAAATGAGGGAAATGAGACACCACACCTGTCATTAAATCATGTTCTTCAGGATTCAACTCCACAAAATGACTTTTCGTATATTTTAAAACATCCTTTAATTGTTCCATATGGCCTTTCCGGGTTCCCCTTGAGGGTGTCAGTACATAATAAGCATTTTCAAACAAATGGCTGCGCGCCGCTTCAATCCCCTGTTTATGTGAACCGGCCATTGGATGTCCTCCGATGAATATAACACGGCTGTTATTTATTTCTTCAGCCTTCTCCAGAACCGGTCCCTTTACTGAAGAAACATCAGTAACAATGACTTCATGCTCCAGAGGGATGGTTTTCATTTTCTCCAGCAAGTCGATTGTAATGTGAATTGGTGTGGCGAGAAAAACGATGTCAGCTGCCTGTACAGCCTCCTGAAAATTCGTAAATGTCCCATCGACAATGTGATAGCTTCTAGCATAATCAAGGGTTTCTACATGATGATCATATCCGTACAGTTTAAGTGAAGACGGATGATTAAATTTAATGTTTTTGGCAATGGATCCGCCAATTAATCCCAAACCTGCAATTAGAATGCTTTTTGTCACAACAGATATTCGCCCCTTTTTATAAGCATAGTAACAGTTTTTGCTGAAACTCGTTCATATCTTCTTTTGTGCCAATCGTGACACGTATGGTGTTGTCTATTCCCAGCAGTTCTCCCGGTCTTACAATGAAGCCATGTTTTAACAGTTCCTGGGACACTTCCATTCCGGATTTTGGTAGGTGTATTAATAAAAAATTCCCTTCCGACTGATAATATCCGAGATTATGTTCATCACAGAACGCCTGAAGGCTTTGCATGTTCTTTTTATTCTCTTCACGTGTATATTGGATAAATGACTGATCCCCTAGCGCTGCGAGAGCCGCTTTTTGTGTCAATGATGTCGTGTTAAAGGGGCCCCTCACCGCATTTAAAGACTGAATAATAAATTTATCTGCCATCCCATAACCGATACGGAGACCGGCTAATCCATATGCTTTTGAAAAGGTGCGAAGAATCATGATATTTTTATATGTTTTCAGAAGAGGTATGGTTTCTGGATAATCTTTTGCAGTGACATATTCATAGTAAGCTTCATCAATGATGATGAGCACATGTTCCGGACAGCGTTTAAGAAAATTAAACAATTCAGTTTCACTGATATAATTTCCTGTCGGGTTATTCGGCGTACAGAGCCAGATAATTCTCGTATGTTCATCAATTTCCTCAAGCATTGAATCCAGGTCATGAAACCCATCTTTCACCGGCACCTCTCTCACTTCGGCCCCTTCAATTTTTGCATGGTGCCGATACTGAGGAAAAGTGGGAGAGGCCATAACCGTATTGGTGCCTGGTTCTAAAAAAGTACGGCAGAGCATTTGTACAATTTCATCTGATCCGCTGCCGAAAATCAACGAATCCTCATGAACGCCTATATGATCAGCAAGTTTTTGCCGTAACTGTCTGGAATGTCCATCAGGATAAAAATTTATATCATCTAAGCTATTTTTTAATACCTTTTTCACTTCAGATGAACATCCAAAAGGGTTCTCGTTTGAAGCCAATTTTACGATTCTGTTTAATCCGAACTCCCTTTTCACATCACTGGTTGCTTTACCTGGCTGGTATGGATGCAAAGACTGGATCACTTCTTTTGTTCTCACCTGGACTCCCCCTCATTTTTTTGTAAATCTGGACGCAATTGCCTGGCTCGATTATGGTAAATATGTTTCACTTCATGCTGTTTGATCATGGTATCTGCATGGATCATAACCCGTATACACTTTGGGAGTGAATCTGGTACCGGAATCTCCTGCATGCACATAACCGGCACATATTTAAATCCTTCGATCATACGAAGCGCCTGAGCTGGAAAGACTGCATCGAGGTCAGACGTAACGGAAATAAAAACCGAACAAATATCATCACTTTTTATATCATTCTTTTCGATCATCTCTTTTAATAATGTATGGGAAGCATTTAATATCTCGTCTTTCTCATTATGTTCAACAGTGGTTGCCCCCCTGAATCCCCTCATCACTTTTGAATCACCCCATTAAAAAAATTATCCAGCAAAGTGCCCAGCCTATCTTCCTGCATCGGAACAACCTCTGGATTTTCAAGGTCCCGAAGTAAAACCATGCGGATTTCATCATTGGCTGATTTCTTATCTGTTTTCATTAATTCAATCAGACGTCCCGGTTCAACATGGCTGATCATCATTGGATACCCCATTTGCTTAAGCCAGTTTTCATACTCCTGAATCGGAAGAGGATTAGAAAATACCTCCTGGCTGACCTTCAGAGCAAACCACATTCCCAGGGCTACTGCTTCGCCATGGGTCAGGGTACCATATCCTGATTCTGCTTCAAGGGCATGCCCCAGTGTGTGACCAAAATTTAAATAATGGCGAACTCCGAAGTCTCTTTCATCCTGATTGACAATGGCCGATTTAATTTCAATTCCCCTGATCAGTGCGTGTTCTAGCAATTTCCAATCCATATTTTCCATTGATGTCATCTGCTCAAACAATGTAAATAACAATTCTCTGTCAGCGATAAAAGCATGTTTGATAATCTCAGCAAATCCGGAACGAACCTCTTTTATAGGCAATGATGCTAACGTGTCCAGATCATAAATAACAGCCTTTGGCTGATAAAAATGCCCGATCATATTTTTCCCCAGCTGATGATTAATAGCTACTTTTCCCCCGACACTGCTGTCATGGGCAAGGATGGTCGTAGGCATTTGAATATAATCAATTCCCCGCATATATGTAGCGGCAACAAATCCTGCTAAATCTCCTACAACGCCTCCTCCCAGGGCAATTATTAAGGAGTTCCGGTCCAGTCCCTTCTTGATGGCGAAAGTGTGTATGTTTTCAAATTGACGCAGATTCTTAGATTGCTCCCCAGCGGGAATGACATAGGAGTATACTTTTTGCCCCTCTTTCAAGGAGGATTTAACATCTTTTAGATAGTAGTCAGACACATGTGAATCTGTTACGATAAGAATCTTTTGATAGTCCTTCGGCAGCAGAGACTGTACATTCCATCGAAGCCGTTCCCCAAGGTATACAGGATAAGAATGACTGGCTGTGCCAACAGTGATCGTTTTCATTAAAAACACCTTACTTCTTCGCGATAGTCTTCGATTGCTTTCTGGAACGAAGGAAAATAATCATGAGGAAACTGTTCAAGCAAAGCTTTAGCCAATTCAAACGCAACCACATGCTCCATCACCACAGCGGCAGCCGGAACTGCACAGGCATCCGAACGCTCAATACTTGCCTCAAAAGCTTCTTTCGTATCGATATCTACACTTTGCAGAGGCTTATATAATGTTGGAATAGGTTTCATGACACCTTTAACAACAATTGGCATTCCTGTAGTCATGCCGCCTTCAAATCCACCGAGGCGATTCGTTTTGCGGTAAAATCCTTTCTCTTGGCTCCAGATAATTTCATCATGAACGTCACTTCCATTACGTCTGGCTGCTTCAAAGCCAAGACCGAATTCTACGCCCTTAAATGCGTTAATGCTGACAACACTGCCGGCAATTCTTGCGTCTAACTTTCGGTCATAATGAACATAAGAACCAACACCAGGAGGCATTCCCTCAGCCACTACCTCAACGACTCCTCCAAGGGAGTCTCCTTCCTTCTTTGCCAGATCAATAGCCTCCATCATTTTTTTCCCGGCTTCATCATCCAGTGAGCGAACAGGCGATTTTTCTGCTTTTTCTCTCCGTTCACCTAACGAGAGGTGTTCGTAATTATCAGCTACTATTCCTGCAATTTCTTTGACATAGCCTACCACATTCACCCCAACGAGTGATAATATCTT
Source organism: Bacillaceae bacterium (assembly GCA_017656265.1). Taxonomy (GTDB): domain Bacteria; phylum Bacillota; class Bacilli; order Bacillales; family Alkalibacillaceae; genus Melghiribacillus. Next base: position 130,583 of record JACDOD010000001.1, on the reverse strand, counting down.
TTTCGCAACAGCTCCTGCTGCAACCCTTGCTGCTGTTTCACGTGCAGATGAACGTTCCAGCACATTGCGCATATCACGGTGACGATATTTTAGCGCACCATTTAAATCAGCATGCCCTGGCCTGGGTCTGGTAATTTTTCTTTTTACTTCGTCCGCTTCTTCAATCGGGTCCTCTCCCATAATGTTGACCCAGTGCTTAAAATCATCATTTGTAATCACCAGCGAAATGGGCGAACCTAGTGTATAGCCATGGCGAACACCGCTCTTAATTTCAACAAGATCCTTTTCGATTTGCATCCTTCTTCCCCGTCCATAGCCTTTTTGCCGTCTTAGCAGCGATTCATTAATATCCTCTCTGACGAGGGGCAAATGGGACGGTACTCCCTCAACAATAGTCGTTAATTGTTTACCGTGTGATTCTCCAGCAGTTAAATAGCGCATGATCGTCCTCCTATCCAAAACCAACAAAATATTTTTGTATTACTATATCATATGATGTTCATTTTGTGTTTACTTTGTTGCATTAATTTGTTAAATTAACATAATATAATTATTGTTAATTTATGATGTTATACAAAAAACCCCCTTACAGTACTCATTCACTGACAAGGGGATCTTGCATGATATGGCCCATCATACCATTTCCTGTTACATTATTTTCCGGTAAAAGAATGTAGCTGCTGTTTCAAAATGATATTGACCTGGATTAAAGATTTGTTCTGTGCTGCCGACAAACAGCACCCCTCCATGATTAAGGGAATCACTGAACTTCTGATATACGTTTGATTTTGCTTCTTCAGTAAAATAAATAAGAACATTTCGGCACACAATCAAATCAAAATTTTTACCATATGGGTCAGCCAGCAAATTGTGCTTTTTAAAGGTCACGCAGCGTTTCAGTTTCGGGTCGACCTGATAAAAATTTCCGTCTTTCGTAAAATATTTACTCAGCATATCATCTGGAATTTCTTTTAAGGATTTTTCAGTATATATTCCCTTTTGGGCAAGGCTTAATACGTGTTCATCAATATCCGTTGCCTGGATCTGAATTTCAGACAATGGCAAAAACTTACTCATAATCATCGCAATGGTATAAGGTTCTTCCCCTGTTGAACAGGCTGCACTCCAAATTTTTAATTGTTTCTTTTGTTTTAAAAGTTCAGGAATAATTTGCTGTTCTAGAACATCCCATCTTTTTTTGTTCCGATAAAATTCAGAAACATTAATGGTCATTCGGTCTAAAAATTCATGGTACAGGTTTTCGTCCTTAATTAAAGCATGATAATATTCTGTAAAATTTTCAAATCCCCTTTTAATCCGCAAAGTCGTTAAACGGCGTTTCATCTGTTTTTCTTTATACTGACTTAAATCAATACCCGTTTTATTCCTGATCAGTTCAATAAATTTAGGATAATCATCTGTTACCATCATCTTTTCCGGCTCCTCTGTCGCAATCTGAATGAAAATGTAGACAACATACTATATATTCGCTTAATGATGTAGAACTCCTTCTCTATTTAAATGAAATTTGTTTCAACTTTGTGACGGCATGGGTTGCTAATTTTTTAGCCAATGACGATCCGTGTCAGTAAAATCCTTCACAGAACTATTCTTGATAAAATAGCGACAGCCCCTGTGTCCTGAAACAGGGGCTGCTCGACCGGATTTATGTTTTCAATTAGTAAATCCATTTATTAGCGTCTTTTTCGTATGATACAAGTTCGTCCTCATTAAAGAACAAGCTGATTTCACGTTCAGCACTTTCTTTAGAATCAGAACCGTGGATGACATTCTTGCCTACTGTTAAACCAAAGTCACCGCGAATCGTTCCGCTTTGCGCTTCCTGAGGATTCGTTTTACCCATCATCTGGCGAGCAGTAGCAATGACATTTTCCCCTTCCCAGACCATAGCAAATACAGGTCCAGATGTAATGAACTCAACCAGTTCACCAAAGAAAGGCTTATCCTTATGCTCTCCATAGTGCTTTTCAGCAAGTTCAGTTGATACCTGCATCAATTTAGCTCCTACAAGCTGAAACCCTTTCATCTCGAAGCGAGCTACAATATCTCCGATTAGATTGCGTTGTACGCCATCTGGCTTAACCATTAAAAATGTTTTTTCCATAATTCTTCACCTCTTTATGTAATGTTTGTATGATGGATCTTTTTAAAGAGCAAACTGCTAAAATTTTATCAAATATCAGGAAAGATGACAATTCTTAATCGTTAAAACTTTCTTTTTCCAATATATTTTGCAATCGTTTTTAATGCTTTTTTAGCCTGGTTATCTGGCAGCCGTTTCAGTTCATCGTAAGCTTTTTCCAAATAAAGATCACTGATGCGATAGGCGTATGGTATTGCTTCAGATTTCTTTATGTAGTCAATGATAGGTTGCAATTGTTCCATATCTAGCGTATTTTCATCTGATAAACATTTTTGCAGGCGGGTTTTAAATGCTTCCTCGTTCATCGCATACAGCACCGGAAGTGTGATATTTCCCTGCATTAAGTCACTGCCAGCAGGTTTCCCTAACTCTTCCTCTGTTGATGTAAAGTCCAGAATATCATCGATGATCTGATAGGACATTCCAACATAATAACCATAGCGGTACAGCGCTTTTTCCAGCTTCTCACTGGCTCCTGCTGCAACAGCACCTAGCTGGCAGCTGACTGCTATTAATAATGCTGTCTTTCTTTTAATTCTGCGCAAATATGTCCTGAAATTTTGTTCAAAATTAAATTTATCTTTAATCTGTTCAATCTCTCCAAGACATACTTCTACAATGACATTGGATAATATTTTATGTATTTTAGTACTATTAAATCCGGTTAGGGTTTCCAATGCACGGGCAAAGATATAATCTCCAGTATACATGGCTGTTCGGTTATCCCATTTCGCTTTAACCGTTTCTTTACCACGCCGCGTCTCAGCATCATCAATCACATCATCATGTACCAGTGTTGCCATGTGAATCAGTTCCAGGGCTGCTGCCACATCATGAACATGTTCATTCTTAACTTCGCCAAATTGAGAAGAAAGCAAAACAAAAACAGGACGAATCCTTTTTCCGCCTGCTTTCAGCAAATGTGTCGATGCTTCTCTTAATACCGGGTGATCTGCCTGGATGGCCAGATACAATTTATCTTCAATTTGTTTGAGATCTTCTTTTATAAACGGATAAGCTGCGGATAATTTCATGAAAGTCACCTATTCATTATTTCATCTTTGCTTAGGTTTAATCCCCATATGCATGGCTGCCACTCCTCCAGTATAACTTTTAACCTGGACGTTGGTTAACCCGGCTTCCTCAAACATCTTCTTTAATGTATGGCGATCAGGAAAATCTTTTGCCGACTCATGTAGCCATGCATACTCCTCATAACTTTTTGCAAATAGCTTTCCAAATAAAGGCATTACATGCTTAAAATAAAAATAATACAGTTGTTTAAATACCGGTATGGTAGGCTGAGATGTTTCCAGACACACAACTTTTCCCCCTGGCCTTACCACCCGTGTCATTTCCCGTAAAACCTGCATATAGTCGGGAACGTTTCTAAGCCCAAAACCTATCGTAACATAATCAAAGGAGTTATCGTCAAAAGGAAGGTTCATCGCATCCCCATGAATAAAAGAAATATTAGATAATTTCAATTCCTTCACTTTTTCTTTACCAACAGACAGCATATTTTGACTAAAATCCAGCCCAACTACCTCGCCATTTTTTCCTGCTGCATTGGCCAGTGCAATTGTCCAATCTCCGGTTCCGCAGCAGACATCAAGGGCTCTGGCCCCATTTCTTACTTTCATCCGTTTCATCGCATCTTTTCGCCAGGCTTTATGGCGCTGAAACGAAATAATTGAATTCATCACATCATATCGATTATATATTTTTTCAAAAACAGAATGTACCCGTTCAGATTTTGATGGCTTACTGCTCATTGTTTACCCTTCTTCCAGTATCATTTCATGTTTGTTATAAGATAGCTGAAGACGCTTATACAGCTGTTCCCGGATTTGATCATTTTCAGGTGATAAGTCCTGGATATATTTTTCCAATTTAATTACTGTTCTTGAAATCATATTTTCAACAAGCCGGCTAATGCCCCGGTTTGATTGATTGGTTTGTCCATTTTTTGTCAACAGGTTATAGATCAGATTCTGATGTCCATTTCTCATCAAATCGAGCTCCAGGCAAAGTCTGTTCAAAAGCAGCCAGTCCGTCAAAATGTGATCCATGTGAGTGATTCCCAGGAAGGAAGCAAACTTTTGAAGCAATAATGATTCAATTAATTTAATTTCATTGAGAAGCTGTTCAATAGAATAAATATCCCCATGATACAAAATCATTTTATGTTCATTAATTTCTTTAATCGCACCTGCAAGATGAGTAATCATGCCTACATCATGAATCTTTGCAAGGTGATCGTAATAAAGACCGCTGTATAGATCCCCGGCTAAAACGGTTAACTGCTGATTCTTGTGCTTTTCATAATTATTTTCTGAAAAAGAACTGTTTAAAACGGTTTCATGGGTATCGAGAGCAATTTGAATCAGCATAGTCGCAACAATGTACTGATCCTTTTTTTGCTCCGGCAAATCGGAAAGACTGGCAATAGTAAGGAGAAAAAACAGTTTATCATCAGAAATTGTCGGAGAATGCAGGAATTGTTTTAGATAGGGATGATCGATTCGATCTTCAATTTGTTTTTTGGTTTTTTCTAAGCTAGCGTTCAAGGAACTCAACAGAATCACCTATATCCTTTCTCACCAATCCTCGGAATCTGTATTTATTATAGCACACTGCTGAAGCATTTCATTCCCTTCCTGCTTTAAAACATTAATCCTCTTTCGTCTGAATTTCTCCATGGCTCGTCTGGATAATCGCTTTACCCCTCACTTTTACAGCTGAAGTGTGCTCGGTAAACTGTGCAATCATAACTTCGCCCCGATCCAGCTTTTCAGAATGATGAAAACGGGTGTCTGACCCTCGGGTTAAACCGATGACATTTACTCCGTCCTCCAATGCTTTAATGACAAAAAATTCAGCACTCGTATGATTGGAACCCATCTTTTTTTGCCCCTTCCTTCATAATCCGAATTAACTAGCTACTAACATATTTTTATCCAAAATAAAAAGGGGGTCAATCCCCCTTTTTAAAAAGCCCTATGTATGGCTTATTTTACTGCATCCTTAAGGGCTTTACCCGGTTTGAACGCAGGTACCTTGCTTGCTGGAATTTCAATTTCTTCACCTGTTTGCGGATTGCGTCCTTTTCGAGCTGCACGCTCACGAACTTCGAAGTTTCCAAAGCCGATTAGCTGAACTTTGTCACCGCTTTTTAGAGAATCTGTAATAGATTCAAAAACAGCATCAACTGCTTTTGAAGCGTCCTTTTTAGAAAGTTCACTCTTTTCAGCAACTGCATTTACAAGTTCTGTTTTGTTCATGTCTTTCACCTCCTCCCAAATCATCGTCTCTTCTGCTGGAACAAATGATTCTCTCATTCTCATTTGTTCACTATTATTTAGCATAATATACAGGTTCAGCCATCACGAATAAGTGATGACAAGCCCTATATTAAACGAAACGAAAGGGAAATTCAATAAAATCCGTCAATATTATTCATGAATTAGACATTTTTTCCTAAGTTTTTCCGTTTTTTTGGATGATTTTATCAAATTTGATCATGATAAAAAATGACAAACCTTCATGAGCGTATGTTTTAACGGATGTCTCTCATTATTCATAATACGACACATTATAAATATTTCCTTTTTATCTTTAAAAAAAACATACAAATTTCTTATTTTGTCTTTTTATGGCAATGGTTACCTCCGTTTAAACCTTTCCTGGGCATAAAAAAACTTAGACGGCACAACTAAGTAATTGTGTACGTTGGCCGTCTAAGAAAAAAAGGCTGGGACAAGTTCATTTCTTTATGTCACAGCCTAATTGTATATTAAGTGTATGTGGGTTATTCTTGTTTATAAAATGATGGCAATTAAGCCTCCATTACCTTCGTTGATAATTCGTTCAAGGGTATCCTTAAGTTTATATCTTGCATTTTCCGGCATTAGAGAAAGCTTTGCCTGAATCCCCTCCCGAACGATGGAACTCAGCGATCTGCCAAATATATCAGATTTCCAGATAGACAATGGATCTTCTTCAAAGTCCTGCATCAGATAACGAACCAGCTCTTCACTTTGCTTTTCTGTACCAATAATCGGAGCAAATTCCGACTCAACTTCAACCTTAACCATATGGATGGATGGTGCTACTGCTTTTAGCCGGACACCGAACCTGGATCCCTGCCGGATGATTTCAGGCTCATCCAGGGTCATATCCTCAAGCCTTGGAGAAGCAATGCCATAACCTGTTTGCTGTACCATCTTTAATGCCTCTGCATATTGGTCATACTCCCGTTTCGCTTCAGACAGCTCTTGCATTAATTCAAGAAGATGATCTTTTCCTCTGATTTCAACACCAACAATTTCTTTTAATACAGCATCGTATAAATCGTCCGGAGCATGCAAATCAATTTCGGCTATGCCTTCTCCCATTTCCATGCCGGCTAATTGGGCTCTTTCTACAAAGTCATATTCTGAAAACTGTCCGACGACATGATCCACATCCCGGAGGCGTCTGATATCCTTGACGGTCTCCTGAATAGACTCTTCATATTTGTTCCTCAGCCAGTGATCGTCCTTTAATACCATCACCCAGTTTGGCAGATTCACATTTACTTCAAGAACAGGGAATTCATATAAGGCTTCACGCAATACGTTGTAGACATCATGTTCCCGCATGCTTTCTACACTTAATGCTAAAACTGGGATATCATACTTATCTTTTAATTCCTGTCTGAGCAATTCTGTCTCCTGTGTATGAGGCTGTACCGTGTTTAATACCATGATGAATGGTTTTCCAACTTCTTTTAGTTCCTGTACAACCTTCTCCTCAGCTTCTACATAATCTTTCCTCGGTATGTCACCGATCGTTCCATCTGTTGTTACAACTACACCAATTGTGGAATGTTCCTGAATGACTTTTCTTGTACCAATTTCTGCAGCATCGTGGAAAGGAATAGGCTCTTCATACCAGGGGGTGTTGATCATCCTTGGGCCATTTTCATCTTCAAATCCTTTGGCTCCCTGTACGGTGTAGCCAACACAATCTACCAGTCGCACATTCACCTCAAGTCCTTCTTCAACCTGAACTTTCACCGCCTGATTCGGAATGAATTTTGGTTCCGTCGTCATGATGGTTCTTCCTGCAGCACTCTGCGGAAGTTCATCCTGTGCCCGGGCCTGATCAGCTTCATCTGGTATATTGGGCAAAACGACGGTTTCCATGAACTTTTTTATAAAGGTTGATTTTCCTGTGCGAACAGCTCCAACAACTCCGAGATAAATATCTCCATTGGTCCGCTTCGATATGTCTTTAAAAATATCAACTCTTTCCAAGTGATCCCCTCCCGATCCATATAACTTCAATCTTAAAATGAATCCTGCGTAAACAAACCTGTGACATTAAAAGTCTATGACGTTGTCCTATCAAAATATGACTAAAAGTTTTTGACATAAAAAAGCAGATGATCAACCCGAGATATGTATTCCTTTCCAATCTCTTTCACTTACCATCAATATATTCAAAAAAATTTAAATCATGTATCTTTCGACCAGTTTTCTATTCCTGACCTTATCAAACTAAGATTTCGTCCTGCAAAAATAAAAAACTCCTGCCTCAGATGCAGCAGGAGCTTAATAAAGTCAGGATTTCGTTTTAAGAAAAACAGGTTCCCCATCCTGGATGGTATATGGTAGGGAATACGCCGGTACAAAGGGGTAATGATCAGCAAGGATATATCGAATATCGTCTCCATTCTGATAATTATGTTCATATTTCTGTAAAGCCTGGTACAGGTCTTTTCGATAGTCTACAAACAGTTCGCCATTTACATTCATGACAACAGGCAATTGGTTGCCCGTATAAGGGCTTTCGATGTACGGGTATGATTCCAGGCCGATTTCTTTATAATTCAGTTTATATACACCAAATGCAACTTGTTCTCCAAAAGGAGGATAAATATGTTTATTACGGTATAATTCAATCAGCGTATTTAGTTCTCTCAATTCACTGGTTATCCTTAAATCAATGACTTTCACCGTTGGACTGGTTTCCGGATAAATAATTACGTATTGATAATATCCCCCCTGCTCAAAGGAGTTCCCCGGGGGTCTAGACATAATGTTATACTCCCTTAATACCGTGAAATCAACGGGGTATTTTTGGAAAATAGGTGTATCTGCATCGCGTGTTTTTATGGGCAATAGACCGCTAGTTGCTTTCTGATATTGATGTACCGCTTCCTGTACTGATTTTAATTGGATGTCATTAGGTACTTGATTCTTTGCAAGGCGGTCTTCAGGATACAGGCATCCAGTCATGAAAAGCAAGATGATTAGTGTAAGGAAAGGTTTTACGAATTTCAATTTTCCATACCTCCATATGATTACGTTGTTGGACCGCTGAACACGATATAAAAAATAATAATTCCTGCAAGAATCATGAAAATATAAGCCAGGCACCCTGTAAATCCGCTTATAAACCCCTTTAATTTATGTCTGCTTAATAGAATTAATCCAATAGATAGAAACATAAAGATCATACCTGCAAAGGATATGTACATTTTTAGCATGCTTTCTGACATATGAATTCTCCTTTTAGTTTCCTCTTCTTTACCGTCAGTATTATATCACATACCTTGATCCTTTCGTCAAAAATCTTAATAAAGATAGCCTCCTGGACAGTTCTTGATGCATAAATCAAAAAAGACGGCACACATTTAAAGCCGAGGTGAAGGGGCATACACCTCGGCTTGACTAAAGATCCCATTCCTTGCAACTCTAAGTGATTTGTTGCTGCGGTTTATTTTATGCTAAGCAGGAAACGTTTGAACCCTCAAGCGCCTAACAAGCTCTATTTTTTTATCATCTTTTGAAGTGTATTCATATTTAGTGGCATGTTTTGATTCGTAATCATGTCTACAATCTGGTTCTCTTTTTCCTCCGACAAAGGTTTCCCAGCCATTTTAGCGAGGCGTTTCACTAAATCTCTGACATTGTTTTCATTTGATAAATCTGTGTTCTGCAGAGATTCTGCCACTTTCATAATTTCTGAAGGTGAAATGTTTGACTGATTTTGAATATGGTCGAAAATGTTTTTATGAGAGTCTTTGTTCACAGGTTTTCCTCCTTGCTTTATCTGTTCATGATAGTATATGCAAGGAGCAAATTCTCGTGATGTTTTAAAGGGAGTAACGATCCCCTAAAATGCTGGACAAATCCTCCATCTCATGTCTTCTTCCGCGGGTCATAAGCTGGTCCACCACATCTTTAGGCTTTTTATCTTCAAACAGTACTTTATACAGTCCTGTCGTGATTGGCATTTCTACCTCAAACGCCTCAGACATTTGATGAGCTGCTTTCGTCGTCCGTACCCCTTCTACAACCATCCCCATTTGGTCTAACACCTCATCAAGGGTATATCCCTTGCCTAACATATTTCCTGCCCGCCAGTTGCGGCTATGCTGGCTTGTACAAGTAACAATCAAATCTCCAACACCTGTCAGCCCTGCAAATGTAAGAGGATTCGCACCCATTTTCGTTCCCAGTCTGGCGATTTCAGCCAGTCCTCTTGTAATAAGTGCTGCTTTAGCGTTATCCCCATAGCCCAGTCCATCTGAAATTCCTGCACCAAGGGCAATAATATTTTTTAATGCTCCACCAATTTCTACACCTAAAATATCCGGATTAGTATAGACCCGGAAATGTTCATTCATAAATAAATCTTGAGCATGTTCTGCTTCTTCAAGGCTTTCAGAAGAAACGGTTACCGTAGTTGGCTGGCGTTCACTTACTTCCTCTGCATGGGATGGACCGGATAAAACGACAATATCGTTATAGAGATGGTCAGGCAGCTCCTCTTCAAGCATTTCGGATACACGCTTTAATGTTCCCGGTTCAATGCCTTTAGCAGCATGAATCAGTGTGACCTGATGCTTTAAGCAATCTTTCACCTTTTTAGCTACTTCCCGTACCGCTTTTGTAGGAACCACAAATACGACTGCTTCTGTCTCGTTCAATGCCTTTTCCATATCATGAAAGGCTGTAATATTTTCCGGTATTCTGATATTGTTTAAATATTTTTGGTTATATCTTTTCTCATTTATTTCGTCTGCTTGCTCTTTCCGATGAGCCCATAGCCGCACATCGTGGCCATTATCTGCTAATACAATAGACAAGGCTGTTCCCCAGCTTCCTGCTCCCAATACCGTTACCTTATTCAAACGGATCACTCCCTTACGATCGTTTCCGCGCATAAATTCGAATCGGTGTGCCTTCAAATCCAAAAGCATCCCGGATTCGGTTTTCTAAAAAGCGCTCATATGAAAAGTGCATGAGTTCAGGATCATTGACAAACACGACAAAAGTTGGTGGTTTAACTGAAACTTGAGTAGCATAAAATAACTTTAATTTTTTGCCTTTCACGCTTGGTGCAGGGTTCATGGCAAGCGAATCCATAATCACTTCATTCAATACATTCGTCTGGACTCGTTTAGCATGATTTTCACTTGCTTCAATAACTTTAGGCATCAATGTATGCAATCTTTTTTTGGTCTTAGCTGACAGGAAAACAACCGGTGCATAATCCAAAAATTGAAATTCCATGCGAACTTTTTCTTCAAATTCCTTCATTGTATGTTCATCCACTTCAATAGCATCCCACTTATTGACCACCATAACAATGGCTTTTCCTGCATCATGAGCATACCCTGCTATCCGCTTGTCCTGTTCAATGATGCCTGTTTCCGCGTCAATAACGACCAGGACCACGTCAGATCTTTCAATAGCCCGTAAAGCCCGTAAGACACTATATTTTTCGGTTGTTTCGTATACTTTTCCTTTTTTCCTCATACCGGCTGTGTCTATGATTACAAATTCCTCGCCATCTTTTTTGAATCGGGTATCCACAGCGTCTCTGGTAGTGCCTGCTATCTCACTGACGATTACCCGTTCTTCGCCAAGAATGGCATTTACTAAAGAAGATTTTCCTACATTCGGACGGCCGATTAAACTAAACCGTATAATATCTTCATCCAGTCCATCCAATGTATTTTCCGGAAAATGCTTCACAACTTCATCAAGCAAATCTCCCAGTCCAAGGCCGTGTGTCCCCGAAATAGGGAATGGTTCTCCGAATCCAAGCGTATAAAAATCATATATCTTCTCCTGCATTTCCGGATTATCAATTTTGTTTACTGCCAACACAACCGGTTTATTGGTTTTATATAAAATTTTTGCCACTTCTTCATCAGCGGCAGTGATCCCCTCTCTCCCGTTTACCATGAAGACAATGACATCCGCCTCGTCAATGGCAATCTCAGCCTGCTGTCTCATTTGAACAAGAAGAGGTTCATCTCCAATTTCTATTCCACCGGTGTCAATGATATCAAATTTCGTATTCAGCCACTCTGCTTCTGCATAAATACGATCACGTGTTACACCGGGCGTATCTTCTACAATAGAGATGCGTTCTCCAACTAAACGATTAAAAATCGTGGATTTACCTACATTTGGTTTTCCAACAATAGCAACAACAGATTTTCTCATAAAGGTCACCCTCTGTATTTTTACTACATAAGAATAGGGAGAAATTTTCCCCAGCTTATATATTTTAGCAAATGGATGAATGGTTCACAAATTGTATTTCATGGCTTTAGCTGTACGCCTGTACAAACTGGCTCACCTTTTGGGATACCCATTTAAATAATCGATACAATAACACAGCAGCTACAAAGACCACCGAATGATACAAATATTCATCATCACCGATAAAATAAGCAATTCCATAAGAAAATTGCACCAATCCAAATAGCAGTTCACCATATGTGATCCCTAAAAACCAAATTCCCAATTGAACATATATGTCTGCGGAAATATACTGAACAATGAGATATCCAAGAATCAACAGAATGACTGTTGATGGAAATATAAACCATAGGGGATTAATCTGTTCAAATACCTGGTATGCTCCATAGCCAAAGCCAATACCAAAAGCACCAAGAACAGCTGTCCATTTGTTACGTGAAAAGGATAGGAGAATAAAGCTTACAAATAGCAAAAAAATCAAAGACAATCGTATGGATATCTGAAAAATGTTCACAGACAAGCCCGAAGTTATGATCCATACCAGTACAGCAGACGATAGCCAAAACCTTATCACATCGTTCTTAAGAAAAAAGAAAAACACAACCCATAACATCCAGCTGATCCAATAAAACAGAAACTCGTAGTCCATTGCCTTCACCCTTTCATGACTGCCTGTTACCATTATGACGTCATTTTAAAAAAATTAGACTTATCAATAGAAAAGCAGAAGCGCCCCAGGTGGCTCGGATGGACATAAAAAAGAGGTGCCCATCTCATAGATGGGTCACCTCTGTTCGCTAACGTTCTGTATTTATGATTAGCAGACCGTATTATTCTTCGTCTTTAATTTTCTTTAATTGATCACCAATAATATCTCCCAGCTGGAAAGATCCATCTTCCTGTTCTCGCTGGAATTTTTCTAACTCTTCATTATTTTTGTCTTCTTCTGCGGCACGGATGGATAAGGAAATACGTTTGTCATCCTCACTTACTTCAAGCACTTTTGCTTTAACAGTCTGTCCCGGCTCCAGCACTTCCTGTGGAGAACCGATGTGGCGGTTGGCAATCTGAGAAATATGAACAAGTCCTTCCACCCCAGGGAAAATTTCCACAAAAGCGCCAAAGTTGACAAGGCGTTTAACAGTACCCTGAACTACTTCGCCAGGCTTCACTTTTTCTTCAATACCTTCCCATGGACCAGGCAGAGTTTCTTTCAGGGATAAGGAAATACGTTCGGTATCCCTGTCTACAGAAAGTACTTTTACTTTAATTTTTTCACCTTCACTGACGACGTCTGAAGCTTTTTCAACATGCTCATGGGATAGTTGAGAAATGTGAACGAGACCATCTACGCCTCCGATATCTACAAACACACCAAAACCTGTAATTCGCTGAACCACACCTTCAATGACCTGCCCAGGATCAAGATTTTGCAATAGTTCCTTCTTTTTCTTTTCCATTTCCTCTTCTTCAACCGCACGATGTGATAAAATTACCCGATTTTGATCGCGGTCCAGCTCAATGATTTTCAGTGTAAGTTTTTTTCCTACATATTCTTCAAAGTTGTCCACGTAATACGTTTCAACATGGGAAGCAGGGATAAACCCTCTCAATCCCACATCGGCTACTAATCCGCCTTTTACAACCTCTTTTACTTCAGCTTCCAGGGTCTCACCATTATTGAAGACTTCCTCAAGATGCTCCCATGCTTTTTCAGTATCTACTGCCTTTTTAGAAAGAACGAGTTCCTGTTCTTCTTCATTTAATTTCTTAACCATCAGTTCCAGCTCGTCACCTTCAGATAAAACATCTGAAATCTTTTCCACGTGCAAATTGGACAATTCACTGATCGGCAAAATGCCCTCCGCCTTATAGCCTGCATCGACTAATGCTCTCTTTTCTTCAATTTTAATGACTTTGCCTTTGATTACATCCCCTACATTGAAATTTTCCACATGATTTAATTCATTTTTCACTTCATCCATCAAAAAGACCTCCTTGAACCAGCAACCCATAAATATCCTTTTTTCTAACTTCTTATATTTAAATCTATTTGTCAAGCAGAATTATCTGTTATTTATTAGAATTCAGCAATTTTTGGATTTCGTTCATAATTAAATCTGTGACTTCCTGTGCTGATGCCCTGTTTTTGCGCATATAATCCAGATCAATCGGCTGACCATAAATCACTTTTACTTTTCCAAATAATTTATAGGATCCAATAATGGCACAGGGAATAATAACGGCTTCTGATCGGAGCGCAAAAAATCCTGCACCAGCGAGCCCTTTCCCCAATTTTCCTGTTTTGCTCCTTGTCCCTTCAGGAAATAGCCCGAGAGTATGCTGTTCTTCCAGCACTTTAAGACCCATTCTGAGGGCTTGACGGTCTCGCATTCCCCTTTTAACCGGAAAGGCATGCAGCCTGCTTAACAGCCAGCCAAGCCATTTTTTGCTGAACAGCTCTTCCTTTGCCATGAAATAAATGTCTCTGGGAGATGTAATGCCTACCATTGGTGGATCAAGGTTTGAAATATGATTGGAACAAATAATCACCGGACCTGTTTTAGGGACATGATTACGTCCTGTTACCTCCATGCGGAAAAGAAGGCGAAATAGTAAAAGAACAATCATTTTACTTATTTTATAAAGCATCCCCATTCTCCTCATCCAATTTTTTCTCTGCCAGAGCCAGAATTTTGGCTGCCACTTCATCGATGCTTAAAGATGTAGTATCAATCTCTACAGCATCATCAGCCTTGATTAAAGGAGCGGTCTCCCTTTTTGAGTCCAGCTCATCTCGTTTTCTGATCTCCTCTGTTAATTGCTCCAGGCTGGATGGGAATCCTTTTTCCAGATTTTCTTTATGCCTTCTTCTTGCTCTTTCTTCAACGGACGCAGACAAGAACACTTTTACTTCTGCATCTGGAATAACGTGTGTCCCAATATCACGCCCATCCATAACGACACCCCGGTCTTTTGCCATATCCTGCTGTCTTTTGACCATTTCTGTTCGAACTTTTTTATGTTTCGCAACTATGGAAACATGATTAGTCACTTCTGATGATCTGATTTCTCTTGTTACGTCTTTTCCGTCCATCAGAACTTTTTGCTCATGGTTATCCTGTTTGAACTCAATCGATGTAGTAAGAAGTAAATGGAATAGCTGATTTTCATTATTCACATCTGTGTTTTCTGTTAAAGCTTTAAATGTTAATGTACGATACATCGCTCCAGTATCGATATAAATATAAGAAAGTTCATTGGCCACCTTTCTGGCAACTGTACTTTTCCCTGCAGCGGCAGGACCATCAATGGCAATTGCTATATCTTTCTTTTCCATCATGTTCCCTCTCCCTTATCTCCATCCAATTGCATAAGAAAAAAGCAGGTAAACCTGCACGTTCACATACACTTCAAAATCATAACATACCGGGAAAGGCAGGTCTATTATAATTTCAAAGATTTAAGAACACCCAGGTATTCATAAACAGGGTTCATGTATTGTTCAACATCGGTATGCAAAACCATCCACTGGCTGAAAATCAGTAAAAAGGCGTACAGGATGATCAATTTTTTCAGTGTGTCTTCGATTTTTTTCAAAATCATCACACCTTTTTACGTTATCCTTCCCTTTTAACTATCTTTCTATTCTCTAATGCTTAATCCCTTCCTCCGGGCTTCAAGCTGTTTCTCAAAGCAATATTGAATAATCTTTTGCCGATCACGCTCATAAATTTCTGAAAATTTGAAGGTTAGTTTATCAGGAGATTCCGAATTGCCTTTAATATGGCGGATCAGCATTGTGCGGGCATGAATATAGGCATATTCACTCTGTTTAAATGGAAGAACGATCCAGGTATCCAGCTCTTCATCCGGCTTATAGGCGAGCCGCTTCGGTGCCAGCGTAGCGATTCCTCCTCCACTGATGTCAAGTGTTCTTGTAATCATTGGAGGACGTTCATTTTTCAGATCGTGCAAGGCCACGTCTAAATTAGCTTTTATTCTTACATATTCTCTGCGCTGTATTTTCATCAGGTGGTCTTTGCCAGGATAATATAGAATTAAAGCGGGTATATTCCGTAATTTTATTCTGCCTAGCAGCTCTGTATGAAAAACATAAACAGAGTCATCTTTTCCGACAAATGATACTTTAAACCGGGTTCCTTCAAAAAATATCGACGTTTTTCCAGTCTTTTCGTTAACTGGATAATCGATATACATTTTGTCTCCCCTTAATTCCACCAGTTTGCAGCGGTAAGTTTCCTTTTCTTCCTCGTCACTTCTTGTGAGTTCTAGCGTTAAGGTTGCTCCAATAAATAACATGAATAACCCTCTCCCTAACAGACTATATTCTTATTATGGCAAAAAAATAAAAAAAGGGAAAGGTTTACCCTTTCCCTTCCTTTAAGATGCAGCACCAAAATCAATTTCGGTTTGTTTCAGGCGTTCAACGCGCTCTTCAAACCCATCGCCTGCATTGATAAAAATCCGGTACGTATCGTTCCCTAAAGTCCCCAGGAACTCATAACACAAAACTTCTTTTCCTAAATCATTTTCGATGACAGCCAGATTCTCTTCCTGTATCTCTACATTAGGATTGACTTCCTTCCTTGCTTCATCAGCCGAAAGCTCTGGATCACTAATATGACGATCCTTGTGATGGATTAAGTAGTCCCTTGCAGACACACCAATCACTTCACCATTATCCATCGCCACTTTTACCTCTATGGTGTCTGGATAAAAACGGATATTATCCTTTGTATAGGCAAAGTTGTACAATGCCACATTTTGATACTGAACACTATTATAAGCATCCATGTCAGTATAGCCCAGTTCCCTTAAAAATGCTTTGGCTTTTTGCATGCCCTGATACAGACTGATCTGTGGTTCTTTTACCTCTCGATTTAGAATCATGGTGACAAGGTAGCCGCCTTTTTGGGTAAAGTCCATATAGGCGTGCTCGCCATCCTGGTCAAAGGAAACGGTATAGAGTCCAATATCAGATCCTTCACCTGTTTCTGTTATTTTGACTTCCGTTCCCTCGTTAACTTGCATCATTTGATGAATTTTTTCCCGCAGCTGATCTTCATCTATTTTCTTTCCCGGCAGCTGTACATTCTGTTCTTCAGGTTCTTCCATGACACCATTAAGAGCTGTATTAGCCATTCCTTCCGTATATCCTTTTACATTCTTTTCTACCGTTTTAAAGCCATCAATGATGGTATTATCCTGCTGCTGATCCTCGGTTACGAGGGCAAGCTGCACATCCATCCACCGTAAATTGTTTTCAAGTACCATATATTGAACTTTTCGCAGTTCTCGTTTGATCTCACCAGACTGTTCATATAATTTTTCAAGGGTTTTCATTTCATCTTCAGTTAATGGGTCCTCATCCAGTCCTCTTATAGCTGTACGGTAGGAAAAATTTCCAATGTTAGATAAAAATTCTTCTGTTTTATTAAACGGCAGCAAAGTTAAGGGCAATTGACCGACTTCAGTATGGGCTTCTGATGTAATTCGCCATATTTCTGTAAGCTGGGGCGAAAGACTTCTTGGAGAGTTCATTGCAAGAACAGTTCCCAATTTATCATGCAGTAAATCTACATAATAAGTTAAGTTGTGAAAGGATCGCTGATAGTTATTTTCTGCCTGTATTAAAATCGCATTTTTTTCCTGATGCTCCTGATAGCCCCATACAGCAACGCCAACAAGAGCTATCGTCAAAATCCCAATTATTATCCACCGGAGCATATAATCACTCCTCTTTTCATTCATTATTTCGTAAAAATATGCTTTCCAATGCGTTTGATTTGTGGCCGGGACCAGATCCATTCAGATGTAGCGGTATTGGGGTTGAAGTAATAGAGTGCATTTCCAGAAGGATCCCAGCCATTAATGGCATCGATCACAGCCTGTGTGGCTGTTTCATCAGGGGTAAGCCATATTTGACCATCACTCACAGCTGTAAATGCCCTTGGCTCAAAAATGACACCTGACACTGTGTTCGGGAAGGAAGGGCTTTCCACTCTATTTAAAATAACTGCAGCAACTGCTACCTGCCCAACATATGGCTCTCCTCTTGCTTCCCCATAAACAGCACGGGCCATCATCTGGATATCATTCTGGGAATACCCTTGAGGCACATTAACGGCTGTCGTCTGGACTGGCTTCTGCTGTACAGCTTGCTGATTATTGCCCCGTTCAACCTGCTGTTCCTTTGGTACACCTCCATAATAGGTAAAATCCCTTCCTTGCCTTATTTGTTCCAGTACATAATTCCGATCGTACTTACTGGCACGAATCAGCTTTTCTTTTGTATCATCTCCAACCAGTCCATCTACTTTTAAACCGAATTCATATTGAAAGTTCCGTACTGCCCAATAGGTTCTCCAGCCGAACACTCCATCAATTTTCCCATTATAAAAACCTAAATATTGAAGCCTCGCCTGCAATTCAATGACATCTTCACCTGTCGCCCCTTTTTGAAGGATCCTCGGGCTGAAAGCATGGGATGGGTCGAGGGATTCATAAGTCGAAAGAGGAATGTTCACCAGAAAAAATAAAAGAATCACCATGATTAATTTTCGCTTTATGTTCATTGATAATTCCTCCTGAAAAATAAACAAGAGTGATATGTCTTTTATAAGATTTGCCGAATCAAATTTTTTATGCATCCCACGAAAATCGCTGCAAAAGGCCGAACATAAAAAAAACTGCCAATTTACCTGCATCTCAAATGTCAGACCTATTATCAACATTTGGCATGCAGGTAACATCAGCAGGGTGTGTGTTAACTACTATTCACATGTTACTGACCTTATGTTCAGTGTTGTCAATCCATCATCCTGTCCATTCCTTCTTTTGATCAAGATAAACCAGCTTTTTAGATTGGTTGGCTAATTTGACTTTTCTCAAGGCGATAATCCACAAAACAACCATAAAAGGCACCATTACATATAGCCAGTTGCTTGTAACGGTGGACAGCAGAAAGTCGTATAATCCATGCAAAACAGCAGGAAAGAAAATAGCCAGGGCAATCATTCGTTTTGGATGTTTATGAATGAACTTAGACTTACCGAAATAATATCCCATAATAACCCCGAACAATGCATGGGAAGAAACAGGAAATATAGCTCTCCCAAAAGCATATTCGATCCCATTAGCAATTAAATATAACAGGTTTTCCACCGTTGCAAACCCAAGACTGATGGATGCACCATAAACAATCCCATCATAATGTTCGTCAAAATATATATGTTTGTAAACGGTATATAAAAATATAAACCATTTAAAAAATTCTTCTAACAATCCTGTAATGAAAAAAGATTTTACAAAAGGGGTCTGTCCAATACCTTCTATGGCAAGAGTATATTCCAAAAACATAATCGGAAATACCAAAAGCCCACCAGCTACAAATGAGCGAAGCACCATTGAAAGAGGCTCACTGTTAAAGCGATCCTTCAAATAAAAAAAAGCGAGCAAGGCAACGCCTGGAGCAATGCCTGCCGATATCAAGCTAATCAACGGTTTTCTCCCCTTTCAATGGCATTCTTTAGTTTAATGGTATCATTATTATAGTAGAAAAGAAATACGGATGAGGGTTTACAGGAAAGGAAATGTTTATAAAACCAGATATGATTCATACATATGCTCAGCAAAAATAAAATAACCGGGGAATGAAACGTTTAACAGCTGAAAAAAGGCCACTTTGAATAAGCAGCCCCGATCTGTCAAAAACGATATTCGGTTACATCAGATGCCATCATAACAGCGAGCTTAATTCGAGCTTTTTTGCTGTCATAGTCGCTTCCTAGTAAAACCCCTTTATTAACAAGATCATATGCACTACCCTGGTAGTCATACGTTGTATACACCGCTCCTTCTTCAGAGCTTGTGGTAATAATAACTTTTATTCCTTCTTTAATACAAACATCTATTTCATCCATCATCTGAGGAGAAACCTGTCCCCGTCCGACTCCTTCCAGAATAATTCCCTCCGCCCCGTTTTCTCTGGCTGCTTTAATAAACGTTCCATCCGCATTTAAATAACATTTTATAATATCCACCCTCGGAAGACGCTTTTTAATGGAAAAGATTTCACGCTTTACAGGCTTCTGGTACACAAATACCTCATCATTATCGATGATCCCCAGATATCCGAAGCCAAAGGAATTAAATCCCTGAATATTGGAGGCATGTTCTTTTTTTACATATTTAGCAGCAAATATTCGCTCATTAAACACAACAACAGTCCCGATTCCCCTTAAATCTCTGCTGCAGGCAGAATATATGGCATGACGCAAATTAATATAGACATCACTGCCCAGGTCACCTGGTGAACGCTGGGAACCCGTTACAATTACAGGACGGTCATCCTGAACAGTTAAATCTAAAAAATAAGCCGTCTCTTCAAGCGTATCCGTACCATGTGTCACCACCACACCATCTACATCTTTAGCCTGAAAGTGATGCTCAATTCGTTCTTTTAAGTAAATGAGATTATCAAGGGTTATGTGCATGCTCGGCTTTTGAAAAACCGACTCAACCCTTATATCGATGTCATCAGGAAGATCACAAAGTGAAGCAAGCTCTTCTCCGCTTAATGCACCTGATGTTAATTTTCCTGATTCCTGATTAGGAGCACTGGCTATCGTACCTCCAGTGGTCAATAATACTACTTTTTTCATTACGTTCTCTCCTCAGAATATGTTTTTTCTACAAATGTTACACAAACATTAGTTCCGTTTATTGTATATGGAAGATGCAATCAGTTCTCCGTGAAACCGACCATTCTCAATAAAAATCTCATTATTATTGTTTCCTGCTGCAATTACTCCAGCAATGTAGATTCCTTCCACGTTTGTTTCCATTGTTTCCTCATTAAAAAATGGACGTCCGGTTTCAGGATCAATGGATACACCCATCTTTGTCAAAAAGCTGTGATCTGGGTGATAGCCCGTCATTGCAAATACGTAATCATTTGGAATGACTTTTTCTTCGCCATCTTTTTGATAATAGACATGATGTTCGGTAATTTTCGTTACCCGGGCATTAAACTCCATGTTTACAATATCCTTTTGAATCAGTGAATCGAACTGGGGCAAAATCCAGGGCTTAATGCTTGGAGAATACTCGCTTCCCCGATATATAACCGTCACTCTTGCACCTGCCTTAACCAGCTCAAGGGCAGCATCCACGGCTGAGTTTTTCCCCCCTATGACCACCACATTCTTATCAAAAAACGGATGCGCTTCTTTAAAGTAATGGCTGACTTTATCCAGTTCTTCCCCGGGAATATTTAGCATATTCGGATGGTCATAATAGCCTGTGGCAATAACCACATCATTCGCCTGATAGATTTCCTGTTCACCTGTACGCTTTTTCGTAAATATTAAAAACTGATCTTCTTCTTTTTCAACCCGCAGTACTTTTTCATATGCATTAATTCTCAGGTTTGACCGATCGGCCACAGTTCGGTAATAGGTAAGTGCCTCATTTCTTACAGGCTTCTGCCTTTCGGTAATAAATGGAAATCCTCCGATTTCTAATTTTTCACTTGAGCTAAAAAAAGTTTGGTGGGTCGGATATCGATAAATGGAATGAGCTACATTTCCTTTTTCAATCAGGAGAGGATTAATTCCTTTTTTCTGAAGTTCAATAGCTGCTGATAAACCGCATGGTCCAGCACCGACAATAATAACATCTTCTGTTTTCATGACCTTCACTCCCTGTATTTGTGAAAAAACACCTTAATTATTCTATGTATCAAAGCATCCGTCTGTCGCTTGAACATACCTATGTCTGCAGCAATAAAAAACATCTCCTACCAGTAACATGATAGGAGATGCGAAATAAATTATCAACCGATAACTGTTTAAATCCAGCCGCGGAAACGGGATGCTTCCGCCATTTTGCGTACACCAACCATATAAGCGGCAAGGCGCATATCAATATTTCGGGTTTTAGATGTGTTATATACATTATTAAATGCTTTTACCATTACTTTTCGAAGTTTCTCTTCCACTTCTTCCTCTGTCCAGTAGTAACCCTGATTATTTTGTACCCACTCAAAATAAGATACAGTTACACCGCCTGAAGAGGCCAGCACGTCAGGCACAAGCAGGATTCCCCGCTCCGTCAGGATTTTGGTAGCCTCCAGGGTTGTAGGCCCGTTGGCTGCTTCTACTACAATCTCTGCTTTTATATTGTTAGCATTTTCCTTTGTAATTTGATTTTCGATGGCAGCTGGCACCAATATGTCACAGTCCAGCTCAAGCATTTCTTTATTTGAAATTGTATTTTTAAACAATTTGGTTACAGTACCAAAACTATCCCGGCGGTCAAGCAGGTAATCAATATCCAGGCCATCCGGGTCATATAATGCCCCATAGGCATCAGATATCGCAATAACCTTTGCACCGGCATCATGCATAAATTTAGACAGATAACTTCCTGCGTTACCAAAGCCCTGTACAATCACCCGGGCTCCTTTTAAGTCAATGCCACGCTTTTTAGCAGCTTCTTCAATACAAATTGTTACACCTTTTGCAGTAGCAGATTCTCTCCCGTGTGATCCGCCAAGTACCAGTGGTTTTCCTGTAATAAATCCTGGGTTATTAAATTCGTCAATACGGCTGTATTCATCCATCATCCAGGCCATAATCTGGGAGTTTGTGAATACGTCCGGCGCCGGAATATCTTTAGTAGGACCAACAATCTGACTGATTGCTCTTACATAACCTCGGCTGAGCCGCTCCAGCTCACGAAACGACATTTCGCGAGGGTCACACACAATACCGCCTTTACCCCCACCATACGGCAAATCTACAATGCCTGCTTTTAAACTCATCCAGATGGATAAGGCTTTTACTTCATTTTCAGTTACATCCGGATGGAAACGCACACCGCCTTTAGTAGGACCTACTGCATCATTGTGCTGTGCGCGGTAGCCTGTAAATACTTTCACACTTCCATCGTCCATTCGGACTGGAATTCTGACGCTCAATAACCGAAGAGGTTCACGCAATAATTCATATACCTCTTCTGGATAACCAAGCTTATCCAGAGCTTGACGAATTACGGTTTGAGTTGACAATAAAACATCGTTGCAATCATTGTTTTCATTGGTTGAATCTGCTGGTTTATCGGCTACCATGAACTTACCTCCTATGAATAATCAATAACTACATATGATTCCTTGCTTTCAGAAAATAGTATACACGTTCAATAAGAATATGCAACAAATAAATGCTAAATTTCTAATTAATTTTTAGATAAAAAGTAAGCGTTTTCATTATAATGACCTTTCCTTAATTTTTCAATGACAACTGAACAAATTTTTCTATCATTTCTTCATAGGTCATTCCGATTGCCCGGGCAGCATCCGGGAACAAACTGGTTGGAGTCATGCCAGGAAGGGTATTGACCTCAAGAATATAAGGCTTTCCGTCATCATTGATAATAAAATCAACCCTTGAATACACCTCGCATCCAAGGAGCTGATGGGCTCTAACCGAATAATCCTGCAATTTTTTTGTTAATTCTTCACTGATCCTGGCTGGAACAATATGTTCACTGCCTCCTGGAGAGTATTTCGATTCATAATCATAATATTCATTTTTAGGGACGATTTCGATTACAGGCAAGGCTTTTTCATTCCCCTTCTCACCTAATACTGCAACCGTTACCTCTCTTCCTTTTATATATTCTTCAACAATAATGTCATCATCATGTTTAAAAGCTTCTTCCAGTGCCTTTAGAAGCTCATCCTCTTGTTTCACTATCGTCAGCCCCAGTGTTGAACCTTCCTGATTAGGCTTGACAACAAAAGGCAATTCAAAATGATTCAAAATTTGTTTGATCAGCGTATCACGGTCATGATTATCTTGTACAGAATAAGTCATACTGTCAGCAGTTGGAATTCCATTTTGTGCAAAAAGCTTTTTCGCCTTTGATTTATCCATGGCAAGAGCTGAAGCTAAAACACCCGACCCTACATAAGGTATATGAAGCATATCTAACAGACCCTGGAGTTTTCCGTCTTCCCCCAATTTTCCATGTAAGCCGATAAACACAAGATCCACATCAAGATTTATTATTTGATCAAGCTGCTCAGGATTAAAATCAATTCCAATCACTTCATGGCCATTTGCCTCAAGTGCTTTGATAATTCCCTTTCCTGATGAAATGGACACTTCCCTTTCCCCGGAGGTTCCACCGTATAACACCGCTATTTTCATTGTCATTAACACTCTCCTATCTCTTCATCAAACAATATATAATTGCAAAATTAAAAGTAAGAAACGATTTGTTTAACTGCCTTATCTTCTATAATCACCTTGCCATATTCCCGCAATCGAAAAGATGTAACCGTGCTCGGTGAAGAAAACTCAGACAATATGGCAATCACATTTTCTTTATTCATATCTGTCAAATCTTTCTCTGTGAACTGCATATAATATTCATCATTCAGATGGTATAGGCTTCCCCCTGTCATCCCTATATGATCAAGGGTTTTACAAGCCTGAATAATGGCTTCAAACGATGGGAATAAAAAAATAAACTCTTTGCTCTCATCCAATGTTACTTTCATCTCAATATATTCATCATCAACAACATCATCGTCCTGTGTAACTACAATGAGCATTCCCTGAGCCTGCAGCAGGTGTACCTTTACCATAAGTATTCCATCTAAGTCAATTCCCAGCTCATCGCTTGCTTCAAACAGCATTTCTTGAAACAACTGATGGGCTTTCGGAAGGTTGTGCCATATGTCTTCTCTTGTAAACCCTCTTTCCTTCAAATCATCAAATGTAACGAAAATCTTGAATTTATTTTCACCAAGGCGTTCCAGCCGCATGGTAACACCCCCATTTAACCTCTTACCATTAGCTTATGATTCTAAAAAGATGAAAGTTGCATGACAATGGTTGTATTTGTATTTTTTTATTTTTCCAATATTGATTTAGCTGACTTTGAAATTTCATTATATCAAATTTCTCCCTCAGTTTAGAATAAAAATAAGCCATTGCTCTTTTATTTTTTTGAGCAATGGCTGATCATTACCTATTTCTATTTTTACCCGTTACATCTCTTTTACACTTAAAATCCGAAAACCTGCTTTTTCCAATCTGTTAATAAATTTATCAACATTATTTTTTTTATCGATCTTTAATACAATACGCCTTGCGAGTTTATCGGACTCGTCAAATGTTGCCAGTGAAATCACATTTTCATGGTATTGCTTTAACAATTCAGCAACCTTTGCAATGCGTCCCTCAGATTCTGTAGAAGTAAAGGCAATTCGTACGCCTTTCTTCCTCAAGCCAAATGCGCTTTCAAACTGTTCAAGAACATCAAAACGCGTGACAATACCCAATAATTTATGCTGATCATCGACCACAGCCAAAATTGGAAATCCTTTAAACGATGTCAGCGTCTTCTCAAACACCTCATCATCTCTGATATACAGTCCCTTATGTTCCATGATGTCAGCAGCACTAGTATTAGCTAAAAAATCTTCTTTACTGTTAATGGAACTCTCAAAGAAACGTTTATAAATCATTGGTTCAGAAATCATACCGGAAAATTGATCTCCGTCCAATACAGGCATGCTGGTGATTTCGTGTTTTTTTAGTCTGTTTAGCACATCTCTCAGTTTTTCAGAAGTATTTGCCTTTAAACAACTATGTGCTGGTATCATAATACTTTTTACAAACAAGCCCTTCACCCCATTTCATCTTTATATTTAACTATTTCGACAGAGGGTTATTTTTCCCTGCTTTTTTATTAAAAGCAGAGATTGAATTAGACAAGATTTCCAGACATACAAATAAACTGACACAATTTTTTGGCTGAGAGGAGGAAGAAACGTTTTGTATTCGCTCGTTAAATATTATCACCCATACATCAGTCCCTTTGATCCCTGCCCGCCGATGAAAGTGAAAAGCTATCGCACCCCACCCAACCTTTATATCGGATTTCAGCCACCATCACTTCCCCAGTTTAGTCCTCGAGAAGCTTTAGCACATGGAACCCTTTGGCCGATATTTTACAGTCCTTATCCCGGGAAAGGAAAGGAGGAGATGACACGTGAATAAAACCATGCCGCCTGAATACTACAGTATGTTAGAAGAAATTCAGGCAGTTGATTTTGTCCTGGTTGAACTCACTCTTTATTTAGATACGCATCCAACAGACAAGGAAGCCATTCAGCAGTACAACTATTATGCCAGACAGAGCAAAAAACTGAAAAAGGAATTTGAAAAGCAGTTTGGCCCACTGCTGCAATACCAGAGTTATTCTGGATATCCGTGGACCTGGGATGATACGCCATGGCCATGGCAGGTTTAAGAAAATGTTGAAAGGTGGGAGTATTGAAAAATGTGGCTTTATGAAAAGAAACTTCAATATCCGGTTAGAGTCAGTCAATGTAACCCAAGGCTCGCTAAATTTTTAATTGAGCAATACGGCGGAGCCGATGGGGAACTCGCTGCTGCTTTGCGCTACTTAAATCAGCGTTACTCCATACCTGATAAAGTGGTTGGCTTGCTTACGGATATCGGCACCGAAGAATTTGCTCACCTGGAAATGATTGCTACGATGGTTTATAAACTCACCAAAGATGCCACCCCTGAACAATTAAAAGAGGCCGGCCTGGCTCCTCACTATGCGAATCACGATAAAGCACTCTTTTATCATAATGCTGCCGGTAATCCATGGACTGCTGAATATATTCAGGCAAAAGGTGATCCAATTGCCGATTTGTATGAGGATATCGCTGCCGAAGAAAAGGCAAGGGCCACCTATCAGTGGATTATCAACTTATCAGATGATCCTGACTTAAATGATGGTTTAAAGTTTTTGCGGGAACGAGAGATTATCCACTCCCAAAGGTTCCGTGAGGCTGTGGAAATCTTGAAAGAAGAGCAGGGAAAAAAGAAGTTTTTTTAATGCAAAACAGGGTGTCAGATACCCAATGATGTCTGACACCCCTATTTTTTTACGGGAATTTTCAATATCTCTCCAGCTTGAATCGAATTTCCTTCCAGGTTATTTGCTTTTCTTATAATTTCCTCCCCATGTCGCCCGCCATAAAATTTTTTCGATACGGAAAACAATGTGTCCCCTTTTTGCACCTTATAGTAAATCATTCTTTCATTTTCATCCGGTGTCTGGTCATACTGGTCTTTTTCCTTAATTACTGTATCATTCGTATCCGATCGATTCAGCTGTTCCTGGGACCCACTTTCTTCAAAATCAGAAGAAGATTGATCATGTTTAAAAGGTACCTGGTCAGGAACGGACTTTTCAAATTCTTCCATGTCCAGTTTGTTTCTACTAACCTCTCTTACTATTTCCTGCTGAACAAACTCTATCTCCTCTCCATGAGAGCTGTTCTTGTCAGCGGGCTGGTTTCTGCCGTCTGTTTCCTTTCCCCAATAATACAACGGGATCATTATGATGAGTACCAGAAATAAAAAAACAATGATTTTCAGAAGCAGCATACTTCCATGACGCTGTTTTTTCTCTTTATTTTTCTGATGTATTTCACTTCTCGGGGGAAGTTTCATTACATCGATTTCTCGTGCTGATCCGGTTTCGGTATTCGGCTGTTTTGCCATTCGATCCCTTAGAATAGCCGCTTGATCCCGAACGGTTTCCTTATTGCTTTCCAACCTATTTCACCTCATTTTGTATCGAATATGCAGCCCTAACAGAAAGTCAACTATAAAATGTGCAGCAATGGTTACATTTAAATTCCCTGTGATTTCAAATATATAACCGAGATAAAAACTGATAAAAAGAATAGATATGAACGGTACAGGCTTAAAGAGATACCGAATATGTACGAGCGCAAATAAACTGCTTGCCATTACATAGCCAAACGTTGTCTGTATGACTCCCCGAAATAACAGTTCTTCTGAAATCGCAACAAATAATGCAATGATCAGTATTTGCCAAAAGGAACGGTTTTGAAAAATACGGCGATTAATGCCACCATCATCATAATATTTTTCAGGAAGATACTTCATAATGATGAGATCTAACAGAACAAAAAACACTCCTGACAAAACACCCAAAAAAAAGATTTTTTCATTCAACTGAAACATCGAGAGCCATTCTGATAACGTATCAAAAAACACAAAACTTCCAATGAAACCGAATGAAAGCAGAATCAGTTGAGACAGAACAAGTTGAGTCAAAAGTTCCCGATCGGACATGTCTTTTATTATTTCGGCTTGATTTAACCATTTTTTCATTGTCATTCACCCTGATGGAAAATTTCCTTTAATTTCTGTTCCCAGGTGTATTTTTTTATTACTTTTGTTCGGACTGGAGGATTCCACTGATCAAATGTGAATCCGCATCGGTCACAGCAATGATACAAAGGCTCTTTAAAATCATTCTGAAAAGACTTGTACAATCTTTTTCTTCGGCATTCCTCCACCTCAAGATAAGACAGCAACTCATTTAACTTTCTTTGTTTTTGCTTCATTCTCGTCGACATGAAGTCCCAAATGTCCGGGCAGACTGCTTTCCAATCTGATTTCTTCAGTGTAATCCTATTTTCGCTGATTAGCCCATAACACTCAAACTGGTACTTTATAAATCCCCATTGGATATCATTCAATTGCAGTGTTTCCATCATATGAAGCTCAAATGATTCCTCGATAGGTTTCCCGTAATTTTCTGATAACATCATAGCTGCTGATTCTATTTGTTTTTCATCAGGAAGTTCATCAGAGATTAAATGAAGTGGAATATCTTCGTCTGACGGCGTATACTGGATCAGGCTAACACTGGCCTCCCCATCTCTGCCTGCTCTGCCGGCTTCCTGTATGTAGGATTCCACGTTTGCAGGAATATGAAAATGAATGACAAGACGGATGTTATCCTTGTCAATTCCCATTCCGAATGCACTGGTACAGCAGACCACATCCACCTGATCATTCATAAATTGCTGCTGAATATAAAGACGGTCCTCTTTATCCATTCCTCCATGATAGTAAACAATGGACAGGTCTGACAGTTCTTCCTGAAGCCTGGCAGCTGCGTGTTCACACCATTTTTTACTGGAAAAATAAATCATAGCCGGAACCGGGAAACGGCGGAGGAGCTCAGCAATCCGGTTTAATTTGTCATTCTGTTTACGATAATGCTCAACCGTTAATACAATGTTTTCACGGTCCATTGGATAAATCTTCTTCAACATTTGTGGCCTGTTCAACTGTTCCATGATATCCTTTTGAACCTCAGGCGTAGCGGTGGCACTCAGGGCTAAAACTACAGGATGCTCAAGCCAGGCCAGCACATGTTTCAGACGGAGGTAGTCTGTTCTGAATTCATACCCCCACTGTGAAATACAATGGGCTTCATCTACAACAAAAAGCGAAACATTCAGTTCCCTTAAACGTTCAATGAAATAACGGTTTTGGAGCATCTCTGGTGAACAATAAATCATTTTGTAATGGGATAAATGACGAATGACCCTTTTCCGTTCCTCAGGATTCATCAGACTGTTTATGTAGGTTACTTTTTTTATCCCTTTCATTTTTAACTGTTTGACCTGGTCGATCATCAGGGAAATCAGGGGAGACACCACAACTGTAACTCCTTCCAGAAGAAAAGCTGGAAGCTGATAACATAATGATTTACCTGTACCAGTCGGCAGGATTCCCAGGACATCGTTTCCTTTCATTAATTCAAGGATAATTTCTTTTTGTCCTTTTCTAAAATCTTCATAGCCAAAATATCGCTTCATAGTCTGTTTTATATTATCAACCGTAATATTCACGGACTTGCCATCTCCTCTTTTCGACTCACTAAGTGATGGTATCTGGCCATAACCAGCCTGATTTGAAAATAGCTTAAATGTTCCGGGAGCTGATTTTTTATATATTTCAGCCTTCTGGTTGGGACTGTCTGCAATAGATGCAAAATTTGTTTTTCATCATCTTTACCCATAAAGGGGGAGATGTCAAACTCAGAATCAGCAAAAGCTATCTCCACAATATGATCCTGAATAGTACCCTTTTTCAGCCGACGAACCCTGATAATCTCCTCAATACTCTTTTTCTCCTGACTAAGAAGCTTCCATGTTTCACGGGCTGAATGAGTCAATAAACCTTCTGCTCTGCGTTCAGGGACAAACTGTTTCAGCCAGGGATAGGCTGAAGGAGTTTTATCTATTTCCCGCAATATAAAGTGAACCGCAGACTGGGTGTACAGTTCAACATCCTCTGTATTCATATTTTTGTTATTGGCAATCTGTTCCTTACTTTTTCCGTAGTGATGATAGCCGGAAAAACGGGATACGATGATGTCAGCTTGATACTCATCCAGTTCCTGGAGAAAGACCTTCATTTCATCATATATTTCGTTAAACATTGCTGACAGTTCAGAGCGGTGGTCAGCGTAAAACCGCTTGACCCACCGGATAATTTTCGGATCTTCAACAACGGGGAAAAAGTGGTGTTCGTCCTTCAGTATATTAGAAGCAGCTTGAATAAATAATATAAGACGTAACCAGAATTCTCTTCCTGACTCATGATATAAAAAACCATTCAGCGCGGAAAGATATGTATGTCTATTTAATTGATCAGCCAATTTCTTTCTCCCTACATCCGTCAGAAACATGTCATCTCCCTCAACCACAACATCATTTCCCTTAATTAAATCACTTAATTGGTTTTTAAAGGAGTATTGTCTTAGCTTTGGCAGCACACCAAAATATTGATGCAGATGAAATAATTTTGAATCCTGGATTGTCTGGGCTGACCGCTTGCCCGTAAGTATATGATAAATCGCTGACGGACTTCTTTCTCCTTCTAATCTTGCCACTCCATCTAAAATTACTGTTTTTAACAAAAGGATTCACTCCTGATAGTTTGTTGTTGAAAAGTCATCAATTGAGTTTTACAATATGTAATGGAGCAAAGAGACTGCCTTAAGCTGCCGTAGTACAGAAGAATAAATGGCAATCATGAGATATGCTATCAAAATTAGGAGGGTTTAACATGCCAAAGTTCACCATTGTTGATAAAGAAACTTGTATTGCATGCGGTGCATGCGGAGCTGCTGCACCAGATATATATGATTACGATGATGAAGGCATTGCATTTAATATGCTGGATGACAATACTGGTACAGCTGAAATACCGGAAGAGCTGCACGAAGATATGATGGACGCTTTTGATGGGTGTCCTACCGACTCCATTCGAGTAGCAGATGAATCATTTGATGGTGATCCTAATAAATTTGAAGATTAATATATGAAATATCCGAACTATATTCAATCATTACATGAATTGGTTCGGATATTTTACTTCTTAATGCGGTTCAAGACCCATTTGCCAGTTCATGAAACTTGTTAAGTGCTTCTTCTTTATTAAATGAGCTGAAATAACGGTAAAAGTGTTCATCAATAATTCGATAATGTTTACTGACTAAATTCTGCTGAAGAATAAACCCATTCTTTTTATGAATTTTCGTCCACCATACCTTGCCGCCGAGCGTTTTTTTCTTTGGCCTTTCAACTGTCTCCAGTGCGACAGTCTCAATCACTTCGAGAACATCTTCACCCAGTTCATTTTGGATTATTTCACTGTCACGAAACAGTGAACAAAGAGCAACAATCGTCGTCCAATTTGCCCTGGTTCGACCCTTCTCAATTTGTACCAGGGTTTTTTTAGAAATTCCCAAAATGCTTGCCATTCGCTCCTGAGTGTATCCCTGTTCTACTCTGACCAGCTTTATTTTAGCTGATAAGCTATCGCTTAACATTTGCTTGTCCATTCATCACCATTCCTTGTTCAATCGCTCAGGTATATTTTAACACGAACAAACTTTTCTTCCTATTCATTTGTTGATATAATATTTCAGAACATAGTACATAAGGAGGGCTTTTTATGGCTGAAAATAAAGTGGTAGATGTTTTTGTAGAAATCCCTACCGGAAGTCAGAACAAATATGAATTCGACAAAGAAAAAGGCGTATTTAAATTAGACCGGGTACTATTTTCACCACAATTTTATCCGGCAGAATACGGCTACATTGATGAAACATTAGCATTGGACGGAGATCCATTAGATGCACTTGTAATGGTGACTAATCCTACATTCCCTGGATGTGTCATTGAAGCCCGTGTTATTGGTTTTCTGAATATGATTGACAGCGGTGAAGAAGATCAAAAATTATTAGCTGTTCCAACTGAAGATCCTCGTTTTAAAGATGTGAAAACTCTGGATGATGTACCAAAGCATAAGCTTGATGAAATTGCTCACTTCTTCCAGACGTATAAAGACCTTCAGGGCAAGAAAACCGAAATTGGCGAGTGGGAGGGTCCTGAAGCTGCCGCCAAATTAATTGATGAATGTGTGGAGCGTTATGAAGAACAAAAAGCTTAATATGAAAATATGAAGTAAAGAGGTTGTCTCCAAAGTCTTTTTATGACCTGGAGACAACCTCTTTTTTATTTTAGACAGGGAAATTTTTCTGCCCTTCCTTTTCTTATTATTTAAAAGCTGCGGGCATCAGATTGACAGCTACAGGAACGCTTACCGTTTCGTCGAGGTTGTAAGGACCAATTTTTGAAACATTTGAGTTCAAGAAACGAACATCATCGAATCCATATGATCTGGCCGTCATTAAGATAGCATCAAACATATAGACCATCGGCTGAGTCGGCATTAAATTCACGTTTTGTGAGAAAGTGATAGACAATACTTCGCTGTCACTTTGAATTTCTTCTATGCTGATCTGTTCTGGGATGGATGGCCTTATACCAAAATCCTCTTCTCCAGCATACATCGATTCAATCGCTTCCTCTATAGAAGAGTTCGGATCAGCAGGAATTGGAACAATCCATACAGGGTGATTCGCTGACACCTGGTACAGTTTATATGCATTTTTTTGCTGTGACGGGACTTCCAGTTCTGTCAGCGTTCCAAAATGGGCAAAATCCGCCCCCTGTTCACCCTCAGTTGTAAAATAGATAGTCTTGATATTCAACGGTGCCATCATTTGATATAAGCTGTTAATCAGCAGGCTTTCCCGTGCCGAACCTCCAGTGTCATTAAATTCTTTCGGCATATCTACGGTAACTGTCTGATCATTCAGTGCAAAATCAAAGGATATGCCACTAAATAAGGATGGATCAACTCCCCATTCATCCGCTCTTACATAGCGGTTCATGTTGCTGAAGTAGTCATTCAGCTTTTCCTCATCTTTCGGAACGATAAAAGATATAGGTACTAAATATTGCTTGTTCTGATCCGGGACCACATAGCTGAATTGGATATGGTTTTCCGGAACTGAAAAAACAGCTTTAGATTTTAGTGTGTCCTGAATGGTAAACATCTTGTTGTCATCACTTTCAAGACCATTAAATTCTGCAGAATCCTGATTGTCAGGTTCTTTGACAGGCGCCCGTTCCATAAGCGATTCCTGCTTTTCCATATCTGCTTCTGGTTCTTCCATGAGAGATTGATCTTTTGCTATATTGGCCTGATCCATCATAGGATTTTGATTATTCAGATACGTTGCACTGAGGATAACAATCAGTAATACCACAGCTGCAGATGCAACAACTGGCCTATTCATCCATTTATGAAACGCAAACTTTTTCGTACCCTGTTCTTCTTGCTCTTCCATCATTCTGGTTTGAATTTTTTCAAATAAAAGATCCGGGTCCTGTGTATCTTTGATTTTGGGCATTTTTTCTAACAAAGATTGTATTTCTTTTTCTTGCTGCTGATGTCGTTCATTTTGCTTCACGGTTAATGCCCTCCTCTTTAAACATCATGGCTTTCAGCGCTTTCATCGCTCGATGTTGAGTCGTTTTGACCTTACTGACACTCCATTCTAAAACCTCTGCTGTTTCCTGAATGGACAAGGATTGAATAAAGCGAAGGATAATGACAGATTGCTGATCATCTGAACAGCGTTGTAAACATTTATATATTTCTTTAATCTCATCATTTTGAACAGCAATTTCTTCCGGAATCGGCTGTTCATCCTGGATGAGGTATCCTTTTTCGCCTATATCGAAATAATCCAAAAACCTTTTCTTTTTACGTTTTTGTTTTCGAAAATAGTCAATAGCAACGTGCCGGGCAATGGAGAATAACCAGGTTTTCTCACTGCTTTTCCCTTCGAAGTTTTCGTAGGATTTTAGGACTTTTATATATACTTCCTGAACAAGATCCTCAGCTACTTCTCTATTTTTAACCATGTAAAATAAAAATTGAAACAAGTCCTGATGGTATTTCTGATACAGCTCATGAAAGATATCTTTCATAATTGAGCCTCCCGTTCAAATAATCTGACGATACAAATAGAAATAAGGTTACAAAAGTAAACACAATAAGTGAAAAAGTTATTCGCTTTGAATACATTCACCCCACAAATGAAAAAGATTATGTATAAAACCGCGTGCAGGTCATCTGTAAAAAGAATGTTGGACCATGTAAATGATAAAATCTATAACATATTTTAGCATTAATCGTGCATGGAATGCATGATAATCCCAAAAAAATGGCTAGCCTACCGGACAAATTTGAAAAATGGATTTGCCCATAGTATGAGGCTAGCCTTAAAAGTTTTTCATATGAAACAATATTTTTCGGGATAATCTGTTATGATTTTTGTTTTGTCGGCAAATAAAAAATAAATGTCGTACCCTCATTCATTTTACTATGAACATCGATCGTACCTTTATGAGCCTCTACAATATTTTTAGCAATAGCTAACCCGAGACCTGTACCTTTACGGTTTTTTTCTCTTTTCCGGGATTTATCAGCCTTGTAGAAGCGTTCAAATACAAATGGCAAATCTTCTTCCGGAATCCCTGAGCCTGAATCCTTTACACTAAATTGCAGCTGGCCGTCCAACGTCTTCACAGATAACTTTACTGATCCGCCCTGATCTGTGTGGCGAATAGCATTATCGATTAAGTTGGTCAAAACCTGCTCTATTCGATCCGGATCAAAATTGCCGTGAGCAAGGCTCAATTCGAACTGTGTGTCCAGTGTAATTCCTTTATCCTTTGCCAGTTTGCTGAATTTATTGGCAATTCGATTGACATATGGCTCAATCTCAACCTGTTCATCGTTTAATTCAATATGACCAGCTTCCATGCGGGCAAGGTCCAAAAGCTCATTTACAAGACGCCCGATTCTCAAGGATTCGTCATAAATAATTCTGGCAAGATCATTTTTTTCTTCTTTCGTTTCAGCAATATCATCGACAATCGCTTCGCTATATCCCTGAAGCATGGAAATTGGCGTTCTGAGCTCATGGGATACATTGGCGATAAAATCCTTCCTGAGCTTATCCAATTGTCTTTCTTCCGTCATGTCCCGGATGACTGCTACAGCTCCCCTGACATACCTTTTGTCATAAAGAGGGGACATAATCATTACATAATCTCTTCCCTGAAGATTAATTTCACTCGTCACTTCCCGTTCTGTAGTTATGACCTGATCCAGCAATTTTTTCAGATCCTCAGGAATCTCCCCGCTATATTCTTCTTGCTGGACTCCTTTGTCAAAGTGAAATGAATGTAAAAACCTGTCGGCGGGAGGATTGGAAACAAGGATATCCCCATCTCGGTTCAGCGTTATTACCCCATCAGCCATGGAACGGAGAATGCTGGACAATTGTTCTTTTTCTTGATTTAACGCCTGAATATGATATTTAAGCTGACGGCCCATGCGATTAAATGTAATCGCCAGTTCTCCAATTTCATCATGAGTGAGAACCGGAACCCTCGTATGAAATTCCCCTTTGGCCAGCTCCTTAGCAGCTTTACGCATTTTGATTAACGGCGATGTAATTCGGGTTGATAAGAAAAAAGCAAAAAATGTTGTCAGAACAATGGCAATGCCCGCTGCTAGCAAGATAAGCTTTGTAGTCTGGGAGGTAGTCTCTTCAACTATGTCAAGCGACTGATAAACAAACACAGCCCCAGTTTGATCATTTAATGGCCTTCCAACCATTAAGACCTCACTTTCTGATCCGGGAATAACCATTTTTTGCTTAATCGTTGAGCGGCTACTGATTACTCCATATAAATGATGATCCCTGTAAATCCACTTTGTTTCAAATACGGGCAGGTCAGGATCCTCACTTGACGAAATCCAGTAATCATCCTCTTCATATAAAATAATAATGCGATTGGATGGATCTTTTACCTGTTCAATCGTGCGCTCCATTAACTCATGATCGCGCAGGTAATTACTGTATTCTTCAACGATATACGTAACCTTGTTTGCCGTCTGCATCAAATCCTTTTCGGCTTCAAGAACATGAAAGTTTTCAAAAAATTGAAGCAGGAGGATAGTTAAAATCGAAAGAACAAAAGAGAAAAACAATAAGATAGTAAACCATAACTTAACGACAACACTGCGCCAGAACATTATTCCTCATCCACTACCTCAAATTTATAACCTACTCCCCAGACGGTCACGATCATCTTCGCTGCGTTTTTGGATACTTTATTTAATTTTTCTCTCAATCGTTTGACATGGGTGTCTACCGTACGCAGATCACCAAAGAATTCATAGTGCCAAACTTCTTTTAACAGTTCTTCTCGATCGAATACTTTATCTGGTGATTTAGCAAGAAAATACAATAATTCATATTCTTTTGGAGTTAAACTCACTTCTTTTCCATCTGCTGTTACTCTGTGTGCATCTTTATCAATCGTTAAATGAGGAAAGACAAGTACATCATTTGTTTTCGTCTCTGTCTGCAGATATTTTGTTCTGGATGATCTTCTGAGCAGAGCTTTTACACGCAGGACAACTTCACGGGGACTGAACGGTTTGACAATATAATCATCTGTCCCAACTTCGAACCCCTGTACCCGGTTCGCTTCTTCCCCTTTAGCTGTTAGCATGATCACAGGTGTAGCTTTCTTTTCTCTGAGATTTGTACATACTTCAATGCCATCCATTTCTGGCATCATCAAATCCAGTATAATCAAATCATAATCTTCTTCCAGTGCTTTTGTAAGCGCCTCTTTTCCGTCTTCTGCTTCCTCAACTTGATAGTTTTCCCGCTCAAGATACATTCTTAATAGACGGCGAATGCGCTCCTCATCATCAACAACCAATATTTTCGCTTCGTAATCCATACGAATTTCCCCCTTTCATTCAGTTTAGGGCTACTTGCCAGAACAAGCAAGTAGCCCGATAAAAATTCCCCTGCAGTTATGCATATGAGTGTAAGCCAAACAGAACCAGATTTACCGCGATCAGGTTAAACATAATAATCGCAAAGCCGATAACCGCCAGCCAGGCTGATTTTTCTCCGTGCCAGCCTCTTGATAATCTTAAATGCAGAAATGCAGCATAGAAGAACCAGGTAATCAAAGCCCAAACTTCTTTAGGATCCCAGCCCCAGAACCGATTCCAGGCAACCTGTGCCCATATTGCTGCGAATATCAGTGCCCCCAGTGTAAACACCGGAAAACCGATCGCAACTGAGCGGTAAATGATTTCATCCACTAAATCCAGATTTACCCGGCTTAACAGTGGCTGAATAGCCTTTGCCACACGCTTTCTTAATATGAGCAGCATCAGCAAGTGTAATGCAAGACCAGCCATTAAGGACCAGATAAACGTATTAAACTTCCGTCCCGCTTCCTGCCCTTCCATCCAGGAAGGAGCTTCAAACAGCGGCGAAAAACGATCTTCTGTTACCATCTCTGAATCATATGGAGCTACTATAGCCGGCAAATGGTATTCGCTGGTCAGCAGTTCCCCTTCTTTTTCATATTCAAATGTTACCTGATAATCCATTGCATTAAATGTGGTAGTAACCAATATAAACCCTAGTGTTGCAAAGATCATATATAAAACAAATTCAAGACTGAACGTTTT
This sequence comes from Bacillaceae bacterium, assembly GCA_017656265.1. Lineage (GTDB taxonomy): Bacteria > Bacillota > Bacilli > Bacillales > Alkalibacillaceae > Melghiribacillus. Next base: position 92,985 of record JACDOD010000001.1, on the reverse strand, counting down.
TACATTGAATGAAGACTGATCCACTTTTTTAATTAAATAAATCAGCCCTGCAGCAAAGCTGACCGCAAGAATCGCTTCCCCTAAAGCTGCTGTGGTTACGTGAATGTAGAGCCAGTGGGTTTTTAACGCCGGGATTAACGGGGACAGTTCCCGCGGGAACATACTTGCATAGCCAATCACAATTAATGCTACAGGCAAGGCAAAAAGTCCAAGAATATTTAATCTATAGATAAAATAGATAATAATAAAGGCGAATACAAGCATCATGCCAAAGAACGTTGTAAATTCAAACAGATTGCTGACCGGTGCATGACCGCTTGCAATCCAGCGGGTAATAAAATAACCGGTTTGAGCCAGAAAACCAATGGTGGTAAGCACGATGCCGATGGTTCCTGCCCTTGAAGTCCGCTGTGCCGACCCTTTCGCACGAATAGTAGCACCAAAGAAAAACGTAGCAACCAAATAAATAACAAATGCTGTATAGAGCAAATTACTGCTGATTGTATAAAAGTCCATCGTACTCCTCCTCTGCCCGTCCAAAGCATCAACGTTATGATAATTCCTGTTGATCCTCAGGAGGGTTTATCGATGTTCGATCCAGAATACTTTCAAAATCACGTTTCAATCCATACCAGTTTTTATTGGTATGTCCGGCAATCCAGACCCCATCATCTTTAGGATGGATCCATATTCTCCGATGCTGCCAGTACATACCTTGAACAACACCTATCATAAATATAATAGCACCAACTGCAAAAATAGGTAAGGTTCGATCTTTTTTTACAGCAAGCCCTGTTACGTCTCTCATTTCAACACCAGCTAAGCTCAGTTTATACTGGTTCTGATTTCCAGGGTTAATATTCGCTCCTATGGTCAGAAAACTGACTTCTCGATCTTCAATATCCGGTCCATACACAAAAAAGATAAATGCCGGATTTCTTGGATAATTGGATTTAGATTTAGGTTCTCCATTATCGATTTCAAGATCAGGAAAGTATTGATCAACTACAATCCGATAGCCATTTTCCAGAAGATACTCTTGTTTGGGGTCTGTCATATCAAAAGTAAATGCACCGATTACGTCTTCTGCATTGTTTTTAGGGTGCAGCTTAAAAGACATGGACTTAAACTCATTTAACTGATAATCCGATTGATAAAGGGCAAAACCATTAAATTTTAATGGTTCATTGACCCGAATTTCCCCTTCTTTAATTTTTTCCAGTTCAGGCTCAGAGCCGGGAACTGTATCCCCTTTTACTTGATAGACGACCGCATTGGTCTGAAAGTTTTTCGGAACCATTCCGCCTTCCTGCTGAATCGCTTCCGAAAAACGTTCATCGTTTGGATCATAGAGCTCTAAAATAAAGTCTTTGTTTTCAATATAGTATTGCTGTTCAGTTTCCGGAATAACCACCGTTTCCCCTTCCCGAACCCAAACATACGTATCAACATACATGAAAGGAAAAAATCTTACAATGGCACCGATTAAAATGATTATAAGTCCAATATGATTGACATAAGGGCCCCATCGGGAAAAACGGTTTTTCTCAGCCAGAATATGTCCATGATCTTCATAAATTTTATAGTTTTTCTTTTTTAAATTTTCCTTAACTGCTTCCATATCCGTATTTGAAACACGTTCTGTCTGTCCGAAAAGTCTCTGTCTTTTAATAAACACTTCATGGCGTTTTGGTCTTTGATTTTTTAACGCACGATGAAGGGGAACAACTCGGTCAATGCTGCAGATGACCAGTGAGACACCAATAAGAGCAATTAAAAGAATATACCACCATGATCCGTATAAATTATGAAACCCCAACTGATAATACAATTGACCAAAAATTCCGTATTCATCTCTATAATATTGTGCCGGTTCAACGGTTGGAGGGATATACATCTCCTGTGGGAAAATAGTTCCGACCGCTGATGCAATAAGGGCCAGGACAATCAGCCAGACACCAACTTTAACGGATGAAAAAAAGTTCCATACCTTGTCAATCACGGTTTTGTTATAGGTCTGGGATCTTCTGGCACTGCCGTCATATCGCATGTTTAACAGTTTTCCTTTATCATTGCCGTCAATGTGCTGATTTTTTTCAACCGGCTTACCACAGGCTTCACATAGTACGGTTCCCTCAGGATTGATATGTCCGCATTCACATTTAATCTTATTCATCAGAAAAACCTCTCATCTGTCAAAAATTAATTCTGCCCTGGCAAAATCTCCTGAAAATAAGCCTCTAGTCGATTTAATGTCAGTGGACCTTTAACGACCCGGACGACTTCCCCTTCTGGATTGATAAAATAGGTGGTAGGAATAGGTCCAATTTTGTAAAGGTCCATGACGTCTCCCCGTTTGTCATGAACAACCGGAAATGTTAAATCATAGTCATCGATAAAATTTTTTACTACCAGCTCAGTCGTATCCAGACTTACAGCCAGTATCTCAATACCCTTCTCCTTATATTCAGGATAGAGCTGTTCCATATATGGCATTTCTTCTTTACAGGGATCACAATACGTTGCCCAAAAATTGAGCATAACTCCTTTCCCCCGCAGTTTATGAAGCTCAAAGGTCTGATCTCCATTCACTTGTTTTAAAACAAAGTTTGGCGCCATATCGCCAGCTTTGACGACTGGATTATCCTCCATAAAACTGGACACGAGGGTAACAATAACGGCTGCAATCAATACAAACAGCACAATGGCGCGAAACACAAATCTTTTTTTCTTCCTATCGGCATTCATACGATCACTCCCTCGTACATTATATCATTTACCACTATTATCAACTTTGAAAATTATTTAACATTTTTCTGCGCCAATACCTTTAACTTTTTAATTTCATGTGGTTTCAGTTCCCGATATTGACCTGGCTGAAGATTTCCTAACGTTAAAAAGCCATACTTTTCCCTTTTTAATTTTTCTACAGGATGTCCGATAGCATCAAGCATTCTTCTGATTTGGCGGTTTTTTCCCTCATTTAAGGTGATTTCCAGAATGGTTTTCTTTTTTCTCTTATCGATGGAACGAACTCGCTGCTTCTTTACTTTCAGCCATTCTCCTTTATCCTTTAGACCGGCTTCCAGTTTTTTTAACTCTTCTCTAGCAGGTATGCCTTTTATTTTGGCGATGTACACTTTATCGATTTCATGTTTAGGATGCATAAGCATTTGGGCAAATTCGCCATCATTTGTAAGAAGTAAAATACCAGATGTATTATAATCCAGCCTTCCAACCGGAAATATTCTCTTTTCCACTTCAGGAAGGAGATCGGTTACGACTTTACGTCCCTTTTCATCCTTTACACTGGAAATCACACCTGTTGGCTTATACAGCATAAAGTAAACATGCTCTTCCTTTTCAAGGGGAATTCCATTCACTTCTATTTTGTCATCCGTACTAACCTTGGTCCCTAGTTCCGTGACCGTCTTGCCATTTACCTTTACGTTTCCTTCCGCAATTAATTTTTCTGCTTTTCTTCTTGAAGTATATCCGCTTTGTGCTATGACTTTTTGTAAACGTTCCAGATTTGACATTGGCTGCACCTCCACTTTTTGTATGGTGAATCTTGTGCTGTATTCACACGCAAACCCTTGCTAATAATAATAGCAAGGGTTTCAGGAAACTTTTTGGATGGTTAATGCTCCTAAAATCCAAACACATATGTACATACTATAATCGACGCTATTATACCAATTAAATCAGCAAATAGTCCAACTTTTAGGGCATCACCCATTTTTTTTATGCCCACTGCACCAAAATAAACCGTTAAAATGTATAGAGTGGTATCCGTGCTTCCCTGCATGGTAGAAGCCAGCCGGCCAATAAAAGAATCAGGTCCAAACTGATCAATCAGGTCGGTTGTAATCGCAAGAGCTGCAGTTCCTGAAATAGGACGAGTAATAGCCAGCGGCACAATTTCTCCAGGTATTCCTAGTGTTTGCAAAATCGGCGAAAGTGATTCAACGATCGCTTCCATAGCTCCGGATGCCCTAAAGATGGCGATGGATACCATCATGCCCAATAAAAAAGGAAGGAGAGAAAATGCCATTTTAATTCCCTCTTTTCCTCCTTCTACAAAGGCTTCATAAGTAGGAACCCGCTTATAAGTTCCATATACTAGCACCAGTAAAATAATTAACGGAATCAACCAGGTACTAATAGCCGTAATGATTGACATACTATTTCCTCCGAACCCTTTTATAGTAATACAACCGGTCAATGATCAGAGCGCCCAATGTGGAAATGGTGGTTGCAATAATGGTTGTTCCAACGATTTCGGTTGGGGAAACCGAATCATATTGCATGCGAATAGCAATCACCGTTGTAGGAACCAGAGTCACACTGGATGTATTTAAAGCCAGAAAGGTAATCATTGAACGAGAGGCTTCATCAGATTGGCTCAACTTTTTCATTTCATTCATGGCTTTAATCCCCAGGGGGGTGGCAGCATTCCCCAGACCGAACAAATTGGCTGTGAAATTGGACAAAATATATCCCATTGCTGGATGATCTGATGGAACTTCCGGGAAAATCTTTTTAAAGACAGGCTTAAATAATCTGGAAAGAACCTTTAATAAACCCGCTTCTTCAGCAATTCTCATCAGCCCAAGCCAGAAGACGAGTACGCTGATAAGGCTGATCGAGAGCATGACTGCTTCATCGGCACTCTTAAATATAGCTTCATTTACTTCGTCCATCGTACCATTCCACATGGCATAAACAATACCAATGACAGCCAGCGACACCCAGATCAAGTTGACCATTTACAGGACTCCAATCATGTTCAGAAATATAGACTTTAATTTCTTAACAAACGATGACTGGTCAGGTTCTGATCCATAAATCCAAATATTGCTTTCGGCAATCACGACATCATCGAGCTGGAATACTTGCTTTCCTATTACAGACTGAGTATGTTCCGAAAAATTTTTATCGATAAAGACCTTCTCTTTAATATCGTGAACTTCAGATTCACTTAACGGAACATAGACAGGAAAGGGTCTGTATCCTTCAATCGTTTCCCCTCCAGGAAGAGGTATCGTTAATTCTCCTTTCTCGCCAATTTTCACAAGATCAAAGGTTCGGTATGCCCATTCGTATACATTTCGGTGATCATTCCAGTCATCAGAGGCATTTAAGGTAACCATAATCAATTCCATATTTTCTTTTTCAGCACTGGATACGAGTGTTCGTCCAGCCCGGCTTGTATAGCCGGTTTTGCCCCCTGTACAATATTCATAATATCTGGTAAGTAATTTATTTTTGTTTCTCCAGGGATATGGTTCTTTTTCTGCCTGATAGGAAACTGAACCGGCGATTTTCCTGAAGGTTTCATTTTTCATAGCATAACGCATTAACAGTGCCATATCATATGCGGTTGAATAATGGTTGTCCTGATCGAGGCCATGAGGATTCGAAAAATGGGAATCAGTCATGCCGATCCATCTGGCCTTTTCGTTCATCAGATGTACAAACCCTTCCACACTGCCCCCCACATGTTCACCAATAGCAATGGCAGCATCATTGCCTGAGCGTAGCATTAACCCATATATCAAGTCTTTCAGTTTCATTTTTTCGCCTTTTTTTAAATAAATGGATGAGCCCCCTACCCTTTCTGCCCTTGCACTGACAGTAACTTCATCCTCCAGATTTCCATATTCAATGGCAACAATCGCCGTCATAATTTTGGTAATGCTGGCAATACTCCGTTTCTGGTGAGGGTTTTTTTCATATAACACTCTCCCTGACTCTGCCTCCATCAGAACTGCGCTGTGAGCTGATATTCCTGGAGCTGCATGTATGGAAGGAGAAAGAGATAATTGTATAAAAAACATGACCAAAATCAATACAATTATTCCTTTTTTGATGTTAACCAAGGTTCTAATCCTCCATTTCTTGATGTTTGTACTAATTTATGCTCATCAGACAGGCATATGATAAAAAGATGTGAAAGCAGCAGATCTAAACCGGGGTTTTCTTTTTTTCCGCCAGACACTGAACAGCAAAAAAGAGGCTAGGACATAAAGAAATGTAACAATTAAATAAAGTTCATTCCTTTTTCGGTTTGTCCCAGCCCATTTTCCATCGATTCACATTTTTATTGTCAGGCTAATTGCCACGTAATTTTTTTAGCTTTCTCATATCTTTCTGCAACATTTTTCCAATTAATAATATGAAACCAATTTTCAATATAGTTGGTCCTGTCTGTTTTGTATTGTAAGTAATAAGCATGTTCCCACAGGTCTAAAACAAGTAACGGAATCACATCCCAAAGGGCAAACATATGGTGCCTTTCGGTTGTATGAATGGCTAGCCTGCCCGATCTCATTTCCCATACAAGCATGGCCCAGCCATTTCCCTGAACAGATTGGGCCGCTTCCGAAAACGATTTTTTAAACCGTTCAAAGCTGCCAAAATCCGTTTTGATTCTCTTTAGCAATTCACCTTCGGGCTTGCCTCCTCCCCTTGGTGACATATTCATCCAGAAAATGGTATGAAGGAAATGGCCTGAACCATGAAAGGACTGCTCTCTTAACCAGTGTCTAAGCATACCGCTATTTTTAGATTTACTCCATTTATCAATCATTTTTTCTGCCTTATTTAATCCTTCCACATAACTTTTATGGTGTTTATCATGATGCAGTCTCATTATTTCCCTGGATATATAAGGTTCAAGGGCATCATATTCATAAGGCAATGGGGGCAAAGTATGGTGTCCGGGGGGAATAAAAGACTCAGACCGACTGGTGCTGGCTTTTATGGTGATATTCTGTATGAGATTTTCACCTCTCTGCTTTATGGCTTCTACCTGATTCTTTTGGATGGATTGCTTATTTTTTAGCATATCTTGGATGTCAGTCTTCCATTGACCAAACTCTTCCTGCCAGTTATCCACAGGCAAAACGGGCTGATTACGTTTGATTTTGTCCTCTACTTCATCTGCCCAGTTTAAGAGTGCCTCCAAATATTGAATAGTACCTGAAGTCATATTCATCACCTCGACTCTATCCTATGCCAAAGCCTAAAAATGGTGAAAAGAAGCTGTCTGAACCAAACCTTTTTTATTATCTTCAAAATAAAATATCCGAACTCATTCAAACTAATGAATACAGTTCGGATATTACATTACTTTTTCAATTTTGTCCCAGCACTTAAGAGTGTCAAGGCGGTGAAAAAATTATGATTCAGAAGACCGCCTGTTCTGATTCATGGCCCTATTGGGTTGAACGTCGATCTCATAATAATCCAGCTCTTCACGCATCCTCTGAAAATCCGGTTCCAGCCTGCGAATTAACATCTTAATTGAAGCTGGTGGTTCATGGAGAAACTTTATAGCATTCTTCCCGGTATAAAGAGCACGGCTATCTTCATGCCATACATCATCTTTTGGTGAAAAAAATTCAACAATACATTTATGATAAATACGATAGAGCGTCTTTTCGGCAACATTTCTTCTGAAAGGTTCTGAATGTAAAATAACCGTCACAGCATCTAAAGCTTCCTGACAAAATACTTCTATCCGCCGCAGCGTTTTAAGCAGATTATGATAGTAACCTTTTTCCTTGCTGCCATCTTCATTTAATAACAGATTGATCTCATGATGGTCTAAATACTGGCCTAATAATTCAGCCGTTTCTTCCAGAAAGACTTTTACGTCATTCATTTGTGATTGAACAATACTGTTACCCACTCATTGTCCCCCTTATCATACATAAAGCACTACTTATTCGTATAGTGTGGTTCAGTTTTTACTTCATATTCTTTCCCGTCTGCCAGTTTGATGAGTACCTGCTTGACAATCTCCCAGTCGGTGTTCTCCATTACCTTCTGTAATTCCGTAAAATCGTGAATGTACACTCGTTTCCGCTGCTGGTACTCGGAATGATGAAGCCATGCTGCCAGAGCAGCTACATCCCTAAACGAAAATTCCTGTTCCCCTATCCGAATAACCGGATCTTCTTTAAATGGGGTAAATTCAGCGATCTTTTGATCAAAGTATTCCAGGTACAATAAATGAAAAGTCTTCTCCCTTTGTCCTTCCCGATATGTTACCTGTGAGCGAACAAATGCATCTTCGGGCGAAGTACGGGAAGATTTTTCCAGCTGAGTACCTCTGCATTGTATAACTTTCAAATCCCAACCCTCCAGGTGAATTGATTTGTTTATATCGTATCATAATCCGCATAAAAAGTCTGAATATTTAAGAATTATTTTCCTGACGATTCTGCTCCTGAAACTTTTCAAAGAAGAGATCTGCTTCCTGTTCAATACTAGTTTCATCAAAATCTTCAGGTAATGGGGGAAGATCATCTATTGACGTCAGCCCAAAATAAGTCAAAAATTCAGTCGTTGTTTTAAAAAGAATCGGACGGCCGCTGGATTCTTTTCTGCCTGCTTCTTCAATAAGGGAACGGGATAATAAAGTTTGAATAGGACGGTCACTTTTGACACCGCGTATTTCCTCAATCTCTGTTCGTGTGATCGGCTGACGATAGGCAATAATAGCCAGCGTCTCCAGAGCAGCCTGAGAAAGACGGCTGGAATGTGGGGATTGGATCAGCTTTTCAAAATAAGGAGCATGCTCAGGCTTGGTAGTTAAGTGAAACACATCACTGGACTGCATCAATGTAATCCCGCGTTTTTCATGTTCATAGTCAAATTTCAGTTCATCAAGGATCATTTGTACAGTTGACTTATCCAGTTCCAGGATGTTCCCCAACTGCTGGATGGTTAAGCCTTCCTCTCCAGCTGCGAATAGTAAACCCTCAGTAATCGCTTTATAATTCGTTAGCTCCATATACCTTCCTCCATTTTATAAATGACGATATCTGCAAAATGGTCCTGCTGTTCACAAAAAATTTTTTTCTTTTTCATCAGTTCCAATAAAGCTATGAATGTGACAACGACATGGGACCGATCCGGGTATGGAAATAGGCTGGAAAAATAGACACCCCCAGACGATTGATTGACCTGGTCCATAATTTGATCCATTCGATCCTGGATGGGGATTTCCTGTTTATGTATTCTTGTTTCCAGTGGCTGCTCCCATTTTTTTCGCTCAAACAAACTTTTCAGGGCTCCAATCATATCAAAGATGGATACTTCCCCATTATTTTTCGTAAGAACTTCTCCATTATTGTATTCTTCAAGATTTGCGGGAGGACGTGTATAGATCCGATTCACATCCTTCTCCCTCTCTTTTAATTGATGAGCCGCTTCTTTATATTTACGATATTCAATCAGCCTTCGCATTAATTCCTCTCGGGGATCTTCTGCCTCTTCAAATTCATCATCCGCTTCTAATTCTTGATTTGGCAAAAGCATCTGACTTTTTATAGCCAGCAATGTTGCTGCCATCACTAAGTATTCACTCGCAATATTTAATTCTAATTCCTGCATCGTTTGTATATAAGCCATATACTGTTCCGTAATCTCAGCTACAGGAATATCATAAATATCGATCTCATATCGGTTAATTAAATGAAGCAACAGATCTAATGGGCCTTCAAAAACATCCACTTTAACCTGGTACGATTCACCCATGGGCATGTTCCTTCCACAATTATTTTTAAAAATTTGCATATCCGCCTATACACAAAATTCCTTCTATACATAAGTTATTACCGTAAGATAAATGTTACCAAAAAAACATTTATCCGTTAACCTTTAATAAAGGAGGATTTTTCATGAGTGGTGGTTATTACGGCGGAGGTTTTGCGTTAATCGTTGTGCTGTTCATCTTGTTAATCATTGTTGGAGCTTCCTGGGGTTACGGCTTTTACTAAATAGAAGCCCCTTATGTGCTAAGTCTGGTATGACTTAGCACTTTTTTTCTATGTTAAAATAGGACAAGAATATGAATGAAATACTGCTGTCATAACATTCAGTATAAAAACTTACTTAAAAAGGAGCTGCACGATGTTTGACGAAGCTTACATCGAATATCTCGTCCATTTTCATTGTACCCGAGATTATTTTGAGTGTCATGAAATATTAGAAGAAAGGTGGAAACAGGAACTTCCTCTGGACAGAGAATCCATATGGGTTGCTTTTATTCAGTTGGCTGTCGCATTATACCATCATAGGAGGGGAAATCTGGAAGGAGCAAAACGCCTTATGAAAAAAAGTATCAATAAATTTCAAAAAAACGATGAAAAAATTGAACAATTCGGTTTGAATAAATATGAGTTCTGGACCTTAATCGATCACGTTGAGAGACGGATAATGGGCGAAAAACCTTATGTCAGTGTATCCTTGCCCATTGAACACCCGGATTTATTGCACAAGCTCAAGGAAAAATGCAGCGAGTTCAGCTGCACTTACCCTTCTAAGAGCGATTTAACCAATCCAGAACTGATCCACCGGCATATTTATCGATCATAAGCATGCCGTTCAGTCCAGCGTATCTGAGTCCCGCTCATCATCGAAAGAGGCTGGGACAAAAAGGAATGAACGATGAAAAAGACGAACAAACGGGTTAAAGAAAAATTTACAAAGTCAACATGCGCGACTCCAGGTCGACTAAAACCTGCCACGTCCTGTATCCAGCGTCGACACTAGCACGTCCTGTGCGTATCGGGAACAGCACGAGCCGAAAATCCCGCAGACAACGAAGAATGAGTTGTCGAGGAAGTTGAGGCCGTGCCCACGGAAAGCGAAGCATGTTGATAAGAAAAGCGGAAGCGCCCCGCTTAGCCCCGAAAACGGCTGGAGGACCACCGAGGAGGCTGTCGCCGCCGCAGGGGGCCGAAGCCGCTCGAGGGGCTGGGCGCTGAAGTTAGACAACCCTTCTCTCAATTGAAATAGGTAAAAAAAATCCGAACTCATTCATGTAACGATTGAATGTCGTTCGGATATTCCATTACTTTATGCAGTTATGTCCCAGCCTTTAAGAACTTCTCCTCATTGTATATTGCGGTAGAGATCTATTGGGAATTTTCGTTCATATCACTAGTTTGTTCTGATTTTTTGACAAACGACTCCGTTTTCTCATTCGCGCATATGACAAATTGCTCTCCATATTGCTCTTTTACTGCTTCAATCATCTTTTTGCCGATCCCCTGATTGCGGTGGGAAGGGTTCACGCTGATGTGCTGAATAACAGCCTTATTTTCATCTTCCAACCGCAATCCAATAATTCCAAGAACATCTTCTTGCTTCCACAAGAACAGATGCCAGTTTGGATTATTTTCATAATCTTTAATGGTTTTTTGCAGCTTCTTTACATCTTTTTCATCAGGCATAAAAGATAAAAGCCCCATTGCTATCTTTTCAAATCCTTTTTTATATCGAACTAACATTTGAATCCCTCATTATTTAAGAAGATATCTTTCCTATCAGAGAAAGGAAAAGAATGATGGCGATCACAGCAAGTGCAATCACCAGATACTTTTCATGTTTTTCTCCCTTATTTTTCTTCATATTGATCTCCTCTAATACTTTGTACCTATATATAATACCAGTTGTCTTGTTTTGTCAACTTTACAGTATAAACCAAAACCAGTAAATAAATCCCCAGATTAGGGCAATTAACAGCAAAGAAAGGAATAATATTATATTTTTCTTTTTCATTATAACCCCCCAGACTAAAAACAAACCTTGCTTATTGCCGGATAAATATCCAGACTTTTTACACGTTTTTTCTTCTGTCAAAGTTCAGGCCCGTCTGGAAGCCTTTCACCTAAAACAGGTAAGTGCACCATAGGACGGGCCTGAATGAATTCATGTAAGATGAGTCCATTAAAAATTCATTGCCTTAACTTATTATAATCACTTTTTGCGAAGTTGCAAATTTAGAAGCTGGTCGCACAGCCGCATCTTTTATAGTTTAGCTGATTTGCTGAGGGATTCATAAGTCTGATAAGGCAAATCATTCTTTACTAAATCTTCATATGTCTCTCTTTTGACTACTAACCGATCCTCTCCATGTTCGACAAATACTACAGCTGATTTTGGAAAACGATTATAATGATTGGCCATGGAATATCCGTATGCTCCGGTTGAGAATACAGCTAAAATATCACCACTCTGAATATCGGGCACATCCAAATCCCAGATCAGCATATCTCCTGATTCACAGCATTTCCCGGCAACAGAAACGCGTTCAGCCAGAGGCTGATCCATACGATTAGCAACTACACCATGATATTTGGCCTGATAAAGAGCCGGACGAATATTATCATTCATTCCACCATCAACCGAAACATACTTTCTTACTCCGGGGATTTCTTTGATTGAACCGATTGTATATAGAGAAATGGCTGCATCACCTACAATGGATCTTCCAGGCTCAATCCAAATCTCTGGTAAAGGAAGGTTTCTTAGTTCAACCTGATTTTTCACTTCTTTAACAAGAGCTTCTACATAATGTTCAAGGGGTTTTGGATGATCATCTTCCGTATACTTAATGCCAAATCCTCCGCCCAGGTTCACAACAGATGCTTTATACATATAATTATCATGCCATTTCTCAAGCTCCTCAAATATTTTTTGCACTGCCATGACAAAACCAGTTGTTTCAAAAATCTGAGACCCTATATGGGAATGAACCCCAATCACATTCAGGTGTTCTGTTTCCAACATTTGCACAAGAGCCTGCTCAGCCTGCCCGCAAACTAAATCAAAACCAAATTTAGAGTCCTCCTGGCCGGTTAATATATAATCATGGGTATGGGCTTCAATGCCGGGGGTAATCCTCAGCAAGACATCTACATCCTGATTATATTTCTCCGTTAAATGGCTTAACATTTCAATTTCGTAAAAGTTATCTACAACAATGCATCCGATTTGATAGTCGAGGGCCATCTTCAGTTCATCATAACTTTTATTATTTCCGTGCATATGAATCCGTTCAGCAGGAAATTCTGCTTTAATAGCTGTATACAACTCTCCTTCAGATACGACATCCAGGCTCAGCCCCTCCTGTTTGGCCACCTGCAGCATAGCCACAGAGGAAAACGCCTTGCTGGCATAAGCCACCTGAAAAGGAATCTCCTGTTTTTGAAAGGCCTGGACAAAACTCCTGGCATTGGCACGTATTTTCTCAACATCATATACATACAATGGCGTTCCATATTTTTTGGCCAGATCAATCGTATCCATACCTGCGAAAATAAGGTGATTGCCGTTTTTCATTTATGCCGTCCTCCCATTTAAAAAAATAGTGAGGTTTGGACTTTCGCCACCTCACTATCTTATACACCATCATTGATTAAAATTAATTTATCATATTAAAGTAAGGGTTTCAACACATTTTATTCCGGCTGACGTTTGACATTTTGTGGATGGACAATTTCCGGTCTCTTTTTCTCCAGCGGAACCGATACCCGGAATAAAATCTGTGATAAAGCTTTTCCATTAAAAGGGAGAAACGGCCACAAATATGGAGTATTCAGGGAACGGATTCTTGCCAGAAGCAAAATGTATAATGTAACACCGATTATAAATCCTTCAATTCCAAATAACGCTGTTACAATTAAAAGAGCTATTCTGGCAATTTTGTTAGCTACACTCAGTTCATAACTCGGAGTTGCGAATGCTCCAATGGCACTGATGGCTACATATAAAATTACTTCAGGCATAAATAAGCCGACTTTAATGGCGATTTCTCCAATTAATACAGCGGCTATCAAGCCCATTGCAGTGGATAAAGGGGTTGGTGTATGAATCGCAGCCATACGCAAAAATTCTATCCCGATATCCCCCAATATTAACTGGAGAACAATAGGAATATTTCCCTCTTCATTTGGACCAATAAAGTCCATCCCTTCTGGAAGAAGATGGGGGTTTGTAACAAACAGCAGCCATAGAGGAAGAAGAAAAACCGACGTTAATATCCCCAAAAAACGAACCCAGCGGACAAATGAACCTACCGCCGGAGATTGTCGGTATTCTTCAGCATGCTGAACATGATGAAAGTACGTAGTAGGGGTGATAATCATACTAGGGGATGTATCCACAATAATGACTACATGTCCTTCAAAAAGATGAGCGGAAGCAACATCCGGACGTTCTGTATAGCGTACGAGAGGGTAGGGATTAAACCCCTGTTTTACCAAAAACTCTTCAATGGTTTTATCCGCCATGGATAACCCATCAATCTCAATGCTTTTAATCTCCTGTTTTACAAGATCAACCAGCCCCGGGTCTGCCACATCCTGAAGATAAGCTATACAGATATCCGTCTTCGAACGTTCCCCTACTTTCATAATTTCAAAACGTAACCGCTCATCACGAATCCGTCTCCTGGTCAATGCTGTGTTCTGAATGATATTTTCTGTATATCCATCCCTTGAACCTCTTACAACTCGCTCGGTGTCCGGTTCTTCAGGACTTCTCCCTGGATACTGACGGACATCAATAACAAAAGCTTCCTTTTCACCGTCAATAAAAATCACAATTAATCCAGAAAGCAATTGATCAACTGCTTCATCCATAGACTCAACAGATTCGACCTGCTGATGGACAAGACGGTTTTCGATCACTTGTTTTATTTTGGCTCGATTCGATTCAAAATCGTTAATCTCAACCAGTTTTTTCATCAGCTCCATAATATAGGCTGTATCACATAGTCCTGTTAAATAATACAACTGAACATCTTTTTTCAATATCTTCAGCTGACGAAAACCGAGATCGAAGGAAGTTCCTACTCCAACCTTTTCCTTCAAGTAATGTTCATTTTCCTTAATTCTGGAAGAAATCATTGTCTGCTGAGAATTTTCCATGATCGAAACCTGTCCTTTCTCAAATATTTGCTCATCCTTTTGGCTTAAAGAAAACAGCTATCAGAAAACCAAAAAGAATGGCCGATGCAATACCAGCCGAAGTCATCTGAAAAATTCCGATGGCTATTCCCAGAAACCCATGTTCCTCCGCCTGCACCATCGCCCCATGAAGTAACGAATGTCCGAAACTCGTGATCGGTACCAATGCCCCCGCCCCGGCAAATTGGACCAGTTTATCATAAAGGTCAAACCCGTCTAAAACCGCACCTGTAACGACAAAAATTGACATGACGTGGGCTGGTGTCAGTTTGGTAAGATCAAAGAGCAGCTGACCTACCACACAGATTCCTCCGCCAACTAAAAAAGCCCAAACATAATCCATTGTCAGTTCATCTCCTCTCGGGCAAAAACGACTCCATGGGCAATGGTTGGAATCGTTTCTTTCTGCTGAACCATAACCGGACTCATCAAAGCTCCAGTAGCCACGATAAAGACCTTTTTCAGATTTCCTTTTCGCAGTTCATTAAAAACATGACCATATGTTACAAGAGCTGAACAGGCACAGCCGCTTCCCCCTGCAAATACTGGCTGTTCACTGTTATAGATCATCAAGCCTGAATCATTGTGAATGTCATCTACATTAAACCCATCTTCTTTTAACATATCTTTCAAAATTGGACTTCCTACTGCTGATAAGTCTCCTGTTAAAATCAAGTCATAATCCTGTGGTGTTCTGCCTAAATCCTGAAAATGTGTTTTTATGGTGTCATAAGCAGCAGGTGCCATAGCGGAACCCATGTCGAATGGGTCATCCATATGGTAGTCCATAACTTTTCCAATCGTTGCACTTTCTATTCGAATGTCCGATTGATCTCTGGAAATCAGCATGGTACCTGCTCCGGTTACCGTTGTCGTTGATGTCAGGGGTTTTTGAGCACCATATTCCGTCGGATAGCGAAACTGTCTTTCAGCTGTCGCGTTATGGCTGCTGGTGGCAGCTATTGCATAATCAGCAAACTTTGCATCAACGAGTGCACTGGCAACAGCAGTTGTCTCCATAGATGTTGAACAGGCACCAAACATGCACAAAAAAGGGATGGGCAATGTCCGAGCCACGTAATTGGCGGTCACATTCTGATTTAACAAATCTCCGCTTAAAAACAGATCAATCTGGTCCTTAGTAATCTTCTTTTTCTGCAGGCATAAATCAATGGAATGCTGCAATAACTTCCTCTCAGCCAGTTCCCAGTTTGTTTCTCCGCAACGCAAATCATCATATGAGTAATCAAATGTATGGCCAAGAGGACCTTCTTTTTCCCTTGGTCCTGAAACCGTAGCAGTTTCGCTGACAAATATTTTGTTTTCAAATAACCATGTTTGATTCCCCATCTTGCGCATAATTGATTCCCTCCTACATCCATTGCTGTATGAGATAGCGTATCATCCCTACTACATAAGCCGAAACAACCCCAAACACAATCACCGAACCCGCCAGTTTAAACATATTTGTTGCAACACCCAAAACCAGGCCTTCACTCTTATGCTCTAACGCCGCACTGGTAATGGAATTAGCGAAACCGGTTACCGGAACAGCTGAACCTGCTCCTGCAAATTGGCCCAACTTATCATATACACCAAGCCCAGTGAGAATGGCTGATAGTAAAATCAGTGTAGTAATCGCAGGATTTCCCGCTTCTTTTTCTGTAAAGTCAAACACATTTGTATAAAAATCAATTAATCCCTGGCCTAGAACACTGATCAGCCCTCCAATAATAAAGGCTTTGGAACAATTGAATAATAAATTGGGCTTAGGCTGATATGCTTTAGCAGCTTTTTTATAATTATCGGGGTGGAACTTTTGACTCATCTGGCATCACTCCTTAATTTTTCACAAAGATGACCCATTGAAATAGTGATCCGAAAATTTTACCGAATACAATGGCCATTAAAAATAAGAGAAGTTTGCTTTCCATGTTAATCCGCTTCGTTAAAATCGGAAATACATTAAGCACTTCAGTTAATGCAGCGGCAAGCATTCCAATAAAAATCCCATGCAAAAGCCCCCAGATAAGCAAAAAAAATGGCGGCATGTCTAAGATGATGCCTTCGAAGGATAATAAAGTGCCGAACAGCGAACCAAGGACGACACTTCCTTCAAACAGCTGGATATACCGATTCGTCTTACTTAACTGAATTAATCGTGGTATAATTCCCAGTACGGTTAAAAAAGCAACAAACCCTGCTCCGACGGCCAGACCGCCAGCCAGCCCGATGACGATTTCAACCAAATTATGAATGTTCATCTTTTTGGCTCACTTCGTTTTCATTTAAGATGACATATTGATTTAAATTTTGTTCGTAATTAAAAATTTCTACTTCCAGAGGGCTTGGTTCTTCATTGATCCGCTTTTTAAAAACATGGTTAAAAAAAAGAACCATGCCTAATCCCAGCCCTATAGAGTAGGGAATTTGAATCCAGAGAGGGTACTTGCTTTCTTCTCCTGTAAGCATGTAATGAAGTTTTTGCTGGACTTCCTGCATGCTGACATCATAATGAAAGTTCATAATCGCCATTGCGGAACCAACAAATAATAGAATCCAGATGGCTGCTACAAACAAAATGCCGGGATTTTTCTTTGGACGGATCACCTCTACAATCGTCTGGTTCGGACCCACGGGCTGAAATTCAATATTTGGAAATTGTTCGCTCATCTTTTCGATAACATTAAATATATCGATTACCATATATTTGTGATCTTTTGGTTTCATTTGATAAATAAACATTTTTTCAAGCAGAGAAATGGACCTTGAATGTCCAGAAAGATATGCAATATCTTTCAGCAGCACCTTATGTCCTTCGGGTACCCTAATATGGTTCCGCAAGCGGATATACAAAACATCCCCCATTACATACCCTCCCCAGACAATGTCATTTGTTCATATTATGTGTAATGGCAAGCACGTTCATTCAATGATTCAGTCGGTATCATCGGAAGCAGGCGGGTTGAGAAAAACAGGAGGGATTCAATATATGGCATACCGTTTTTAGTCATGGAAACAGGGGGATGTACAAGTAAAAAATTGCCCCGCATTCTGGAGAGTACACCAGAGGGAAGGGTTTGCCGAAACATTAGGGAGCAATTTTTTACTTATTACCTACACAATGAAAGGCGTCTCTCTTATGGAGATCGAGCATGAAATAAAAAAAGGTGCCCATGTGGACACCTTAAGTCTTCAGTTCCTTTTTTATTTGTGTCAATATTTTTTTCTCAAGTCTTGATACTTGAACCTGAGATATATTGAGACGTTCAGCTACTTCCGTCTGGGTTTTATCTTTAAAATAACGCAAATAAATAATCAGCCGATCCCGTTCATCCAGCCCCCGTATGACTTCCTTCAAGGCGATTTTATCAAACCATTTCCCATCTTCATCAGCAATCTGATCCAATAGAGTGATGGGATCTCCATCGTTTTCATATACCGTTTCGTGAATGGAATGGGGTGACTTCGATGCTTCCTGTGCAAATACCACCTCTTCCGGTGATATCCCCAAATCCTCTGCCAGTTCCTGAACTGTTGGAGATCGGCCAAATTTCTTGGTCAGTTCATCTTTTTTCTTTCTGATTTTGTTACCGGTTTCTTTAAGCGACCGGCTTACCTTCACACTTCCGTCATCGCGTATAAACCGTTGAATCTCTCCGATAATCATGGGCACAGCATAAGTGGAAAATTTCACATCATAGGACAGGTCAAATTTATCTATCGATTTCAACAGGCCAATACAGCCAATCTGAAACAAATCATCAGCCTCATATCCACGATTGAGGAAGCGCTGGACAACAGACCACACTAACCTGGTGTTTTTTTCAACGAGCAGGTCTCTGGCTTCCTGATCCCCCTCCTGGCTTTTGGCGATGAGCTCTTTGACTTCATCGTCTGAAAGCTGCCCGCCTTTTTTTGATTGATTCAAATCTACGTCCATAGGCAAGTCCCCTTAATTACATAAGGTTTCGCTTTTTTTAAAGTATTTCTTCAGTTTCACAGTGGTACCCAGACCGGGGGCTGATGATACTTCCACTTCATCCATAAAGTTTTCCATGATCGTAAAGCCCATTCCGGAACGCTCCAGCTCAGGTTTTGAGGTATATAAAGGCTGACGCGCTTCATCCACATTTTCGATTCCTACCCCTTCATCACGAATATCAATTTCAACCGCATCATCATGAAGGTAGCAATCAATGTATACCATGCCATCTTCCTTCTCGCCATAGCCATGAATGATCGCATTCGTGACAGCCTCGGATACAACGGTTTTAATTTCCGTCAATTCATCCATAGTCGGGTCTATCTGTGCCACAAACGAGGCAACAGAAACCCTGGCAAAGGATTCATTTTCACTTCTTGCAGAAAATTCCAGATGCATTTCATTTTTCATGATGCCACCCCCAGACTCATGAGGGCATATTCTTCGTTTTGCTCCAGACGGATAATTTTAAACATTCCTGCCAGTTCAAAAAGCCGGTGAACAGCAGGTGAAATGGAGCATACCACCATTTCACCGCCCTGCTGTTTTACTTCTTTATATCTTCCCAGAATAACGCCCAGACCTGAGCTGTCCATAAAGCTCAACGTTTCAAGGTTAATAACTACATGCTGGATTTCTTCATCATCTAACCGTTCTTTCCATTTGGTTTTTAATTCTTCTGCGGTATGGTGATCCAGTTCACCTGACATTCTGACCAAAAGCACATTTTGCTTCTTTTCGAATTCAACCGAAAAACTCAAAGCAAGCTCCTCCCTTATCTGTTACTGTGCTAGTGAGTTTTTCGATTTTATCTTACCGATTTCCTGCTGAGTGACAAAAGAAGTACTGATTCTACGCAAAACGCCCTGGTTTACGATGATTTGACAAGACCTTTTAAAGAACGCTTCATTAAATCCCATACGCCGGCTTCCTCTACATCTTCATTAACAATTAAAGGTGTTTCAACAATGACTTTTCCTTTAGCGGTAAGTTTTAATATTCCTACCTGCTCTCCTCTGGCAATGGGCAGAGATAGATCTGATTTATAGACAATTTCCTCATTTAAATTTTCAATTTTTTCCCCTTTTTTAAGAAGAATGGCAACATCATCACTGGTTACCACATGAATTTTTTCTTTCTTCGCTTTTAACAGCTTGAGGGAATCAACGGTTTCATGCTGTTTGTAAATTGGTTTCGTCTCATACTGCTGAAAGGCGTAATCAAGCATATTTGTAATATCAATATTTCGTTTTTTTGGCGTTTGAGCTCCCATCACCACGGCAATGACACGCATGTTATCCCGGTGTGCTGTTGCCGTTAAACAATATTTGGCTTCATTGGTATAGCCGGTTTTTAAACCATCCACGCCTCTATAAAATTTCACGAGCTTGTTTGTATTTACCAGCCAGAACTCATTTTCTGTTCCTTTTCTTAAATAATCATCATAAATACTTGTATATTTTGTAATATTTTCATATTTTAATAATTCTTTGGCCATTATAGCCATGTCATAGGCTGTACTGTAATGATTTTTTGCAGGCAGCCCTGTCGAATTTTCAAAGTGGGTATTTTTTAGCCCCAACTGTTTAGCCCGTTCGTTCATCATTTTGACAAAAGCGTCTTCACTGCCCGCTACCCGTTCGGCCAGTGCAACAGCTGCATCATTTCCTGAAGCAACAGCAACGCCCTTCAGCAAATCTTCAATACTCATTTCCTCCCCGGCTTCTAAATAAATCTGGGAACCTCCCATCGAGGCTGCATATTCACTGACACGAATCGTTTCATCCAGTTTGATTGCACCTTTATCAAGTGCTTCCATGACCAGAAGCATGGTCATGATTTTTGTCATGCTGGCAGGCGGCAATGGTTCAATGGAGTTTTTCTGATAGATGATCTCCCCTGAGCTTTTTTCCATTAAGATGGCTGATTTAGAATTTTCAGCAAGGTTTAAGTCATTTTTTTCTTCAGCACTTATTACAGTTATATTTGTAGAAAACATCATGATCAACGCTAAAAACGTTACCCATATTTTTTTCATCGTCTTCCCTCCATTCCTGATGTTTCATATTTTTTCCATAATGCTAAGCTTTTATAACTGAAGGCAAAAAAAAATCCTGACGGCTGTCAGGATTTGTACATATTGATCTTTATATCTTCTTCAAAAGGGTCAGGTTATGACCTCGTGAATCAATACTGGAGCTTTGACCTGCTCCTGTTGAACCGATATGCTATGGGCCAGTTTTTCCTTAACTTCATCAATCTCTTTTTGATTAGTATGAATCGTTAAAATGGGCTCTCCTTCTTTGACATAGTCTCCGACTTTTTTATGAAGGACGATGCCGACAGACAAATCAATGGAAGATTCTTTCGTCGCTCTCCCGGCACCGAGCATCATCGCTGATGTGCCAATCTCATCAGCGATAATCTCTGAAATATAGCCTGACTCTCTGGCAAGGAATGGAATCTGATGGTTAGCTGCTGGCAGAAGGGAGAAATCTTCCGCTACACGATCATCTCCTCCCTGAGCTTTGACAAAAGTCCGGAACGTTTCCAGAGCTTTACCATTATCAATATTTTGCTCAAGTATGTCCCTGGCCTCTTTTGTTGACGAAGCTTTTCCTCCAAGCACCACCATCTGGCTGCCAAGTTCAAGGGATAAGTCCAGCAGATCTTCCGGGCCTTCTCCTTTTAACGTCTGGATTGCTTCTTTTACTTCTAAAGCATTGCCGATAGCTCTTCCAAGAGGCTGACTCATATCACTGATCACAGCGATGGTTTTGCGGCCAGCTCCCTTGCCGATGGACACCATAGCTTCAGCAAGTTCAACCGCTTCGTCTTTTGTTTTCATAAAAGCTCCTGCGCCGGTTTTCACATCCAGTACAATGGCATCTGCACCGGCAGCCAGTTTTTTGCTCATGATAGAGCTTGCAATTAAAGGAATAGAACTGATTGTGGCAGTAACATCCCGAAGGCCATACAGCTTTTTATCAGCCGGGGTCAAATTGCCCGACTGTCCGACCACGGCAAGCTTGTTTTCATTGACAAGGCGAATAAAGTCATCTTGCTGCAATTCAACTGAAAACCCAGGGATGGCCTCTAATTTATCAATGGTACCTCCCGTATGCCCCAATCCCCTGCCGCTCATTTTGGCAAAGGGCACTCCAGCAGAGGCTACTAACGGAGCAAGAACCAGGGTTGTTGTGTCTCCTACTCCTCCGGTAGAATGTTTATCTACTTTGATTCCCTCTATGTTAGAAAGATCGATCACGTCTCCGGAATGGGCCATGGCCAGAGTCAAATAAACTCGTTCTTCTTCAGTCATCCCCTGAAAGTATATGGCCATGCAAAGGGCACTGGCCTGATAATCTGGTATGTCCCCTTCTGTATAGCCCTTTATAAAGAAATCGATTTCTTCCCTGGTTAAAGCAAAACCATCCCTTTTTTTCTCAATTACATCATACATTCTCATATGGACACGTCCCCCCATGTTGATTTACATGACAGCCATCGTTTTGACGATTTCTCTGACAAACCTTAAAAAATCCTCCCGAACCTTCTCAGTGGTTTCAATCACTTCATCATGTGATAAAGGCTGATCTAGAATGCCGGCAGCCATATTGGAAATACAGGAAATCCCTAAAACTTTAAGGCCCGTATGATTGGCAACAATAACTTCGGGTACGGTAGACATTCCTACAGCATCACCACCGAGGCGGTTTAACATTCGGATCTCAGCAGCGGTTTCATAAGAAGGGCCTGAATTTCCTACATATACCCCCTGCTGTACATTGATTCCCAGACGCTCTGCACATTGCCTGGCATGCTGGATCAACTTCCTGTCGTAAGCTTCTGACATATCGGGAAAACGGGGACCCTCCTCATCGTGATTTGAACCGATTAATGGGTTATTCCCCATCATATTGATATGATCTTCAATAAGCATTAAGTCGCCAGGTGAAAATTGTTCATTGATTCCTCCCGCTGCATTGGTTACAATCAGAATTTCTATTCCCAGTTCTTTCATCACCCGAACAGGGAAAGTAACCTGCTTCATGCTGTAGCCTTCATAATAATGAAAGCGGCCCTGCATGGCTAAAACAGGCTGCCCTTCAAGATGACCGCTCACCAGCTGTCCCTTGTGTCCGGCTACAGTAGATTGCGGAAAATGGGGGATTTTCTGATAAGGAATGACAGCTGAATCTTGAAGTTCATCAGCGAGCACCCCTAATCCAGAACCTAATATCAGCCCAATTTTAGGTGCTGTCTGCAAACGTTGTCTGATAAAATCGGCTGTTTCCTGAACCTTGCTAAACTCCATAAGAACCCCTCCTAAAAAATGCGGTTATTCTTTTATTTCTTTTAAAAAGCTTGTTCCAAAGCGTGGCATTTTGATATTAAAATTTTCAGCTATGGTCGCACCGACATCAGCAAAGGTATTTCGCAACGGTAATTCTTTACCCGTTTCGATTCCCTTATGATAAATGAGTAACGGCACCAGTTCCCGGGTATGGTCCGTTCCACGGTGAACGGGATCATTGCCATGATCTGCAGTAATGATTAACAGGTCATGACCTCTTAACTGATCTAAAACTTCAGGCAAGCGGCGGTCAAATGCTTCCAGTGCTTCGCCGTAGCCTTGAGGATCACGTCTATGACCATATTTAGCATCAAAATCTACCAGATTTAAAAAGCTTAACCCATTAAAATCTCGAGATGTGGTTTCAATCAATTTGTCCATTCCATCCATATTGTCCGAAGTCCGGATGGCATCTGTAACCCCTTCTCCATCATAGATATCTGATATTTTTCCAAGGGCTATTACATCAAAGCCCGCATCCTTCAATTCATTCATAACTGTGCGGCCGAACGGTTTAAGAGCATAGTCATGGCGGTTTGGGGTGCGTTCAAAAGTCCCCGGCTTTCCGATAAAGGGTCGGGCAATCACACGGCCAACCATATATTTCTCATCTTTGGTCAACTCTCTAGCCATTGCACAAATGTCATATAACTCCTTTAGGGGGACAATGTCTTCGTGAGCGGCAATCTGCAAAACGGAGTCTGCTGATGTGTATACAATAAGTGCACCCGTTTCCAAATGCTCTTTACCCAATTCCTCAATAATTTTTGTACCCGATGCGGCTTTATTGCCAATGACCTTTCTACCGGATTTTTCCTCAATTTGCCGGATCAATTCTTCTGGAAAACCACTCGGAAACGTTCGAAAGGGCTGCTCAATCCGAAGCCCCATCAGCTCCCAGTGTCCAGTCATCGTATCTTTGCCTACTGACGCCTCCTGCATTTTTGTATAATAGGCTGCCGGTTTTTCTGCCGGCTCAATCCCCTTTAACGCCCGGATATTGCCCAGTCCAAGTTTCGCCATATTCGGCATGTTCAGTCCATTCATATGTTCCGCAATATGCCCCAGCGTATCTGCACCCTGATCGTTAAAATCCAATGCATCTGGTGCTTCCCCAATTCCGACTGAATCCATCACAATGAGAAAAATCCGCTGAAATTGTTCCATGATTATTCCTCCTATCACTTCCGATGTTGTATGATGTCAGACAACATTTGCGTTAAAAAAAGAATCAGGCTCTCGGGTGAAAATTTTTGTAAATATCCTTCAGTCTCGATTTTGACACATGCGTATAAATCTGAGTGGTTGAAATGTCGGCATGTCCGAGCATTTCCTGTACTGCTCTCAAGTCTGCTCCGTTTTCCAGCAGGTGCGTGGCAAAAGAATGCCTTAAGGTATGGGGAGTAATTTCCTTTTTAATCCCCTTGTCCCTGGCAATGGCCTTCAAGATTTTCCAGAAACCCTGTCTGGTCATGGGACGCCCATGATGATTCAGAAACACGGCGTCTTCCTGTCTTTTTTTCATTAAAGCAGGTCTTGCTTTGTTCAAGTACATTTCAACCGCATCCTGGGCATGTGAACCAAGGGGAATGATTCGTTCTTTAGAACCTTTTCCCATGCATCTGACAAACCCCATTGTTAAATGCAGGTCATTCATGGTTAAGGATAAAAGTTCAGTCACCCGCAAACCTGTTGCATAAAGGACTTCAAGCATGGCCCGGTTCCGAACGGTCAGAGGATCATTGCCCTTTAAATCAAGAAGTGCTTCGACCTCATCACCGGAAAGAACCTTTGGCAGTTTTCTTTCCTTTTTCGGTGTTTCTATATGAAGACTGGCGTCCTGCTTGACATTGTACTCCCTTACCAAAAACTGATGAAAAGCACGAATGGTGGACAGCATCCGGGCTGATGTGGATACAGACCTCCCTGAATCATTCAGGTGATGAAGAAACTGCATAATATGTACCCGCTGAATCTGATCCGCCTGTTTAATTTTGCATGTTTCCTCAAGGAATGAAACGTACTGTTTTAAGTCCCGTTTGTAGGATAGGATGGTGTTATTAGATAACCCGCGCTCAATGGTCAGATAATGCAGGAAATCCTGAACCTCATGTTTCATTCATTTACTCCCCCAGACGAAAAAAAATAGATAAACGGTCCAATAAATTTCCTTCCTGTTGATCGAATACTTTTACCGCTCTTCCCTCAGGCCGGTCATACCGATGGAAATTTTCATATTCTTCATGCATGATTCTAAGGCCATAATAAAAGAGAGCCGTACAAACGATAAATATGATAAACACTTTTAAAAATTCTTTAAAAAGATAGAACCATCTCACCATGGCATATCTCCCTCAAGTTTAAAATATTGCCTAGTACAAGATATGCCAACTTCAATATCATTTATACACATCGTATAGAAGCCTTTCTACTATTAACGTACATGAATCCTTCTGTTTTGTAAATAAAAATCATTGAAAAGAGGATGGCTATAAAATAATAAAAACCTTTCTTCCTGTTACGGAAAAAAGGCTGGTTTTATCATTATTCAGAATCAGAACCGTTATCCTGGCATTTCCGGCATATGCCATGAAAGGTCAGCCGATGGTCTTTCACTTTAAACTGCCAGTCGTTTTCAACGATTTTTTCCACATCTCCAAGCAAGTCTTCTTCGATTTCTTCAACAGAACCGCACTCAATACATACGAGATGATGGTGAAAGTGTTCGGCTCCTTCTTTTCGCAAATCGTAGCGGGAAACGCCGTCTCCGAAATTAATTTTATCCACAATTTTTAATTCCGAGAGCAATTCCAGCGTCCGATATACGGTTGCTAAACCGATTTCAGGGGATTTTTCTTTTACAAGGAGGTAAACATCTTCTGCACTTAAGTGATCTTCCTCATGTTCCAGTAAAACACGAACGGTAGCTTCTCGCTGAGGGGTTAGTTTATAGCTTTGGGAATGTAATTGTTTTTTTATTTTTTCAAGTCGATGTTCCATTGCCTGCTCCCTCCCTGACCATACAATCTTATTATAAGCAGACAAAGAACGGGTGTCAAATTAAAATAATTTTAATAAATTTATTATAATTATTATAAATTAATATATATTTTAAAAACCTATATCCACAACCAGTTTCATCGCAAAGGGGGAAATAAACGTTTCAATGAGTGATGCCCCCAGAACAACGGCAAAAAGGGTCACATAGACAGCAATATACTGGACAAACGCTTTTCTGACCGTGTGATTGTAGAACCTGGTAGCAAATAGCTTACGAATTAAATGGAGGGAAAATATCATTGCCATGCTCCCAGCAACAATATAGGCTGGAATGATCAGCAAATTTTGGGGAGCAATAGAAGCCGCTGCAAGGAGCAGTCCATACCACCCCATTTGATTGACTAAAAATCCAACAGAAAAACCAACCACAATTCCTTTCATAAAAATAAAGATCCAGATAATCGGGATGCCTATGATGGATAAACCTAAGATAAAAATGACGCCAATGTATTTTATATGATAGAAAAAGCTTGTCTGAAACAGCTGTGCCTCACTAATGATCGTGCCTTCTAACACTTTGCCGAAAAATTGCTCCAGGTAAAAATAAAGATCTTGCTTCTGAATAAAATTCATACTGTTGACAATGATGGCACCAAAAATGACGCCAATTAAAAACAAAATGAACATGAACAGGTAGATGCTTAAGTGCTGTGAAAATTCCATTCTTGTACGAAAAGCTTTTCTAGTCATTCAGATCCCCCATTTTAAATTTGTCTTCTTTTTCTATTAAATTCTTTATTTTAATCTATGAGATCTGATAAAAAAATAGACCAAAAAAACCGACTACGGTCAGTCGGTTTTAATCTTGCCATATTTGCCTCCTCCACCCGCAGTGAATTCCATTTTCCCGTTTCTCATGGCCAGAATATGATCAGCTATCTTTTCTGAAGAAGCTGAAATTAATTCCTGTCTGTCTGCCTGGTGAAGAATATACATTTCTGTGCCAAGCTTCAACAGTTTTTCATATGTTTTAGGACCTAATGTTGGAATATATTCCAGCGGTGCCTGATAAATATAGGGAGGTCTTTGTATGTCCTCTCGATCTCGATCCGCCAGTTCCTGAATCCGGTCAGACACTCCTTTAATAAACCGGGAGTGACTGCATGACGGACAGAACTGATCGTGATTCCCCACACTGACCAAACATTTTTCACAGACTGTTGTATAATACTTTCCCAGTTTTGGATTCATACCATAATTGACAATGACCATGCGCTGATCCTTTTGATGCAGAACTTTTTCTAACTCTGTAAATGTCGGTTGTTTCATCTTTACCAGTTGATATTCCCTGGCTATTTTTTTCAGGGAATGGGCGTCGGAATTCGTTAAAAACGTATAATCATGCAATTCCGAAATGTGATCTGCCATATGGGAATCCGAACTTAACCCTAACTCCACAGCATCAATGAGATTCGGGTCAAAAATTTCTTTTAGACTTTTTTTGACTCCCCTTCCATACAGGCTTTTAAAAGGGGTAAATACATGTGCCGGGACAAACAGCCCCTTTAATTCTTTCACTTTCTGCTGCAGTTCTGGTGCAGTTCCGTAGAATCGCTGAGAGCTTAAATGAATGTTTTTCATTCTGCCCTTCAGCCACCCGGTAAAAACTTTTAGATGATGAATATCCGGAAAATAACAGAGAACATGAACTGGACCTTTACAGTGATCATCATAAATCTCTATTTCTGAGCCAAGAATAAGGGTTGTCCTGTCAAAACGGACGCCCCCTTCTTCCATTTCATAGGCCCTTTTCGATTCAATCAATTGTTCTAGCTCTTCCTGAACGGCTGGGACATGTGCATCTATAATCCCGACCATATCTAACCCTTTGCGTTCAGAGGCTTCTTCCAGAATATTCGTTAAGGTTAAGGTTTTAGAAGCTGTAATTTTAACTGGGCGGCCATATTTGGTCTGTCCAATATGAATATGGAGATCAGCGTAAAAATTCTTCAACATGGAGGCATCGGTCCTTTTTTAAGTACTTCGTGCTGATAATGAGTTTATTCACGATGGTTTTGGGATGCCAGATAGAGTACAGCATAGGCCGTTTTGGCATCATAAATTTTCTTCTCTTCCATTAGTTTCTGTGCTTCTTGCAGGGTGCATTCCAAAATTTCCACAAATTCGTCTTCATCTGCTTCCTTTGGTTGGGCGCTTTTTTTTAGACCTGTCGCCAGGTAAAGATGGATCAATTCATCCGCAAAGCCTGGTGACGTATAAAATGAAGTAATATATATTAACTCATCTGCCAGGTATCCGGTTTCTTCTTCAAGTTCACGGTGGGCAGTGGCTTCAGGACTTTCCCCTGCTTCCAGCTTTCCAGCCGGGATTTCCACTAAACTTCTCTCCAGCGGTTTTCGGTACTGTTCTACGAAAACCATTTTTCCTTCATCTGTAACCGGAATGACGGCCACAGCCCCCGGATGTTTAATGAGTTCACGTTTTGATACTTTACCGTTTGGAAGTTTTACACGGTCGACCTGAAGTTTCACGACTTTTCCTTCAAATATCGTTTCTGATTCTATGGTCTTCTCCTCAAACTTTTTCATCATCTCACCTTCCCTTTCCCCATCTATCTTATCATAAAGTTCAGCTGAAATTCCCCGATCTTTCACTCCCCCAAAATGTTGAACATTTGGCAGAGATCCCCTTCTCTTATAGAATAGAAAGCAACGGAATTGTTAAGAAAGGATGGATGAACAGTGAGGAGAAATCAGTTAGGTAGATCCGATCTCTTTGTCAGCGAAATATCTCTTGGCTGTATGAGTCTTGGAACAAATGAACAAAAGGCGAAGGAAATCATCCACCGGGCTCTGGATGCCGGGATTAATTATCTGGATACAGCCGATTTATATGATTACGGTGTCAATGAGGAAATGGTGGGGAAAGCTGTTAAGAATAAGCGGGATCAGGTGATCATCGGCACAAAGGTGGGCAATCACTTTGGGCCTGGCAAAGAAGGCTGGTTCTGGGATCCTTCAAAAAAATATATTCAGGAAGAAGTAAAAGAAAGCCTGAGGAGGCTCAATCTTGATTACATTGACCTGTATCAGCTTCATGGCGGAACTATTGAGGACCATATCGACGAAACCATTGAAGCTTTTGAAGAATTAAAAGAAGAGGGTATCATTCGCTATTACGGCATTTCTTCTATCCGCCCCAATGTCATACGGGAATATGTAAAACGCTCCAATATTGTCAGTGTCATGATGCAGTACAGTTTATATGACCGGCGCCCGGAAGAAGAAATTCTGGATCTTTTGCAAAACCATCAAATCAGTGTGCTGGCCAGGGGACCGCTGGCTAAGGGAATGTTGAGCGACAGAGGATTAGAAATGGTAGAACGGAAAGGAAAAGGTGGGTATCTTGAGTATTCCTATGAAGAACTCAAAGATATGACAGAAACCTTTTTATCCTATCGGAGTGCCGAACGGAGCGGAAATACCCTGGCCCTTCAATATGTATTGAAACATCCGGCTGTTGCCACAGCGGTATTCGGAGCCAGCTCCATGGAGCAGCTCGAAGAAAACCTGACATTCATGGATAGCCCGCCAATGGATGATGATTTATATACAAAGCTGAAGGCTATTTCAAAGCCGATCAAATATGATAAACACCGATAAAATAAAGCAGGGGACTGTCTTAAGGCGAAAATAAAGAATATGACATTCCTTAAGTACAGCCCCTTTTTTGTCGGAACAAAAGCAGGGTTATGTCTGTATTGCCTCTATTTGTTCCAGGCATTTTGAAAGACACATTTTTGTCGATTGAATGAGTTCGTCGTTTCCCTTTATCTTCCTGATAACCAGTGCTTCCTGCAGATACTTCCGGGCCAGCTCCGGATTTCCCTCATCCATTAAAAACTTTCCATAATGCTGATACAGGAAATCCCGGTATTCTTCAAGAACTCGATTCTCTTCAGTTACTTGAAGCAACTCCATGAATAGACGTTTAGCTTCTGTATGCTCTCCTTTCCAGTGCAAAGTGTTGGCCAGTTGCAATTTTTGAACAAAAGCTCCTCTAGTCTCACTCATTTCTTCAAACAGATTGATCGCTTCTTTTAAATATTGCACACTTACGTGATAATCTCTTGCAATCCTGGCATATACTCCGATCCAGCCGGCTATCTGTGCCTGGGTTTTTCTGGAAATAGAGTCAATGTTCAGGCAATCCATCAAAAAATTCAAGCCCTCCATCATTTCATCTGATCTGACAGGCTGTTCCCTCAATTCATCATCATAGGACAACTCCATATTAAATGGAATGCTTTTAACGTTCACACATTTCCCTCCATTTTTTCGTGTGCTCACCCCTGAAGAACTGCAATCAAATTGGGTTTTAAAACATGTATATAAGGGAACGGAGGAATTTATTATCAATAAAAATTTTTGTATTCGCTACATCTTGCTGTGTTCTAAAAATACTTTCACGATGGGCCGGTCCACCGGATGGAGGTTTTCCGGTATTTCATCTAATGGAAAGAAACGCAGCTCTTCTGTTTCTGTATTATCTGAATCTAATTCCCCCTGAAATTCCCGGCATATATAAGCGGAAACGACACTGTACACTTCATCGCCATGGGGATACTGGTAATATAATTCCTTTCCTGAAAACACACGGAAAAACGTCAAGCTTTGTGCCGTAAGACCTGTTTCCTCGTATAATTCTCTTTTTGCGGTTTCATCCAGTGATTCTCCGGGTTCCAGTGCTCCTCCCGGGAGTCCCCACAGCCCATTATCTGCCCGTTTTTGCAGCAGCAGTTGATTTTGATCGCACAATAAGATACAGGAGCCCGTTAACACAATAGGCCTTGATCCGATTAATTTTCTTAATTCCATGACATATCCCATTTCATTTCATCCCTTTCATTTATTCACCTTCTATATTTCGATCTGAAACAGTCTAAAACCTTCTGAACTTCCCTATTATGCACAGATTCACGCATTCTTTTTGTGCTGGTTGCACGATTTTTCCTGACTTGATTGAAAATACATGGATTTTCAGTTTACAGACTATATACTTGAATTAAGGAATCATTTATGATGCGAGGAGGACTGGAGATGCAATTTAAAGTCGTGAAGCCAGTATTTGCGGATCATGCCAGTCAATTTGTCAATACTATGGGACAATTTACAGAAACCATTTTAGTCAAGAAGGATCACTGGGTTGTTGATGCCAAGAGCCTGCTTGGACTTCTTGCAGTGGGATTAAAGCCCGGAGATGAAGTGGCGTTTGAAGTCTCCCCGGAAAATGAGGAAGTCAGGCAAGCGATACTGGGGACAGGTCTGTTTGAGGAAAAATAATAGAAGAGCAATGGCGTGCCGAGGGTTACCCGGCACGTCATTTTCTGATTAATCGAATGAACGGAAAAACCGTTACTCAAGAAGAAAAAGATGCTGGGACAAAACTTCATAAGGTAATGAAATATCCGAACTATATTCATTTCTTTTTTGTCCCAGCCTGTTTTACTATTCCGCATAATGCCCGCCGACGAGTTTGCTGCGGTGCAGGGCAGTTCCTGCTTCTGTAAAGGATACTGCACGAAGAAGGGCGTCCGAACCGTATTTGCTGCGGATTTCATCCATGGCATATCCCAGGGTCCTCTTTTTCTCCCTCGTCTGGTCAAACAAATCCAGCTGTATATAGCGGTCATCAGAAATATTTGACAGGGCTATGGAAATTTTCCGAACTGTTTTCTGACTGTAAAATTCCTCAAACAACTGCATGCACACGTCAAAAATGTCCGACGTGATATTGGTAGGCGTATCAATGGTTCTGGACCGGTAAAACCCCCCTCCCCCTTCGTTTTTGCTGTAGCTGATGCCCAGACTGACGGTTCTCCCTGCCTTTCCGTGCTCCCGGGCTCTTCTGGCCACCTCTTCACACATCTCCAGAATGACATAGCGGACTTCCTCCGGGTCCGGGTAATCCCTGAGAAGAATCTGGCTTTTTCCAAAGCTGATCTGGCCCTGCATAATCGGCGCTCCGAGCTCGGATAGATCGACCCCGTGGGCATGATAAAACAGCTGGTTGCCCATAATTCCGAATGCTTTTTCCAGTCTTTCCAGAGGAAAATGGGCGAGCTGTCCCACAGTGGTAATCCCCATCCGGTTCAAGCGGCGCTCCAGACGTGTGCCAATTCCCCACATCTGGCTTAACGGGGAGACAGGCCATAATTTTTTCTGCACATCGCCATAGGTCCATTCTGCAATTCCCTCTTTTTTTGCTTCTAAATCGAGACAGAGTTTGGCCATCAGCATGTTCGGACCAATGCCGATGGCGCACGGAATCTGAAAGGTTTCCTTAAGCTCCCGGCGAATTCGTTCAGCAAGGGTCCATGCGTCTCCCCACAGCTTTTCCGTACCGCTTACTTCCAGAAAGCTTTCGTCCACGCTATACGTATGGATGGACTCCTTTGGGACGAACCGGTGAAACAGGCGGGTAATTTCAACAGAGATTTCCAGATAAAGCTTCATTTGTGCCGGTACAATCACAATCCGGGGGTCATCGGGGATCTCAAACAAACGATTTCCTGTCCGGATGCCAAAATCCCGTTTTAAAGCCGGTGAAGCGGCCAAAATGACACTCCCCGGCCGGTTCACATCCGCCACAACGGCTAGATAGCACGTCAGCGGATCCAGCCCCCTCGCCACCGCAGCACAGCTTGCATAAAAACTCTTCATATCAATACACAGTACTTTTCGGTTCGGCAGTGAATCATAGTCAACTACCGGATTTTTCATAAACCCCCAGCCGCCTTTCGAAGATCCTTTTACTTTCTATTATGCGAATATACGTTCGGTTTATCAAGTGGTTTTTCCTTCCTGTCAGGTGGTGACAAAACCGCCTCCATTTGCATGAATCACCTGGCCGGTCATGTAACTGGAGTCATCAGAGGCTAAAAAAACATAAACAGGAGCCAGTTCAGCAGGCTGCCCCGCTCTCCCCATTGGCGTATTTAACCCAAAGAACTGTACCTGTTTAGCGGAAAAGGATGATGGAATCAGCGGTGTCCATATGGGACCCGGAGCAACCCCATTAACCCGAATACCCGCATTCACAAGGGATTTCGCCATAGAACGGGTAAAGGTGACAATAGCTCCTTTCGTACAGGAATAATCAATCAGCTGTTCATTTCCTTCATAGGCTGTAACTGAAGTCGTATTAATAATGGTATTGCCGGGTTTCAAGTATTTTAAAGCCGCCTTCGTTAAATAAAACATAGAAAAAATGTTTGTCCGGAAGGTGCGTTCCAGTTGCTCCTGGCTGATATACTGAATGGATGGCTGGGGATGCTGTTCAGCAGCATTATTCACTAAAATATCAAGGGAGCCCAAAACGGATACAGTCTGATCTACTGCATTTTCACAAAAGGTTTCATCCCCGATGTCACCAGCAATCAACAAACAGTGAACTCCTTCTGCCTCAACCCTCTTTCTTGTTTCCTCTGCATCCTGATGCTCATTATAATAAACAATGGCAACGTGGGCTCCTTCCTTGGCATAGGCAATTGCCACAGCCCTGCCGATCCCACTGTCACCGCCGGTTACTAGAGCTACTTTATTCCTGAGCTTGCCGCATCCGATATAGTCTGGGTCTTCCCGTATGGGCAGCGGATTCATAAAGGATTCAATACCAGGCTGTTTACTCTGGTGCTGAGCAGGAAAACTGCCAACTGGACGATAAACATCCACGCAAAACAACTCCTTTTTTCTTTATCTTGAGTCAATTACCAGACTGTATTCATAAGAAGTTACCCTTCAAAAAAGCACCAAAAAAACATGCCTATGTATGTCATGAATATGAAAGCTTACCTAACTTTTTCGTTTATAAACTGCCTAAAAAACGAGGCTAGGACAAGTGTTCAGATATTTTTACTTAAGGAGATAAGAAACTATAAAATTTGAGTCTTGAACATCATCATCAAAGGGCTGAGCCACCGCTGGGTCTAATGCTTAGCCGGGACTTAGAAAGTTTTACACCATGCCGGTTTAATACAGAATCGACTAACATATTAATACTCTGCTGTGAAGGGTCATTTTGATGACGTCTTCTCATTTCACATACCTCCTTAACCAGTCTCCTTATACGATATTCAGAAAAGAACTATTCCGTATGGATGAAGAACCAGTCAATTTACACTAAAAAAGCAGGCTGTTAAGCCTGCTCTACATCAATCCATTATTTTTTAAAAAACTGGTTTTTAAACATCTTTTCCATCAAACGGGGGGCCAGGTGATAAAGTTTGCTTCCCGCTTCCATCCACAGAGGAAGGTTAATTTCCCTTTTTGGTGTGTACAGGTGGTTGACAATTTTTTCAGCTACCCGTTCCGGTTGAAGCAAGTGGCGTGAGATGGCCTTTTTATATGTTCCTTCCGGGTCAGCCGTTTGAAAGAAATTGGTGTTTACAGGGCCAGGGTTGACAGCTGTAACGAAGATCCCCTGTTTTTCGGCTTCCATCCGCAAACTGTTGGTAAACCCCAACACGGCATGTTTCGTCGCTGCATAGCCAGCCGACTTTGGTGTGGCCATTTTTCCGGCCTGTGAAGCAATATTGACGATATGTCCCTCTCCATTTTCCGCCATGATTGGCAGAAAAAAATGAACGGACTGGATCAGGGCCATGACGTTAAGCTGAAACATTTGCTGATAGGACGACAGCGTCGATTCTTGAATCAATTCGAAGTAGCCAATCCCAGCATTATTGATTAACACATGAACAGGACCATGATCTGACACAATTTGCTTCATGGTGGATTCCCATTCTTCTTCATGTAATAGATCGCATATATAAACATCAGATCTACAACCCAACTCCCGTTTTATGGATGAAGCTATCCGGGATAGTCTATCCTTTGACCGGGCAACTAAAATAGGATAAGCACCCCCAACAGCTGCTTTCCAGGCCAGCTGCTCACCAATCCCGCTCGATGCACCGGTAATCAGTATCTTTTTTCCCTTTATTCGATGATTCATCATGATTCATTCACCCTTCAGGAGACAGCATAAAAAATATGCCCGCCTTCTTTCAGCTGCTTAACTCTTCCTTCTGTTTCCAGATAATCCAGCTGTCCTACCGTCTCTGACATGGTTAAATCAAACTGTGACTGATATTGTTTAGGAAATAACTGCTTACAAATTTCAAAAGGAGTTTGGGGCTTCTCCTGGATAATCCGAAACACTTTATCCGCACGTTCCTCCTGCTTTTTAAAACGCCCCCTAATTAATTCACTTACTTCGTTAAAAATAGGTCCATGTCCAGGATATACTTTTTGAATGGGATAGTTTAATATTTTTTTCATCGACTCCCGGTATTGAACAAGTGGTTTTGGCCTCATCTCTCCCTGATTGACAGGCGGTTCCAATAAAGGATTTGATGAGATATGATAAAGCACATGGTCCCCGGCAAGCATTTCTTTTGTATGCTTGTTATAGAAAGAAAGATGGCTCTGGGCATGACCCGGAGTCTCGAGCACTTTCCAATTCGGATGACCCGGAAGACTATCTCCCTCTTTTAACGTACCGGTTAATGCTCCCTTGCCAGCAAAGCGAAGGGTAGTTTTTGCTGTCTTTTCAAATGAATGATATTTTTCAGGAATTCCAAACTCCCGATACAGTCCTCTAAAAAACTCGAGATAATACCGAAGAAATTCCTGATCTCTTCTCAGCCACCGGTCAACACGGTCATGGGCATAGATCCCTTTAAGACGGTCAAAACGATCCACCAGGCCGATATGATCCGGATGATGATGGGTTAAAATAATCTGTTCGATATCCCCCGGCTGATAACCATGTTCTTTTAATTTTGCAATAAAAATATCCCAGGCTTCATCCGTGTTAACACCGGCATCAATTAACGTTAACGCTTCCCCTTTGACTACATATACATGAACATCTCCTACGGCATAAGGTGTTGGCAGCGTAATCTGATCTATTTTTTCTTTGACTGGCATTATTTTTTCCCCCAATTTAGTCCAAAAATGAATGAGCATTCATTCTACTATTTTAACTCTTTCTCTCTTTTTTGTCACTTTGAAGACTTATTTTCTGGAAAGTAACTGCTCAATCGCCTCTGTAAGAAGTGTGGGAAGGCATTCAAAGCTGTACCGAAGCTCTAACCGTTCTGTCCACTGGTGAGCATCTTTCCCAAAGGGGCCGATATTTAAAATAGGCATATTCATCTCCTGCATCAGCTTCTCATCCAATGTGTATCCAATCTCATTCAGGGGCATGTTATTTTTTAACTGTTTCAGCGATTTTTCACTGGAGGCAGCAGGTCCGACAAAACTTAAATCGGACAGGCCGGAGAAAAATTCAATCGTCTCCAGATCAATTTGATAATCGTTCCTGGCTTTTTGATGAATATGGTTCAGCACCTTTTCAATGTGTTCATCCCCTTTTGAGGAAACGGATGGATAAAACGGCGGACTATAAAAGAGAACGATCATAGGTGCCAGATCTTTGCAGAGATATGCCAGGTCCTGTACAAGGAGGGTTGAAAAATCCCGGTCGCCCTGATTCCGATTCTGAATCAATAAATTTTGCCGTCTTAACACTTCCTGTGTGCCATGCCGTTTAACGGCTTCCTGAAATAAATTTTCATACATCATGACCTGAACCTGTACTTCCGGAAGCTCAGTAATACCGGTCGCATGTTTAAAAGTATCCCCTTTTTCCCGATAATGTGCTTCAATCCGTTGTTTAGCCCGTTTGGCCGCATCCAGCAGTTTTTGAGAAAGTTCACCAATGGACTGTTTCATATAAAATACGTTATACATGGAAACGGATGAGATAGGTGTCTGTACCGAATATTCTTCTTTTAAATCACGGTTCATCAGACTGACCGGCGGCGGTGTGATTTCATCATCGATTTTTTCAATAAAGGATTCATGAAGCTCCAGTTCCTGATTCAGATAACTGATCATCACATTAGCATTTACCCCGCCAAAAGGCTCACCGGCATGGGTTTCTTTCCCATAACAATAAAAACCCGGTAACACCTTTCCCATGGAACCCATATACATATAAAAGTTTTCATCACCGGGATATTTACGAAACATCGGCTCCCCGTTGAGACAGGCGCAATAGGTGAGGTTTTCCTGTTTTTTAATTTCATGTAATACCGGAAGTGCATGTATCATCCCGGCAGAGTTTACTTCTTCATCGGGAACCACCAGCATGAGTATATTACCAGAAAATTCACCGTCCATCGCTTTTTCGAGCATGGATAAGTGCAGAGTTGTCCCTGCTTTCATATCCATGGATCCCCTTCCAAATAGCCATTCTCCTGATACAATATCTTGCTGTACTTCCTCTGGCAGCAGATTGATATGTTTTTTGTATTCCTTTGTCAGTTCCCGGGGATAGAAAGCCAGGTTTTTAAAGGATCCGTAGTCTTCTACATCCACCACATCAATATGACTCAAAAGAACGACTGTATCCTCAGTATTTTTCTTTCCTTTCACCAGGGCGGTTAACAATTGACGGCCGTCTGGTATAGGATGTAGAGATAAATGAGATGGATGATTCTTAAAATAATCCCGTTCTGATAAAATATGGTATAAATATTCTACAATAGCAATTTCATGTTCCGTCCCTGTGATACTTGGGTATTTAACTAGAGAACACAAGAGATCTACCAGCTGATCCTTCGTTTGCCATTTTTTCAAACCAGATCACTCCTTCTCATCACATGTATGTTTTGATATCAAGCGAGGTGACAAATGTGGCCACAAAGATTTTTGCCCACCGGGGAGCCAGTCAGTACGCCCCTGAAAATACGATGCCTGCCTTTGAAAAAGCCATCGAGATGAAAGCTGATGGAATCGAAACCGATGTACAGCTGACAAAAGATGGGATCCCTGTTCTGATTCACGATGAAAGTCTTAAACGTACAACGAATGGCCAGGGATTTGTTTATGAATATACACTGGATGAATTAAAAAAACTGGATGCCGGAGAATGGTTTTCTGCTGCTTATAAAGATACACCTATTATAACACTGGAAGAATTTTTAACATGGGTCAAACCATTTCCCATTCTGATTAATCTCGAACTAAAAAATAATATCGTGGATTATAAACAGTTGGAACATAAAGTCTGCAAGATGGTTAAAGAGCATCGTCTCGAGGAGAGGACGATTGTATCTAGTTTCAATCCAGAAAGTCTGAAACGTGTTAAAGCCATTCATTCAGGGATTGAAACGGCATTTCTGACAAGTCAGGGTATACGAAATATCATTCCCTTTCTTCATGAAATTAAGGCAGATGCTCTCCACATTAAATATCGGGTATTAAATTATCGCCTGGTCAAACAATGCAGAAATGAAAACATACCAGTTCGGGTTTACACTGTAAACCGCGCTTTTCGAATGGCTCGCTGCTACAAGCTGAAATGTGAGGGAATCTTTACAGATATGCCTGATGTAGCCTATCACAAACGATTACAAAATAATTTTTAATTAAAATCATATGAATTATTGGTGGTTTATAAGAATTATGCTATGGTAAAATAAATAGTTTTGAGCTTGAGGGGGAAACAAAAATGGAAAGTAAACTTTTTTCACCACTGACCATAAAAGAAACCACATTCAAAAACAGGATCGTCATGTCACCTATGTGTATGTACTCATCTGAAACCGAAGACGGTCATGTACAGCCCTTTCACCTTGCCCATTATGAAAGCCGAGCTGCCGGGCAGGCCGGGCTGGTTATTATTGAAGCAACTGCTGTAATGCCTGAAGGGCGAATTTCATCAAAGGATCTTGGAATCTGGGATGATGATCATATAAAAGGACTGCAGCAAATTAACGAAGGCGTCCACTGCCACGGGGGCAAAAGCGGAATTCAGCTGGCCCATGCCGGCCGCAAAGCAGATCTGGAAGGACCGATTTTTGCTCCAAGTTCCCTTCCTTTCAGCGAAAACTATCAGACTCCGCAGGAAATGAGTCTCGAGGATATTCAACGTACCATTCAAGCATTCAAGGAAGGTGCGAGAAGAGCCAGAGAGGCGAACTTTGATGTCATTGAAATACACGGAGCCCACGGATATTTAATCAATCAGTTTTTATCTCCATTGACCAATAAACGCACAGATGAATATGGGGGATCCAGAGAAAATCGCTATCGTTTTTTAAAGGAAGTTATTCATGCCGTGAAAGAAGAATGGTCCGGACCGTTATTTGTCCGCATTTCAGCCAATGAATATGATGAAAATGGAAACACCATGGACGACTTTGTATATTTTTCGCTGGAGATGAAAAAACAGGGAGTAGACTTAATTGACTGCAGTTCAGGTGCGGTCATTCCCGTAAGAATCCCCGTCTATCCCGGTTATCAGATTCAATATGCTGAAGAAATTAAACAGAAAGCAGACATCGCAACTGGAGCTGTCGGGCTGATTACCAGCGGCTTGCAGGCTGAGGAAATTGTCCAGAACAACCGTGCGGATCTGATTTTTATTGGACGGGCCTTCTTAAGAAACCCATACTGGCCGAAGCAGGCTGCCGATGAACTGGGAGTTCCCATTGAAGGACCAGAACAATACAGACGAGGCTGGAAATAACATATCATTTTACGACTTTCACAGGAGGATGACCATTATGCACTTTCATTTTCTAGGAACCGGAGCAGGTGTCCCTTCAAAAAAACGAAATGTTTCATCCTATGTACTGGATCTTTCCCAGGAACGGGGAAGCATCTGGATGTTTGACTGCGGGGAAGCGACCCAGCACCAAATTTTACATACTCCCATTAAACCGGCGAAAATCGAAAAAATATTTATCACCCATTTGCACGGAGATCATATCTTTGGACTTCCAGGTCTGTTAGGAAGCCGGTCCTTTCAGGGAGGCAGAACTCCTGTTGATGTCTATGGCCCAACTGGTATCAAATCTTTTATTGATACGGCTTTATCCATCAGCCAGACCCGGCTCGCCTATCCCTTACATATTAAGGAAATAGATGAGGGAACCATTTTCGAAGATGATCAATTTACTATTGAAACGAAAAAACTCGATCACGGAATCCCTTCTTTTGCTTATCGGGTCATTGAACAGGATAAAGTCGGGGAACTCATGCCCGATAAACTAAAAGAAGCAGGCATTCCACCAGGGCCAATCTACCGAAAAATTAAAGAAAATCCGGAAGTAACCCTTGAAGATGGAACCGTGGTTAATCGCAAAGACTTTGTGGGACCTCCAAAAAAAGGGAAAGTCATCACGGTCTTCGGAGATACCCGTTACCATGAGGAGTTCATTACCTTTGCCAGGGAATCTGACGTGCTTATCTATGAGTCCACCTTTGGTCCGGAAGATCAGCAACTGGCTTACGACTACTTTCATTCCACTGCTCTTCAGGGAGCAGAGCTTGCGAAAAAAGCGAACGTGAAGAAACTGATTTTAACCCATATTTCATCCCGTTATCAGGATCCAGACATAGAGAATTTTTCGAGAAACGTTCAAGATATATTCCCTGATACTGTGATGGCCCATGATTTTAAAATAGTAGATGTATAAAGCGGAGGTGGAGAA
Organism: Bacillaceae bacterium; assembly: GCA_017656265.1. Classification (GTDB taxonomy): domain Bacteria; phylum Bacillota; class Bacilli; order Bacillales; family Alkalibacillaceae; genus Melghiribacillus. The sequence continues at coordinate 52,285 of JACDOD010000001.1, read as the reverse complement.
ATGAACATTTCTGAGCTGGTTCAAGCACAAAAGAGGATGTTTCATGAGGGAAAAACCTTAACCCATATGTTTCGGAAGCACCAGCTGGAAAAACTGAAACAAGCCCTTAAACGGTATGAAAAGGATATTTATTGCGCGTTAAAACAAGACCTGAATAAATCGGAGTATGAGGCCTTCGCTTCTGAGATTGGTTTTTTATACGCTGAACTGGATGAGGCTATCAAACATTTGCACAGCTGGATGAAACCGGAAAAAGTCAAATCTCCAATCAGTCATTCTGGCGCAAAAAGCTATATATACAAACAGCCTTATGGGGCTGCGCTCATTATTTCACCATGGAATTATCCGATTCAATTGACCTTTGCCCCCCTCATCGGAGCGATTGCAGCAGGCAATTGTTCGGTCATTAAGCCGTCTGAGCTGGCCCCCAATGTATCCCGCCTGATTGCTGACATGGTACAGAGCACCTTTGAGCCGGACTATATTGCGGTTGTGGAAGGAGATAAGGAAATCAGCCAGCAGCTTCTCGAGGAACCGTTTGATTATATTTTCTTTACGGGAAGTGTTCCGGTTGGGAAAATCGTGATGGAGAAGGCAAGCAAACATTTAACGCCGGTCACCCTGGAACTGGGCGGCAAGAGCCCATGTATCGTGGATCAGGATGCCAAAATCCCGCTCGCTGCCAGACGCATCGCCTGGGGGAAATTTTTAAATGCCGGTCAGACTTGCATTGCACCAGACTATCTTTTGGTTCATGAAGACATAAAGGACGAATTATTACACAAACTTCGGGATGCCATTGAATCTTTCTACGGAAATCATCCTGAAGAACATCCGGAATATACTCGAATTGTGAATCAGAGGCATTTTGAACGGTTATCGGAATATTTAAAGGACGGACAAATTGTCTGCGGTGGAGTTGCTAAAGAAGAACAGCTCACCATCTCCCCGACTATTTTGGACGGAGTCAGCTGGGAAGATCCGATCATGCAGGATGAAATTTTTGGGCCTATTCTTCCTGTGCTGACATTTACACAAATCGAAGAAGTGAAAAAAGAAATTGCCCATGCCCCCAATCCCCTTGCCCTCTACTTATTCACGGAAAATGAACAGACTCAGGAATGGGCGATTGAGAATATTTCTTTTGGAGGCGGGTGCATCAATGATACGTTGATGCATATTGCCAACCCGAACCTGCCCATGGGCGGTATAGGAACAAGCGGAGTCGGCCAATATCATGGTAAAGCCAGTTTTGATACCTTCAGTCATCAAAAGAGTATCGTGAAACAGACGACCAGGTTTGATTTATCGTTCCGTTACCCGAATTCGAAAATCGGACTGAAAATTTTGCGTAAGATTTTTAAATAGATACGATAAGAGGCTGTGGCCAGTGTAAAAAAAGTTATGACATATCCGAACTCTATTCAATCGTCACCTGAATAAGTTCGGATATTTTCTTTAGCCAATTGTTCGCCTTTTCAACCGCTCACATCTAATGTCCCAGCCCCTTGTTTACCGGATTAGTTCTCAGAATCTCCTACATGAAATAATCCAGATAATAGATGATCGTCGCAATAAGCGCAAGAACAGTATATACAATTGCTGTAGCTGCAGCTGTTGAAGGCAGGGATTTTTTTTCTTCCCGCTCCATTTTCACACCCGTCTGGGACTGGACACTGGTCGAAATGGCATCGGATAAAAAGCCTCCTGAAGAGTTCATCCACCTTAAGGCAACAGCAAAGACAAGCCCGGTAAAGAACGACACATCAATAAAATGCAGCTGAAACAGTTTTGCTGCCAGCCAATTCACTGCGAATATGACTGCAAATGTAACAACAGCAGTCATCCATTTTTTCATAGTTTCTCCTCCCCTTGATTAAGAACCATTCCAATTTAACTTATTTTACGTAACTATCCATTATCTGGTTTCGTTTTTTTGTTATCTGACGCCTGAATCATTTTCTGCGTGTTTAATAAAGGTTATTTCGTTCTCCACCAGCCCGCAGACCCCGCATTGGACTTTATATTGCGGTCCATTATATTTAACGTGGTATGGTTCCATGGACTGTTCGGATAATTCTTCGACCACCTCTCCTGTATGGGGGTCCATTTTTACGGGTGTAGTAACCTGAGCAATAATATTGAACCGGGAACGGTTGCTCCGGCAATTCGGGCATAAATATGGATGTGGCATGAACATCCCTCCTTGACATGGTTTAGATGAAAATTGATTTTTTTTTTATATTTTGTCATTTTCTATTTTTGATACATGAAGCTGGTTGTCAGGTAAAGCAGAAATCAGTATAAAAAAACCACTGCCTGCATCGTTCTACAGGAAGTGGTGTTTGTGGGGCAAACATCATTTTAATGTTTAAAATCGTCCAGAAAATCCTTCTGAAAGCTGGTTGAAATATATTCGTCACCATCATCTGCTTCGGGCTTTTGAATAATTTCCTTTCCGTATTTTTCAGTTAATTGATCAATGGCGTCATACAATTTTTCTTTTTTTGCTTCATGCTCATAAGAAAACAGATCCAGTTGTTTGGACATCTCTTCTTTTTCCACTAATTGTTGGGCGGTCACCCCCAGCAACCGAACTGCTTCCCCTGACCAATTGGCAAGAAAAAGATCCAGAGCAATCCGGTAAATCTCATCCTTATTTTCCACAAAATCATGAAGCTGCTTACTTCTTGTAATGGTTTTTCGGTCAAAGTAGCGTATCATAATTTGAATATTTTCACAGACCACCTGTTTCCTCTTCATCCGCTCAGCTACTTTTCCAGATAGCTGATGAAGCATCTGCTTCAGTTCTGTTTCATCAACTGTATCGTAGGGAAAGGTCTGGGAATTGCCGATACTTTTAAATTCATGGACTGAATCAGGGTCCACCGGTCTCGGATCAATGCCGTTGGCCCGGTTTTTTAGCCGTTCACCGTTAATCCCTAAAAGATTTTTTAAATGAAGTACATCCGCTTTAGCCAAATCCTCGATTTTGTAAATCTGAAGCGTTTTTAGCTTGTTCGCTGTTTTCTCCCCTACCCCATACATTTCTTCAATTGGAAGTGGCCACAATTTTTCAGGAATTTCCCGCTTACGCAAGATGGTGATCCCCATCGGCTTTTTCATATCCGATGCCATCTTCGCCAAAAATTTATTCGGAGCAATGCCAATACTGCAGGGAAGATCCAGTTCATCCTTAATCCGTTTTTGAAGATGTTTTGCGATATCAAGGGGTTGACCCAGATGGGCACATTCCGTCACATCCATGTATCCCTCGTCAATGGAAACCGGTTCCACATAAGGTGTGATAAATGACATAATCTGAAAAATATGTTTTGATGCCTCCCGGTAGCGGGGAAAATTCGGCTTCAGAACAACGAGATTCGGGCACAATTCCCTTGCCTTCCACAATGGCATCGTCGTCCTGACGCCTTTCGCCCTGGCCTCATAACTGCTTGTCACGATAATCCCTTTCCGTTTTTCCGGATCACCCGCAATGGCAAGCGGCTTCCCCTTTAGGTCCGGGTTATAAGCCATTTCCACCGAAGCATAAAAACTGTTCATATCCACATGAAATATGATCCTTCCCTTTGTCGGAAATCGTTTGGTCATGGTCATCACCTTTAATCGGAACAGTTGTTCTAACCTGATTTTACCATACTATCTGGTGACATGCTTGCTTTTATACTATTTCGAATCATTACAAAAAAATTGGCCTGGTTAATCGGCGGTATCTTTTTGTTGTTTGGCGGGACTTTCCTTTATCCATTTGTTAGACTGTCATTAACAAACGCAACCATTTCAAAATCCAGATTTTCTGAATCATACAGATATCAAAATTCCCTCCGGCCAATATGCTCTGATCGGGTTTCACTGATCCTATTTGGATTCGCGCACCCTTTGTTCTAAATCCGCCGTCTATATTAATGTCTTTCCATGGATGATATGAAAATGCAGATGTTTGGAATCCTGGTAATCCCCCAGATTTGTAATAACCCGACAAGAGCCGTATTCTTCTGTCACCTGAGCAGCCACCTTCCGTATCACTTCTAATAATTCCATCAGCAGATCATGATCCTCTTCTTTCAGAGCAATGAAAGAATCAATATGTTTTTTAGGAAAGGCGACAATATGTACTGGATAAGATGGTTTCGTATGATAATAGGTCAAAACATTCTCCGTCTCCATTACCTTTTCAACCGGTGTCTTACCGCTTAACACTTCTTCACAATAAAAATCCTGTGTCATACTAATCCCCCTAACTAATCATTTATTGCATTTTTTTACTGACTTTTTCAATCATCAATCCCACTAATATTTACAATAGATAAGACATAAAGTAAAAATATCCGAACTAATTCATGTGATCAATGAATATAGTTCGGATATTACATTACTTTACGCAGTTTTGTCCTAGCCTTTTATTTACGGCATCGGGCCCGGATCGCTCATGATGGTAATAATAGCAGTTACGGCAAGGCTGGCTTTTACCGCTAAATTGAACAAACGATATTTCATCCCGCTCCCTCCTTCCTACTTTTACCATAAAGCAAAAATAGAAAAAGTCAACAATTTCTTTTCGAATATTCAGGAATTTTTCAACCAGAGGGATTCTCAGGTGAAATCATATCTACAAATATATCTACCACATCCGGATGGTACATTTTTTCTTTGTTGCTGATTAATTCATGAATGGCCTTTTCTTTAGACAATGCTTTTCGATAAATCCGGTCCGTGGTCATGGCATCGTAAGAATCGACGACAAAAATAATGGCAGCCCGGATATCTATTTCCTGGTGATTCAGGCCATGAGGGTATCCTTTCCCGTCAAAACGTTCATGATGCTGTTCCACAATTGGTGCAGCCTGGACTAATTCTGTGATATCGGTCTCTTCCAGGAGTGCCTTTCCATATGTGGTGTGTCTTTTGATGACATCAAATTCTTCATTAGTCAACGCGCCAGGTTTTTGAAAAATATGGTCAGGAACTTTAATCTTTCCTATATCATGGAAATATGACGCGAAACTAAGAATATATAATTCATCGTTGGTTAAGCCATAAGCTTTTCCAACCTGCATGGAATAATGCATAATTCGATTACAATGTTCGGCGGTATACCCATCCTTTTGCTCTATGGCGACTGCCAGATCCTGCATTTGCTTTGTCTTTTGAAAGTAGGATTCAAAAAATGACATGGACGAAACATATACAAATTCACAATCTGTTAATGCTTGAAAGATGATATGCCGATTAATTGGATTTCCTTCAATCATATACCCGGGAGTAATGACTAACTCTTCTTCTGAACTTTGCAATCGCATCGAGCCCTTCACCAGCATAAATCCCTCAAAAAAGTGCTGCTCACTGGTTGTAATGGACCAAAACTTACCTTTAGTCAGTTTATGATATAGTATTTCTTGTTTGCTGTCCTGATGTAACAAGATCACTTCCAAGCCCCTCAAATATGCCCGTTTCAGATTTGGGTTGTCTACATTTGAAAATTGCCTCACATCAATATTCAACATCTACTCCCCTTTACTAGTAAATAGGTATAAGACCGCCAGTTTTCTCTCTATTTATTTTTTTTATTATACCATTATTACTAGTAAAGGATAAACGGAGCGATTCAATTCGTCTGGTTATTCTTTTTAAAAAATAGATACAAGAAGATAAAAAAAGAAGTCATCGTTGCGGAATGAAGAAATACATGCGCAGTATTGACGACAATACCATTCATTTCAGGCAAAAATGCATGGGTTTCTCCAAACATAACCTGGTATCGTGCTACCGTTTCTTCAAAGTCACGTCCAATGGTCTTCCCAAAGAAATAAGGGAGCCACCATGCCTGAAACTCACCAAAGAGATAAATGGGGTAAACCAGCATCAGATATATTCTTGCGGCAAGTGGATATGTTTTCCCTGCAAACATGATCGCAAGTACAAAACTAAATAAAATTGGAAGAGTGTTTCCTACTGTTTGTAAAATTGCCTCTTTCAGTGTATTTGCATTATCAAATCCATCTGGGTCTATAAATGGACCAATTTTGACCCAATCATGCAAAGCTAAAAAAAGCACCATATACCCTTGAAGAATAAACAGCACCCATTCAGCTTTTGAAATACTTTTCATCTTTCCCCATTCCCCCTTTTAAAAGATTTAATCTAAAACAGTAGTATGATATAGAAACTAGAAATATTACAGCAATGTATCAGTAGAATTGTAATGAGCTGAGGTTAAGTATTGCACAAAAAGAAGGGCAACGGCTATGAAACGATTATTGCTGTTCTGCTTCCCATTCAGCTACTTCTTTCCGCACACGGGGGGCTACTTCATTACCCAGCAGTTCAATGGACTTCATGACATCTTCATGGGGCATAGTGCCAACTGGTACATGCAGCATAAAACGGGTAACACCGACGTTTTTCCGAAGGTGGATGATTTTCTGAGCGACCTTTTCAGGATCCCCGACATATAAGGCCCCTTCAAAGCTTCGCGCCGCATCATATTGAGCCCTGTCATAATGTCCCCATCCCCTCTCACGGCCAATGACATTCATGACATACTGGGTCGGCTGGAAAAACTTCTCCGCTGCTGTATCCGCATCTTCTGCGATAAACCCGTGGGAATGAGAAGCTACCGGGAGACTGTCCGGGTCATGTCCTGCTTGAGCTGCCGCACGCTTATAAAGCTCAACCAGTGGGGCAAACTGTACTGGTCTCCCGCCGATAATGGCCAGAACAAGGGGAAGGCCGTATTTCCCGGCCCGAATGACGGACTGCGGGTTGCCCCCGCTTCCAACCCAGATCGGCAAAGGATCTTGAACCGGACGGGGATAGACACCCATATCATCAATCGCGGAACGATGTGTCCCCTTCCATGTAACTTTTTCTGATTCACGGATTTTCAGGAGCAATTTCAATTTTTCCTCAAACAATTCTTCATAGTCGTTTAAATCATAGCCAAACAGGGGATAGGACTCAATAAAGGATCCGCGGCCTACCATGATTTCGGCGCGGCCATTCGAGATCCCGTCGAGAGTCGCAAAGTCCTGAAACACCCTTACCGGATCATCGGTGGAAAGTACGGTTACTGCACTGGTCAGGCGTATCCGTTTCGTCCGGGAAGCGGCCGCTGCCAGCAGAACGGCAGGTGCCGAGCACGCAAAATCCTTTCGGTGATGCTCCCCAACACCGAAAACATCCAGCCCCACCTCATCCGCGAGAATAATTTCTTCCACTACTTCACGCAAACGCTGATCATGACTGATGACGTTTCCAGTTTCCATATCAGGCGTTGTTTCCACAAACGTGCTGATGCCAATATCCAAGTTTTATTCCTCCTATTCACAACCCTTAATTTCAGTTTGGTATAAGTCGATCATCAGTAAGTACTTTCATTTTGATGGTTTGGCCGCTGATTTTCAAGTGGTCTGAAAATGAAACGTTCAACTTAAATATTTAAACACTGCTACATTTTAGTATAATAAAACGCACATAAAAAAGAGCACTGGAAGCTGCCGAACCCCCAGATGCTCTTTTTTGGTAAAATATGAATTACTTCGCTGCTTCTTCCGAAATCGCAGTCACTAATTCTGCTATTTTGACTAGTTCTTCTACTGGCATACGTTCATTGGTAGTATGGATTTCTTCATAGCCGACAGCCAGGTTGACCGTTGGAATACCAAAACCGGCAATGATGTTGGCATCACTTCCGCCGCCGCTTTTTAATAACTCACTTTGACGGCCGATTTTTTCAGCAGCTTTTCTTGCCACTTCTACGACCTGATCACCTTCTTTATGCTTAAAGCCTGGATACATCACTTCTGTCTGCACATCTACACTTCCGCCCATTTCTTCCGCTGCTTCTTCAAACGCTTTGCGCATTTTTTCAACCTGTGCTTCCATCTTCTCAGGAACCAGGGAACGGGCTTCAGCTAAAATTTCCACATGGTCACATACAATGTTCGTGGCTTTTCCGCCTTCAAATCGCCCAATGTTTGCTGTAGTTTCTTCGTCAATGCGTCCCAGCGGCATACGGGCAACAGCTTTAGCAGCAATTGTAATAGCTGATACACCTTTTTCAGGTGCTACACCGGCATGGGCAGTTTTTCCTTTGACAGTAGCTTTGATTTTTGCCTGGGTTGGAGCAGCAACGACGATGTTCCCAACTTTTCCGTCACTGTCAATGGCATAGCCATACTTTGCATAAATCAGAGATGAATCCAGTGCTTTGGCACCAACCAGACCGGATTCTTCCCCAACGGTAATGACAAACTGAATGTCCCCATGAGGAATATTGTTTTTTTTCAGTACACGGATGGCTTCCAGCATAGCAGCGAGTCCAGCCTTATCATCCGCACCTAAAATCGTGGTGCCGTCAGTCACAATATATCCATCTTTAATGGAAGGCTTAACCCCTTTGCCTGGAACCACTGTATCCATATGAGAGGTGAAGTAGATCGGATCTGCACCATCCTTTGTTCCCTTTAAAGTACAAACAAGGTTGTTGGCTCCGTGATCCGTCGTTTCTTTTGCGTTGTCTTCTTTTACTTCCAGCCCAAGGTCTGAAAATTTCTTTTTCAAAACTTCGGCAATTTCACCTTCGTATTTGGTTTCTGAGTCAATTTGGACTAATTCTAAAAATTCCTCTACTAAACGATCCTGATTTACCTGTGGCATGAACCTTCCTCCTTTTTCTTCCTATCTAACAGTTTCCGCTATGGGTAAGAGGATGTCAAATGTCTTAGCTTAGAGCGGAATATTTCCGTGCTTTTTTGCAGGGCGGTCTTCTTTTTTATTTTTCAGCATATCCAGGGAGCGAATTAACGCTATACGGGTTTCCCGGGGATCGATCACATCATCCACCATTCCCAGGGAAGCTGCTACATACGGATTCGCAAATTTTTCCCGGTATTCGTTGATTTTTTCCTGTCTCGTTGCTTCTGGGTTGTCGCTATTTTGGATGTCACGGGCAAAAATAATGTTGGCTGCCCCTTCAGGTCCCATGACGGCAATTTCGGCATTCGGCCATGCGTATACGAGGTCAGCCCCGATGGACTTACTGTTTAGAGCAACATAGGCTCCCCCATACGCTTTACGGGTGATAACCGTAATTTTTGGTACAGTAGCCTCTGAGTAGGCATATAAGATTTTTGCTCCGTGACGAATAATGCCCCCGTGTTCCTGCTTCACTCCAGGGAAAAAGCCTGTTACGTCCTCAAATGTAATAATCGGAATATTAAATGCATCACAGAATCGGATGAAACGGGATGCCTTGTCACTGGAGTCAATATCCAGACCGCCGGCAAAATGTTTAGGCTGATTACATACTAAGCCGACTGTCTGCCCTTTCATTCTAGCAAACCCCACGACGATGTTTTTCGCAAATTCCGGATGGATTTCAAAAAAGCTGTCCTTGTCCACGACTTGATCAATGATCGTGCGAACATCATACGGACGAACCGGGTCAAATGGAATCAAGTCGGTAATGTCCGGACGGAAGTCATCCTCGTCATCCTCCACATTCACAACCGGCGGCTTGTCATTCTGATTGGACGGCAGATAGCTGATCAGCTTTCTTACATAATCCAGGGCCTCTTCTTCACTTCCAGCTTTCAAGTGGGCATTCCCGCTTTTGGTGTTGTGAACATGTGCGCCGCCGAGATCCTCTGAAGAAATTTTTTCCCCGGTAACCGTTTCAATCACTTTTGGACCGGTAATAAACATCTGGGATGTCTCTTCCACCATGATGACAAAGTCCGTAATTGCTGGTGAATATACGGCTCCTCCAGCACATGGTCCCATAATTACGGAAATTTGCGGGATCACTCCTGAATAGATGGAGTTGCGATAAAAAACATGTCCATAACCATCCAGAGAAGCAACCCCTTCCTGAATTCGGGCTCCGCCAGAGTCGTTCAGTCCGATGAATGGCGTTCCATTCTTCGCTGCCAGATCCATTACATGGGCAATCTTTTTCCCATGCATCTCCCCTAGCGCACCGCCAAATACGGTAAAGTCCTGGGCAAATAAATATACGTCCCGACCGTCAATTTTTCCATAGCCGGTAATAACCCCTTCTCCGGGTGCTTTTTTCTTATCCATGCCAAAATCATGGGCCCGATGTTCCATAAAAGGATTAAGTTCAACAAAGGTTCCTTCATCCAGTAAGTATTCTATCCGTTCACGGGCGGTCATTTTTCCCCGTTCCCGCTGCTTTTCAATTTTTTCATCTCCGCCGCCTAATTCTACTTCTCTGCGTTTGTCATAGAGTTCGTTTATTTTATCGTAGATGTCCATGTTTATTCCTCCTTATGCTCACATAGTTCGTATAGTACACCGTTTGCGGCTTTCGGGTGGAGGAAGGCAATTTTTGAGTTATGGGCTCCGTCTTTTGGGGTTTCGTGGATTAACGGTACATCCTGGTCTTTATAATGCTTCAAGCGGTCTTCAATATCCTTGACTTCCAGCGCAATATGATGGATTCCTTCCCCTCTTTTTTCGATATATTTGTGGATCGGGGATTCTTCGTTTAACGGCTCCAGCAACTCAATGGATGTTTCCCCGATTTCAAAGAAGGCTACTTTCACTCCTTCTGAAGGCACTTCTTCAAATCCTTTTAACTTTAATCCTAACAGATCATGGTAAAAGGACATCACATCATCAATGTTTTTCACCGCAATGCCGATGTGGGCAATTTTTTCAGGCGGCTCGGTCACATCTGAGGCAGATGGGTCAACCAGCTGTTTAATATATTGAGCAATCACCTCAGTTGGTGTACCAGGCGTAAATACTTTTTGGATTCCCTGTTCTTCAAGATAAGGGATATCCTCATATGGAATCACTCCGCCGCCAATGACTGGAATATCCTCAGCATTTTGTTCCTTTAAAGCTGAAATGACTTTCGGAAATAGGGTTCGGTGAGCACCGGAAAGGGATGACAGCCCGATTACATCCACATCTTCCTGGATGGCGGCCTGTGCAATTTGTCCAGGAGACTGGCGCAATCCCGTATATATCACTTCCATTCCATGGTCTCTCAAAGCCTGGGCGATCACCAGTGCCCCACGGTCATGACCGTCCAGACCTGGTTTTGCAATTAAAACACGAATTTTTCGATCCATGATTCATCCTCCTTCGTTTCTCCATTACATGCCTGTATATTCGCCAAATTCTTCCCGCAGAACGTTACAGATTTCGCCGACTGTGGCATAAGCTTTTACAGCTTCTAGAATATGTGGCATCAAGTTTTCCTTTTCATCCCTTGCCGCATTTCTCAAACTGTTCAGCTTGTCATTGACTTTCGATTCATCCCGGGTGTTTCGTACGTTTTGGACGTTTTTCTTCTGGTCATATTCTAACTGTTCATCCACGCGCAGCAATTCAGCGTTCAGTTCTTCGTCAACCTGAAATTCATTCATCCCTACCACAATATCCTCTTTTGATTCAATGCGCTTTTGGGCTTCATAGGCAGACTGATGAATCTCCCGCTGCATATAGCCTTCTTCAATAGCTTGAACGGCTCCACCGAATTCCTTAATTTTTTCAATATAAGCTTCCACTTCTTTTTCAATCTGATTGGTCAATTCTTCAATATAATAGGAACCGCCAAGCGGATCGACCGTATCAGCTACCCCGCTTTCATGGGCAATGATCTGCTGAGTTCGGAGGGCAATGCGGGCAGACTCCTCGGTCGGTAGAGCCAGCGCTTCATCCCTGGAATTGGTGTGCAAACTCTGGGTGCCTCCCAGGACTGCTGCAAGGGCCTGTAAGGTAACCCGTACAATATTGTTGTCAGGCTGCTGAGCCGTTAAAGTAGAGCCTCCTGTTTGTGTATGAAAACGCAGCTTCCAGCTTTTCGGATTTTCCGCACCATAATGCTCTTTCATTATTTTTGCCCAGATTCTTCGTGCTGCCCGGAATTTTGCGATTTCTTCAAAGAAGTTGTTGTGGGCGTTAAAGAAGAAAGCCAGTCTTGGTGCAAACTGATCTACTTTTAAACCACTCTCAAGAGCTGCATCAACATAGGCCATTCCATTAGCAAGGGTAAAGGCAACTTCCTGTACCGCTGTGGAACCCGCTTCCCGAATGTGATAGCCGGAGATGCTGATGGTGTTGAACTTCGGAACATGCTGCTGGCAATACTCAAAAATGTTGGTAATCAGTCTCATGGATGGCTTTGGCGGGAAAATATAAGTCCCCCGTGCAATATATTCTTTTAAGATGTCATTCTGAATCGTCCCGGTCAGTTTTTCTTTCGGAACCCCCTGCTTTTCACCAACAGCAATATACATAGCAAGAAGAACGGATGCTGGTGCGTTGATGGTCATGGATGTGCTTACTTGATCCAGTGGAATGGAATCAAATAAATCTTCCATATCCTTCAGGGAATCAATCGCCACCCCTACTTTTCCAACTTCTCCTTCCGCCATTGGGTCATCGGAATCATATCCGATCTGTGTCGGCAAATCAAAGGCAACGGACAAACCTGTCTGCCCCTGTTCCAGCAAGTAGCGGAACCGCTTATTGGTTTCTTTAGCCGAACCAAATCCCGCGTATTGTCTCATGGTCCAGAAACGGCTTCGGTACATGGTCGGCTGTATTCCGCGGGTATATGGATATTGCCCGGGAAAACCAAGATTTTCGGCATAATTTTCATCTGGATTTTCTGGCAAATAGAGCCTTTCTACTGAAATATCTGAACTCGTATGAAATGAGCCCTTTCGTTCCGGGAACCTGGCTGTAGCTTTTTCCACTTCCTGTTCCCACTGTTTCTTTTGATTTTCAAACTTTTCCTGTCCCATTGGAAGTGCCTCCTTTAAGCTAAATCAATGAGCAAAATATGCTATACTATAATTAAAAATAATATCCTATTAATATTGTTCATAAAATTCTTAACCTTGTCCAATCTTTTTATATCATATAAAATACAGATAGTATGAGTGAAGGAGGAAATGCTCGTGGCTAAGAAAAAAAACAATCCGAATCAGACTTCATACACCAGGCCCTCAAAACGCAAACGCAGGTTCAGAGTAATCATCTATCTGATGATCCTCTCCATGCTGCTAAGCTCCATTTTAGCTGGTGCCGTGATGTTTTTATAAAAGTTTGAACAGAGGCTTTTGGTTGAGGACCAAAAGTCTTTTTTATTTTAAAGTTTCGTCGTTCTTCCAATCCACATCACTTTTTTTAAAGGATCGCTTAATAATTAAGTACTGTTCAATTTCATTTAACAGGTTTAATAAATTCGCTCTGGTTTCAAATTCTTCCCGGGTCTTTGGCAATTCCTGCCGGCGGAATTCCTGCCTCATCTCATGAATTTCCTGCAAAAAGAGAACAGCAGTATTTCCCGGGTGAACGGAATCGGACAGTTTTTTGAAAAAATCCCCTATTCTCTGTGACTGATCATTGGTCATAGAGATGCGGCTGATTAACGGCAGCATCCGCTCCAGTATTTCAAATTGTTTGCCCCTCATCTGAAAATAGTGATAATACGGATGATGGCTCCTCAGCAGGTGATTTTCTACATCCCTTGAAGCCAATTCCTTTGCTTCATCCAGGAGACGGGCAGCTTCGGTAATTTCTTTCCCGGTCCAGCTTAAATCCCCTGTTTTTAAGAAATAAGCGACCTCTTTTAAAATTTGCTTAAAATTCTCTTCCAGTTCCTGTTGTTTTTCCTTTAACCGATCCTCCAGGCTAGGCATGTACACATTTAGAACAAGGGCTGTCCCTATTCCAACAACTATTAGGAGGAACTCATTAACCACTAAATCGAGTGTTATGGCTTTTGAGCCATATAAATGCAGCAATATGACCGAACTGGTGATAATGCCTTCTGTAATTCCTAGCCTCACTGCTGTGGGAATAAAAAGGAGCAACAACAATCCGATGGCAATCGGGTGATATCCGATCAATTCAAAAAACACCCAGGCAAACACCATTGCCAGCAAACAGGCTGCAAATCGGTGCCACGCACTGATAAGAGAGCGCTTTCTAGTCGGCTTAATGCATAAAATCGTCAGGATCCCCGCTGACACAAAATTAGTGAGCCCTAACAGCTGCGCAAGAAAAATAGATATAGGGGTGCCAATGGAAGTTTTTAGGGTGCGATAGCCAATTTTCACAGCCTGAAGTCTCCTTTGTAAAACGAATCCTCTTATATTGTAATCGAAACGAAGAGAAACATAAACATTTCGGGGGGATATTTTTCACAGTGATGAAATTTGGGTTGCAGTCATTTAATACTTTATGATCATAGATCTGACAAAGAGGCTGTGACAAAAGGAATGGACGGAAAAAAGACATACAACCTGACTAAAGGAAAATTTACGGAGTCAACATGCGAGACTCCTGGTCGACTAAAACCGGCCACGTCCTATGCGTCGCGGGAACAGCACGAGCCGAAAATCCCGAAAGACAGAAGAATGAGTTGCCTGAGGAAGCCTTAGGCCGTGCCCGCGGAAAGCGAAGCATGTTGAAAAGAAAAGCGGAAGCGCCCCGTTTAGCCCCGAAAACGGCTGGAGGGCCACCGAGGAGGCTGTCGCCGCCGCAGGGGGACCGAAGCCGCTCGAGGGGCTGGGCGCTGCGGCTGGACAACCCTTCTCTCAATTGAAATAGGCTCAAATGTTATACTTTTTTATCTTTCAGAGTAAAAAATATCCGAACTCATTCATGTGACGCTTGAATGTCGTTCGGATATTCCATTACTTTATGCAATTTCATCCTCTAAAATCCTTACACTTCTTCACAATATTCATCAAATAACTTCTGAAGGTGGCTGACCACCTCTACTGGCTCTTTTCCTTCAATTTCATTACGTTCAACCATGGTCAAAATTTTACCGTCCTTCAAAAGTGCAAAAGATGGAGAAGATGGAGGATATCCTTCAAAATATTCACGGGCACGTTCTGTTGCTTCCCGATCCTGTCCGGCAAAAACGGTTACGAGATGATCCGGACGTTTATCATAATGAATCGCATGGGCAGCTGCAGGGCGTGCTACACCGCCGGCACATCCGCATATCGAATTTACCATCACTAATGTTGTGCCAGTCCGTTTAAGAGCCTCATCTACTTCCTCAGGAGTCTTTAACTCTTCATAGCCTGCCTCACGAATTTCAGTACAGGCCTGCTCAACAAAATCTTGCATATAAATATTAAAATCCATATATTATTGCTCCTTTACTAGTATTTTCACTATATCCATGATAACAACTTTGAAAACCCCTTTCAACGAATTTTGTTGCTGTCATTAAATAAAGGGGCTGCCCCAACATGTCGTTTTGATCGACTTTTGGGACAGCCCCCTTTACCAATTATTTTGGGTGCTGATGAACTTTGCTATACGTATATCTATTGTATTGAGAATTCCGTCTTAACAATGAAACCCTTGTGGTGATTCCAAATTAATAAACAGATGTATTTTCTTTAGACATGTTTTCTAAAATTTCTTTTACCCGTGCCAGGAAGTGACCGCAGATAAGGCCGTCCAGAATACGGTGATCCAGGGACAGACATAGGTTCACCATATCACGGGCTGCAAACATGCCGTCTTTAATCACTGGACGCTTCACAATGGATTCAACCTGAAGAATCGCTGCCTGCGGATGGTTGATTACACCCATGGACTGTACAGAGCCAAATGATCCGGTGTTATTCACCGTGAAGGTACCGCCCTGCATGTCATCCTGTGTCAATTTACCATTGCGGACTTTTTGGGCAAGTTCATTGATTTCTTTAGCAATTCCTTTAATGCTCTTTTCATCTGCATGTTTAATGACTGGTACAAACAGTTCTTCTCCTTTAGCGACTGCAATGGACAGGTTGATGTCCTTACGCTGGATGATCTTATCTCCAGCCCATGTGCTGTTTAACTGCGGGAATTCTTTCAGTGCCTGTGCAACCGCCTTTACAAAGAACGCGAAATACGTCAGGCTGAAGCCTTCTTTTTGTTTAAATTCATTCTTGATGAAGTCACGGTATTCAACCAGATTGGTTACATCTACTTCCACCATCATCCAGGCATGCGGAATCTCCTGCTTCGAGCGCACCATGTTCTGGGCAATGGCTTTACGCACTCCAGTTACCGGAATTTCCACATCTCCAGGATAGGACTGTGCCTGAGGAGTTGCTGGCTGGGCTGGTTTTGTCGCTGCCGCCTGCGGTTCTGGCTGTGCCGGTTGAGCAGCTGCCTTTTCTGCCCCGGCATCTCCTGCTTTTGGAATGTTTCCAGATTCAATAATTTTTTCCAGGTCCTTCCGGGTAATTCGTCCACCCCGTCCAGTACCTTCTACTTGATTGAGATCTATATCATGTTCTTGAGCTAGACGCATAACTGCCGGTGAATAGCGCTTTTTCATCGGCTGATCATCAGATGTTTCTTTCTTTTTTCCTTCGTTTGTCTCACTTGAAGCCTCTTCTTTTGTTTCTTGTTGGGCTTCCGTTTCTCCTTCGCCAGCATCTTCTGTTTCGATGTAGCACATCAGATCGCCTACGGAAATCGTCTCTCCTTCCTGTGCTACGATTTCTTTAATGATACCGGTAAAGGAAGATGGAACTTCTGCATTTACTTTATCCGTCATAACCTCAGCTATCGGGTCGTATTTGTTAACCTGATCTCCCTCTTTCACCAGCCATGTGCTGATAGTTCCTTCTGTTACACTTTCCCCGAGCTGTGGCATTTTAATTTTTTCAACTGCCAAGATGTTTCCCTCCTTTAGCGATTAAAATTCTGCCAGATCACGCATGGCTTTTTCAATTTTATCCGGGTTTATCATAAAGTATTTTTCCATTGTTGGTGCATATGGCATCGCTGGAACATCTGGACCAGCAAGACGTTTGATTGGAGCATCGAGGTCAAATAAACAATGCTCTGAAATGATGGCTGAAACCTCGCTCATAATGCTTCCTTCTTTGTTATCCTCGGTTACAAGCAATACTTTACCGGTTTTTTGTGCCGCTTCAATAATAGCCTCCTGATCAAGAGGATAAACCGTGCGCAAATCAAGAATATGAGCGGAAATTCCTTCTTCTTCAAGCTTTTCAGCTGCCTGAAGAGCAAAGTGTACACCAAGTCCGTATGTGATAACCGTGATGTCAGATCCTTCCCGCTTCACATCCGCTTTTCCGATTGGAAGTACGTAATCTTCTTCAGGCACTTCCCCTTTCAATAGCCGATAGGCACGTTTATGTTCAAAGAATAATACCGGATCTTCATCACGAATGGCTGCCTTCAACAGACCCTTCACGTCATAAGGAGTGGAAGGCATGACAATTTTTAATCCTGGCTGGTTGGCAAAAACGGCTTCAACTGACTGGGAATGATAAAGAGCTCCGTGTACTCCGCCTCCATAAGGGGCACGAATCGTAATCGGACAGTTCCAGTCATTGTTGGAACGATAGCGGATACGGGCTGCTTCTGAAATAATCTGGTTTACAGCGGGCATAATAAAGTCTGCAAACTGAATTTCAGCAACGGGTCTCATACCGTACATGGCAGCACCGATTCCTACACCAGCAATAGCTGATTCGGCAAGCGGGGTATCAATCACCCGTTCTTCACCAAATTCGTCATATAATCCATCGGTTGCGCGGAACACCCCTCCGCGTTTTCCAACGTCTTCACCTAAAATAAATACTTTTTCATCCCTCTGCATTTCTTCTCTGAGGGCCTGTGTGACTGCTTGAATATAAGAAATAACTGGCATCGTTTCTCCCCCTCCTTATTCCGCATACACGTATTTTAAAGCATCTTCCGGATCAGCATACGGCGCATTTTCCGCATAATCCGTCGCTTCGTTTACAAGTTTATCAATCTCTTCATGCAGGGCTTTTTCTTTTTCTTCTGTCAGTACACCTGTATCTTTTAAATACTGAGCAAAGGTGATGATCGAGTCTTTTTTCTTCGCCTCTTCTACTTCTTCCCGCTCACGGTAAGTACGGTCGTCATCATCACTGGAGTGCGGTGTTAAACGATAGGAGACGGTTTCAATGAGGGTTGGTCCTTCTCCTTTAACTGCTCGTTCCCTTGCTTCTTTGACCACTTCATATACGGCAAGCGGATCATTTCCATCTACCGTATATCCCGGCATTCCATAGCCGATAGCACGATCCGATACTTTTTCACAGGCCAGCTGTTTTTTAATTGGTACGGAAATCGCATATTTGTTGTTTTCTACCATCGTAATAACAGGCAATTTATGAACGCCTGCAAAGTTTAATCCTTCGTGGAAATCCCCCTGGTTGGATGAACCTTCACCGAGAGTTACAAATGTAACAAAATCTTTCTTTTCCATCTTAGCAGCCAGAGCAACTCCAACCGCATGCGGAACCTGTGTTGTAACAGGTGATGATCCGGTCAGAATGCGGTTTTTCTTCTGGCCAAAGTGACCTGGCATCTGACGTCCGCCTGAATTCGGGTCTTCTTTTTTCGCAAAACCTGATAACATAAGCTCTCTGGCGGTCATACCGAAAGCTAGTACAACACCCATGTCCCGATAATACGGGGCAACATAATCTTTCTCCCGGTCCAGTGCATAAGCAGCACCTACCTGGGCGGCTTCCTGTCCCTGGCAGGAGATCACAAAAGGAATTTTTCCTGCCCGGTTTAACAGCCACATCCGTTCATCAATTTTACGTGCCAACAGCATGGTGCGAAACATGTCCAGCACCTGTTCATCACTTAAACCTAAAGCTTCATGACGTTTTTCAGCCATTCGAATACCTCCTTATTAACCATGGATTTGTTTTCCATCAACCGCTAACGCAGCCTCGCCAATTGCTTCAGACAGCGTAGGATGCGGGTGAATACTGTGAGCGACTTCCCATGGGGTAGCATCCAGTACTTTTGCCAGACCTGCTTCGGAAATCATATCTGTCACATGAGGACCAACCATGTGAACGCCGAGCAGATCGTCTGTATCTTTGTCAGCAACTATTTTGACAAAGCCGTCTGTTTCCCCAAATACCAACGCTTTACCAATCGCTTTAAAAGAAAACTTGCCGGTTTTGACATTGTAGCCCTTTTCTTTTGCCTGCTCTTCCGTTAATCCGACATGTGCCACTTCTGGATTGGAGTAAATACAAGTAGGCACTTCATTGACATCCATTGGATATGGCTTTTCACCAGCCATATGTTCTACTGCAATAATGCCTTCGTGGGAAGCGACATGGGCAAGCTGAAGGCCGCCGATCACATCCCCGATGGCATAAATGTGTGATTCCTTTGTCTGATAAAATTCGTTTGTCTTAATGAAACCGTTTTCAACAACAATGTCTGTGTTTTCAAGTCCAATGTTCTCCACATTTGCACTGCGGCCAACAGAAACAAGCATTTTTTCTGCTTTGAACGTTTCCGTATTTCCTTTTTTCTCCGCCTGAACTTCTACTCCATTATCTTTTTTCAGTGTATCTGGAAGCACTTTAGTGCCTGTAGAGAATTTGATTCCCTTTTTCTTCAGCAGGCGCTGCATTTCTTTTGATACGTCTGGATCTTCTGTCGGCAAGATTCTGTCCATATACTCAATAACCGTAACTTCCACGCCGAAGTCGGCCAGCATGGAAGCCCATTCAATACCAATAACGCCTCCGCCAACGATTAAAATGGACTCTGGGAGCTGCTCCATTTCAAGAGCTTCATCTGAGGTCATAACGAACTCTCCATCAATATCTAGTCCAGGCAATGTACGAGGCTTGGATCCAGTTGCTACCAGAACATTTTTCGGTACCAGCATCTGATTTTCTTCTCCACTGTTCATCTCCACGGAAATGGTTCCTGGCATCGGAGAAAAAATACTCGGCCCCAGAATTCGGCCAAACCCTTCGTATACATCAATTTTTCCTTTTTTCATTAGCCCCTGTACACCTTTATGTAAGGTGTCGATGATGTTTTGTTTACGCTCCTGTACTTTTAAAAAGTTGACAGCAGGATTTTCTGTTTCAATGCCGAATTTATCAGCTTCTTTAGTCTGGCGGTATACTTCAGCACTTCTTAACAGGGCCTTTGATGGAATACAGCCTTTGTGCAGACATGTACCTCCAAGTTTTCCTTTTTCCACAACGGCTACTTTCATGCCTAACTGAGACGCCCTGATTGCAGCTACATATCCGCCTGTACCTCCGCCAAGGACGACTAAATCATATTCATTGGCCATTATTCATGCACTCCTTCCTGAGTTACGTGTGTCCTATATACCTTCGCCTGTTCTTCCTGACGCAATACCCTGAGCGTTCCTTCAGCCAGTGCCTGTAATTCATTCTCACCGGGATATATAAACAGATCGGCTATCCACTTGACCCGTTCAGAAATTAAATGAACAAAATCTTTTCCATAAGCTAGGCCGCCAGTAAGGATGATTCCGTCTACTTTTCCATTTAAGACAGCACTCATAGCTCCAATTTCTTTTGCTATTTGATAAGCCATCGCTTCATAAATTTGTTTAGCCTTTTCATCACCATTCTTAATTCGCTGCTCGACATCCAGGGCACTATTGGTATTTAAATAAGCCATCAGTCCTCCATAACCGACTAGCTTTTTCTTCATTTCTTCCCGGTCATACTCACCGCTGAAGCACATGTCAATTAAATCACCAGCAGGAACCGTCCCTGCCCGTTCAGGAGAAAATGGCCCATCACCATCAAGCCCATTATTCACATCAATGACTTTCCCCCGTTTGTGTGCCCCAACAGTGATTCCTCCACCCATGTGTGCAACAATGAGATTTACTTGTTCATAAGGCTGTTTAAGCTCTTGAGCTGCCTTACGGGCAACGGCTTTTTGATTCAGCGCATGGAAAATGCTTTTTCTTGATATCTCAGGAATTCCGGAAAATCGGGCGATTTCTTCCATCTCATCCACAACGACCGGATCGACAATATAGGCCGGAATATTTAATCCTGAGGCTATTTCATAGGCGAGAATACCTCCGAGATTGGAAGCATGCTCACCGTTATAGCCTATTTTTAGGTCTTCCAGCATCTGGTCATTCACCCGATAGGTTCCGCCTTCAATAGGTCGCAGCAGGCCACCCCGCCCGCATACGGCATCTAATTTTGAAATATTAATTCCTTCATAATCCAGTGTGTCGAGTATCACGCGTTTCCTAAACTCATATTGATCAATAATGCGGTGATATTGACTCGTCTCTTCATGACTATGTCGAATCGTTTTTTCGAAAATGCATTGCTCTCCTTCAAATACACCGATCTTGGTTGAAGTGGATCCTGGATTTATGACCAGAATCCGAAAGCTTTGCTGCTGCAAGGCAATAACCTCCAATTTAAGTGCAAATCATTTTACTTTCTTGTCAGGATGTTATGTTCATTTCTGAGGAACTGACTGCGGGAATTTTTCACACGGTTAATTCTCTCTTCAGCCATACGGTCCGCAGCCACATAGGTTGGAATTCCATCACGTTTAGAAATTTCAATGATTTTTTCAATGGCATCATAAATGGTTTCTACTTTTTTCATTGCACGGTCTCTGTTGTAACCGTAAAGTTCATCAGCAACATTAATAACACCGCCGGCATTGATCACGTAGTCAGGTGCATATACAATACCTTTTTCATGGATAATGTCACCATGCTTAGGTTCTTTTAACTGGTTATTGGCTGAACCAGCAATGACTCTGGCTTTGATTTGAGGAATGGTGTCATCATTTACAGTCGCTCCAAGTGCACATGGGGCATAGATGTCACAGTCTACGCTGTAGATTTCATCTGGATCTACCGCTTTTGCACCAAAATCATCTACTGCACGCTTAACTGCTTCTTTGTTAATGTCTGTAACAATCAATTGAGCGCCTTCTTCATGCAGGTGACGACATAGATGGTAAGCGACATTTCCTACACCCTGCACCGCTACTACTTTTCCTTCTAGAGAATCGGTGCCAAAAGCTTCTTTGGCAGCTGCCTTCATTCCCCGATAAACACCATAGGCAGTAGCAGGGGATGGGTTCCCGGAAGAGCCGAACTCAGGTGAAATTCCTGTCACGTAATCGGTTTCCTGATAAATAATATCCATGTCTTCAACTGTAGTACCTACATCTTCAGCGGTAATATAGCGCCCATTTAAGCTCTGGATATAGCGGCCGAACGCACGGAACATTTCTTCATTTTTATCTTTGCGAGGATCACCGATAATAACCGTTTTCCCTCCGCCAAGATTTAATCCGGCTGCTGCATTTTTATAAGTCATACCTCTTGCCAGACGGAGTGCATCAATAATCGCATCTTCTTCAGATGCATAGGTCCACATTCTTGTCCCCCCAAGGGCTGGGCCTAAGGTAGTGTCGTGAATGGCGATAATCGCTTTTAGTCCGGATTGTTCATCCTGACAGAAAACCACCTGTTCGTAGTCGTATTGTTCGAGATACTTAAATAATTCCATAGTGAACTTCCTCCTTAAATTTAATTTGAAGCTAATAAACCTAATACAATCGAATATAGCTTAGTCTCAGCCGAATCGGCACGAGACGTCAATACGATTGGAGCACTGGCACCTTTCAAGATCCCGGCCACTTTTCCATTCCCAAAATATACGAAGGATTTGTACAATGTATTTCCTACTTCAAGGGATGGCACAACCAGGATATCCGCATCGCCAGCTACTTCTGATTCAATTCCTTTTCTCTCTTTAGCTACCTTTGAGATAGCGTTATCAAAAGCTAGAGGGCCATCAATAATACATCCTGTTAACTGCCCCCGCTTTTGCATCTGGGTCAACGCAGCTGCATCAACCGTAATCTGCATGTTTGGATTCACCGCTTCAATGGCAGTCAAGGGAGCTACTTTTGGCATTTCCAGATCAATACTGTGAGCCACTTCAACGGCATTTTGAACAATTTGAACCTTCTCTTCAAGATTCGGTTCAATGTTCATGGCAGCGTCCGTCAGAAATAAAAATTTATGATAGTTTGGCAGTTCAAAAACGGCAACATGTGAAAAAATCTTCCCTGTCCGAAGTCCATATTCTTTGTTCAGAACTTCTTTTAATAAAGCTTTGGTTGAAATGTTGCCTTTCATTAATACATCTGCTTTGCCATCATGAACAAACTGAACCGCTTTTTTAGCTGCTTCTGAAGGATCTGTGTGAATGATTACAATATCATTAAGGCTTAAATCTAATTGGATCTCTTCCGCTTTCTGAAAGATTTCATCTTCATTTCCAAACAGAATAAAAGTTGCTAAACGATGCTCGGTAGCATTTTGAACAGCCCGTAATGCTTCTGCATCTGCAGCTTGAGCTACTGCTACTTTTTTACGGCTGTTTTGGCTTAATAATTTTTCAAGCAAATTTTTTAACTCCATTGTTCCCACCTTCGTTGTTTTTCACTCCCACTCTTATTGATGCAAAAAACATGCCAACTTATTTTTATGAAAACGCTTTAGTTTCTGTGGAAAAAACTATGCAATAATATTCACTTATGAAAATTATTGCATGCTATTTTTGTCAATTTTATATTTCTCCATTTTGTAATAGAGGTTCCTTATAGAAACATGTAACTGTTTAGCTGTCTGTGTTTTATTAAAATCATTTCTCTTCAGGGCATCTAATAATATTTCCCGTTCGTATTTTTCGATAGCATCCTGAAGGCTTTCTCCTTCCCAGCTCCCCTTTAATCGAGTGTTAGTTTCTTTTGACGTATCGGTTTGCTGGTTTAATTCGGGAATATGCTTCAGTTGAATTTCCTCTTCGTGATTGTTCATGTAAATCATAGCCCGTCCAATAATATTTTCCAGCTCGCGGACATTGCCCGGAAAATGGTACTGTTTCAAATAATCTATTGCTTCCTGCCCAATTCCCTTTACATTTCTCCCATAGTCCTGATTCAGCTTCTGGATCAGGTGATGGATAAGGTAAGGAAGATCATCAAGCCGCTCACGGAGAGGCGGGATGTAAATCGGCAATCGGTTTAAACGATAGTATAAGTCTTCTCTAAATTCACCCTTCATAATCGCTTTTTCCAGATTCACATTTGTTGCTGCAATGACACGGACATCAATCGTAACCGGTTTGGTGCCTCCCACTCTGACAATTTCGTTTTCCTGTAAAACCCTGAGGAGTTTAGCCTGCATATGGAGAGACAGTTCACCAATTTCATCCAAAAAAATACTGCCGTTATTGGCCTCTTCAAACAGTCCTCGCTTTCCTCCCTGTTTGGCCCCGGAAAAAGCGCCTTCTTCGTATCCAAAAAGCTCACTTTCAAGAATAGATTCTGCAATCGCTGCACAGTTTACTCGAATAAATTTATTATGTCTTCGATCACTTTCATTATGGATCGCGTGGGCAAAGAGCTCTTTACCTGTACCGGACTCCCCCCTTAACAGGACTGTTGCCGGGGTTCTGGCCCCGACTTTCGCCTGCTCAAGGGCAACTTTCATTTCCGGAGATGTAGCTACAATATCGTCAAAGGTATATTTTGCTTCTAGGTTTCGGATGATCTGTCTGGCACGTTTCAATTCACTGGTCAGTGCATTAATTTCTGATACATCATGAATGACCCCGACACTTCCCTTTAATTTTCCATCTACAATTACCGGCGCAACATTTACAATCACTTCTTTTTTAGCCGGACCGACTTTCATACGGACACCACGAACGGCCCTTCTCGTTTTCAGCACTTTCATATGCATACTTTCGCCCTCTGAAATATCTGTTGTTGCCGGCTTTCCAATAACATCTTTCTCGGCAAGCCCGGTAATTCGGGTATAAGCCGGGTTAACCATCAGTCCGATTCCTTTTTCGTCCACTACAGTAATGGCTTCATCAGAAGATTGAATAATTGCTTCCAGCATGGTTTTGACTTCCTTTAAGTCAGTAATTTCTTCTGCGAGATTCACCACTTCTGTTATGTCTTTAAATACAGCGAAAGCGCCCATCAGATCCCCTCTCGGCCCAATAATCGGAATCCTGGTCGTGATGACTTTTTTGCCGTTCTCGAGAACTAACTTCTGATTGACTTCTTTGCGGCGGATTTTTAATACATGGGGGAGCCTTGTTGCCGGTATGACATCCTCTACGGGCTTATTTAGCATCTCATCCTGTTTGTAGCCAAGTATTTTTTCGGCGCTTCGGTTAACAAATGTGATTTTCGACTCATTGTCAATGACGATCATGCCATCATGGATAGCATTTAAAATTAATTCCCTTGTTTTCGTCTGATTTTTCAATTCGTTAAGGAGGGTCTCTTTTTCATCGAGCAGTTGGGATGTGATGAAGGCAACTGATCCAGGAATAACAACACAATTATCATGTCTGTTTTCCAGGATTTCCTGAAGGACATTTTCATCTCCCGTTGCTTCAACGATGATATCAATATGTTTTCCCATTGCCTTTTTAAAATCACTTCCTGCAGGAATTCCCCATTCCCTGGCCAGTCTAATGCCAGGTGCATGTTCATCTATATCAACGATTCCCTTAACTTCCAGCATATCTGTTTGAGAAAGCAGTTTAAGGAGGGCCGTTCCCCCTTTTCCGGCGCCTACAATTAACACATTTCGCATTTGTTCGTCCTCCTTTCTGCAAAATATTGCATACTTTAATCATAATGAACCTGCACAAATTTGGCAAGCTTCTCTGTTTCCAACATGCAGGCAATCTGATATACTACATGTGAAATCAATTATTTTGATATTGGATCAAACTGCATTTAAGAGAAGAGCGGGGATGTATGGAAGGGGAAGGACTGATGAGCCGTTTTATCGCTTTATTGACACTGCTGATTCCAGGGTTAATCGCGACCTTAGGCATAAAGTTAATGCGGGATACATTGTTTGGCATCTTGCATCCTATATATATCCATCTTGTCATTCAATTTGTTGCTGGACTCCTTTTCTTTATTGCGGGTCTTGCATTTGTTGGGGGATTTATTTTACATCGGGACCGTAAACGTAATTTAACGAAAGGCCGTTTTAGGAAAAAAATATAAGACATATTAAAAAGTCTGTACCGGATTCCAAATCGATACAGACTTTTTTCCTTTATAGGATATTAATTTTGAAAAAATAGTTCGTATAACGACTTTACCGCCGGTTCAAGCTTGTCTGATTTCACACCAAACATCATAGATACTTCCGATGACCCCTGGTTGATCATTTCAATATTGACATTGGCTCTGGCAAAGGCTTCTGTTGCGCGGCTGGCAACACCTATCGTACTGTTCATGCCTTCACCCACAATCATAATCATCGCCAGGTTTCGTTCCACACTGACGGTGTCCACTTTCAGCTCTTCTTTGATACGTTTAATTACCCGTTCTTCTTTTTCCTCTGGGAGCTGGTTTTCCCGAATAATGACAGACATATCATCAATTCCAGATGGTGCATGTTCAAAGGAAATATGTTCATCGACTAAAATTTCTAATAAATTTTTACCAAAGCCCAATTCTCTGTTCATTAAATATTTGCTGACATAAATACTGACAAATCCAGTATCGCTGGCAATTCCGATTACAGGGCCATTTGTTGCGTCCCTTTCAGCAACAATCATGGTACCAGGTTTTTCAGGGTGATTTGTATTTTTGATGCACACTGGAATTTTTGCCTGAAATGCAGGGATGAGCGCTTCATCGTGAAATACCGAAAAACCGGCATAGGAAAGTTCACGCATTTCCCGATAAGTCAATGTTTTTATCTCTTTCGGCTTTTTAATAATGGATGGATTGACGCAGTAAACCGAGTCAACATCAGTAAAGTTTTCGTATAAATCCGCCCTTACTCCTGCAGCAACAATCGACCCGGTTATATCAGACCCTCCACGCGGAAAAGTCATTAAGTTCCCCTCTTTTGTATAGCCGAAAAAGCCTGGAATGACCAGAATGCCATCCCTGTTCCTTAGCGAATATAGACGCTCAAAACTCTCCTCAAGGACCTGTGCACTTCCCGGCTCATTACTGACTATAATACCGGCATCTTTCGGATTTACATAGTGTGCTTGATGACCAAGGGACTGCAAATAGCCACTTAAAATTTTTGCCAGCGAATCTTCTCCCATTGCTTTCAGCGCATCCAGACGATTAGATTTATACTGGTCATCTTTCAGAATAGCCCAGACACTATCTTTTATTTCTGATAATAATCCATCCGGTAATCCCAATTCGTGAACGATGGAATGAAACCTGTCAATGATACGATTTAATACCGGCTCTACCGATTGCCCATTCAGAAAACTTTCCCCAAGTTCAATAAACATGTCTGTAACCTTCACATCACCGTCAAAGCGCTTGCCGGGTGCCGATACCACTACAAACTTTCGATCAGGATCACTTAAAACAATACGGGATACTTTTTTTAGCATGTCTGCAGTCGCAACAGAACTGCCCCCAAATTTTGCTACTTTCATTCCTATCACCACTTTATTCCGTCATTGCATTAAATTCTAAATATATTTAAATATTTTATCATGGAAACCTATAAAAATTAATAGATATTTTAAAATTCGTAAAATGAATGTTATTCCAATCCACTAACCAATGATGAAATTCGAACTCTTAGTATCCATACCAGAAAATAAGGAAATAATAAAGAGTAAATTACGATTTGTTAGGAGTGTTCCATGCTTTACCACATTCTTTTTGGTCTGATTGTTCCTCTAGCATTAGCAGGTATTTATTTAGCAGTGAAATTTCCAAGGATTACCGTGCTTTTCTTTCCTATTGGATCGGCCACATCTTTTATGATGAACGATTGGGGATTTACACTCTTCTATCAGGTAAACCCTCCTACTGAAATTCCGCTGCTTGCTGTTCTTCCTTATCAGCTCGGATTATATCCTGTTTTAGCATGTATGTTTATCGCTATCGTTCATATTCAAAACCTCCATTTTCTTATCCCATTAGTATCATTTGTGAGTGGTACAACTTTGCTTGAATATGTTGGTGTTCTTTCCGGAACGGTTATATATACCAATGACTGGACAATATTCTGGAGTGCACTATCGTATTTGGCGGCCTATGTACTTGTTTTCTTGTATTATCAACTTGTGATCAACATGAACCTGCTAAATCCATATGAGGGAAACTGATACAAAAAACTCCTGCTCATTTGAAAACAAATAAGCAGGAGTTTTTTTACATTTTTCAGTAAATGAACAGCCGTTTAAGAAACCTTATGTTCCAGGCGGAGCTTATCAGCAACCATCGCGATAAACTCACTGTTAGTTGGTTTGGCTTTGGTCATGTTGACCGTATAGCCAAACAGATTGGAAATGGACTCAACATTGCCCCGGCTCCAGGCCACTTCAATGGCGTGACGAATCGCCCGTTCAACTCTTGAAGCTGTGGTATTATACTTTTTGGCAATATCCGGATAAAGAACTTTGGTAATGGAACCCAATAATTCAATATCATTATAAACCATCGCAATGGCTTCCCGAAGATACATATACCCTTTAATATGAGCCGGTACACCAATTTCATGAATGATATTGGTGATGCTCGCATCCAGATCGAATTTGCTGCTTCGCTTGCGTTCTTTTATAAATGATGGGTTATCCTTAATATTAGATGCTTTGCCGTTCACCTGAAGAATCTGGTCTCTCAGATGATCTAAATCAAAAGGTTTCAAAATAAAATAAGATGCGCCCAGCTCTACAGCTTTTTTCGTCACTTCTTCCTGTCCAAAGGCTGTCAGCATAATAACATTTGGGAGTTTTTCTTTTTCTAAATTTCTCATTTTTTCTAAAACAGCCAGGCCGTCTACATGGGGCATAATGATGTCAAGAACAAGAACATCCGGATCCATTTCCTCCAGCATTTCCAGACATTCCTTTCCATTGTAAGCCGAACCAATTACTTCAATTTCCTGCTGATCAGAAAAATAATCTTCCAGCATCTGAATCAGCTCACGGTTATCATCTGTAAGCAAGACTTTCACTTTCTCCACAATATTTCCTCCTTGTTCCTTTTTTATCTCCTTTCTCCCACATAATCTATTCGACACAAGCTTAAAAATTCCTTTTTTTATGGAAAAAACTTTTATTTTTATATGTTTATCTTTATTTTTCTTCTTATCTCATATATTTTTTATGTTTCACGTCAATTTACCCAAAAATATGTCGAAAAATATTTATATATGGGAATTTTTAGTAACTAACAAAAAACAAACGAAAGGTCAGCTTACCTTTCGTTTGCCTTTCTGATTATAAATATCAATTCCCGCATCATGGAGCATCCATTCAATATGAACTCCATATCCACTTGTCGGATCATTGACGAACACGTGGGTAATAGCTCCCACTAATTTATTATTTTGGATAATAGGACTTCCGCTCATCCCCTGCACAATTCCACCAGTTGCTTCCAGCAGTCTGGGATCCGTAATTTTTACAATCATACCTTTTGTTGAAGGATGTTTTTGTGGAATCGTGCTGACAATTTCCACATCAAACTCCTCCACTTTTGACCCTTCAATGACCGTTAAAATTTTTGCAGGCCCTTCCTTGACTTGATTGGATAATGCAATAGGAAGCGGTTCATCCATTATCCCATTTTTTATATTCTGGTGCAGTTCGCCAAAAATTCCAAAGGGACTATTCTTCTTAATGTTGCCGATACTTTTGTCTTCGGCACGAAATTGAGCATTCTTTTCACCTGGAAGTCCATTTTTTCCTTTTTCAATGGAAAGAACATTGGAATGAACAATTTTTCCTTTATAAATTTCAATTGGTTTTTTAGTATCCATATCTGAAATCACATGACCCAATGCCCCATATTTTTTGGTTTTTGGATCGTAAAATGTCATTGTTCCAATTCCTGCTGCTGAATCTCTGATATATAATCCAATTCGGTATTTCCGGTCGTTAACATCAAAGGCTGGCTTAAGTTCAGTTTCAAATGTCCCATCATTTCGTTTTACGGTTAAATGCAGTGATTCTCCATTTTCACCGGCTTTCTTTACATAAGAAGATACATTTTCCATTTCTTCAATTTTATCTCCATTGATTTTCAGTAAAATATCCCCTACTTGTATCCCTGCCTTTTCTCCGGGAGATATTTTACCGTCTTCTGTCTGTACCAGATGATGTCCCACAACCAGTACACCTAGAGTCTGAAGCCTGACACCAATGGACTGTCCGCCGGGAATGACTTTAAGATTTTTTAATACATTAACATCAACTTTTTTAATGGGAAGTCCTGCCCATTCGTAAATAATGCTTCCATTTCCTTCACTTACAGGAATAATTTTGTGGGAAGCTGATGCGCTGACCGGCTGAATATTGCCAGCATGAGTTACTTCAGGCTGGCTTGAGTTTATTGCTGGTAAATCAATCCCATCCTGTTTGGCAAAAAGGGTGATTTCATCCGGGATGGATAGATATTTCTGAATAGGATTAAGAAAAGGAATAAACAGGAATGAAACAAGGAGGATGACTCCGGTGATGTTACGAAACATGTTTTTATAGTTCACATATTCCACTCTCCTCGCTTCTAACCCATACCAAATAACATCTTGTATTCATTAATGTGACCTTAATCGATTGCTTTTAAACAGAGTAAACTTGAGAAATCAAACATAAGATTTCCTGTATTTCTTGTTCTAAGTTGCAAAATAAAAGAACTGCCATAAAGGCAGTTTTACTTGTTAGTTATTCCTTTAATCAAGAAGGAAGGAGCTTTTTATGTTTCTCTGCCTGATCAAGCAGTTCCCTTGCATGATCCTTAGTAGTTTCTGTCAATTCTGCACCGGTCATCATGCGGCTGATTTCATCGATTTTTTCTTCATGGTTTAATTCTTTTACCTTTGTGCTTGTCCGATTGTCTGACACTTGTTTTTCAATAAGCATATGGGTGTCTGCCATAGCAGCGACCTGCGGAAGGTGAGTAATACAAAGCACCTGTGAACGATTGGAGATATCATATATTTTTTCAGCCATTGCCTGTGCAACCCGTCCGCTTACTCCTGTGTCAACTTCGTCAAAAATCACACTTGTAACACCCTGATGTTTTGCAAATATTTTCTTAAGTGCCAGCATAATGCGGGATAATTCCCCTCCGGATGCGATTTTTTGCAGTTCTTTTAATGGTTCTCCCGGATTTGTGCTTAAAACAAATGTGATCTGCTCAAAGCCATTTTCCGTCAAACGCACTGGTCTCCCTGCGTATTGAGGATCCTGGTCTTTCCCAGTTAAAAACGTGAATTCCACATCAAATTCCGCCTTATCCAAATACAGATCCTTTAGCTCACGGGAAATATCGTTTTTTAATCTTTCCGCTGCCTGCCTTCTAAGCTTGTGCAGCTGTTCCGCTTCTAATAAAGCATCTTTTTGGTTGTCTTTCATTTGTATTTCAAGCTGCTGAAGATGACTGTCTTTGTTCTGCAATTGGTCAATTTCTTCCTCAATTTTTGCTGCGTATTCCAGCATTTCCTGAACCGATTGTCCGTATTTTCTTTTCAGACGGTTTAATTCATTTAATCGCCCTTCGACTTCATTCAGACGATTCGGATCGAACTCCATTTCTTCTAATTTATTGCGCATATCAAAAGCAAGCTCTTCTATGATGTAGTACTGATTTGTCATCTGTTCTGCTTTTTTAGCCAGTTCGTCATCATATGCCTTGATATTTTCAAGGGATGTCATGGCATGGGACAGCCAGTCTAACCCTTTATCCTCTCCGTATAACGCTTCATACGCATCATTTAAATTTTGATATATCTTTTCATAATTGGACAGTATGTTTCGCTCCTCTTCCAGCCTGGTGTCTTCATTCTCCTGCAGGTTGGCCTCTTCAAGCTCTTTCAGCTGAAATTGCAGCAGGTCAAGCCGCTGAACAATTTCCTGTTCATCATTCTGGAGTGCCTCATATCGTTTTTGAATCTTTTTATAATCATGGAATAATTGTCTGTATTCCCGTTTTGCCTCAGCAATATGTTGCTGATCGTATAAATCCAGCAAATCCCCATGTCTGTCCGAATCCATTAAGGACTGGGTTTCATGCTGGGTATGAATATCAATTAATGTCTGGCCAAATTCCTTTAATATGGCAAGGGTAACCAGTTTCCCATTTACCCGGCAAATGCTTTTCCCCTGTGCCGTTATTATCCGGTGAAGAACAAGCATTCCTTCTTCATCAATTTCAATTCCAAACTGTTCAGCTTTTTCATAAGCTCGATGATCAGAACTATCCAGATAAAAAAGACCCTGGATATCAGCACGTTTTGCCCCATGCCTGACAAATTCAACAGATCCTCTTCCCCCGGCAAGAAGCTGAATAGCATCAATAATAATGGATTTGCCGGCACCTGTTTCCCCGGTTAATACCGTTAAACCCTCTCGAAACTGTACTTGAACCTGATCAATAATAGCAAAATCTTTTATGGACAGTTCAGCTAACACATTGGCCACCTCTGACTTATAACATTTCTAAAAATCGGCTTTCGATTTCTTCTGTATCTTCTTCGGTGCGGCAAATAATCAAACAGGTATCATCTCCGCAAATAGTACCCATGATTTCGTTCCATTCCATATTATCTATAAGTGCCCCCACAGCATGAGCATTTCCCGGCAAAGTCTTTAGCACGATAAAATGCCCGGCCATATCAATTTTCACAAACGCATCTACCATTAAACGTTTAAGCTTATTATACGGATTAAAGCGCTGATCGGCGGGCAAGCTATATTTATACCGTCCGCTTGCTGTCGGCACTTTTACCAGATGAAGCTCTTTAATATCCCTGGAAACTGTGGCCTGGGTCACATTGTATCCCAGACTTTTCAGGCGCTCTACCAGTTCATCCTGTGTTTCGATTTCATTTTCAGCAATGATTTCCCGTATTTTGATATGACGCTGTCCCTTATTCATCTCATTCCCTCACTTCATTCTCAAATTTGGAAATCCTGTAAAATATGAACTGACTTATAAAAAGGGACTACATATGGTGCTGCAGTCCCTTACGATGTTCGTGTTTTCTGCTTTAATGCTTCATGGGCATCCTTCACGGTTTTTTGTGGATTTATATCAGGTGAAATGATACCTTCCTCTTCATCAGCTACAGTTAAATGAATCAAAAATTCAATATTTCCGTCTCCGCCTGTGATGGGAGAATAAGTTAAGTGATGAACATGAAAGCCATGCTCAACAGCAAATGCCATTATTTTTTGTATGACCTCGATATGAATGTCAGGATCCCGCACAATCCCTTTTTTCCCAACCTGTTCCCTGCCCGCTTCAAACTGAGGCTTAATCAAGGCCACGACATCACTACCAGGCAGCAGCAATTCTTTCATGACTGGCAAAATTAATTTTAATGATATAAAGGATACGTCTACTGATGCAAATTCCGGTGTTCCTTTTGTTAAAGCGTCTGGTGTAACATAACGGAAGTTTGTCTTTTCCATTACGATTACACGTTCATCGTTGCGCAGCTTCCAGGCAAGCTGATTGTATCCTGAATCGATCGCATATACCAGTTTCGCTCCATTTTGAAGGGCACAATCGGTAAATCCTCCAGTTGAGGAGCCAACGTCCATCATAATTTTTCCATCAACAGATAAATCAAATTCTTTTAAAGCTTTCTCTAATTTTAATCCACCCCGGCTTACATAAGGGATCGGATTCCCCTTTATTTCCAGGGCGATATCCTCCTGAACTTTCATGCCGGGTTTATCGAGACGTACCTGTTCTGAATAAACCAGCCCTGCCATAATAGTACGTTTAGCTTTTTCTCTTGTTTCGGACAACCCTCGTTCAACCATTAATACATCCAGTCTAATCTTTTTCATATTCCGTTCAAGCCCTTTGTTGTTTTTTCGGAATCAATTGTATGCATTTTTGAACAATGTTTTCTGTCGTCAGCCCGACTTCTTCCAGCAATTTATTCACACTGCCATGCTCAATGTATCGGTCGGGTATTCCCATACGCTCGACATAGGTTTGAACATAACCTTGTTCCTGAATAAACTCCAGAACAGCACTTCCAAATCCGCCTTGAAGAGCATGTTCTTCAATCGTTAAAATCGGGATGTTTTCTTCTAGTATTTCCTGCAGCATGAGATGGTCCAATGGCTTTATAAAACGTGCATTCACAACTCTGAAGGAAAGTCCCATCTCCTCCAATTTTGCACTGGCTTCCAGAGCCATTGGAATCGTAGTTCCAAATGTCAGAATAACCGCATCAGAACCTTGCTTTAATACTTCCCAGGTGCCAATCGGAATATTTTTCAGTTCATCATCCATTTTGACACCCAGTCCATTTCCCCTTGGATAACGGAGGGCAATTGGTCCATCATCATACTGAATGGCAGTGTTTACCATATGCTGACATTCATTTTCGTCTTTTGGCATCATCAGAACCATATTTGGAATATGACGCAGAAAAGCAATATCAAAAACTCCTTGATGGGTTTCACCGTCTGCCCCCACCAGGCCTGCCCTGTCAATTCCAAAAGCTACATTCAGATTTTGACGGCAGACATCATGAACGACCTGATCGTACCCTCTCTGCAGAAAAGTGGAGTAAATCGATAAAAACGGCTTCATTCCCTGGGTAGCTATGCCAGCAGCAAGTGTAGTCGCATGCTGTTCAGCAATCCCTACATCAAAAAGGCGGTCGGGAAATTCTTTTTTGAAATCTTCGAGTTTTGACCCGACTGTCATAGCCGGAGTAATGGCTACCACACGCTTATCATCCCGTGCAATGGTACTCAGCGTATCACTGACTACCTTGCTCCAGGCGGGGCCATTTCCTTTCTTTTTCAACGATTCCCCTGACTCAATTTTGTAAGGACCGACTCCATGCCATGTTCCAATTTTATCTGTTTCAGCCGGATGATATCCTTTTCCTTTTTTCGTAATGACATGGACCAGGACAGGCCCTTTTGTTTTCCGTGCATACTGCAGATTTTCAAATAAATCATCAAAATTGTGACCGTCAACGGGCCCAAAATAGGTAAATCCAAGTTCTTCAAAAAACATTCCAGGCACCATAAAGTACTTCATGCTGTCCTTCAGACGCTCAGCTGCCTGGGCAAGCCTTCCACCCACTGCCGGAATTTTTTTCAGAAGCCACTCCATTTCATCTTTTACCCAGCGATACTTTGATGCACTCCGCATCCGTCCAAGCACATTATGAAGTGCACCTACATTGGGTGCAATGGACATTTCATTATCATTGAGAATCACGATGATATTTTTCCGTTCATCACCGATATGATTTAAAGCTTCAAGAGCCATACCGCCCGTCAATGCTCCGTCTCCAATAACCGGAACAATGGCATAATCTTCTCCTTTTAAATCCCGGGCAATAGCCATTCCCATAGCAGCAGACAGAGATGTAGAGCTGTGGCCTGTTTCCCAGACATCATGCTCGCTTTCCGAACGTTTCGGGAAACCGGACAAACCTTTATATTGGCGCAATGTATCAAATTGGGCTGTCCGCCCCGTTAAAATTTTATGAACATAGGACTGGTGACCCACATCCCAGATCAATTTATCTTCAGGGCTGTCAAAAATTTTATGAAGGGCAATGGTCAATTCCACAACCCCGAGGTTTGGACCTAGATGTCCGCCTGTTCTGGACAATTTGGTAATTAAAAATTCACGGATCTCCTCTGCCAGGTCCTCAAGCTGTTTTTTGGAGTATTTTTTCAAGAAAGATGGATTTTTAATGGAATATAGATCCATCAAGGATCACTCACCTTCATCTCGATTTTTTCAAATCGGGCAATACTTTGATATGTAACTTGTCTTGAACTAAAGCAATTACTTTGCCTGCAAATAAAATAATGGAGGTTGAAGCATGGATGGCAAAATATTTTCCTAAAGCCTTCCCTCCAACCGTTAATGCAGCAATAATGCTCGTGAAAATGACGGAAACCGTAAAATGAAACGTTGAATCCTGCTGAAATCCCAGGCCTAATGTCAGCTGCAAAATGACAAACGCTGACGCGGTACCGCTTACAATACCGGATATATCGCCAATGACATCATTACAGAATGATGCGAATTTATCTGCATTTCTTACAATGACGATAGCTTCCCGAGCACCATAAACCTTATTGGAAGCCATCGCATTTAAAGGGACTTCATCGGCTGCGGTCGAGGCAATACCCAGCATATCGAAGATGACACCTATAAATACAATGCCCAGAACCACAACAATCCCTAAATACCATAATACACCGTCCAGCATAAAAGTTGAAACAATTGAAAAAAGTGCCGCTAACACAAACGTGATAACGGCAATACCGAGGCTAAAACGTATCGATCTTTTAAATTGGTTTTTCATATTTATTCCCTCTATATGAAAGTATCATACATTGTCTGTTATTCATTCCATGATTATATTCATTAGATGGGATGGTCATTTAAAGGGTAAATATTGCGGCTTAGGTCCAGTAGGTTTTCCCAGACGGATACCGTGTGTTGCCACATCGGCGGTTCCCCTTTAAATCCGCCTTAGCCTCGTCACCGAAGGCTAGACTGGACTGCCACTTAGTCCGCACTACAATCCCCTTCAAATGTCCATGTCGGAACAGTCTAGGAGATTTCCTCAACAGCCTTTAGCCGTTCCCTAGCCTCTTTTGCAGCACTGATTTCATACGGTGTCACAAGTGTTGAACAGTGGCCAGCTGCTTCCCCACTCAACCCATAATCCCCTCAGTACCACTCAAGGCAGGCTACGCTGTGCATAGAGATGCCCAATCCCTATGACACAGGTTCATACCCCATTTCGTAATGTTCTGCACGATCACAGCACACCACAAAGATGGGCCTCCGCGGGGGCAGGGTCAACGCCCACATGCCTTTGCGGATCGCCCTACCCCCTTAACTCCCAGCACCGACCCAGGGCTGGGCGCCCCAAGCCGACACAAGGAACTTCATCGATGTGCCCTTTGGCGGATTTTTAGGCCCGCCTTCAGGAACGGAGGGCTGACTAGAATACTGCACCATCCCAGCCATAGTTTTGGTAATACTAATATAACATATGTTCCCGGTATGCTCAATTAAAACTATTTCCAGCATTAATAGTGGCGATTCCCTGAAAAATCAATAAATTCATACAGAATTGAATCATGGATTCCGGCTTTCTTTAGCGATTCTCTTGCTTTTCTCATATAATATTCTTTCTTTTCATTAGCCCCATCAAGCCCAAGCAGTTTCGGGTATGTACTTTTTTCACTCATTTCGTCGCTGCCTACTGGTTTCCCTAATTCTTCAGCGTTTCCTGTCACATCAAGAATATCATCCTGAATCTGAAAAATTAGCCCGAGGGATTTTGAAAAATGGTCCAGCTGCTCTAATTGTGGTGGTGTTGCACCTCCAAGATAGGCTCCGGCTCTCACAGAAAAACGGATTAATTCACCGGTTTTCAAAAGATGAATCTGTTCAAGTTCTTTTAAATCAATCGTTTTTCCCTCTGCCTGAAGATCCATCATCTGGCCGGCTACCATCCCTTCAGGACCGCTTGCTTTAGACAATTCCCTAAGCAAAAATATTTTTTCCTCTGCGTTTAATTCGCTGGAAGAGCTGATGACATAAAATGCACTGGTAAGGAGTCCGTCACCGGCCAGGATAGCTGTTGCTTCATCAAATTTTTTATGATTCGTCAACTTCCCTCTCCGCCAGTCGTCATCATCCATCGCCGGCAAGTCATCATGAATTAATGAATACGTATGAATCATCTCCAGTGCACAGGCCACTGGTATGACTTTTTCTGATAAAGGTTCAAAAGCTTCATATGTAGCCATTAATAAAATGGGGCGAAGTCTTTTTCCTCCAGCCTCAATTGAATAAATCATCGAGTCTTTTAACCTGTCCGGAATTTGCTGTTTTTGAATTTGGGTAAGCAGTTGGCCATTTAGCCATGATTGTTTTTCCGATATATAATCCAATAAGGTCACGCCTGCTCTTCCTCCTGAGGTGAAAACGGTGCAAATTCACCATTTTCCTGCATGATTTGTTCCATTTGTTTTTCTACTTTAACGAGCTTATCATTACAGAATTTGGCCAGATTCATTCCCTCCTGGTAAAAGTCAATTGCCTTTTCCAGGGGAACATCCCCATCTTCTAGCTTTTCTACGATTTCCTCCAGCTTCTCTATCGCTTCTTCAAAAGAGATATCCATCTTTTTTTCTTCACTCATGTTTATCCTCCTCTTCTAACCCCCAGACTTGACAGTCGAGAATGCCATCAGAAACTTTCACATCGATTTTATCGCCAGGCTGAACTTGTTTGACTGTACGGACTATTTGACCTTCTTGATCAAACGGAATGGCGTAACCCCTTTTCATAATATCCAGCGGATTAAGCAGTGAAAGTTTATCAATCTGATTTTGAAAACTCTTCTGTTTGTGGGAAAGCTCGTTCTTCATGGCGCGATTATAGCGGTTGATCAGCCACTGTATGGTTTTCTGTGTTTCATTTACCTTCCACTGAGGATGCTGTGTCTTTAGACGTTTCCATAATAAATCTTTTTTTTCTTTTTTTCTGGAATAATATTGGTTCCATTCTTTTGTCAGCTTTTCATAAAGGCGGTCTAATTCCTGTTCCTTCTGACGCATTAATACCTCAGGGTAGCGAAAGGCATAAGACTGTTTCAGCCTGGAAAGCTGTTCTTTTTTTGTCTGGACAGAAACGTGCAATGCCCGCTGAAGCCTGCTTTTCAAATACTGCACACGGTGCAGCACTTCCTGCCAGTCTGGTACAGCGAGTTCTGCGGCTCCAGTTGGGGTCGGTGCACGCAGGTCTGCTACAAAATCACTGATGGTATAGTCCGT
This sequence comes from Bacillaceae bacterium, assembly GCA_017656265.1. GTDB lineage: Bacteria > Bacillota > Bacilli > Bacillales > Alkalibacillaceae > Melghiribacillus. Next base: position 13,574 of record JACDOD010000001.1, on the reverse strand, counting down.
TTCATGACCTACTGCTGAAATGACAGGTATGGTTGACTTTGCAATGGCACGGGCAACTATTTCCTCATTGAAGCTCCATAATTCTTCAATGGAACCTCCTCCACGCCCTACAATGAGCAAATCAAAAATCCCTAACTCATTCGCCTGTTCAATGGCCCGAACGATGGACCTGGCGGCATGTTCACCCTGAACGAGAACCGGTATCAGCGTTTTTTTCACTATGGGGTATCTTCGGTTAATGGTTGTCCAGATATCCCGGATGGCAGCACCGGTTGGCGAAGTGATGATCCCGATATGCTCGGGAAAACCTGGGATAGGCTTTTTACGTTCTGCTGCAAACAATCCTTCTTTCTTGAGCTTTTCCTTTAACTCTTCATAGGCCAGGTATAAGGCACCGACACCATCCGGCTGCATTTCATGGACATACAATTGATACTGTCCGTGAGGTTCGTAAACCCCTACTTCTCCCCTGACAAGCACGTTCATTCCATCTTCTGGGGTGAATGTTATCTGACGGTTATAGCCTGCAAACATTACCGCTTGTATCCGAGAGTGATCATCCTTTAAGGTAAAATACATATGTCCTCTGGAATGCTGTTTAAAATTGGAGATTTCCCCTTTAATCCATACTTGTTTCAGATGACTGTCCATTTCCAGTTTCCGCTTGATATATTTGGTCAGTGCGGTCACCGTTAAATAGCGATCTTCCATATGGTCATTCTCCCTCAATCATTGCTCGTTTTTTCGCTGCTTTTAATGTATTGTGAAGCAGCATAGTAATGGTCATAGGGCCGACACCGTTGGGAACAGGAGTTATGTATGAAGCTTTATCCTTTACCTGTGAAAAATCCACATCGCCTGACAGGTTTCCGTTCTCATCAAAGCTATTTCCAACATCAATGACTACCGCGCCCTCTTTCACCATTTCTCCCGTGATCAGTTTTGCCTGTCCTGCTGCCGCAATTAAAATATCGGCCTGCTTCGTAAAATAGGACAACTGATTCGTTCGGCTATGACAATAGGTAACCGTTGCATGTTCATTTAATAAAAGCTGACCGGCTGGCTTCCCGACAATATTGCTCCGGCCCACTATGACGGCATGCTTTCCCTCGATGGGAATATGTTCTTCTTGCAGGAGCTTTAAAATACCTAAAGGCGTGCACGGTATAAACGTATCTTCCCCGGTAAATAGCCGTCCAATATTTAAAGGGTGGAAACCATCTACATCTTTTTCAGGGGAAATATGCTCGATAATTTCCGTTTCATCGATATGTTTGGGCAAGGGCAACTGAACGAGTATGCCATCAATGGATGAATCCTCATTCAGCGACTCAATTACAGATAACAGTCTGCTCTGAGATGTATCTTCTTCCAACTCAATGACCCTGGAATAAATACCAAGCTTACGGGAGGCCTCGCTTTTCTTTCGTACGTACAGTTTGCTTGCAGGGTTATTTCCCACAATGATGACCGCGAGACCAGGGATTACTCCCTGTGCCTTGAGCTGATCGACCTGTTGTCTCATTTCATTTTGCAGACGGCTTGCTGCATCTTTTCCTGATAACGTTTTTGCAGACATGCCAATCCCCACCTTTATTTTTGCTCATGATATTTTTTCAGCACACCATTTACAAATTTCCCGGAGTTGTCCTCTCCATATTTTTTTGCAATTTCAACCGCTTCGTTAATGGCTACTTTTTCTGGAACTTCATCCTTTAAAAAATTCATTTCATATGTGGCAATCCTCAGGATCGTCCGTTCTACAGAGGCAATTCGTTTCAGTGACCAATTTTCTAAATGGCTGGAGATCATTTCATCAATTTCTTTTCGGTGTTCCATGACACCACTGATTAGCTGTTTTAAAAATTCATGGTCGTCCTTTTCATCTCCTGCTACATGCTGAAGGGCTTCTTCTGCTGAAATATCATTTATATCTATCTGGAATAACGCCTGAAATGCTTTTTCTCTTGCTTCTCTCCGCTTCATAGCGATGTCATACTCCTTTACGTAAAATTTCCTTTAGAATCATACCATGTTAGAACGAGAAAAGCCATCTTTTACGCAAATATGTTCGTCAAGTGAAAATGAATATGAACACAGGACATTCTCCAAAAGATAAAAAGGCCATAAAGGAATGTCCTTATGGCCTTATCTTAACACAATTACTCATCTTTTAATTGATTTTCTTCGTCTTTTTGCTCCATCTGCACTCCCACAACATGAACATTCACTTCCTGAATATCGAGGGCTGTCATGTTCTTCAGTGCCTGCTGGATATTTTCCTGTACTTTATGAGCCACCTTTGGAATCGATACTCCAAAATCAAAAACGGCAAATACATCTATTTTTATTCCTTCATCGGTTAACTCTACTTTAACACCTTTACCGTGATTTTTTTTGCCTAATCGCTCTGTTACGTTGGAAGCAAAACTTCCCCGCATGCCGGCTACCCCCGATACCTCATTGGCTGCAATACCAGCAATGACTTCAATGACTTCAGGGGCAATTTCAACTGAGCCCAATGATGTGTCGCCACTAACATTCAGTGTATTATTTTCGCTCACCCTGTTCACTCCCTTAACATTAATCCTCTTCCATTATATTATAGTTTTCCAAAAACTTTGTATTAAACTCTCCGCTCCTGAACACCGGATGGGTCATAACACGCTGGTGAAATGGAATAGTTGTTTTGATTCCATCAATCACAAACTCATCAAGTGCCCGTTTCATCCGGTCCATGGCTTCTTCACGGGTTTTTCCGTAAGTAATTAATTTAGCGATCATGGAGTCATAATACGGAGGGATCATCCAGCCGGAATATGCTGCTGAATCCACGCGCACTCCCAGCCCTCCAGGAGGCAGATACATATCAATCCGACCCGGTGAAGGCATGAAGTTTTTCGCAGGGTCTTCCGCATTAATCCGACATTCAATGGACCATCCATCAAACTGAATGTCTTCCTGGGAAAATGTCAGTTTTTCACCGTTTGCAATGCGGATTTGTTCCTTGATCAGGTCAACACCGGTAACCATCTCCGTAACAGGATGTTCAACCTGAATACGTGTATTCATTTCCATGAAATAAAATTTCTGGTTTTTCTGATCAAAAATAAACTCAACCGTACCTGCACCGACATAATCAACGGCCTGCGCTGCTTTAACGGCAGCCTCTCCCATTTGCTCACGGATTTGAGGAGTGATGGCTGGTGATGGGGTTTCTTCAATCAGCTTTTGTAAGCGGCGCTGTACCGTACAGTCCCGTTCACCAAGATGTACCGTATTTCCATGCTGATCAGCCAGCACTTGAATTTCAACATGGCGAAAATCTTCTATGAATTTTTCTAAATACACACCCGGATTTCCAAAGGCTGTTTCGGCTTCATTCTGGGTGAGACGAATTCCTTTAATGAGCTCATCTTTATTTCTGGCAACCCTGATTCCTTTACCGCCACCGCCGGCAGTAGCTTTAATAATAACTGGATAACCGATTTCTTCAGCAATCTTCAGTCCTTCTTCTTCGTTTTCAATGATCCCCTGAGAACCTGGCACAACCGGCACCCCGGCTTCTCTCATGGTCTCCCTCGCTACGTCTTTTGTACCCATTTTTTGAATGGAATACGCGCTTGGACCGACAAAGGTTACATTGCATTCATTACAAATCTCCGCAAAATCCGCATTTTCCGCTAAAAAACCATATCCGGGATGAATGGCATCGGCATTGCGGAGTTTTGCCACACTCATAATATTCGTCATGTTTAAATAGCTGTCTTTACTTGAGGTAGGCCCTATACAAAAAGCCTCATCTGCTAGCTGAACATGCAGCGAATCTTTATCAGCTTCTGAATAAACCGCGATGGTTTCAATCCCCAGTTCTTTACAGGCGCGAATGATTCGGACAGCTATTTCTCCTCTGTTCGCTACTAAAAGTTTTTTGATCACACACGTCAACCCCTTATTTTGTCTTTACTCTAAACAATGGTTGTCCGTACTCGACAAGCTCGCCGTTTTCAACAAGGATTTCAACAATCTCCCCCTGAACTTCTGCTTCAATTTCATTAAAAAGCTTCATGGCTTCAACAATACATACAACCGTATCTGTTTTTACTTCATCCCCAACTTCTACATATGGATCGCTGTCTGGAGATGGTGCACGATAGAACGTTCCAACCATCGGAGAAGTAATTTCATGATCGAAATCTTTCGCTTCTCCCTCTTCAGCGGCTTTTTCCTGTGGTTTCTCTTCGTTCACTTCAGGTTCCTGCTTTTGAACAGCAGGGGCAGCTGCTTTTGGTTCTTGAACCGGGGCAGCTGCAGCAGGCACTGTTTCAACTCGCTGCTCTGTTACAACTGCCTGTCCTCCCTGTTTTTTCATGGAGACTTTAGTTCCATCGGATTCGTAAGAAAACTCATCAATGGAAGAATTGTCAATCAATTTAATTAATTCTCTGATTTCTTGAACTTTTAACATGTCCTGGCACTCCTTTATTTTTGATTCCAATTATGAACTGGTATTAATAACTCCTTTTAACATTTTACAGTAACTTGATCGAAAACATCAACAGGCAGAAAGGGGGATTGCAAAAGAAAAGCTTATACTCCTGCATTAGACAGCCCATTTTAACAGGTGCATAATTGCATGTGAGAAAAAAATAAAAACCGGGTGGGCGTCCACACCGGTTATTCAGCAGGCTGATATTTTACATTTACCACAATTTCACCGAATTCATCCCGAACCATTTGCATGATGTGGTTCGCATCTGTTTTCGACAGTTCATTAGCTTTCACCGTTACATGAACCACATTCTCTTCAGCACGGACTAGTACATCAGAGTAATTCTTTTCAGCCATAATCGTCTGCTGCAAAATGGATTCTTTGGTCGCGACTTCCTGGAGTTCTCTCATTTTTTCCATTGCTTTATTTTTTTCCTCTGGTGACACATTTTTTGATGCAACAATTTCAGACAGCTGCTCTTTGATTTGATCCCGTTCTGCCTGAATCTCCATTCGAATGGCAGTAAATAGATCATCAGTGGAAATTTCTGAAATAACCGTATGTTCGTCCATTCCTTCTTCGTTCATGATATCAGATGTATCCAGCTGCTTATTTGTCTCTGTTTCTGCAGGATTATTTTGTTCCTGATTATCCTCCTCAATAAAGGCGACTTGATCCTGATCCGGTGAAGTCATGTAATACACACTCAAAACAATTAAAAGACTCAACATGGTCAATAACCACACCGTTTGTTTTTTTAGCATCAAAACACATCTCCTCCTTTTAATCTTTTGGCATGACTGAAATTCTGTGAGTAGGTGCATCCAGAACACTGGATACAGCTTCGACAATTCGTTTTTTAATCTGAATATTTTCCGCTCCCCGGGCGACAATCAGCACGCCTCGAACAGCCGGCTTTTTGGTCTGGATTAAGAGCGGCATTTCCTGATTTTGATTGCGAATAATTACGGTCTGCTCCTCCTGTGAGTAGTCTTCAATCTGTCTTTTGCCGCCTTTTTGGTCCGTTTCATTGGTGGTCTGTTTCCCAACTATGGTGTTTTTTTCATAGATTTTTAATTTGGTTGCATCCAGATTTACCATCACATCCACCTGGGAAACTCCCTCAATCTTTTCAAGAATTTCTTTCAATTCTTTCTCAAACACTTCTTCCATCTCAGAAATGATCTGTTCATTGCCGTCTCCTTTTTGCGAAAATGTTTCCTGGTCAGGCTGGGCAAGAGGCTGATCCTCAGTAAACAGCGGAGAATCCTGCACTGTTTCATCCTGCTGAAAAAAATTGCCGGCTATCAAAAATAGAAGCCCAAGGAGACCAATTAACGTCATGTAAGCCAATTTTGTCGGCTTTCCTTCATCGTTTTTGAACTTAAAACGCGACCACAGCTTATGAAAATCCATGCTTTTCCCCTCCTTCCCAAATAAGGTTTAGCTTGTCTAGTTCTACTTCCCAGAAGGAGGATAACAATTCTCCAATCCTACCCAAATCAACCTGACTTCTCTCAGGGGGCTCATCCAGTTCAATCGAGATTTCTTCAACAGCTGTCACACCCTGTTCTTCATAAGGTTTTAAGGTGACATGGATCATTTGTAATTGATCCAGACTTTGAATGGTTTCATTAGAGAATTCAAATTGAATATCTGATATCATGACTCCAAACTGATTTATCAACTCCCCTTCTGCTTGATTTTTGAGTTGGACAGCTATCTGGTTTAATATATATGCACGCTGGGAGGCTTGTATTTCTTTTTTCTTGATTTCAATTTGATTTTTTACCCCAGCTGTTTTCTGATCTTCATAGATTTTCCATTCGTCTTCCATGATCGAAGTCATATTTACCTGAAAAAGTTGAAAGACTGGCTGCAGAAAAATCATCATTAAAATCAGACCCGTCACAAATTTAATATATTTTTTCATCGATGTCTGCGGAAGAATTAAATCCATGATGATGGCAACCAGCAAAAATAAAATGATTTGTGCAACCCATTCATTGAGCCATGCCAACTTTTGTTTCCCCCTAGCGAATCATCAATGTCAAATTGCTTGCAGCTACCAGAATCACAATGGCGAGAAAAAACATGATGGTTACTACCAATAATGATGCAAATATATATAAAATATGTTTGCTCATCAGATCAAGGGTCTTGATCACCGGCCCGTCCCCAATTGGCTGCATAATGGCTGCAGCCAATTTATAGATAATGGCAAGCACAAAGACCTTAATGGCTGGAAATAAAGCTATTCCCAGTACAATGACAACACCAACCATTCCAACTGTATTTTTCAGCAGCAGGGAAGCTGATAGAACCGTATCTGCTGCATCCGTAAACATTCGTCCTACAACAGGAATAAAATTTCCTGTCACAAATTTTGCAGTTTTAATTGCGATCCCGTCCTGTACAGCACTCTGGGCCCCCTGAAGGGATACAGCTCCTAAAAAGACGGTGAGAAAAAATCCAAGAAGTGCCAGTCCAGCATTTTTTAATAGATTGGCAAGCTGTGTAGCCTTTAATTGTTCGGATAGGCTGCTGACAATATGCAGCAAAGCTGATAGAAAAAACAGCGGCAGCACTATTTTTTCGATTAATACACCGCTGACATGTATCAAAAAAATGATGACCGGATGAAAAAATGCCACAGATATAACATTCCCAAGGGCAGCCATTAAACTCAATATCAGCGGGATCAGGGAAATCATAAAATGAGACATCGTCCCAATTGCTTCATTTGTATAAGAAACAGCCAGCCTGAAACTATTTAGAGCCAGAGTAATTAATATTAAATAAACAACAGCATAGGCGACTTTATTTACGGTATGAGATTCAAATGCATTCTGAACCGTTTGCAGGATAACGCTGAACAGAGTCAAAAAGATCAGCGACCCTAACAGCTTTCCATTGACAACCAGTTCATAAAAAAGATATTTTAAAATACCTTTTAACCATTCCTGAATGGATAAAGGAGATGTATCCTTTACCAGATCTGACAGGTTCTTATCCGATATATCCGGCAAATATTCCCCATATTCCCTTGACAGCTGATTCCAGTATTGATGAATTTCTGAGAATGTATTTGTGTTTAGCTGGTCTTCCGCCCATTGAACCGGTGTCACATCATTTGCATAACTGAGAGCTGGAGCAGCAAGGAAGCTAATCAAGAGAGCAAGACAGAATGTGATTTTATTTCGTTGATTCACAGGATTGGCTCCCTTCTTTTAAATTACACTGGTATAAAGTTCAAAACGGTTTCAATGACTGAAGTGATAATCGGAATAGCCAGAAGAAGAATAAATACTTTTCCTGCCAGTTCGATTTTCGCTGCTAATGAACCCAGCCCTGCATCCCTTGTCATCTGTGCTCCAAATTCAGCTATATAGGCAATGCCAATAATTTTTAAAATCGTTTCCACATACATAAAATTCAGGTTGGCTTTGGTTGTTACATAGGTAATCATCCGAAAAATCTCGGAAATATACTGAATGAGAACGAGAAAAATAATGATTCCGGTTAACAGGACGAGGAAGAAAGCGATGGATGACTGTTGTTCTTTGACAATGATGACTAAAATGCTTGCGATTAAAGCAAAGGAAACGAGCTGAAAAAAGTCCAACTGATCCCCCTCCTCCCGTCACTGGAATAAAAATACCGATTTGATCTGCTGGAACAGTTCTGCCAGATTTTCGATGACGATAAACAGAACAATAATAAATCCGATGAGGGTAGCCCAATGTGCCAGATCTTCTTTCCCCATCTGTTTTAAAACAGTATGAATCATCGCTACTACTATCCCTATCCCAGCAATTTGAAATAGCAGAGAGGCATCAACGATCATGTTCTGATCCCCTTTCATAACCTATATGAACAAAAGAACAAAGAACAGCCCGACTAAAACCCCCAGGCTCTTTGCCATTTTGCTGAAGCGGTACATTTCATCTTCTGCATTTTTTAACTCCCGGTCCAGATGAGATATTGCAAGATAAATCTGTTTCTGCTGCTGCTTAAAGTCATGCTGGCCAAGGGTTTTCCCAAATTGATCCATGATTTCTTTTTCGTTTTGTTTCATCGAAGATACCGGCCAGAACCTCTCAAGCTCTTCCTTCCAGATTTCATAAAAGTCCCCATGACATTTAGCCAGTCTGTGATATAATCGCTCAAAGAATAATCTCAGCGGATCTGGAAGCTGCCTTGACAGGCGATAACACACTTCAAACAGGGGACTTTGTCCATAAACAATTTCCGCTTCCATGACTTGAAGGGCATTTTTTAGTTGTCTAATTTGTTTTGGGCGATTGGACAGCCTCGAAGAAACATCAAAGCCGACCCACGTTGTAGCGCACAGCAATAGAATGGCCCCGAGTAGTTTCATGTTCATTTCTCCTCACATTATGGTTAAGAGGTTGTCCCATCTCATTCAAGACTTCGATGACCGTTCCGGGTTTGGGAATGTTTGAAAAAACGATAAACCTTTGCATGGCCTGATGATGAAATAATGGCTGCAATGATGGTCGATTTTTAATGGAATGAAAATGATCTCCATGGACCGTTGCAATCACACTGACTCCGGCATGCAGGGCTTCCATGACTGCTTGTACATCCTGACTGCTTCCGATCTCATCAACTACGAGAACTTCCGGCGACATCGAGCGGATCATCATCATCATTCCTTCTGCTTTAGGGCAAGCATCCATCACATCAGTTCTTAGCCCCACATCCTGTTGAGGAATTCCATTTTTGCATGCTGCAATTTCTGATCTTTCATCAATGACACCCACTTTTTTAGATGGATAGCTTTGGGTTCCATTGCTGATGATCCGGGTTAAATCCCGTAAAAATGTCGTCTTACCGCATTTTGGCGGCCCAATCAGAAGTGTATTGCAGACCCTTTGGTTCTGATAAATGGTGTCAAGATAAGGAACAGCTGCATCCGGGACAGGACGGGCAATACGTATATTAAAGGAAGAGAAATAGCGGATGTTCTTAACCCGTCCTCCCTCTAAATTGACTTTTCCCGCTAATCCGACACGATGACCGCCTTTTAGGGTGATATACCCCTGCCGAAGTTCTTCTTCCATTCTATAGATGGAATGCTGACTGAGCTGATTCATAATAAATAGGCTATCTTTTTCATCCGGAATAACATGATGCAGCAATTGATTGCAGTCAGAAAAAGCAATTTCGACAGGCCGATTCACCCGGATACGGATTTCTTCTATGGAATCCCACTTTTTTACATGCCTGATCATTTGTTCTTTAAGATGAGGCGGGAAAATGGATAATAGGTCTTCCAATTTTCTATCTCCTCTATCATATGCTTTGTTACTTTCAATCTATGAGAGAGATGGACAAATTATGACCGGAGGATGAAAGAAAAAACACTATGAAGGATGAAAAGGAATCAGGTGAAGGCAGATTTCATTTACGCGGTTAAAGCAGGTACGAAAACAAGAAAAGCGGAAGCGCCCGCTTAGCCCCGAAAACGGCTGGAGGACCACCGAGGAGGCTGCCTGAGCCGCAGGGGGCCGATGGGCGCTGGAGCTGGACAAACACAAAGTTATCCACATCCACTGAATTTTATAATGTCCTAAACAACAAAAAAGTCCCTGCTTAACATGAAAGCTAAGCAAGGACTCTATAATCTATTTACGCTCTTGAAACATATTTTCCGTCACTGGTGCTGATTACCAGCGTATCTCTTTCGTTGACAAAGAAAGGAACCTGTACAACCAGACCTGTTTCCAGAGTAGCCGGTTTAGATCCGCCGCTGGCTGTATCCCCTTTGATGCCTGGTTCAGTTTCAGTCACTTGAAGTTCAACCGTATTAGGGAGTTCTACCCCAATGGTTTCACCCTGGTAAACCAGCACACCAACTTCCATATTTTCCTTTAAGAATTTCAGTTCATGCTGGATTTGAGCAGCCGGCAGTTCTAACTGTTCAAAGGTTTCATTATCCATAAAAATATGGCTGTCACCGGAAGCGTACAGATATTGCATATGCTTTTTCTCCAGGTGGGCACGGCTTACTTTTTCACCTGCTCGGAATGTTTTTTCCTGAATTACGCCGGAACGCAGGTTGCGTAACTTAGAACGGACAAATGCAGCCCCTTTTCCTGGTTTAACATGCTGAAACTCCATTACTTGATAAATGTCCCCATCCAGTTCAATCGTTAAACCTGTACGGAAATCATTCACAGAAATCATTTTCAGTTCCTCCTTCAATACATTACAAAGTAATTAATTCTTTGGTGGATTTAGTCAGCCGTTCATTGCCATCCTCCGTAATCACAGCATCATCCTCGATCCGGCATCCACCCACATCTGGCACATAAATACCCGGTTCAACAGTCACTACCATTCCCGGTTTGAGCACTTGTTCTGAACGGAATGACAGGCTCGGTCCTTCATGCACATCCAGCCCAATTCCGTGTCCGGTTGAATGACCGAAGTAATTTCCATAACCCTGTTCTTTAATATAATCCCGAGTCAAATCATCTGCCTGTTTTGATGTTATGCCAGCCTTTAGCCCTTCCATACCCCGAAGCTGTGCCTGTAACACAATGTCATAAATTTTCCTGAGCTCGTCACTGATCTCACCGACAGCGACCGTACGGGTAATATCAGAACAATACCCCTTATAATAAGCACCAAAGTCCAGTGTTACCAGTTCTCCATTCTCAATGGACTTCTCTGATGCAACACCGTGAGGCAGTGCAGAACGATAACCAGACGCAACAATAATATCAAAGGAAGAGGATGAAGCACCTTTTTTCCTCATATAAAACTCAAGTTCATTGGCAATATCTATTTCTTTTACACCTGGTTTTATATAGGAAAGAATGTGTTCAAATGCTGCATCGGCAATTTCACAAGCTTCCTTTAATATCTTAATCTCATCTTTTGACTTAATCAAGCGCAAATTTTCCACCAGACCGGAGACAGGAACCAATTCTTCTGCTGTTAACAGCTGATGATATGTTTCATATGTATCAAAAGTCAAATGCTCTTTTTCAAAACCAATGCGTTTTAGTCCAAGATGCCGAATCTGGTTAACCACTTCCTTTTCAATCGGTCCCTGGTGTTCAATAACCTGATATCCTTTTGCCTGGTCATTCGCCTGTTCAGTGTATCTGAAGTCTGTAATGAAAAGCGCATCCTCAGCAGTGATAAGGACAATTCCAGCTGTACCCGTAAAACCGGTCATATAACGACGGTTTTTGGCACTTGTAATCATCAGACCATCTAAGTTTTGCTCCTTTAGTAAACTGCGTAATTTTCCCAGTTTCTCCATTTAAAGCACCCTTTCTTTACTCTTCTTCCATTAAAGCCTGAGCCGCCAAAAAATATCCTTTAGCCCCAAGGCCGGAAATTTGGCCCCGACAAACTGGAGCAAGCAAGGACTTATGGCGGAATGATTCCCGCTGATACACATTGGACAAATGCACTTCAATAACAGGAACATCCACTGAACTTATGGCATCTCTTAATGCCACACTTGTGTGGGTGTATCCCCCGGGATTAAAGATAATCCCTTTATATTTTCCATCACTCTGGTGAATGCGATCAATTAGCTCCCCTTCATGGTTGGACTGAAATGCATCCAGTTCCCATTGCCTTTTCTTCACATAAATTTTCAGCTCTTCTACGATGGAAGATAGTGTGGTATGTCCATAGACATCCGGTTCTCTCTTCCCTAATAAATTTAAATTTGGACCATTTAAAAGAAGTAAACGCTTCATAAACCTCTCCCTCAGCCGTGATTAAAGTAACAATTATTAGTTTATCATATTCTTTCTCCGTTTTGTGGGGCATTTCCTCTCTCAATCTGGGGATCATCTTCTTTATGATATTCATAAGAAATTGAATAACCGATAAATGCACCAAATAGAATGTATTGGCAAACGGTTGTAACAATGGTCGTTGAATTCATTTCGCCGATCAGGGGAACAGCAGGAAAGATCGGATTTAAAAAAAACATCATCAAAAACCATAATCCAATCCCAAAAACAATTCCTGGCATCATACCATTCATACGTCGTAATAAAATATAATATATAAAAGATGCACCCATCGAAAAAAGACCTAAAAGAACCAGGCTGATTAATTCCCCCAAAAGCCCACTGGTCCAGGGAGCAATAATAAATGAACGCAATATAAAACTGGAATGCGAAATGGTGGTGAAATTAAAAAAATAGGCAAGAGACCCGAGTCCTCCCCAGAAAATTCCTCCGACAAAACCTGTAAGCAATGCCTTTTGCAAGACGGACATCGGATGCTCATCCTGATTTTGTTCATAGTTTGGATTTTGTTTGTCACTCATATCAAAACACCTCCTGTTTTATAACGTATCCAATTTTTCATAACTAATCCTTGCTGAGTTGAATTTTATGTACGTTATGTGAAAATTCTAGTAAAATAAAAGAAATAGCACTAATTTTTGATCCGGGACTCATGTCCTTTATGAATTTGAATATTTTTCTACCGATTCGGGAAGAATCTAATATAACAAAAATTTCATTTAAAACAGGATCATACCCTGAACATGATGGAATGTTGAAAATGGAGCAGCAGATTTATTCAACCTGATACTAATCAAAAGTCAAATTTACCTGCAAACCCACTAATACTATTGTAATAAGGTCTTTTTGATTGGGTTTTGAAAGGAGGTTCCTTATGTTTCGAAAATTCCCCCTGTTCATTTTATTGCTCATCGGCCTGGCTTCTTTTGGATTCGTGCATCAATTAATCTTTAAGACCACTGATCTGTTGAAAAGTTTGTTGATGACTGCGTTATTTATTGGATTAGTGTTTGCTGTGCTTTATTTCTTATTCATCAGACCCAGAACCAGTTCACTGTCATCAAAGTATAAAAAAGCGGTGAAGCAATCCCGAAAAAAATACGGAGCTAGCATAAGGAAAAAAGCCACCGCACCGAAAAACAAACATAAACCCAGTCCGTTAAACCGTCCACGGCCCAATCCTCCCCATCTCAAGGTGATTGACGGGAAAAGAAGCAAAAATCGAGTAGGAGGGGGTGGCTAACCCCCGTCCTCTCACACCACCGTGCGTACGG